>CALYAO010000047.1 GCA_944393605.1 uncultured Clostridia bacterium
CAAGCTGTCCCCTCGTAAAAGTGGCCTGTTTTTTGGTTAAGGAATAGGACAACCGAGGGGCCGAGGCTCAAAAAAGCCCGGAATATCAAGGAAAATCATCGCTCAGACGATTGAAATACGGACTCAAGGCAGCCCGTCGTGCGCCGCAGTTCTCCAAGAGATAATCTGCTTAGCTTTCGCGACATTCGAGAGCCTTTCTTTCCGGTTTTTTTAGCGTACTCAGTTTAACGGAAAAGCGGTCAACTGTGTGCGGCAAGTAGTGCCAATGTGATAAACAAGCATAAAAAATCTCAACTGAATAAGAACTTTAAAAGAGATGTTTTTCTTCGCAAAAGAAAGACATCTCTTTCTTTTTATTCTTATATTGTATTGTTGCATTGATGCGCTCCAGGATATCCAACTGTGTGTTTGCGGGGAGTGTCATTGCACCGGAATGCCCTACCATCTTTCCGTGATTGTTGGGTGTCTTTTGCCAGCATTGTGTTAAGGTATGTTGACAACGCTTGTCATAGCAGTTACAATATAAATTGTAACTAGATGCGTGAAGTTCATCATGATACTGCGCATAATACCAAGATTATGAAAAACAAAAAATTTTTCATAAACGTGCAACGTTTCCCTTTTCTGAATTGTTTTATAGGCGAGGACCTCAAAAAGAACAAAACAATTCCATAAAAGGAGCATGAGAATGATGCATAAAAAGATGATATTAGGCGTTATTTTATCGGCGATGGTACTGAGCAACGCGGCTGTGTTTGCGGCAGAGGGTGCGCCTATGGCAACAGCGCCTGCGCCAGAGGAAGTTTTGGTAGGTATACAGACAATTACCGTAAACAATGAGGCTGTTGATTTTAGCGGTGCAAACCTTTCGCAATACATTTTTGAAGAAAATGGAAATGTGATGGTACCCGTTCGCGCGGTTGCTGAAAAAATGGGCTTTACCGTAGGCTGGGACGGCGAAAATCAAGCCGTTACCGTTGGAGATGAGACTTGGGAAGTGATGGCATATATCGGCCTGGACAATTATGTAGGAGTCAGCAAAACCGCAATCGGCATGACGGCTCCGCAGAGCTATGGTGCTGCACCGCAGCTCATTGAGGATACGACCTTTGTTCCCGCAAAGATGTTTTCGCTTTTGGATTATACCTATCATGCGGTGGGACAATTTGTGAATTTTAAAAAAATCGATGCTGCGGAAGAGGAAAACGCTGTACAAATTCCGAATCCGTTTGTGCCATATGAAAGTCTTGCCGATGTGAAAGAGGTCTTGTCTTTTGAGCCTGTCGTTCCGTCCGTGCTGCCGGCAGGCTTTGCACAAAGCGAAATCACTTCGACCGGCAGTGACTTTTTACAAATTGTCTATACCGATAGCAGTGATAACAGGATCGTATACCGAATGGCAAAAGGCAGCGAGGATATCAGCGGTGACTACAATACCTATACAATCAACAAAGAAGTGAAAATCGGTGATTTGACGGTTACCATGCGCGGCAATGATAACATATCGGGCGCTGTATGGGTAGACGGCGAATTTACATATTGCATTCTTTCCGATGTTGCATTGGAGGAATCAGAGGTTATTCGTCTCATTGAGAATTTGAAATAAGCGAGTATCCGTATAAGCCGCAGATTTTTTGCGGCTTATACTTTGTTCAAAAGCTGCATGGGAGGTGTCTGCTTTGCGATTGACGCAAGAACATATCAGCGAGCTCGTGGATCAATATGGCGATATGGTTCTTCGCCTGTCATATACCTATTTGAAAAACAAGGCGGATGCTGAAGATGTTGTGCAGGATGTATTTGTGAAAATCATGGAAAAATATCCGGATTTTCATGATAAGGCACATGAAAAATCCTGGATTATGAAAGTAACAGTTAACACTTGCAAAAACAAGCTGAATTTGA
The DNA here is from genome assembly GCA_944393605.1 of uncultured Clostridia bacterium. Lineage (GTDB taxonomy): Bacteria > Bacillota > Clostridia > UBA1381 > UBA9506 > CALYAO01. The sequence continues at coordinate 1,906 of CALYAO010000047.1, forward strand.
TTTGGAACAGGAACAAGCGCTCTATGGACGAGGTGGCTGAAACAGCAACCTATGACGCTTACAACACAGGTTCCAATGTGCTAACAGCTGTGATGTCATTGCCCGATAAATACAGAATGGTGATCTATATGTATTACTATGAAGGATATTCCACGCCTGATATTTCAAAACTGATCGGAAAAAGAGAGGCGACTGTCAGATCACTTTTACATAGGGCGAGAAGCAGGTTAAAAGAAGTGTTGAAGGAGGAATACGATTTTGAGTAAAAAATATAAAGAAGCGATGGACAAAATCGTTCTTTCCGATGAATTAAAGACAAAGATAATAGAGAATGCATCAAAAAATCGGCTTCCTGTCAAAGCAACCCCCAAATATCCAAAAACGTTTTATTTTCGGCATGGTGTTGGCTATGCAGCTTGTTTGCTGTTGTGTTTTCTGGTTGTTTCTGTAAGTAGGAATTTTGTAGAGACAGATACAATGTCGCCGGTAACCAATGCACCAAGTTATGTAGTACCCGTCCCCGAGCCTACAGAGGCAGTCAGTCCTGCGCAGCCAGCAGGTGACGCTTTGCCAGAAAACAATAGCGTGGAAAATCAAAAGCCGGCTGAGAATGCAGCGCAGAATGGGATGGATCATCCCGCCGCAGAAACACAGAGGCCGCAAGCGGAGGAACCAAATATCGCAACCCCGCCCCAAACTCAAGCACCGGAAGATCATGCGCCTGTGTTATCAGAAAATCATCCGGCTAACGAGGAAAATCCGGTTGGATCATCACCCGGAGGCGAAGATAACCAGGTTGCTTCCCCCATCAATCCATCCATTGACGGGGAGAATTTTTCGGATATACGCGAACAGTTGGGATATGCGTTTAAGGTTCCTGGGTATCTGCCCGAAGGATATGAATTGGATACCGTCAGCTTATTGTTTGGAAGCCTGGTGCAAATATCCTATTTAAGCGAAAATGATGAAATTGTATATCGGACAGAAAAGACGGACGCAGATATCAGTGGTGACTATACTGTTTATGATGCGTTGGAAACAGTGACGATCAACAACGTTGATACGACCTTAAAAAGCTCTGATGAAGTGTTTTATGGGGCTGTATGGAATGATGGCGACATGTCATATTCCATCAGCAGCACAGACGGGCTCGCGCAAGATACCATGATTAAAATAGTCGAAAGTACCGATTATCCGATCGAGCAAACGGAGGAAGTTCAGGAAGAAGGTGTTGTAACTGGTGAGGATGCAATAGAGCAATATGGTGTAACTACCGCAGATCAACCAGCTGAGGATGTTTATGATGAGAAAGAAAATGCCGAATCCCCCGAGCAACCGGAACAAATTGATAGGGAGGACAATATGGATGGGTAATCCTATCTGTAAAAGAAAGATCCAACGCGATTCAAGTGCGTTGTTTTGCAAGCAATACAAACAATGGATAATCCCATGAAACGAGGTATTTGAAAACGTACAAATACGCAAAGCGATCATTTCGCGGATGGTTTTTGCGTGCACCAGTGCAGTGTAACAGCGGCCTTCGCAGTCAATGTTTGCACAAGAGGTTTTTCCTGCAAGGGTGAGACCTCTTTTTTTGCGCTGTTTGCGGCGCAAGCCAATTCCATAGGAAAAACCTTGTCTGACTCTGCCCGAAGGTTGGGAGCTCATGCGTTGTCGTGCGGGGATGACAGGCGGTGGCGCGGCTTGGTTGGCAGTATTCTCATAGGTGCCAAACAAAAACAGCGGACAGGAGACTGTCCGCTGTTTTTGAGTTGTGTCTACCATGCCCGCTCCATAAGCCCAACCAGGAGTTTAACGCTGTTTTCCAGGTCAGAGATGGCACAGAGTTCGGCGGGGGAGTGGATATACCGCGTCGGGATGGAGAGGCACCCGGATGGAATGCCCCCTCCGGTTAAATGGATGGCACCGGTATCCGTTCCGCCGTTTTCCAGCACCTCCCATTGGTAGGGGATGCCTAGCCGCTCCGCCGTGTCTGCCATGGCATTTTTGACGGAAGGATGCGCTACCACCGAGCGGTCCTTCACCTTGATGGCGGGCCCTTTGCCCACAGATACCGCCATGGGTTTGCTGTCAGGCGTGTCCCCCGTCCGGGTCACATCCAGCGCAATGCCGTAGTCGGGCATGACGCCAAACGCTGCCGTTTTTGCACCCCGCAGGCCTAGTTCCTCCTGGACAGTGAACACAAAGTACAAGTCATTTGGACTGTCCTTCCCCTGTCGGACGGCCTCCAGCAGCACCGCGCACCCCGCCCGGTCATCCAGACAACGGGAACACACACAGTTCCCAAAAATGGAAAAATCGCCCACAAAACCGGCAACGTCGCCGATCTGTACCATCTGTTCGGCCTCTTCCCGCGAAAATGCGCCGATATCCACGAACAGGTCTGAAAGTTTGCAGTCCTTGGGGTCGGTCTTGCTCCCTGTTCCAACGACGCCCATGGTGCCATTTTTGAACGTCACGCGCTGCCCCAGCGCCGTATATGCCGAAACGCCGCCCAGCGCGGATACGCGCAGGAAGCCGTTTTCCTCGATGTAGGTCACCATGAGCCCAATTTCGTCCATGTGTGCGGCAAACAGCAACTTCTTGCCCGCGCCCTTCTTGTGCGCGATGAGGTTGCCCAGCGGGTCGGTTGTGACCTCATCCACATAGGCCCCGAGTTCGGCCTTGATATAGTCCGCGATGTTCTCCTCGTTGCCAGCGGGAGAGACATAGCCAGTCAGTTTTTTTAAGGTGTCAAGCATGTCATCCCATCCTTTCTGTCTGCTCAATATCCTGCAAAAGCTGGTACAGCAAGCGGTGCATATGGTCATAGTCCTTTTTGCTGATGACGCTGGCGGGGGAGTGAATATACCGGGCGGGCAGGCTGAGCGCCAGCGTCCGCGCCCCCGTGCATGCGCGCTGGTATGCGCCCCCTTCGTTGCCCCCCATGGCGGTCTGCTTGTACTGCACGGGGAGCTTATGCCGCGCGGCAAGCGCCCGCACGAAGCGCACCAAATCCTTGTCATAATAGGTGGAGCGGTCCAGCAGCGAAATGGCAACGCCGCCGCCCAGCACTGTCGCATAGTCCTTGGGCTCGGTGCCGTACACGTCGGAGCAGGTGGTCGCCTCCAGCACGATGGCGATGTCGGGCCGGATGTCATAGGCTGCGACGGTAGCGCCGCGGAGCCCCACCTCCTCCTGCACCGTGAACACACAGTAGAGATCATAGGGGCATTTGCCGTTTTCTACGATGTCTAGCAGCAACGCGCATCCGGCGCGGTCATCCAGCGCCTTGGCCTTGATGCGGTCATCCCCAAACAGCACAAATTCGCTGTCAAACGCACAGTAGTCCCCGGGGGAGACCAGCCTTTCCGCCTCCGTCTTGGAGGATGCGCCGATGTCGATGTACAGCGATTTGGCACGGACGCTCTGTTCCCGCTCTGCCTTGTCCTGCAGATGCACGGCCTTGTATCCGATCACACCGGGAATGGCCTTTGGCCCAACCGTCACCCGCTTGGACACCAGCACGCGCGGATCGATGCCGCCCACCGTCTGGAATTTTAAGAAGCCAGCCTCCGTGATGGAGGAAACAATCAGGCCCACCTCGTCCATGTGGGCTGCCAGCAGAAGTTTTTTCTGCCCATTGCCCCGCCGAAAGGCGATCACGTTGCCCATCCGGTCCACGTGGCAGCTGTCGCACTTGCCTGCCAGTTTGGACAGGATGAACCGCCGCACCGCGTCCTCATTGCCCGAAACGCCGGGCAGCTTGCACAGTTCTTTTAGATACATGCCGTCACCCCGCTTTCTTCTTCTAATGGCAGGGCGCAGACCAGCTCTTTCATCATGCGCGCCGTTGCCCGGACGTCGTCATAGCACAGCGTTTCCACCGTGGTGTGCATGTACCGCAGGGGAATGGAGAGCAGCAGTGTTGGAACGCCGCTCCGGGATACCTGTACCTCCCAGGCATCCGTGCCCGTGTCTCCGCCGCACACTTCAATCTGATAGGGGATGCCATAGCGTCTCCCCAGCTCCTTTGCCAGCGCGACCAGCCGCGGATGGAGGTTGGGGCCCACCGTCAGGACGGTTCCCTTGCCGATGGGGAAGATGTTGTCCCCGCTGGCATCGGGCGTCTCCCCGTGCCCCACGTCCACCACGATGGCATAGTCGGGATTGGCCGCGTATGCGCCCGTCTTGGCGCCGCGGAGCCCCACTTCTTCCTGCACTGCAATCAGTGCATACACATCGCAGTCCAATTGGACGTTTTGGAGCAGTTTGAGGCACTCCAACATGGCAACCACGCCCGCGCGGTCATCCATGTACTCGCCCGCCAGCACGTCCCCACATAGAGACCCCGCGGGGCTGCGGAAGGAGACCATATCTCCCACCCGCACCAGCTCCCGCACCCGCGCGGCAGGCAGCCCCACGTCGATGGCCATATCCTCCATCTTGGCGGCCTTGTCCGCATCCCCCGGCGCCTGCAGGTGGGGCGGTTTGGCGCCGATGACGCCGTACAGCGGCGCCTTCCCATGTACCGTTACCTCGCAGGCGGGCAGGATGCGCGTATCCACGCCGCCCATGTTGGTGAAGGTGAGAAACCCCCGGTCATCTATCCCTGTGACCAGGAGGCCGATGCCGTCCATGTGGGCATCCAAAAGTACGCGGGGTGCGTTCTCCTTGCCGCACCGCCGGATGCCGATGATGCTCCCCAGCCCATCCCGTGTGATTTCGTCGCAGTATGGGGCGAGGAGGGGTTCCATCTCTTCCTGGATGGTATGCTCAAAGCCCGAGATGCCGCCCAGGGCGGATAGCTGTTTTAACGTGTCTGTCATAGCGCACACACCAGCTCCTTAAACAAATTCCCGCGTTCTTCAAAGTTTTTGAACATATCAAAACTGGTGCTGGCGGGGGACAGCACCACGATGTCACCCTCTTTGGCGAGGCTGCGTGCCAGTGCGACCACCTCTTGGTAGGTGGATGCGCGGTGCACGTCCACGTCCGCGCCCGCGCCCGTCCGCGCGGTTTCCGCACGGAGCGCGGCCTCGATCTTATCCGATGTCGCGCCGATTAAAAGGAGGGTTTTGACGTGCTCCGCGATTATCTTGCCCATATCGTCGTATGGAATACCCTTATCTTTGCCCCCGGCGATCAAAATGACGCGCCGATCGAACACGCGCAGGGTGTTGGCCGTCCGATTGGGGCTGGAGTCGATGGAGCTGTTGTAGTATCGGACGCCATCCAACGTCCGCACCAGCTCAATCCGGTGGGGCACGCCGCCGAAGGACTTGGCAACCTGAGAAAAGACCGCCTCATCCACCAGCCCGTATACCGCGCCGATGGCGGCCATATAGTTTTCCACGTTGTGCATGCCGGGCACCTTGATGTCATCGGTCCGCAACACGGGTCTGCCACTCACACAGATGGCGCCGCCTTGCAGACATACGCTGGCTTCGCCCCGCCGGCTGAAGCCAACCCGCTTGCCGTTGGCCTCTGCCGCATAGGCACGGGTGACGTCGTTGTCCTCGTTGTATACCAATACATCGGCTGCCGTCTGGTAGCGGAAGATGTTTGCCTTGGCCTCCTTGTATTCCTCATAGGACTTGTGCATATCCAGATGGTTGGGGGACACGTTGGTCACCACCGCGATGTGGGGGCTTTGCCGCATGGTGTGCAGCTGAAAGCTGGACAGCTCCAGCACCACATAGTCACTGGGCCGGATGTCCTCCACACGGTAGAGCAGCGGGTCCCCGATGTTGCCGCCCAAGTGACAGTGGTGCCCGCCTGCAGTCAGCATCTCATAAATCAGGGTGGTCGTGGTGGTCTTGCCGTCACTGCCCGTCACGCCGATGATGGGCGCAGGACACAGCGCGAAAAACACCTCCACTTCGGATGTCACGTGTGCGCCCCGCGCGCGCGCCGCGACCAGCTGGGGCAGATCAAACCGCATACCGGGGGTCTTAAAGATGATCTCGCCGTCCAACGCATCCAGATAGCCTTCGCCCAGGCACAGGGAAACCCCCAGTGCCTCCAGTTCGGCACAGATGGGGCCGAGCGCATCCCGCTCTTTTTTGTCATGTGCCGTCACGTGTGCACCAAGGTCCGCAAGATAGCGGATGAGGGGCGTGTTGCTGATGCCAATGCCCAGCACATCCACCTTGCATCCCTGGCACGATTGCTTGAATTCCTCTATGGTCATGGGATTGCCTCCTGTTTGTTGCTGCATACTTCCTGCCCACTATTATCCCCCATTTCTGCCAAGATGTCAATACGGGGACAACCCAAAATTTTGCTCACTGACCTGTCTGAGTGACCGAGAGCGCACCGCGGCGATGGGGTGTCTCCCAAATCGAACAGGGGGGAGGGGGTGTTTGGAGCGGCCAAAACCCCAGCTGGTTGGTGCTGCCTGCGTTCCCAGATATTTAGGGTTGCATTCGGCGGGAGGATGGTGTATGATAGTACCTGTGGTTGACATAACACGTTGACGATAATTGGTCGGCGCTGGTGTGAAGGCCACAGGACAATCCCGGTTGTCACATACCGAGCAAACGCTTTGTTTCCATAAGGAGGTGAAACACTGTGATGCGGCAAGAACCATTGCCCAAACAAAATTGGCTGGCAAGTCGACAAGAACAGACGAGTGCTTGTGACACACACGAACCGACATACCGAAACACCCCATATATCCCAAACGGGAAACAAATTCTAAAGGAGGAACACAAACCTATGAAAAAGGCAAGAAAACTGACTGCAGCTTTCACTGCAATCGCAATGTCCTGCTCCATGGCGATGACAGCATTCGCAGCGCTGCCGAGCGATGTCGTCGATTCTCCGTATGAAGAAGCAATCGAGACGCTGGGTGCGCTGTCCATCATGGTTGGCGACAAAGACACCGGGCTGTTCCGCCCCGATGAGGCGCTCAAGCGCTCCGAGTTTGCAAAGATCGCGGTTGAGGCCGTTGGTCTGGGCGACGTAGCGGCGGCAAACAACAAGCAGACCAAGTTCCCCGATGTGGTATCCGATCACTGGGCGAACGGTTATATCAATGTGGCGACCGAGCAGGGCATGGTCATCGGTGACGACGAGGGCAACTTCCGTCCCGACGATACCATCAGCTACGCGGAAGCCATGACCATGCTGGTCCGTGCGACCGGGTATGAGCCGGCGGCAGAGTCCAGAGGCGGTTTCCCCACCGGTTATATCGTAATCGGTTCGCAGAATGGCATCAATAAGAATGCCAACGCGAGCGCGGATGACGATGTGCTGCGTGGCATGGTGGCACAGATGGTGTTCAATTCCCTGACGGTAAAGCTCATGGAACAGGTTGGCTTCGGCAACGACGCTTCCTACGAAGTGACGGAGAAGACACTGCTGAGCGACAAGCTGGATGTGACCAAGGGTTATGGTCAGATCACGGCGACCGCCAACACGTCCATCAACGGCGCGAGCACGCTGCGGGACGATGAGATCCGCATCGGCGACAGCGACGTCTATAAGCTGGCGGATACCTCCTATGGCGAGGCGGCCAAGAACCTGCTGGGCTTCAACGTCGTGTACTACGTGCATGAGGAGTCCAACGGGGACCAGACGCTGATCCTGGCGCGCGCAGAAGCGTCCAAGAACAGCTCCATTGAGGTTATGGCAGAAGATATCGAGAGCGTCAGCGAAGACGATGGCATTACGCTGAGCTACTGGCTGGATAAAGAGAACGACAAGCAACCGCAGGAAGCCGAGATTGGCGCGGAGGCGAAGCTGATCTACAACGGCAAAGCGGAGACGCTGAGTGCCAGCGAGCTGCAGCCCGAAGCGGGTTTTGTCCGCCTGCTGGATGTGGATCGCGATGACACCTACGACATCGTATTCGTAACCTCTTACGAGAACTATGTTGTAGACGAAGTGACGGTTTCGAGCAACCGGATCTCCGACAAGTACGGCAAACCCTCTCTGGTGTTGGATCCCAAGGACAAGGACCTGAAGTTCAACATCTACCGTGCGGGTCAGCGGATCACCATCTCTGACCTCAATGAGTGGGATGTCCTGAGCGTTGCCAAGTCCAAGGACGGCAAGCTGCTCAACATTGAAGCGGTTTCCAACAAGGTGGAAGGCCGTGTGGAAGAAATCTCGGGCGATAAGTATATCATCGACGGGAAAGAGTATGAGAAGGCTGCCAACTATACGGCGAGCATCCGACTGAATGACGAGGGTACGTTCTACCTCGATATCGAGGGCAAGATCGCGGCAGTGGATACCACTGCAGCACGCTCGGGCAACTACGCGTACCTGGTGAACGCGGCGCTTGGCACCGGGTTTGAGGATACGCTGGAAGTGAAGCTGTTCGACAAGGACGGCGAGACCAAGCTGCTGACCTCTGGCAACAAGATCAAGTTCAACGGGCAGACCGGCCAGACGCCTTCTGCGGTACTGGAAGCGCTGGAATCGGATAGCGTTGTAACCATGCAGCTGGTGACCTATGAAGTGAATGCAAGGGGTGAGCTGGTCGAGCTCAATACCGCGACCGACCTGACCTCCAGCGGTACGATCGACGAGGACGTGTTCGGCCTCAACCAGAAGGGGACCATGAAGTATAAGGCCGCTTCCAAGAAGCTGGGCAACGTGAATGTGAACGCAGAGACCATCGTGTTTGATATTCCCAACGGCAAGACGGATACCGCCGACTTTGCCATCCAGGATTACACCATCTTTGACGATGAGACCGATTACGATGTCTCCATCTACGACATGCAGGAGGATCTGACTGCGAAGGTCATCGTTGTGACCAACTCGCAGGGTATTGCCAACGCAGACGCGCCCATCGCGGTTGTGGACGAGGTTACCACCACCAACAACGCCGATGACGTGACGGTTGACAAGCTGTACGCGTACCAGAACGGCGAGCGCGTGTCCTTCCTGGCTTCGGAAGAGGGTATCCTGGTGAAGGATGTCACCGCAAAGACCTCCAAGAAGGTTCAGCGCGGCGACGTCATCCAGCTCAAGCTGAACGCGAAGGGCGAAATTGACAGCATCCGTGTTCTGCTGGATGCGGAAGACAAGGAGACCGAATTCAAGTCCAACCCGGCACAGGATCTGGAGATCGTGTACGGTAAGGTTGAGAAGAAGTTCGCAAACTCCATCAACGTAACGGTGGATGCGGAGGATGAGGAGAGCAATCCGTATCCGATGCAGAACTACTCCATCGAGGGTGTGACGGTGTATGAATTCGATTCGGCGAAATCCAACAACGCGATCAAGGTTGTTGAGCCGGGCGACATCACCACCTATGACGAGTCTGACCCGAGCCGCGTGATGCTCCGCATCTACAAGGACGAGGTCAAGGAAATCGTTATCGTAAGATAACGAAAAGCCATGCTGGCTGTGGTTGGCGGCAGCTGGCGGAGGGTTGATGGCACATGGTGCATAACGCTTCGCCAGCGACGCTTAAAAGCTAGCCAACCACAAACTATCACACACCTCCCAAGGGGCGTCGCGCAAGCGGCGCCCCTTGCCCGTTGGAGGTGGGCGGCAATTGCGCCGCCCGTACATACTGGCTAGGTGTTTTCTTGGCAAATTTTCATAAAGTTTTAAGATTTCGTTAATGTATTGGAAAAACAGACCTGCTATACTGAAAACAGTGACAAAAGGACAAGCACACATTTGGAGAAAGAGGGGGTATCTATGACGTCGGCAATGCGTTGGATGGGGACAAGATGGACAAAGGGCCGAACGGCTTGCCTGGCCGGATGCTTGCTGGTTGCAGCACTGTGTTTGCTGGCGGATGCAAGCTGGCGGTATGCGAAGTTTTTGCTGATGCTGCTGCCGTCTGTACTGCTGTTTGTAAAGCACCCTGTCTGGACCTTGGAAGGGGATACCAATATTCCTGCGTTCCGGCGGATGAACCGGTCAGTGGGCAGTTGCCTGCTGCTGTCCATGGTGGGGAGTTTCTTGTTGTTTGGCATTGCCATTCTATTTGATCGGGAGCTGGGGTGGAGCAAGTGGCTGGTCGGAACGGTGTGCAGTGCGTATCTGATGACGCTGGGCATTACAGCCTTCCATCTGACAAAACGGCGTTTGGCAGGCCTTCTGGTGCCGGTGATCTATTGTGCGGTCTGCTTGTTTGGAGGACCTTGGCTCGCGGAATCCATGTGGTTTTTCTCGGTTTCGGTTGGGTCGGATATCTACTTTATGACCCTGTGGGATAACTTGGTTTATCTCACCGCGCTCACCATCGTTCTTTACTCCTGCAATGTGATGTATGTGGGGCGGACCGAAAATGCGGGCCGTTTTGTGCTGTGCGGTATGATTTTGGGCGTGGTGGTGGTCATGCTGATCAACCTACCGTCCGTTTCGGGCATTGACAGCTCTCCTTATCAGACAGTGTCCGATGGGGGGCATACCCTGCAGTATGACAGTGAGATCCCGGAGGAAAAGGCGCAGGATCTTCTCCGGCAATGGACGTACATAGAAGAGATGTATCAGCCCTTCCTGGGAGAATCGGTGCGCCAGACAGAGGCGATGTGCATGCGTGCGGCGGATGCACCCGAATCGGGACTGTGTTTTTCCTACCGCTACCTAAAGGACCTCAACCCGCCGCGTTTTGCGGGGGAGGACAACAGCCTGCACATCATTTCTTCTGCCCTGCTGGACAGCTGCGGATTGGATACCTTGCCGCCCGACGTGCGGGAGGGGTGGTATGGATATCTGGAGCATGCGGTGCTGCCCCAGCAGCTTTCACAGCTATATTCTCAGCAGGAACTGCTGTGGTACCTGCCCGAGGCCTATCTGCCAAGCGGGATGGATGCGTATCTGGACCGTATCACCAAGCGGGCGACCCCTGCAGACGAAGCGGCCTGCCTTTTGTATGAGCTGCACACCCGACGGGGCGCAGATGGCGTGCGGGAAGTGCTGACCCGGGTTGCAGCTGGGGATACGCCGCAGTCTGCTATGGCTGCCGTGGAATTTACCACGGCGGCTTTTTTTATTGGACCGGTGAGCGACGAAAAAGCATAATTTGTGAAATTTCTATTTTTATGCACCAGTGGGGTTATCCACACTTTCAACAGAGTTATCCACAGAAAATCCGCCCCAAAACAGGGATTTGGAGCAGAGCTGTGTATATCTTTGCGGGTTTTCAACAGTTTTCCGTAGCAGATGACACAATGGGACGCGAAATGGCATATGGAGGGCAGAGGGTCGGTCGTCAGACCTTTTTTGCTGAATGCTGTTTTTTGAAATCTCAGAAAAAAAGATTGACAGATGTGGTAAGAAGTATTATCATATAATCGTGTCATTTTATGGAGTTACGGGAGGATTGGAATGAGAGTATCAAAGATGCTGCTGAATACATTGCGGGAGGTGCCCGCCGAGGCGGAGTCGGTGAGCCATCAGCTCATGCTGCGTGCGGGGCTCATCCGCAAGCTGGCCGCCGGGATTTACTCCTATCTGCCGCTGGGGCTGCGCGTGCTGCGCAAGGTGGAACAGATCGTGCGGGAAGAGATGGACGAAGCGGGTGCGCAGGAGCTGCTCATGTCGGCGCTGCTGCCCGCGGAGGCATACCAGGCGTCGGGCCGGTGGGAGGTTTTCGGCGCAGACATGTTCCGCCTAAAGGACCGGGGGGACCGGGATTTTTGCCTGGGGCCCACCCACGAGGAGATTTTTACGGAAACCGTCCTGGCAACGGTGAAGTCCTATAAGCAGCTGCCCATGACGCTGTATCAGATCCAGAACAAGTACCGGGATGAGCGGCGTCCGCGGTTTGGCGTCATGCGGTCGCGGGAGTTTGTGATGAAGGATGCCTATAGCTTTGACCGCGACAACGCGGGGCTGGATGTGTCCTATGAGAAGATGTATCACGCATACTGTAAGGCGTTTTCCCGCATGGGGTTGGACTTTATTGTGGTGGATGCGGACAGCGGCGCCATGGGTGGTTCGGGTTCCCAGGAATTCATGGTGAAGTCGGACACGGGGGAGGACACCATCGCATACTGTCCCGCATGCGGCTATGCGGCCAATGAGGAGAAGGCGCCCTGTGCGCCCGAGTCCATGCCGGAAGAGGAAAAGCGAGCCCTGTCCAAGATCCATACGCCGGGCGTCCGTACCATCGAGGAGCTGGTAGCATTCCTCCATACCGACAGCAAACGGTTCGTTAAGACGCTTTTGTATCAGGCGGACGATCAGCTGGTTGCGGCGTTGGTGCGGGGGGACCGGGAGGTCAACGAGGTGAAGCTGGCCAACCACCTCGGTGCGCGGGAGCTCACGTTGGCAGAGGGTGCGCAGGTGACTGCGGCGACGGGTGCCGCGGTGGGCTTTGCGGGCCCCATCGGGCTCAAAATCCCCGTCATTATGGATTTGGAGGTTGCCCAGATGACCAATTTCATCGTGGGGGCCAATGAGACGGATTATCACTATCAGGACGTGAATACAAGCGATTTTGAAGCCGCTGCAACCATTGATTTGCGTACCATCGTGGCAGGTGACCCCTGCCCCAAGTGCGGGCTGCCTGTGACCACCACGCAGGGCATCGAGGTGGGGCACATCTTTAAGTTGGGCACCAAGTATACCGATGCGCTGGGATGCACCTTCCTGGATGAAAATGGAAAGGCACAATCCATGATTATGGGATGCTATGGGATTGGCGTGAGCCGCGCCATGGCGGCGGTGATCGAACAGTACAGCGACGACAAGGGCATCTGCTGGCCCGTTGCGGTTGCGCCCTATCAGGTCATTGTGGTGCCCGTCAGCATGCGGGAGCCCGCGCAGGTGGCGCTGGCAGAGAAGATCTATGAAGACCTGCGGCAGCAGGGCATCGAAGTGCTGCTGGACGACCGCAACGAACGGGTGGGCGTGAAGTTCACCGATGCAGAGCTCATTGGTATCCCCGTTCGCATTGCGGTGGGCCGCCAGGCGGCGGAGGACGTTGTGGAGTACCGTCTGCGGACAGATACGGACAACACCATGCTGTCTTCTGCGGATGCGGTGGCGCGCGCCGTCGCGTTTGTGCAGGAGGGCCTAAAAGCTGGAAGATAACCAAGGGGCCGCAGCGCGGCCCTTTTTCGGTAAAATTGGAATAAATTTACAAAAAATACGTAAGATGGCTTGTCTTACCTGGTAATATATGGTATACTTTTTGTGGACAACACATGAAAAAAGGAGTGCGTAGGATGAGCCAGATGCATCAAATGCCCAATATTACAAAGAATATCAAGGTCATTGAATTTTTAAAATGCAACATTTTGGCCGACGTTTCGGGCCTGTTTAACAAGCTGTTTACCAAGGACAACGACGGGTCGGCATTTAAGGTGGCGGACGTGCTTGCCAGCATCATTTCGGGGTGTTATATCCTGGGGCGGCGGCTGGGCATCAGCTATGAGACGATCGACATGAAGATCCGGGCGAACCTCAAGGTGGGGACCATTCAGCAGAATGAGCTAGAGGGGGAATTCGGGGACTTATCCGCGCTGGAAGCGCATCTGGACGGGAGCCGGAGCTTTGCGCGGCGCAGAGCATGAATGAGGTGATGGATTGTTTGGGCGTGACGGAAAATCCTATATATTGCTGACCGCGGTGCTGGCGGCGGTGTTGATTCTGTCTTTTCTGCTGCCGCTGGTGGGCGGGTTGCTGCAGCTGCTGGCAGGTGCGCTGCTTGGTGTGACGGTGGTAAAGTATCACTATCGGTATGTCATCGCGACTTCCTGCCTGATGCTGGCCCTGCTGGCGCTGTATGGCTGGGCGGCCGCGCCTGACGCGGTTCTGATGGTGGTGCTTGCAAATGGGGTTCCTATGATTCTGTTTGGGCTGTCCATCGGGATTGGCATCAATCTGAAGCTCTCGCTCTATAAGCTGGTGCTGGTGAGCGCCATGGCATACCTGGTTTCGGACATGGCATTGCTTTGGGCGATGCAGCTGCAATCCGGCGGGGGCAATCTGTTGGGAGACATGATTCTTTCGACAACCGATCAGGCGTATCAGATGATGGAGCAGATGTATGGCGGCGTGCTTTCTGCAGAGGAGCTGGCGCAGGTGAAGGATCTCATCGGCGACATGGCGAGCCTGTTGGTGTCGCTGGTGCCCTCCATGCTGATTGTGGTGTCGCTGCTGGTGGCGTATGCGGGCGTTGCGTTTGTCAAGTGGTTCCTGGGCAAAAGCGGATGGGACATGTGGTATCTGCTTTCTTTTTGGGATATCCGGGGGGACCGCGTGCTTGCCATCGCGTTTTTGGTGGTGTTCCTGCTCAATATGGCAGGCATCTCGGCGATCGTAAACGACTTGACGCTCAATGTCATTTGTGTCATTGTCGCGCTGTTTTATGTGTTTGGCCTGGCATTTTTGGATTGGTGGATGCGGGAACGTGGGATGCGGAAAACGCCGCGTGTCCTGGCTTTGGTTGCGGTGTATCTGTCGGCGTTCTTATTTGCGCTTTTGCCGGTTTTGGCCGTCATTGGCATCGGGATCGCGGACAGCATCTTTGATTTTCGCAAGCGGAGCCGGGGAAACCGGCTGATACAGTAGCGCCGGTGGACCATTGCATGAGGTTTGCGGCCGGCGGGAGGACAATGGGATGGACACTTCAAAATTCATCAAAAAGCTGTTTACCGCCAATAGCCTTTACGTGTGGCTCATTGGCGTTTTGGGCGTTGTGGCCTTTTTCTTCCACAGAGTGCTGGGGATTGCGGAGCTGATTTTGTTTGCTGCGCTCCTCATCTTCAATTTTTTGCACAATAAGCAGCGTACCGAGATGGTGCTGGAGCTGGTGGATAATCTGACGCTGGATGTGGATCAGGCGGCCAAGAGTTCCCTCATGAACTTCCCGCTGCCCACGGTTATGCTTCGTTTGGATGGCAAGATCACGTGGTACAACGAAGGCTTTGAGGAGATTTTTGGTACGGAGCACCTGTTTGAGGTGGACATTCAGACGCTGGTGGAAGGGTTTTCTCTCAGCGATGTGGTGGACACCGAAAAACAGACCATCGAAACCAACGTCCGGTATGGGGACCGGTTTTTCCATGTCATCGGCAACCTCTCTGCGCTGCCAGAGGACTCCAAATATCTGGTGGTGCTCTATTGGCAGGAGACAACGGCGCTGCACACGCTGGAAAAACGGCTGGACAACGAGCGGGTGTTCATTGGCATGGTGCTTCTGGATAATTACGACGAACTCATGCAAAACACCAAGGAATCCACCAAGCCGCAGCTCATCGCGCAGATTGAAAAAAATGTAAATGATTGGGTGGGGCAGTTTGGCGGCTTGCTTTATAAATGTGAGCGGGACAAGTATGTCGTGCTGTTCCAGTATCGGCAGCTGGAAGCCATTTTGCGCAACAAGTTTGAGCTCTTAAACAAGATGCGTGCCATTGATTTGGACAATAAGATCCCTGTGACGGTCAGCATTGGCCTGGGCGTGGACGGGGAGGACATGGTGGAGAACAACAGCTATGCCCAAGAGGCTATCAACATGGCGCTGGGGCGGGGCGGCGATCAGGCGGTGGTGAAAGACCGCCAGCAGTTCCGGTTCTACGGCGGGGGCAACAAGGAATATGAAAAGAGCACCCGCGTGAAGGCGCGTGTTGTGAGCTTTGCGCTGAAAGGTCTCATTGCCAATGCGAGCAATGTGGTGATCATGGGCCATAAAAATGCGGACATTGATTCCTTTGGCGCTGCCTTTGGGCTGCAGCGGGCATGCAAGCAGCTGGGCAAGCCGGTCAACATCCTGCTAGGCAACCATGACAATACGGTGAAAAACATGCTGGAGCGGCTGGAGAACGAGGAGGAATACACCGGCCTGTTTGTCAACAACCAACAGGCGGAGGACATGGTCCGGGAGGATACGCTGCTCATCGTGGTGGATACCCACAAGCCGGGGTATGTGGAAAACAGTCATATCCTGGGCAAGACCAAGCATATTGTGGTATTGGACCATCACCGGCGGGGTGCGGAATTCATCGAAAATACGGCGCTCGTCTACCATGAGCCCTATGCATCCTCCACCTGTGAGATGGTGACGGAGGTCTTGCAGTATATCGACGACCGCCTGGATCTTCGCAAACTGGAAGCGGAAGCCCTGTATGCGGGCATTGCGATCGACACCAAGCACTTCACCTTTAAAACGGGGGTACGTACCTTTGAGGCCGCGTCTTACTTGCGCAAACACGGGGTGGATACCGTGGCGATTAAGACCATGTTTCAGCAGGACCTCACCACCTTTGTGCGCAAAGCGGAGATCATCAAAAATGCAACCATCCTGCGGGACCACATCGCGCTGTCTACCTGCAAAGTAACGGGTGAAGATTACCAGGTGCTGGTGGCGCAGGCGGCGGATGAGATGCTGGGGATCAAGGGCATTCAGGCTTCTTTCGTGCTGTGCGAAACCAAGGAGTTTATTAGCATCAGCGGCCGGTCGCTGGGCAGCATCAATGTGCAGGTGATTTTGGAGAAACTGGGCGGCGGCGGGCATCTCACCATGGCGGGTGCGCAGCTGTATGATGTGACGCTGTCCGAGGCGCAGGAGCGGCTGGTGGCAGCCATTGATGACTATTTTGATGAGGCAATTGACTAAACGGCGTACAGCCTGAAGGGAGACTCTATGACAGCGGTACTCACGATTATTTCGGCCATATTAATCTTTGCGGTTATGATTTTTGTCCATGAGCTGGGGCACTTTTTGGCCTGCCGGGCGACGGGGGTCAAGGTGCGGGAATTTGCCATCGGCATGGGGCCCAAGCTGTGGAAAAAGCAGGGGAAAGAGACGCTGTATTCGGTTCGCGCCATCCCCTTGGGCGGTTTTTGCGCCATGGAAGGGGAAGACACTGAGTCTTCTGATGAACGGGCGTTTGTCAATAAGCCTGCATGGGTGCGGCTCATCATCCTGGCAGCGGGCGCATTTATGAACATCCTGCTGGGCTTTGTGCTGCTGTTGGTGCTGGTGGGCAGCCAACCGCTTTATGTGTCCACAACAGTGGAGGCGGTGACGGCGGATATGCCGGCGGCCGCGGCGGGCATGCAGCCGGGGGATGAGATCGTGCGGCTGGATGGCAGCCGGACGCATGTGTATAATGACATCCAGTTTGCGGCAATGGGGGTTGGGGATAGGCCAACGGAAATTGTCGTCCGGCGGGATGGCGAGCTGCTGACGCTGACGGCGACGCCGGTGCTAGTGGAGGGCTCCTATAAATTTGGTTTTGAAGCCAAGTTGGAAGAGAATAACATTTTCATGACGGTGCGCAACAGCTGGTATGAGACGGGGTTCTATTCCAAGGTTATTATCTCCTCTGTGCTGGATTTGTTTACTGGCAAGGTGCAGGTGAGCGACCTGTCGGGCCCCATTGGGATTGTGAGTTCGGTCAATACCGCGGTGCAGGAGAGTGTGGAGCATGGCTGGGAGGGCTTTTTGAACGTGCTGAACCTGGCAATTCTGCTCACCATCAATCTGGGAATCTTCAATCTGCTCCCCATCCCGGCCCTAGATGGCGGGCGCATCTTGTTTGTGTTGGTGGAGCTTGTGCGCAGGAAGCGCATGCCGCCCGAAAAAGAGGGCCTGGTGCACATGATTGGGTTTGCCGCGCTCATCCTGCTGTCCCTCTTTGTGGCATTTCAGGACATCTTGCGGATCTGGTAAGCTGTGGCACATCCGCCGGCTGGTGGATGTGCCTCTTTTGTTCCGGAACGGGTGGCCAGGCGCGGAAAAGGAAGACATGAGAGAGAAAAGAGGCAGATATGGAACACAGTGAACAAAAGGACTATCGGGCGGTTGTGACGGCGGTGGCGCCGGGCAGCATTGCGGCGGAGCTGGGCATTATGCCGGGGGATGTGGTGGCGCAGATTGACGGGACGGACATCTGCGATTACTTTGATTACCAATATTTGGCATCTGGGACACGTATTGAGATGACGGTGATTCGGCCCGACGGGGATGCATATTTGTTTGAGATCGAAAACGAGGCACAGGAGGACCTGGGTCTCTCCTTTGACGGGATGCTGTTTGGCGGGGCAAAGTCCTGTGCCAACCGGTGCGTCTTCTGCTTTATTGACCAGCTTCCGCGCGGCATGCGAAAGACCCTGTATTTTAAGGATGACGATACGCGGCTGTCCTTTTTGTATGGCAACTATGTGACCCTCACCAACATGAGTGAGGCGGAGTTTTCCAAGATCATCCGGTACCGCATCTCCCCCGTCAACATCTCCCTCCATACGGTGGATCCGCAGCTGCGGATCGCCATGCTGCGCAACAAACGCGCGGGGGAGGTCATGGGGCTCATCCGCCGGCTGCATGACGCGGGGATCGCCATGAACATGCAGGTGGTCTTGTGCCCGCATCTCAACGATGGGGAGAAGCTGGACGAGACCATCTCCGCCATGGCAGCGCTTGCGCCCGGTGTGGAGAGCATCTCAGTGGTGCCGGTGGGGCTCACGCGGTACCGGGAGGGGCTGTATCCCATGGAGGCGTTTGACGGGGCGCGTGCGCGGGCGGTGATCCGTCAGGTGGAGGCGCACCAGGAGCGCCTGCTTGCCCAGATTGGGACGCGGCTGGTGTACCTGTCCGACGAGTTTTATATCCTGGCGGGCGAGCCCATCCCGCCCTATGAGACCTATGAGGCCTTCCCGCAGATTGAAAACGGCGTTGGCATGATTGCGAGCATGCAGCAGGAGTTTACCGAGGCGCTGCAAGACGCAGTTTGCCACAGTACCGCCCATCGCAGCATCGCGACGGGGGAATTTTCCTATGATTTCATCCGCGGCCTTGTCAATACCCTGCAAATGCGGTATAATACTGCTATTGACGTGTTTCCCATTCACAACGCGTTTTTTGGGGGCGGTGTGACGGTATCGGGCCTGCTGTGCGGATGCGACCTCATCGCGCAGCTTTCGGGAAAAGATCTGGGGGAGACACTGTATATCACGAAAAGCATGCTCCGCGCGGAGGGCGACGTCTTTTTGGACGACGTGACGGTTGCGGAGGTGGAGCGGGCGCTGGGCGTCCGCGTCGTGCCCGTGGCAAACGACGGGTATGACTTTGTACAGAAGCTGTTGCAGTGAGGACCCGAGGAAAAGGAGGTGGCCACATGGCGGTGGTTGCAATTGTCGGGAGGCCCAATGTGGGCAAATCGACATTTTTCAATAAAGTGGTGGGCCGGCGCATCTCCATCGTGGATGATACGCCGGGCGTCACGCGGGACCGCATCTATGCGGAAGCGGAGTGGCTGTCCCATACCTTTCAGCTCATTGATACGGGGGGCATTGAACCCAAAAACGACGACGAGCTCTTAAAACACATGCGCGCACAGGCCATGGTGGCCATCGAGAGTGCCGATGTCATCATCATGCTGACCAGCGTGACAGACGGCGTGACGGCGGCGGATGAGGACGTGGCGCACATGCTCATGCGGTCGCATAAGCCGGTCGTGCTGGCGGTCAATAAGGTGGATAACCCGGGGGACATGAACGTCTATGAGTTTTATCAGCTGGGCCTGGGGGATCCCATGCCGGTGTCCTCGGTGCATGGCCTGGGCCTGGGGGATTTGCTGGATGCGGTGGTTGCGCAGCTGCCCGACGAGACGGAGGAGGCCGCCGAGGAGGATGTGATCCAGGTTGCGGTCATCGGAAAGCCCAATGCGGGCAAGTCCTCTCTCATCAACAAGATTTTGGGAGAGCAGCGGGTCATCGTGAGCGACATCCCTGGAACCACACGGGATGCCATTGATACGCCGTTTGAGAAGAATGGCGTAAAATACAACTTTGTGGACACTGCGGGCATGCGCAAACGCGGCAAGATCGACGAGGCCATCGAGCGGTACAGCGTCATGCGGTCGCTGGCGGCGGTGGACCGGTGCCAGGTCTGTGTCATGATGATTGACGCGACTGCGGGGGTCACGGAGCAGGATTCCAAGATCGCGGGATATGCGCATGAGCAGGGTAAGGCCTGTGTCATCGCGGTCAACAAGTGGGACCTTGTAGAGAAAGAGACCAAGACCATGGCCAACTTCCGTGCATCCGTGATGGAGGAGTTGGCGTTTATGCAGTATGCGCCCATCGTATTCATCTCGGCCCTCACGGGGCAGCGGATGGACAAATTGTTTGAGCTCATTGGATATGTCAACACACAAAATGCCATGCGCATTCCAACGGGGATGTTAAACGACGTTGTCGGTGAGGCGACCATGAAGGTGCAGCCGCCGTCCGACAAGGGCAAGCGCCTGAAGGTGTATTATGTGACCCAGGCGAGCACCCGCCCGCCCACGTTTGTGGTGTTTGTAAACAACAAGGAGCTCATGCACTTTTCCTATCTGCGGTATCTGGAAAATCAGATTCGCGCAACCTTCGGTTTGGAGGGGACGCCCGTGCGTTTTCTGGTGCGGGAGCGCGGAGAACAGAAAAAGAGCGAGTAAGACAGCCGGCCCAAAGGGTCGTTTAGGAGGATGGACATGCGGTATGTAGCGTTGGGGGTCAGTTTGATCCTAGGATATTTGATTGGCAGTCTCAATACGTCGGTGATCGTGGGCCGGTGCATGGGCGTGGATGTCCGCTCCAAGGGGAGCGGCAACGCGGGTGCGACCAACACGCTGCGGACGCTGGGGAAAAAGGCAGCGGCGATTGTGCTGTTGGGAGATCTGGCCAAGGCGGTTTTAGCTGTGCTGGTGGGGCTGTGCATTGGCAAATTTGCGGTGGATGGCAGCATCGTGGAGACGATCTTGGTGGAGCGTCCCCTGTCTCCCTTTGCAAGCATAGCTGGCGCGGGTGGCAGCTGGGTATTGTTTTGCCAATATTTGGCAGGCTTGGGTGCTGTCTTGGGGCACAATTTTCCCCTCTATTTTGGCTTTCGCGGCGGCAAGGGGATTCTCACGTCTTTTGGCGTCATCTTGATGCTAGACTGGAAGATTGCCCTCATTGTGTTGGCCTGTTCGGTGCTTGTTATGGCGGTCACCCGGTATGTGTCGCTGGGTTCGTTGGTGGGCGCAGTGCTGTTTCCGGTGCTGGTGGCCGTGTTCAACTGGCATAACCCGTATCCGCATGTGCCCTATTATATTGCGTTTGCGGTGGTGTTGGGGCTGCTTGCAATCTTTCAGCACCGTGCCAATCTCAAGCGGCTGCTTGCGGGGACGGAATCGAAATTGTTTGCGAAAACCAAGAAAGGAGATGCCTAATGGCGAGGATAGCGGTGATTGGATCGGGCAGTTGGGGGACGGCGGCGGCGCTTCTGCTGGCAAAGCAGGGGCATACTGTGCGGCTGTGGTCGTATACGGCGGAGGAATCGGCGCGGCTGGCTGCCGACCGGGAGAACAAACAATTTTTGCCCGGCATTTCTTTTCCGGAGCAAATTGCCTGTTCCAATGACATCGCCTGGTGCGTGGATGGCGCTGCGCTCATCGCGCTGGTGACGCCTTCTCATGCGGTCAAGGCGACGGCGGCGGCGCTCGCGCCCCACGTTGCGGCGGGGACGGTGATCGTGAACCTCTCCAAAGGGCTGGAGCAGGAGAGCCTGGAGCGGCTGTCCGTCGTGGTGAGCAGGGCTGTCCCACAGGCGAAGGTTGCGGTCATGTCGGGCCCTTCCCATGCCGAAGAGGTGGCCCTGTCCCTGCCAACCACCAATGTGGCGGCGTCGGATGACCCTGCGGTGGCAGCCTATGTGCAGGATATCTTCATGTGTGACAACTTCCGGGTGTATACCAGTTCGGACATGGTGGGCGTGGAGCTGGGCGGCGCCCTCAAAAATATCATCGCCCTGTGTGCCGGCATGTGCGATGGGCTGAACCTGGGGGACAATACCAAGGCCGCCCTCATGACGCGCGGCATGGCGGAGATCGCCCGCTTGGGCACCCGGCTGGGTGCGGATATTGCAACCTTTTCGGGGCTGTCGGGCATGGGGGATCTCATTGTGACCTGTACCTCCATGCACTCCCGCAACCGCCGGGCGGGGATCCTGATTGGCAAGGGGATGCCCGTGCAGCAGGCGATGGACGAGGTGAAGATGGTGGTGGAGGGCGTGTATACCACCAAGGCGGCGTATGCGCTGGCCAAAAAATATGATGTCGAGATGCCCATCACTGAGCAGGCATATGCCGTTTTGTTTGAGGGAAAATCGCCTCGGCAGGCGGTGATGGAGCTCATGTGCCGGGATAAGCGGCATGAGAAGGAAACCGTTGGATTTTTACAGGAGAGAGAACGCGAGAACGATTGAGGTGACGGCATGTTAAAAGGATGGTTTGGCAAATTTGGAAAGAAACAAGAGGAAGCGGAAGAGCCCGCGGCGCATGCGGAGCCCGAGGTTCAGGCGGCGGATGCAAAGTCGGGGCAGCCAGAGATAGCGGAGCCGGCGCCTGCGGCAGCAGATGCCCAAAACGATGCGGCGGCCGATTGGGACGATGAGGCCGGCCTGTCGGAGGAGACGATACCGGAGGCTGCCCAAGGTGCATTTGTGCCGCCCAGTCCCGAACCAAAGGCGGAAACGGTGGAGGAAGTGGTGGCGGATTTGGCGGCGGGTGCGTTGGCGGACGATGGCAGCCCCGCATCCGAGCCTGCCGCACCCATGCCCGAGCAGGCGCTGTTTGAGGACGTGCCTGCCAGCGAAGAGCCGCAGATGGCGGGGTCGCCTGAAAAAAAGAAGGGATTTTTTGCCAAACTGCGCGAGGGCCTGACCAAGACACGGGATGCCCTGTCGGACAAGGTGGATGCGGTTTTTGCAAACTTCCGGTCGGTGGATGAGGAATTGTTTGAGGAGCTGGAAGAGGCCCTCATTATGGCGGACATCGGGGTGGACACCTCGCTGTATATCATTGGGGAGCTCCGTAACCGCGCGAAGCTCCAGAACATCAAGGAATCGGATGCACTCAGGCAGGTGCTCCGAGATATCATCCGGGAAATTTTAACGGGTCAGGCATGCAGCATGTCCCTTTCGCCTACGCCTGCGGTCATTATGGTAATCGGGGTCAACGGCGTCGGCAAGACCACTTCCATTGGAAAACTGGCATATCGCTATAAAAATGAAGGCAAAAAGGTGATCTTGGCGGCGGGGGACACCTTCCGTGCCGCTGCCATCGACCAGCTGCAGATCTGGGCGGAGCGCGCAGGTGTGGATATCGTAAAGCATCAGGAGGGTGCGGACCCGTCTTCGGTGGTGTTTGACGCGGTGCAGGCCGCAAAGGCGCGGGGCGCGGACGTGGTCATCTGCGATACGGCCGGCCGGCTTCACAATAAGAAACACCTGATGGAAGAACTGAAAAAGACTGCGCGGGTCATTGAGCGGGAGCTGGGGCATCCGCCCAACGAGGTGCTCTTGGTGCTGGATGCGTCCACGGGGCAAAATGCGCTGGTCCAGGCGCGGGAATTTGCGCAGGCCGCGGGCATCACGGGTGTGATCCTCACCAAGCTGGACGGCACCGCAAAGGGCGGCGTTGTCATTGCGCTGTCCCGGGAACAGGGGATTGGCGTCAAATTTGTGGGGGTCGGCGAGGGGATGGACGACTTGCAGGCGTTTGACCCTGTGGCCTTTGCGGATGCGCTCCTGCCGGAAGGCGGCGATCTTACGTGAATATTTTGTTTGTATGCACAGGGAACACCTGCCGCAGCCCCATGGCGGAGGGCATCTTGGCCCAGCAGATTCGTCCTGGGGATGAGGTGCTGTCCGCCGGGCTCATGGTGACGGAGCATGCGCCAACGAAGCAGGCAGTTGCGGTTTGTGCCCGCCATGGGATTGATATCCGGGGGCACGTGCCGCGCCAACTGACGGCATCGCTGGCAGAGGAGGCGGACCTCATCCTCACCATGACGGCATCCCACGCGGATGCCATTCGGCGCTTTGTGCCCCAGGCAGCAGATAAGGTACATCCGCTTCTTGCCTATGCGCTGGGGGAGGAGCGGGACGTGACCGACCCATATGGCGGGGATGAAGCGGTGTATGAGGCGTGTTTTGCGCAGCTGGCCGCCGCCATTGCCGCATTCTACGACAAGGGGCGGGATGCGTGATGGAGCTGGTGCGGATGCGGGAGAGTCACTTGGATGCTATCATGGAGGTGGAGCATGAGAGCTTTACCATTCCGTGGAGCCGCAAGATGCTCTCAGACGAGCTGGCCAATAAGTCGGCCTACTACCTGGCCGCGGTGGCGGATGGCAAGGCTGTTGGGTATGCGGGCATGTGGCTGGTGTGTGATGAGGGGCATATCACCAACATCGCGGTACATCCGGCATACCGGCGGCAGGGCGCGGGGCGCATGCTGCTGGCAGCACTTCTGGCAGAGGGGGAGCGGCGGGATCTTGCGCTGCTCACGCTGGAGGTGCGAAAGAGCAACGCGCCGGCGATATCATTGTATCGCTCGTTGGGGTTTGAACCGGTGGGCGTGCGCAAAGGGTATTATGCGGATACGCAGGAGGATGCGGTGCTCATGACGCATTTTCGTAAGCGGCTATAAGGAATGGAGGAGGGAGTCCATTGGACAAGCTGATATTGGGAATTGAGTCGTCCTGCGATGAGACGGCAGCGGCGGTCGTGAAAAACGGGCGGGAACTTCTGTCCAACGTGATCGCATCCCAGATTGCCATCCATCAAAAATATGGCGGCGTGGTGCCCGAAATCGCCTCCCGGAAGCACATTGAGCAGGTTCTGCCCGTCGTGTCCTGTGCGCTGTCGGAGGCGGGGGTCACGATGGATCAAATAGACGGCATCGCGGTCACCTATGGCCCCGGCCTGGTGGGGGCGCTGCTGGTGGGCGTGTCGGTGGCGAAGGCGCTGAGCTTTGCCAGAAAGCTGCCCCTCATCGCGGTCAACCATATCCATGGGCACATCAGCGCAAACTACATTGCGCATCCCGACCTGACGCCGCCGTTTTTGTGCCTGGTGGCGTCAGGGGGGCATAGCCACATTGTGCGCGTGAAGGATTATCTGGACATGGAGATCGTCGCAGGGACGCGGGATGACGCGGCCGGGGAGGCCTTTGACAAGATTGCGCGGGTGCTGGGATTGGGATATCCCGGCGGGCCGCTGCTGGAAAAACTGGCACTGGAGGGGGACGAACATGCGGTTGCGTTCCCGCAGGTGGACTTTGGAGACGGGTGCTTGGATTTCTCGTTCAGCGGGGTCAAAACAGCGGTGATCAACCATCTACATAAGCTGGAGCAGCGCGGGGAAGACTACAGCAAGGCAGACATCGCCGCGAGCTTTCAGTATGCGGTGGTGGAGGCGCTTGCTTCGCATGCTGTCCGGGCCGCAACGGAAATGAAGGCAGAC
>CALYAO010000048.1 GCA_944393605.1 uncultured Clostridia bacterium
AACTGCGCCGCCGCACCAAACAGGATCATTTTGGGGTTGGAGAGCAGCGGCCCAAAGTCGATCATCGCCCCGATGCCGATGAACAACAGGAGCGGGAAGAGCTCGTTTGCAATACCGGCGTTAAACAGCGTGTCAATGATGCCGACCTCATCCCCCTGTGTAACCGCACCCGAAAAGGGCAGGTTGACCAAGATGGCGCCAAAACCGATGGGCAGAAGAAGCGCAGGTTCCATGTCCTTTTTGATGGCGAGATAGATCAGGATTGCGCCGATGGCCCACATGACGACTTGCTGCCATGTGAGGGCGAGTAGATTCTCATACAAAATTTCCATGGTGTCCTCCTTACAGATTCGAAGTATGTATATCAACTGGCAACGTGCGACACGTTACCAAATATTCCCAACAAAAAAGACTTTTATCCTTGCCAAACGGCAAAAATAAAAGTCTTGCTATCTGGTGCGGCAAATACACCCGAGGCACGGTACGGGCCTTAAGCGGCCGGAATGTCGACACCGTGCCGCACCGCATGTGCGGTGCTAGCTACTCCCTTTCAGCACCCTATTATATAATAAGAAAAAGTGCTTGTCAATGCCATTTTTTACTTTCTTGCGGTCATTCATATTGCCGGTATCCATCCAGATGGATGCAGCGGTAGCCGCCGAAGGAGTAGGTGGACAGGGGGCGCAGGAAGGAGTCCATGGTATGGGAGGCGACGAATGTGCCGGGGAGGCTGCCGTCTGATTGGACAACGAGGAGAGTGTGGTAAAAATGCGCTGCGCCGTCCGAAAGCTGGATGATGTCGCCGGGAAGCAGGTCTTGCAGTTGTGCAAGATGCCCAAAGGGACCCGGGCCTTGGTTGCGCACCAAGAAGTTGTGGAGATAGGGAACGCCGGTCCAGGACGGCGTTTTATCGTTTGCGGACCAATAGTACCAGCCGTACAGCGGGGTGGGGTTCATGACGCCGCAGCCGGCATAGAGACATTGGGACACGAAGTTGGTGCAGTCTCCGCCCAATCCGTCATAGTTGTAGTAGGCGGGATTGCGTCCAAAGGCCCATGTTTCTGCATATACAACCGCCTGCTCCCGCCTGTATGTATGCGTCACCAGCATTCCATCATTCCTCCTTTTTGTAACCAGTATATGCGGTGCGGAGCGGCACGGTGCAACGGTGAATACCGGAACAATTTCCATAAAAAACCATAAAAATTGGGAAATTTGTCTAATTTGCACAAAGACATTGTGGATTATTTCACAATCTTTGGAGAACGTATGGATTGCCAAATGCCGGGATGCGTGGTATTATAATAGTACACCACAACCAACACAACAACTTTTTTCATTTTCCCTCCTTTTGGATAAGGAAAAAAAACAGGCCGGGATTCCCCCGGCCTGTTTTTTTTGTTGTTACCCGATATCGGTTGTATCCGGCTTTTTTTTGTCTCGCTTGGTGTAGTAGACGCAATAGAGATGCTCGGTGTTGTAGAAATTGAGGTCAAATGCTCGGATTTTATCGTAGCAGCATTTTCCGTCTACCTGATGGTCGCAGTCTTTGGCGCAATTGATGTTGGTCATTTCTGTTTCCCACCCTTCGTCTCTATTTGACGGTTTTTCGGCTGGCAACGCAAGGCGTTTGGCCTAGATGACCAGCCTGCGACGGCCATTGGGACGGCGGTATGTGCCGCCGTCCCGACCGCACATTTATATCAACGGCCACGCGAGACGCATAACCGGTATAGTTCATTGTATGATGGACGGGCGTCTTTGGTTCCTACAACAGGTTTTGGAGGGTAAAACGCTCGTTGTTTGCCATGCGGCTCAGCTGTCTGTGTATCACTGCGGCATACGCCCCGGCCTGTTCTTTGTCCTGCGCGCGAATATATTCGCCCAGCTGATAAATGTTGTCTTCGATCAGGTCCATGTCCGAGTGCTGGAGAAAGAGGGTGAGCCACTTACTGCGGCGGTCCCAGTTTGCGAGGAACTGAGCGTAGGCGGCATCGCAGTCTTCCCAGGCCTCCTGCTGCACACAGGCCTGCACTGCTTCCACATGCTGGCTCAGGTCGTCGACACTGTGGAACAGGCAGACCGAATAGAGGATGCTGCCCGCAAGGATGATACCCAGGATGGACATGGCTGACACAAACATCCGCATGCAATCACTCCCGTTCGTTTTTTTGTTTGAGCTGGATGAAGAGGCTGTTGGTGGAGTCCAGACTGGCCAAGAATACATCCTTGACATCGGTGACGCCATTGTTCTTTAGGCGTGCAAGCAGCCAATCCACGCTGATGTTGGCATCCTGGAGCTGTTTCCACATGATCTCGCCGTCCTGAATGAGGATGTGAGGCAAATCCTCATAAGGGACGGGGATATGCAGGTCGCTGGGGGTCAAGGGACGCTTGTTGGAAAATGGGATGACACTGAGCTGCCCGTTGGTTTCAAAAATGGCGCATGCCACATCCGCCACATTGGCATACCCTTTGGCGCGCAGCTCCTCCATGAGGTCGTCGATGTTGAAGCGAATCTTTTCCATTTCACTCTCGAGCACCTGTCCTTGCCGGATGACAACGGTGGGGGAGCCGCTCAGGAGTCTGCGCGCTTTGCGGCTTTTGAGAGATATGAAAGAAAACAGCGATTCTGCGATCAGTAGGGTCAGAATGGGCAAAACACCGCTGAGAAGCGGGGTTCCGATGCTTTGCATGGGGATGGATGCCAGCTCGGAGAGCATCATGGCAACCACCAGCTCAGATGGCTGCAGCTGTCCAATCTGTCGCTTTCCCATGAGGCGAAGCGAAAATACGACGATGAGATACAAGATAATGGTTCGGCAAAACGATACGAGCATGCGACGCACTCCTTCCGGCATATTGCAGCTTGTATACCGTTTATTATCTGCGGTTGGATGGATTTTATGCGACAGATGATTCTGTACGAATGTTGCTGGTTTTGTGCATCAAATCCGTTTTTTCAAATTGTGTAACAGGGGATTGCCATTTTGCATTTTGGCTTGTTTGCTTCTCCAACCTTTCGGTTCCAACTGCCGTTCATAAAAATGCGAAAAGAGCAGCAACCAGAGCTCGCTGAATGGACGTTCTTCTGTAAAATCAATTTGGGAACAAAAAAAACACGGCTATGCCGTGTTTTTTTGTTGGTTTGATAGTTTTGTGTCAATCAATCGTCACAGATGATGCGTTTGATATCCGCGCCCAGCGACGCAAACTTGCCTTCCATGTTTTCATACCCGCGGTCGATGTATTGCAGGTCGGTGATGGTGGTTTCCCCCTGAGCGATGAGGCCTGCCAGCACCATACCAGCGCCGCCGCGCAGGTCGGTCGCCCGGACAGGCGCCCCCTCTAAATGATCCACGCCTTCAATGACTGCAATTTTGCCATCCACGCGGATGTTTGCACCCAGCCGCTCCAACTCATCCACGTACTGAAACCGGGAGTCCCAAACGCCCTCTACCACCATGCTGGTCCCCTCCGCGATGGACAACAGAACCACCATCTGTGGCTGCATATCCGTTGGGAACCCCGGATAGGGCAGGGTCTTGATATTGGCTTTGTGGATGACAGGGCTTCCGATGACACGGATGCTGTCGTCATACTCTTCCACCGTCGCCCCAATCTCCGCCAGCTTGGCGGAGACCGACTCCATGTGCTTGGGGATCACGTTTTTGACCAGCACGTTGCCCTGGGTGGCAGCGGCAGCGACCATAAAGGTCCCCGCTTCAATCTGGTCGGGGATGATGGAATAGGTGCCGCCGCGCAGCGCGGGGACGCCTGTGATGCGGATCAGATCGGTCCCCGCGCCTTTGACCTGGGCGCCCATGGCATTCAAGAAGTTTGCGATATCCACCACGTGGGGCTCCTTGGCCGCGTTCTCAATGGTGGTGATGCCATCCGCCAAGACGGCGGCCAGCATGATGTTGATGGTTGCACCGACACTGACCACGTCCAGGTAGATGTTGGTCCCCGTGAGATGGTCCGCTTCGGCGATGATGACGCCCGCATCCCGCGACACATAGGCGCCCAGGGCCTCAAAGCCCTTGATGTGCTGATCGATGGGGCGGGAGCCGAAATTGCAGCCGCCCGGCATGGCGACATCCGCCTTTAGGAAACGGCCCAGCAGCGCGCCAATCAAATAGTAAGATGCGCGCATCTTGCGCACCATCTCATAGGGTGCGCAGCACTTATTGATTCCCGTCGCATCTACGACCAGGGTGGTCTCCCCCTGGAATTCTGCCGTGGCGCCCAGACTGCGGAGCATGTCGATGAGCACATCCACGTCCTTGATGCGGGGGACGTTTTCAATGACGCATTTGCCCTTGACCAAAATGGCCGCAGGTATGATCGCCACCGCTGCATTTTTGGCGCCGCTGATGGTTACCTCTCCCGCCAAACGCTTTCCTCCGCGTACGATCATCTTTTCCAATGTATGTACACCGCCTTATTCCCGAAACTTTTCCACCAGCCCTATCCCAGGGGCGGGATAGCCCGATGAATCCCAAATAGCAAACTTTCCTGGTGCATGAACTGCGATCGTTTCCCATGCCGTTTTGGGCAAACCCCGCAGCCTGTTGTCAGGGCACCGGCATGATTTCCAAAAATTGGACCCGCCGCACGCCGCCACCGTGAGGAGGCCGACCGATCCATTGCCATATTCTATCTTATTATATCATTCTTTTGCGAAAAAGCAATATGTAGCTGTGGGAAATTTGCTGTAAAATGTTGTATACCAGATAGCACAGCGGATGGGGCAGCAAAGAAATGAAAAAATATGCCAATTACCCTTTTACAAACGGGGGTTTTTGTTGTATAATAAAGAATAAGCAATGGCACCTTGCCGTCCGGCTGCGAACGGAAGGCAGACGTTTCGGCGGGTAGCAGAACAAACGAGAAGAAATGGGAGGACAACCATGGAACAACAGCATACCCCTGAGGTGGACCTCAACGAGGTTTTACGTGTGCGTCGGGAAAAGCTAGCCGACCTGAAAGAAAAGGGACAGGACCCCTTCGAGGAGGTCAAGTTCGACAAATCGGACGATGCGGCGACCATCGTGTCCAATTTTGCCGCCTTCGATGGCCAGAAGGTCAGTGTGGCGGGTAGGCTGATGTCCAAGCGCGGAATGGGCAAGGTCATGTTTTGCGACCTGGTGGACGTGTCGGGCCGTATCCAGCTGTTTGTGAAAAAGGACATGCTGGAGGACCGGTATGACGCGTTTAAAAAATTGGATATCGGGGACATTGTGGGCGCATCGGGGGAGGTTTTCCTGACCAAGACGGGTGAGGTTTCGGTGCGCGTGGAGGACTACACGTTGCTGGCCAAGTCGCTTCTGCCCCTTCCTGAGAAGTTTCACGGCCTGACGGACACCGATCTGCGGTATCGTCAGCGGTATGTGGACCTCATCATGAACCGGGAGGTTCGGGATACCTTCGTCAAGCGCACCAAGATCATCCGGGAGATCCGCAATTATCTGGACGGCATTGGGTTTATGGAGGTGGAAACCCCGGTCCTGCATACGGTTGCGGGCGGCGCGGCCGCGCGCCCGTTTATCACGCACCACAATGCGCTGGACATTGACATGTACATGCGTATCGCGTTGGAGCTGCACCTAAAACGGCTCATTGTGGGGGGCTTTGAGAAGGTATATGAGATTGGCCGCGTGTTCCGCAATGAAGGGATTTCCACGCGGCACAACCCCGAGTTTACGCTGCTGGAGCTCTACCAGGCATACACCGATTTTGAGGGCATCATGGATCTGACCGAAGAGCTGATCCGCTATGTTGCGCATGCGGTGCTGGGAACGGGCAAAATCACCTATGGGGATGTGGAAATCGACCTGGATCAGCCCTTTACCCGCATTAGCATGCAGGAGCTGGTGCTGCGGGAGACTGGCGTGGACTTTACGCAGGTGCATACGCTGGAGGAGGCGCGGGCCTTCGCCAAGGAGCACCACGTGGAATATGAGGAGCGCCATGGCGTTGGAGATATCTTGAACCTCTTCTTTGAGGCGTTCTGTGAAGAGAAACTCATCCAGCCAACCTTTGTGACGGGCCATCCGGTGGAGATCTCGCCGCTGGCCAAGCGGTCCAAGGAGAATCCGGGTATCACCGAGCGGTTTGAGCTGTTTGTGGTGGGCCGGGAGCATGCGAATGCCTTCTCGGAGCTCAATGACCCCATCGATCAGCGGGAGCGGTTTGCGCATCAGATGGAGCTGCGGGCGGCGGGAGATGAAGAGGCGACGCTGCCCGACGAGGATTTCCTCACCGCGCTGGAGTATGGCATGCCGCCGACGGGCGGCCTGGGCATCGGCATTGACCGGCTGGTCATGCTGCTGACCGATGCGGCTTCCATCCGGGACGTTCTGTTGTTCCCCACGATGAAGCCCCTTGGGGACTAATTCTCTAAAAACACACGATATAGAGTAGTTTCAAGCGAATTTGACACTATATATTGTGGTTTCGAGAAGGCCGGATTTTATCTTACCACAGCGTTACCACATTTGCCGAAAATACCACAGAGAAATGTGGTAGACTGGAAAGCTGGAATCTGACTGATTAGGGCGGCAAGCCCACCCAGATATAATCTGGTGATGGTCGCAGCAATGCGGTCTAACAGTGGTGTATCTCAGCCATAAGTGAGAAAGTTAGTCGGTACGGAGACATTAAACCCCTGCCAAGTGGTGTGACTGACACCTACAAATCTGACGCTCTCTGTGAATAGCGTAAACGCAGATCGTGGGCTTGCACATTAAGAGCCGTGAGGCAGCAAGAAAGCGATGCGACAGAAATCCGACGATTGGCGGATGATGGAGCCGATGGTTGGCAGACAACGGAAAAATCAGTCATTTGAGAGGCGATACATCATTGCGGTGGTGTGTCGCCTCTTCCTCTTTACATTGAATGTCGAAAGCGGTAGGTATTGACATCGCATAGAGTTTCTGCTATACTCTAAATAGAAAAAACCTATCTTGTCAGCTCGAAAGAGTGAGACATTCAACTTTATGCTTTAACTGCGGACGGAGGGCATATTACCCTCCGTCCATCTTTTCTATATTGACAATTAAGAGCTGGTCGAATATCGGCTCTTTTACAAAGGGAGCTGGCTTGATGCCGGCTCCCTATTTTTTTCATAAAACAAGGGTACAGAAATCCGTTGAGGAAATCTGTACCCTATTTTTTTCTCGTGCGCAGCCCAGGATAGCCCAGGAGCGACGATTAAGCTTTAGGAGTGTAGTTTCACCAGTAAAGGCATTGAGCGCTCTGAGAGCCGTCTACGGGC
Source organism: uncultured Clostridia bacterium (assembly GCA_944393605.1). GTDB lineage: Bacteria > Bacillota > Clostridia > UBA1381 > UBA9506 > CALYAO01. The sequence continues at coordinate 7,280 of CALYAO010000048.1, forward strand.
TTTTATTGAGGCTTGTTAAATCTGGTGCATTTGCAGTGTCCGTATGGATCGCTGTGTCGCAGCCAATAGCTACCGACTTCCACTGTACGACCACAGTTTTGGCAGAGACATTTCC
>CALYAO010000049.1 GCA_944393605.1 uncultured Clostridia bacterium
GTGCTGAGCAAACGATAAAATGAAATCAGGCCGCAGCTCACCTGCCGCGGCCTGATTGTTATCCAAAATTTTCCATATCTACCGACTGTTCTTTCATGCGCCCGTTCAGCACCGCGGCTGCACGACGCCATGTTTTCCATAGCGGAGCAGGAAGGTGGGCATCCCGCTTGCATAGGGTGCGATGTCATACTGCCCAAAGTACAGGATGACCCCGTCGGGCGTTAAATAAAAACGGTCGGGATCAAACGTATCCCGCACATTTTTTTCATACTCGTCAAAGTAATAGGCGTCTCCGCTTTGCATCTGTGCTTCTATCTGCCGAATGACAGCGTCTTGCGCATACGCCTGCCAGTCTTCGCGGCGGATGACCTGACTCAGCAGGATGCGGCGCGCGTTTTGGAGGTCCCAGGTATCCGCGCGTCGGGTGGTGTTGCCGTGTGCACCACCGCTGAATATGTAGGAGTCCTGGTACAGGCTGAGTGCGCAGTTTTGGTTGTAGGTCACCGTAAAAGTTGCAACCGCCTGGTGTATCATGACAGGATAGCCGTTTGCGGTTGCGAATTGGTATTGTTCCACGGCGCCTTGGTACAGCCGATTGCGGCAGTATCGGGCAAATTTGGCCGCTTTTAATTGGTAATAGGGGTTCAAAATGGTGGCCGCTAGCCCAAAGCGGTCGGAAGAGAAGCGGGGATAGGCAATGGAAAAGGTGAGCACCTCTTTTCCGTCGTATGTCATGGTATCTTGTATGTGTTCCGTTTGCACCGTCATGCCGCTTGGTATCATGTGGCATCCCTCCTCCCTTTTAGTATATGCCGCAATTGGCCCAGTTGTCTTTGTATTTTACCAACTGGAAAATATTTATATTTTTAAAAGGGATGGGTACGCGGCATTATTGGATGGCGGCCAGGATAAAGGATCGATACCCATCTGCCACCTCGGCGGGCATCTGACAGTGTCCCATGCCAGGAACGCGCACGTATGTGAGAGCCAGACCCTGCGCCGTCATAGCTGCCGCCATGCGGTCTGCGTGATGCGCAATGGAGACGGCCTCATCCGCATCCCCGGCCACCATATAATACGGGACATCGGGCAGCTGGCCTACCAGATGCAAGGGGGAGGCGCTTTGCATGGCCTCTTCCAGCGTCGTGTCATAGTGGGCGAACGCATGCCATACCGTCCGGGCCACGTCGGGCCGTTCGCTGTAATGGTAGAGCAGGTCACATGCCGGGCAGTCCGCCGCGACTGCGACGGGGCCATAGGCGCCGTGGACCGCATACACAAAGGCGGAGAGGCCGCCCATGCTGCCGCCCGAGCTGACAATGGGCGTTGCTTTAGAAAGCTGATATTTTGCGAGGAGCGCCGCCAAAATGGCGTCCACCGTCCGAACGGCGACGTCATTCATCCAGCTCCAGGGGCCCGCATAGGGACAGATGCTGAGCAGGCCGTGGCGCGCGTACAGCACTTCGTCGGCCTGGTCCTCTTGCAGCATGGCGGTCATATTGAGGCCGTGAAACCGCAGCACAATGCCCCGGATGGGGGAGGTGATCAGGTGTTCGTTGGTGCGGGCAAACAGCCCGACGTTTTGGGACGTGATGGGACAATCCATAGTAGCCCTCCTTGCAAGAATTGGATATGCGCACAATACGTGGTCTTTAGATGTTTTGTTTTCGGTATTGCAGGGGCGTCAGCCCGTATTTTGCCTTAAATAGCTTCACAAAGTAAGAGGGGTTGGAGTATCCCGCAAGATGGGTTACCTCTTCGATGGAACAGGTGCTTTCCAGCAGCAGCCGGGCGGCATATTCCAGTTTTTGCTCTGTGATGTAGCTCTGAAACGTGACACCGGTTTCGTCTTTGAAGATCTTACTCAAATAGTTTGGGCTGATTTTAAAAGCTTCGCTCACGGTATGCAGCGTGAGATTCTCCGAGATGTGGCTTGCGATGTACGCGGTAATTTTTTCAATGAATGCATGATGAATGGATTCCTTGCGCAGGGCGCTCTGCTCTGCATAGGTGGAGAGAAGCCCCTCAAACCAGGCCAGGTATCCGGTCAAGGTATCGGTTGGCTGTGTAGCCAGGTGTGCTTGATCTGTCAGGTTGATCTGTTTTTTTCGAGCGGCGCGGAAGATGGCGCTGTTTATCTTCATAAGAGCGGTTTGCACGCTTTTGACATCCCAGTGTTCTGCTGTCATTTGACTAGCAAATGTCTCAATCCAGGTTTTGGCTTCTGTGGTTTCATTTTGTTCCAAGAGTTTTTCCAGCGGTGATAAGGCTGCATCCGAAAGGGGCGCGGGTGTTTTGTATGCCGCGAGCATATCGGGCGTTATAAGATTGCCATAGCCCAACAAAAAACGGTAGGACAGCGCATATTCCAGCTTGGGATAAAAGCCGGCCAGCTTTTCTAAAGATTCCGCTTCGCAGAGATAGCAGTTGCATGCGGGAGCCTGTATGGTCTGAACGCGCTGCTGCACCTGTTGGAATGTTAGGTTGGTGTTGACGATAATGAGAATACGGCATTCGGACTCCCGCGCCTGCATGACGGCACAGCCTGCGCCAAACAGCGTTTGGATGTCGTCCTGTAGCCCGACCGAAAGCGCGGCATCTTGGCCTTCTTCCATGTCCGCTCCGATGAAGTAAAAATGGTTGTATACAAATTTGGTTTGCAAATACCCCAATCGCGTCCGCAGTTCTTCTGCGGCGGAGAGCCTGCCTGTCAACAGGTCTTGGACAAATTTGTCCTCTAGCAGGATATTGCCAACGGTCATGTAATTTTTGAAGGGACGGTGGATGATGGTGGCGATTTTGCGGGAGGACAGGGCGATGCTCAAGACCAGCAGACCGACGAGCAGGATGCTGATGAGCTGGGTCTGGTACAGGCGGCTGATAAACAGGGTTTGCGGCATGGTGGACACGTAAATCAGGCCGCTTTCGGGTGAACGGATCCAGCTGACCTGGTTGGTTTCCTGTCCAATTTTGACGGTCATGTTGCCATAGGGCGCTTCGCTGTGAAAATCAAAGCCGATGTTGCCCGTTTTCTGCAGCTCTTTATTGCTGTGTGCGAGCAGCTTATAGTCGGAGGTTAAGATGGCAAAGGAGCCTGTGTTTTGCGAGATTTCTCCGGCAGAGGCCACCAGCTTGTCTGCGTCGATCTGAAAGCTGATAAAGCCCAGGTCACGGGTGAAATCGGTGGTGGGAAGGGTTTGGACATAGGAGATAATGTTGTTGCTGTTTTCGCTGGGTGTCACAAAAAAATGTTTGCGTTTTTCGGAAAACGAGCGTTGTTTTGCGACGATCATCATGGCGCTTTGGTTGTTTTGTATGCCGAATGTGACGCCCTCTTTGGAGTCGATTGTCATATCGTTGATGGCGCTGTACAGCAGCAAACTGTCAATATATTGGTTGTTTTGAACGAGGTCCCCTAAAAACTGCTGCGTCTGCAGATAGGTGCGCGTGCTGGAACTTTTTTCCTCAAAGAATTGAGACAATGCGGGGGTTTCCAGCGTGGAAAAATGGTCGCTGATGATGGCTGTCGGATTGGCTGCGATATGGTTATCACAATAGAGTACGATTTGGTTGAGCATATTCTTATTGGAATTGAGCATTTCCTGTTTGATTGCAAAGTGATAGCTTGCCAGCAGAATGGTAGAGACCAAAAGGACACAAAAAATGGTGGAAAACGCGACAAACAGCGTAATCCGAGTACTAAATTTGACATCTGAGAACTGTTCCGTTGCTCTCATTTTTGCCACACACCTTTCACATTTCCCTTCCCTATGGACATACTACTATAATTTTATGCAGCTTGTCAATATACAGCTCGTCAATCTTTCGGACTGTTTCCCCAGTTTTTTTATAAAAAGTAGTATAAATGTTATTGCTTGTACCATATCAGGCATAAGAAATGGATAAAAACATATTATTTTAGATAAAAACTTATTCTTACCAAGTTGTATAAAATGCGAAATTCTTGTCGTTGTAACCAAAGAGTGACGCATTCTATAATAAAAATACAGAAAAGCAGCGATCAAACAATGGGAGTGATGAAATGAAAGCAAAACGGATGGTGCTGGTGTGGCTTGCCGCGATGTGCTGTCTCCTTGCGGTGGGCCCTGTGAGTCTTGCGGCAGAGATGCGGCAGGCGCTGGTGGACGGAACGCCCATGGGGGTCACCGTTCAGGTGGACGGCAAAACGGGCATGGTGACCGCCACGGGGAATACGGGGGTGGAAAAGGAGCGCAACATTTCGGTCATGGTACTGGAGGAGGGGATTGCGGCTGCGGACCTGACAGAAGAGAATTTTGCGGAGCAGGTCGCATTTGTGGGTCAGGTGAAAACCCAGCCCGACGGCACCTTTTCCATCACTTTTCGTGCTGGGGAGGATGGCTGGATCCCGCTTGTGCAGTATTGGCTGTATACCGGCGGAGCGCTCACGGGTTCGGAAGGCTTCCAATATGTACCGGATGCGCTGGAGACGACGGTGCTGGCGGCGGTCCATGCTGCAACGGCAGAGCAATGGCAGCAGATGCTGCTGGAGGGGGCGCCCCTGGTGGAGGGAAGGCCCCTCAATGACTACCTGCAGCTGGACTTGACGGTCTATACGACTCTCACAGAAAAGAACGTCGTGGATGCGGCGATGGTTTCGGGCACCTATGTGTCCTTTGCGGCGCTGCGGGAGGATTTTGCAAAGCGGGTGACTGCGCAGAAGGAATGGGAGGACAAGCAAGCGCTCTTGACTGCCGCGCTGGCCGAATTTGCAGATGTGACGCCCGATACGCTGGATGCACTGATCACCAAACACAGCTATCTGCTGGAGATTGATGTGCAGGACGAATATGGCTATGCGCTCCTGCGGACACGGCATGAAGCGGGGCGGGATGACGGCTTTTCGTATTTGATTGCACAGATCAATGTCATCACGGATCCGACACTTGCGATCGCAGCGGTGGATGAGGCCATCCTGATGGGGGTTATCCGGACGGCAGACCTCACACAGCTGGAGGATGTGCTCAAGCATTATGCCGAACGTCTGCAGCTTGATTTTACGGACTATAACGCATTGGGGACGGCGGAGAAGTCTGCCGTGCTGTCGGCTTTTCGGGCCATCTCTGTGACGGAGCCGGAGGATGTGGCCCCGGCATTTCAGTCGGCGCTGTCTTCGGTGGAAGAGGGCACAGGCGGCGGATCGGGTCGCCCGAGCGGCGGCAACACGGGCGGTGGCGGTTCGAGCGGCTCTGGCGGCAGCGGTTCGGGCGGCGGATTTCATTATACCCAGTCGCCCCAGACCAATCCGGACGAGGAGGAACCTTCGGCCCAGGCACCATTGTTCACGGATCTCGACGATGACCACTGGGCCTATTCCATGGTTGCTTTCCTGACGGAGAGACAGGTGATCAATGGGTATGAGGACGGCGCGTTTGGGCCAGACAACAGCATCCTGCGGGAGGAGTTCATCAAGATCGTCGTGACGGGCTTTGGCCTTTTGGACACGGAGGCAGACAGTGCATTTGCGGACGTGGCGCCCGGCGACTGGAGCTATCCGTATGTGTCGAGTGCCCAGGCGGCTGGCATTGTGCAGGGGAGCGACGGCGCGTTCGGTGCGGGTGAACGCATCACCCGGCAGGATGCGGCGGTGATTCTGGCGCGCGTTTTGACCATGCTGGAGGGGGAACAGGCGGCGGAAGGGGAACTCGCATTTGTAGATGCGGATCAGATCGCCGATTATGCGCAGGACGGTGTCCGTGTGCTGAGTCAGCGCGGCATCATCAGCGGATACCCTGACGGGTCCTTCCAGCCCGCAGGGGAGATCAGCCGTTCGGAAGCGGCGGCCATGATCTTTCACATGATGAACGAAGGGGGAAGTGCTGCGTGAAACGATGTGTTGCGATTTTGCTGAGCATGCTGCTATTGCTGCCTTGCATGGTGGTTGCGGAGGAGGACAGTGTTTCGGCGGATCCTGCGAGCAACGCAGATTATATGCTGCTGGAGGGCCTGGGCCTGCTCGCGGATTATGATGACGGTGCGTTCCAGCTGGACGAGACGGTCAGCCGTGCGGAATTTGCGATGTTGATGCTGTGCATCTTGGGCATGGATGAGATTGTAGCAAAGCCTGAGTCGGCTCGTTTCTTTGATGTGCCGGCCTCCTATTGGGCGGCGAACTACATAGAAGTCATCGTCAAGATGGGCTTTATGAACGGCGTTTCGGATAAACTGTTTGACCCTGAAGGGGAGGTCACGCTGGAACAGGCCGCCAAGGTGCTCACGATGATGGCGGGATTTGGGATCCTGGCAGAAAACCGAGGGGGTTATCCAACAGGGTATCTGACATTAGCGGCGGAGAAGGGCATCACCAAAGGGGTCACAAATCAGGTTCTGACCCGGGCGGATGTGCTGCGGCTCATGACCAATGTGCTGGAGGTGGACTGTTTCGAACAGTATGTCTATGGCAGCGGCACCATCCAGTTCCGGGAGGGTATGACCATTCTGGAACGCTACCATAAGATTCGGAAGCTGGAGGGCAAACTGGTTTCCACCGGGGAGGTCAGCCTGTATGGTGCGCCTCTGACGCACAAAAACAGCGTGACCATCAACGGGAGCAACTACAACACCGAGGAGGACTGCTTCCCGCTGCTGGGTCAGAGCGTTGTGTATTATGTCAACGAAGAGGATGACATCATCTACCTCATGGCGGATCGGCAAAACGAGGTGCTGGTGGTGCCGGCGGATGACATCAACCGCAGTGAGACCCGTATCACAGACAGCGGCAGCGTACGCTTTGTGTACGAAGGTGAAGACGGCGACCGGCAGGAGATCACCCTGCCGCAGGACGCGGCCTACCTCATTAACAACCGGCCTTATGCGCCGCCGTTCCGCCTCTCCTACATCCTGCCGGAGGACGGGCAGGTCAAGCTTGTGGACGGCGAAGGAGACGGTGTTTATGAGACCGTCTTGGTTGACAATTATTACACCATGGTGGCGCTGCGTGTCAACCAGTATGAGGGTTTTATCACGGATGAGCTAGAAGGCCGCATGCTGCGCGATTTGACCGATGCGGACAAGACCGTGAAAGTGATCAAAAATGACCGGGAAATCAAATTTTCCGATATCATAGAGGGCAATGTCCTATCGGTGAAGGAGAGTCACGATGGGACGTACATAGAGATACAGGTGTCCGAGCAGACGGTGGCGGGTACGGCGACAGAGGTCAACCAGGAGAGAAAAGAGCTCATGGTAGATGATACGCTCTACCAGCTGAGCAGCGGCTTTGACTATGACGCACTGCAGCTGGGAACGCCCGCGACCTACTACATGGACGTGTTTGGCAAGCTGGTTGGGATTGATCGGGGCAGTCAGTCGGTGAGCGGGTATGCCTACCTGTTTGGCGCAGATCTGGAGGGCATGGGCAGTCGATTGAAAATCAAGGTGCTCTCAGAGGATGGTACGGTCAAGATTTTGACCTCCAAAGCAGACCGGATTTCCTATAACTATAGCAACACCAGTGTGGAGGAGATCTATACGGCACTCAGTGACCCGGCCGGGGGCGCCAAACAGCAGCTCATCGTGATTGGGACGACCGAGGAGGGACTGCTGAGCTCCATCAAGGCGGGGGTGGAGGTCTCTTTGGACTATCCCGCGGCAGCGCGGTCCTATTCCACCGCACAGCAGCTGTTCGGCATGTATGAACCCGAGGGATTTGGCATCAACAGCAATACCAAGCTGTTTATGATTCAAGAGACGGCGGAGGATTCCAAGATCATGCAGATGTCCGACCTCATAGATCGGACGGAATACAACACGGTGGAAGGGTATGACGGCAAGGAGACGATGGTGTGTTCCGCGGTCGTCATCCGGCCGCAGAGCGGATCGGGTGGCAAGGTGCCATTCAGCTATGCGACGCCGCTGGGCGTCATCGAGGGCACCTATGAGACGGTGGATGCGGAGGGCAACCCCATGCAGGGCTTGAAAATCAATGTGAAGGGTGCGACCATCAATCTGCCAGTGGACGAAAAGGCCTTTGCGACCAGGATCAGCATGCCCAGTGATGTGCAGACCACCATCCCCATTTCGGAACTGAAGATCGGGGATGTGGTGCACTATAACCTCAACATGGACGGGGAGATCGAAAACATCGGCCGTATTTTCCCCTATGAAAAAGATGGAACGCCCGAGACGGAGACCGAATTCATCGCGGCACATGGCTACTCCAGGGAGCGGGTGTTCGGCATGGTACAGCGCATGGCGGGGGATTATCTGAGCCTGCGGGTCGGTGATGAATATTACACCTTTGTGATGGGAAGCGCAAACTTTACGGTATACGACTACGAGACCAAAAAATGCCGGCAGGGCTCCATTGACGATCTGGTGAGCTATGAGAGCGATCCCGATGCGGCATCCCGCATCTTCATCAAGGCCAATACCGGCGTGGTGGAGGATGTCATTATTTTCCAAAACTATTAAGAAGGAGAGGAAGATACTATCATGCTTCGTAAAAACCACAGAACTCTCCTTATTATGCTGATTCCCGGGCTGCTTTACTATTTGATTTTCATGTATCTGCCCATGTATGGTATCACCATCAGCTTTAAGGATTTTAACATTATCGAAGGTATTAATGGAAGCCCCTGGGCGGGCCTCAAGTATTACGAGATGGCATTTGGCAGCTCGGATTTTTGGCGGGTGTTTAAAAACACGCTCATCATCAGCGGACTCAAGCTGGTCATCAATTTTCCGGCGCCCATTGTGCTGGCAATTTTGCTCAACGAGGTGCGGTGCATGCGGTTTAAGAAGGTCATCCAGACCGTCACCTACTTGCCCCACTTTTTGTCGTGGGTGGTGCTTGCGGGTGTCATCAGCGCCTTTTTGTCCCCTTCCACGGGGCCCATCAACGCGCTCATCACGGCGGCGGGCGGTGAACCCATCTACTTCTTGGCCAATAAGGCCTGGTTCCGGCCCGTTCTGGTAATCAGTGCCATGTGGAAGGAGATTGGCTGGAGCAGCATCATCTACTTGGCGGCGCTCAGCTCGGTGGATACGGAGCTGTATGAGGCCGCGATGCTAGACGGTGCGGGCCGTTTCAAGCAAATCATCCATATCACACTGCCTTCCATCAGCAACGTCATCGTCATTATGCTGATCTTTGCGGTGGGCGGCATTGTAAACGACGACTTTGACCAGGTCTTCAATCTCTATACCCCTGCGGTGTACAGCGTTGGGGACGTGCTCTCCACCTATGTATACCGCATCGGGCTGGAGGGCATGCAGTACAGTCTGTCCACGGCAATTGGCCTGTTTAAAAACGTCATCGCATTTGTGCTGGTGCTGGGCACCAACTTCATTGCAGGCAAAATCAGTGATTACGGACTTTGGTAAGGGGGGAGGGAGCAGCATGATTCGAACAAGAGGCGAAAAAATCTTTACGGTTGTCAATTACATCTTCCTGACCCTGCTCGCGGTGCTCATGATCTATCCCTTCTGGGATATCGTCCGCATCTCCCTGTCCACGCCGGCAGAGGCGGCGAAGCTGAGCTTTACGCTCTTTCCCAAGGAACCCACAACGGCGGCCTATGCGCAGGTGTTCCGCAATGAGTTTATCTGGCAGGGATACGGCAACACCATCATCCGGATCCTGCTGGGGATGCCGCTGCAGCTGGTTCTGATGGTTGCGACCGCATATCCGCTGTCCAAAAAGGACCTGCCGTATCGCAACGTCTTTACGCTGGTCATCGTGTTTACCATGTTCTTTACCGGGGGGCTTATCCCCAACTACCTGCTGGTCAAGTCCCTGCATCTGGACAACACCATCTGGGCGCTCATCCTGCCGGGGGCGATTCCGACCTTCAATATGCTCATCGTTCGGAACAACTTTATGAGCATCCCGACCAGCCTGGAGGAATCGGCATACATCGATGGTGCTGGCGTGGTGCGGACGCTTTGGAGCATCATTTTGCCGCTGTCTATGCCCATTCTGATGACGGTTGCGCTGTGGGGTCTGGTGGGCCACTGGAACGCATGGTTTGACTGTCTGCTCTATATCAGTGACCCCGACAAGTATGTGCTCCAGGCTATCCTGCGGAAGATTATCATTGAATCGGCGCCCCAGTTTGGGGACATGGCGGTGATGACAACGGAGGACAACGTGCCGTCGGCGGAGGTGGTCAAGGCCGCCACCATCATGGTTTCGACACTGCCCATTTTGGTGGTGTATCCGTTTATTCAGAAGTATTTTGTAAAGGGCGTTATGGTCGGCTCCTTAAAAGGCTGAGCGATGGTATGGCTACAATGGAGATGGATATATGAAACAATTAAAAAATGGAGGGTATGGTATGAAACGGATTGTGTTAGGTATTTTGGTACTGTGTCTGCTGGTGACGGCGGTTGCCGGATGCGGCAGCAAGGAGGAGACGTCGGGCGGCGACACGGTGATGGAGATCAAATGGCTGCCCCAGTGTGATTCCCCCATCAATGAGGATTCCCCCGTGATCGCGGCGCTGGAGGAGAAGTTTGGCGTCAAGTTCAATTTTGTGTATCTCGACCGTACCAAGCAGACGGAGCTCTTAAATGTCCGCATTGCATCGCTGGACATCCCCGATGTGTTCCGGGTACAGGAGAGCACCTCCTTTAACACGTACAGCACGCAGGGTGTTTTGAGCGAGATTCCCGATGATCTGCTCCAGTCCAAGGGCAAGGCCATCTATGACACGGTGGTTGCCAACGGCGGCGAGCGCGTCTGGAAGACAGGCGAGGTTGGCGGCAAACAGTATGGCATTCCGCTGCTCAACATGCAGGGCACCTATCCCTTGGTTCCCATCTGGCGGGACGACTGGCTTGCAAAGGTTGGGATTGAAAAGATTCCTGAGACCATTGAGGAAGCGGAAGCGGCCTTTGTGAAGTTTACCAATGAGGACCCCGACGGCAATGGCCAGAAGGACACCTATGGTCTGTCCAACCTGGGCTTCTATGCGGTGTATGGTGCCTATGGGACGCAGGAGCAGATCTGGCAGGAGAAGGACGGGAAACTGGAGTATTCGTCGGCGAGCGACGAGATGCGTGAGGCACTCACGACCCTCAACCGGTGGTATCAGATGGGCCTCATCGATCCCGAATTCATCTCAGGGGAAAACAAGGGGCAGGCATGGAGCAACGCCGTCAGCTTCTGGAATGGCAAGATCGGCTTCAGTGTGCCTGGGATGTACTACAACGTGGCGCCGCCCACCGACATGCTGCAGCCCAGCGTGAACTACACCAACTTCAAAAAGCTGCAGGGGGACAATGCGACCTACAAAGAAGCCGCGCCCTTTAAGGGGCCTGACGGCAAAAGCGGAACGCTCAAATGGGGCACGTTTTCCACCAGCTACATGGTGTTTGGGCGAGACCTTGCAAACGACATGGAAAAATTTGGAAAGATTTTAGAGATCAACAACGAGCTGGTCAGCAATTTTGATTCCTACCTGCTCGCAGTGCGCGGCATTGAAGGGGAGCACTACAAGGTGGAGAACGACACCTATATTACACTGATGGATTCCGTACAGGACCCCAACATCTCGGCAAAACTGGGCCTGAGTGCCAATGGCATTGGGTATGTCGCCAGCAACAACTTCGACTTCCTGAAGCGGTCCACCACCGATAAGTTTGCCTATGCGGACGAGGTGGCGTCTTTCTATGGCTATGAGAACAAGATGTGGGGCAACCTGCCTTCCGCGGCACAGTATATGCCTGGCCTGGACAGCAAGATCAAAGAGGCAACCACCCTCTTTATCACGGGCGAAAAGCCGCTCTCGGAGTGGGATGCCTATGTGGCGGACCTGTATGCATCGGGCCTTGAGCAGCTCACCAAGGAAGCCAATGAGTGGTATGCACAATAAAAGAGAAGCATTGGAAAGGAGAACTGTCATGAAAAAGCTATCGTGTGTCCTATTGGCGGCCTTGCTGCTCCTGCCCGCGTGTCCCATGGCAGCTTCGGCGGAGGAGGGCACCACGTATTACAACGTGGCGTTTGATACCACGCAGAGCGTGGACGATGTGGCGACCCTTTCGACAGACTGCATAACGGCATCCATTGTGGATGCCGGCGTGGAGGGGATTGGGGAGGCAGGGAACGGCTTGCTCAAGCTGGATATTTCGAATCCATCTGGGACTGCTACCAGCACGCTGACAATCAAACCGCAGGCGCATGCAACTATCCCGACGGGGCAGCGGCTGCAATTCTCGGTGGATTTTTACCGGACGTTAAATGAATCCACCAACCGTTTCTTTGCGTTGGCCAGTTCGGGCTGGGCACAGCAAAAACCGTATGGCTTGGTGCAGATGTGGCGGGACGGCGCTCCTGTCTATGATGGACGGTTGTATGACGGCACGGGTAATGCGCAGACCACCTTGCTGTACGGGGACAATGAAACCGCGCCGTATGGAAAAATTCCGGCTAAAACCTGGTACCGGCTGACCATCAACTGGACGCCTGCCAGCAGCGGAACGGACAATCCACTCGAGGAGGTCATCCTGACCGATCTGACGAACGGCAGTCAGATGTTCTCCACCCAAAATGTGCCGGTTGCAAATACGGAGACACCCCTGTCCAACATTGAAAAGATCATCTTTTATAACATAATGTACAACAAAGGTACTGTCGATACCGGCGCACTCAGAGAGACCATCTACTATGATAACCTCGTGATCAAAAGTCTGCCGGCGGAGCAGAAATTTGAGCTGATGACGCCTGCCGCAAACCAGGCGGTCCCGTCGGGGGACACGCTGTCGCTGCAGTTCAGCCAGGAAGTGGACGACAGCAGCCTGTCGGGGATTGCGGTCTCCTCTTCCAATTTTGCACAGCCCGAGATCGCGTCGGTCTCCAAGAACCCGACAGACGGGACCAAAGTGGATGTCACGTTCTCCTATCCGCTGGTGGAAGGGGGACGGTATACGCTCGCACTGAATGGCGTTACAAATGCCGACGGCGCGGCATGCGAGACGACAAGCGTGCCTTTCCGGGTGCGGAGTGAGGCGCCGGCGGGGGCATATGTAAGCGAGGACTTCTCCTCGCTGGATGGGACTACCATCTCGTCGGCCGACACGGAGATCTCCACCCGCGAGGAAAACGGGGAGCATATCCTGCAATTCAAGGCGCCAGCGGCAAACAATGCGGATAACAGCGGCCAGGGCCCGCGGATCACGGTGCAGGCCAACATTCCGGCAACCGAAGAGGGCATCCTGTTTGAGACGGATTACTATCCCGAGTCGCGCGGCATTCAGAATGGCATCTTTTACCTGAAAGAGGGGCAGGCGCCCTGGGGCCTCAATTACCGCGGACTTGTCCTGTCCGACTTTGTGGGAACCAGCGTACACTTCCACCTGACGACCAAGGGAGATACCCTCGTTACGATCAACGATGAGACAGGCGTCGCCAAGAATTTTGCGATGGGCCAGTGGTACAACATGAAGTATGTGCTGAAAAAGCGGGATAACCGCATGTATGGCCAGGCATATATCTATGATTACGAAACGGGCGAATTGACGGTTTCGGAAGAGATTCCGTTCGATGAGACAAATGTGTATAACGTCATCAATGAGATCGGTTTTATGCAGCGGACGTGGGGCGCGGCGGACACCTACTACCGCAACCTGTTTGTCTCGCCGCTCACGACCCCGCATTTTGTGAGCGCCGACATTGCGAGCGAAACGGTGGAGGACTATCAGAACCTGTCGTTTGACATCGCATATGATGCGGTGTTGGATCAGGCGTCGCTGGATGCCATCAAGGTCATGACGGGAGACAGCGAGGTCGCGTCCACCAAAACGCTGGTGGCGGACAGCAAGACCGTCCGTGTGACGGTGACGGGCGCGCTGCCCGAGAATGCGGTGGTGACGGTCCAATGCGGCGGCGTCACGGACACCAACTATCAGCCCGTGCCCCAGAGCAGCTTCACCTTCCAGACCGCATCGGCGTTCCAGGTGGCAGGGTGCAGCTTTGACAAGCAGACCATAGAGCCAGGCGCTGTCACGGGGACAGTGTCCTTCCTGAACCAGTCTCAGAACAGCCAGTCTGCGGTCATCCTTATGGCGGTGTATGAAGAAACGGCAGGCGGCAAGGTGCTGCGTGCGGTCGGTTGCGAAATGGCAAGCGACATCGCGGCGGGGGATTCCACCGCGTCGGTGACGGTGACCGTGCCCGAGGGATTGAGCGCGGCAAATGCGAGTGTGGATGTGATGGTCTGGGATAGTCTGACCCAGATGATCCCGCTCTGTGATGCATTCAGCCTGGGCGCGTAGTACCAGAAACAGGGAGGAGTGACGGCATGGATAAGAAGCAGTTGGTGGAACAATATAAAAAAGAGGCAGAGGTCAGTCTGTTTAATAACTGGACGGAGAAGACCGAGCAGTTTGTGGACAGTATGGCGACGCTGCTGGATGTCCCGGAACACATTGCGCTGACCAAGGCGCATCCCCGCCTGGTGACCGACCGGTTTGACATGGATCCGGCGGACCCGCTGTTTGTCAAGCTCAAAGCACACACGGACAGCCTAACTGAGCTCGCAGAATGTGAGAACGTGGGGGGACTTTATGAACGGACGAAGTTTGTGCGGGAGGTGCTGGACCGCATGGTCCTGTTCGGCGGCATGCAGCACGTCGTGGGCGGGACGTACTATGAGAAAGCGATGGAACAGCTGCGGGCGACCGAAGGGTTCTACCGCGGCTGTGACTACCTGTTCCACCAGACCATGCTGAACGTCGCAGAGCTCACGGCGGCATATGCGTTTGCCTATGACTGGTGCTATGAGTGGCTGAGCGAGGAGGACCGGGAGTTCCTGTGGCGCACGGTGGAGGGGACGCTCCGCATCGGGCTGACGCTCATCACGCCGCCGCTTGAGAGCTATGCCAGACAGTTCAACAATTGGAATGCGGTGTGCGTCGGGTCCCTCATTGTGGCGGCCATCGCGTTCTATGAGCGGATGCCGGGGCTGTGCAGCGATATTCTGCGGCTGGCCATCCCAAATATTACCATTTCTATCAGCGAATTCTCCCCCGACGGGGCATATCCCGAAGGGGCGGGCTACTGGGCATTTCAGCTGCAATATCTGTGCTATGCCCTCTCCAGCCTGCAGACGGCATTCGGGACAGACTTCGGCCTGTCCGACCTGCCGGGGTTCTATGAGGCGGGGGAATTCTTGCTGCAGGCATGCTCCAGCGACTTTATTCCGTTTAATTACAGCGACCTGGCCGAGAAAAAGCCGCAGAATATCTGGCTGTTCTGGTTTGCCCATCGGTATGGGGACAGCCGCCTGGTGGACTATGCGGATGCGGCCAGCCCCGGCGGCATTGATTACACCACATGGGAGGCCAAGCATCTCGATTTGCTGTCTCTCATTTGGCGCGTGCCCGTGGCGGAGAGCTACAAGACCTATCCGGTCAGAAAGTTCTATCATGGCAAGATCCAGCTGGCCTTCTTCCGCTCCTCCTGGGAGCGCGGTGCGTCCTATCTGGGCATCAAGGGCGGGCGGAGTCCCCTGTCCCATGGGAACCTCGATCTCGGCTCCTTTGTGTATGATTATGCGGGAAAACGGTGGTTCTGTGACCTGGGCACCGAGAACTATCTGCTGGAGGGCTTCTGGGACTTCCATTATGCGCGGTGGACCTACTACTCCCAGTGTGCCGAGGGGCACAATACGCTGGTCATCGGGCCCAAAAAGGTGCCCGATCAGGTGCTGGGCGAAGGGGCGGACATCCGGGAGACGGATGCGGGCTGCGAAGTGGACCTGTCTTCGGTGTATGCGGATGCGACCCATGTGCTGCGCAGCGTTGCCTTTGCAGAAAGCGGCGTTTCCATCACAGATGACATCCAAACGGAAGGCACACAGCCCGTCCTCGCCTCTTTCCACACCATGGCGGAGGTGGAGCTGGTGGATGAGTTCACCGCTATCCTCCGGCGGGAAGACAAAGCGGTGCGATTTACCTGCAGTCATCCCATTGCCGTGGAGTCTATTGCGGCGCGGGAGGACATCCGAAAGATCGCCGTGCGGACGGACTGTACGGGGAAACTCAAATTGTGGTATAAGGTTGAAAATCTATGAAACGACTGATTTGTTTTTTGGTGACTGCCATGCTGCTGGGCGGGCTGCTGCTTCCGGCGGCGCATGGGGCGGAGAGCGGGGCACTGGATGTGCTGGAGGCCATCCGGCAGGATCCGGTGGGGTATTTGGATGGATTGGACGAAGTGACGGAAATCTGGGAGGCGGCAGAGTTTCAGGCGTTTTTCGAGACGGACTACGCACCTGTCATCCTGACGGACACATTTGTGCCGCTGTGTCAGGACGCATACAGCGAGGTGCTGCTGCACAAGTTACAAAACCATGCGGATTTGACCCTGCTGCCGGGTGACATCGCGACGCATGCGACCTATCCGGGGGATGACCTGTCCTATGCGCGGGATGTGCTGGATAAGGCGATTGTGCTGGGCTTTTTGTACCGGCGGACGGGGAAACGCGACTATGCCGCCTATCTGGAGCGGCAGCTGGTGCAGTTTTCAAACGATTTTGCCGGCTTTTCCCCCTACCCATACCTCAATACGGCGGAGGCGCTCACGGCGCTGTCGGTGGGGTATGTGTGGCTGGGGGAGGGCATGAGCCAGGGCGCCAGGCTGAACATCAAGAGCGTAGTGAAGAACAAGCTGGACTTCGCGCTGACCATGTATGAGCCCGATTACACCTATTTTGCGCTGTCCTATGACAACTGGAATGCGGTGTGCAACGGCGGCGTGGCGCTGGCCGCCATGGCTTTTGGGGATGCGTATCCCGCGCTGTGCGGCAGGCTCCTTAACCATGCGCTGCGCGCCATCCGGCTGTCCATCGCGGTGACGGCGCCCGACGGCGGAACGCTGGAGGGCCCGGGGTATTGGCAGTATGAGATGCAGTACCTCACCTATACGCTGTCCACGCTGGACGCAGTGTTTGGGCAGTCCTTCGGGCTCACCCGTGTGGGCGCACTGGACAAAACGGGGCGGTATCACATGGACATGCACTCCTCCGATCCGGCTGCCTTCAACTTTTCGGATGCAGGGGCGACCAAGCCGCAGATCTCGTTTTTGTACTATCTGGGGAAGTGCTTCGGCCAGCCTGAGCTGGGGGCCTATGCGGATTGGGTATGCCCAAACGGCGTGGACTATGCCAGCTGGGAGCCCAAGCACGGCGATGTGCTGGCGCTGCTGTGGCGCACGGGGGAGCCCGCATCCTTTTCGGATTTGCCAACCGAGGCGCTCTACCGCGGGCCCCAGCCCGTGCGCGTCGCACGGAGCGGATGGTATCCCGGCGCCGCCTACTTTGCCATGAAGGGCGGCAATGCCCAGATGCCCCACGGCAGCATGGACGCGGGCACATTTGTGCTGGATGCGATGGGAGAGCGGTGGGCGGAGGACCTGGGCGGCGAGGACTACGGCGGAACGGGGTACTGGGACTTTACGGATACCGGCCGCTGGAGCTACTACTCCCAGCGCGCCGAAGGGCACAACACGCTGGTCATTGACCCTGGCGACCATGCGGACCAGGACAATGCCGTCACGGCGGAGTTTTCAGATGGTCACACGCTGGACTTTGGCGGCATGTATGGGGCACACGCGGTTACGCGCTCCTTTGCGATGACGGATGCGGGGCATAGGGTCACGCTGACCGACACCATCCGCCCCAGCGGCAGTGCAGATATCTACTGGTTTATGCACACCAAAAAGCAGATTGCGGTGGATGGCAACACCGCCGTGCTGTCGGCGGGCGGGAAGCGGTGTGTCGTGACCATCCAATCCCCGGCGGACGCGGTGTTCACCCAGGAGGCGCTGACGCCGCTGGTGATTGCCAACAACCCAGATGCCAAGCCGTTTGCGGACTATCAAAAGCTGCAGATTCACTATGAGAGTAGCCAGCCCGTGACCATCCAGGTGTCCTTCGCCTTTGAAAATGACCAGTTTCTCATAGAGCATGCCGCGGACGGGGTGATCCGCTTCAACCGGCCGGTGGATTGGGAAAACAGCGCCGTATCGGTGACCGACCTCCATCACAACGACGTGCCCGTCACGGTCACGCAGGAGGACGCCTATACGCTGCGGCTGTCGTTGGGGTACCGCTATCCCGGCAACGTCTATTTTGCGGATCTGTCTGGTGTGCGGGATACGGGCGGGAACCCGCTTGCGGGGGAGACGTCCTGTGCGCTGTGGGAGCCAGGGCCGGGGGGCAGCAGCCTGTATAGCAACGATTTTTCGGACGTGCCCATGGGCGGAAGCCAAGGCTTTGAAGCCATCGGCACCCGGTCGGCTACGGAGCAGGACTGGCTCATGGTGTATGACGACAAAACGGCAGGTGCCCGTGCCGAAAGCTTTTATCGGACGCCGCTCATAGAGGGGGACAACACCCGCGTTGTGCTGGAGGCCAAGGTGTATCTGACGCGGACGGGGAATGAAAAGAAGCTGTTTCGCCTGTATGATGCAGAAGGCCAAGTGACGGCGGATAGCCTGGTCACGCTGACGCCCATGACGGAGGACAACGACTATCAGCACGTGCATGTGCAGCTTGCGGGGGGCACGTTCCTGATGGATCCGCAGCAGCCCGGGGAGCGCTATCAGCTGGCCGTCCGCAGGCCATACCAGGTCGCTGCGACGCTGGATTTATCCGCCTTTCCGGCGCAGCTGACCCAGGTGACGGTCACCGACCTGGTCACGGGGGAGGCCGTGTCGGGTACGGTGGACGCTGATATTTACCAAACATTTCCTTTTTCGGTGGGCCTGGGTCAGCGGGTGTGGGGCGAGGATATGACCTACTTTGACGACCTGTCGGTACACTACGAGTGGTCGGGGATTCGGGCGGTGTCCATCCAAAACGGGGCGCAGGTATCCGTTGTGATGGAAAATCATGAAGCCCCCCAGACCGTCTGTGTCTATGCGGCAGCATATGATGCGGATGGCCGCTTGACGGCAGTGCGTCTGAAAAAATATACCGCGCCATTGGGCGTGAGCTGTATTACGTTTGAGAATGTGGCGGGAGAAAACCGCAGAATCTATGTTTGGAGTGAGGAGGGGGTACCCTATGCGTAAATGGATTGCCCTGGTGCTGGCGGCGCTGCTGCTGTTGCCCGTGTCTGTGTTTGCGGCGGACGCCGTGCCCGAAGAACCCGGCGTGACGCAGGAGACAGCGGCAGAGACGGACGAGACGGCGGAGAAGCTGGCGGCGGTGGAGGCGATGCAGGAAAAGCTGCGGCTGTCGGGAGAGGCGAGCATCGCGAGCATGTACGACGAGTACATGGACGTTCTGATGTCGCTGGTGGATCTCAAAGAACCCCAAGAGATTGCGTCCATCGCGGAGCAGGCCATGGACGGCAATGTGCATCCCCGGCTTTTTGCACGAAAAGAGGGATTTGACGCCATCCGGGATGGGGTCAAGACGGAAAAATTCATGGGCACCCTCTACATCAAGCTCCAGGAGTATGCTGAGACGCTGCTGGCAGGCTCGCCTGTCACGCGCAAGGAGCTGGGAAACGACGAACTGACGTTTGCGCGGGAATGCCTCGACCGAGCACTTCTGTTTGGCATGCTGTACCAGCTGGATGGGGAAGAGCGTTACCTCGATTTTCTGTATCGGCAGATGGAGATCGCCATCGGCGACTATATGCAGTGGGACATGGTGCTGCAGCTGCCCTGTGCCGAGATGACGACGGCGGTTGCATTGACCTATGACTGGCTGTATAGTGGTCTGGATGACAGTCAGCGGTCCTATCTCGTGGGGATTCTAAAGAAGCGGCTCCAGATCGTCGAGGGGTATTTTAAGCCGCCCTATCCAAACTTTGCTTCTCAGATCAACAACTGGAATGCGGTGTGTAATGGTTCATATGGGATCGCATCCATTGCCATTTTGGCGGAGGATCCGACCTATGCCTCCCAGATGCTGTATAACACCGCAAAAAGCATCACCATCGGCATGTCTGAGATGCTGCCCAATGGCGGATTCTCCGAAGGGCCGGGGTACTGGACGTATCAGACGCAGTACATCACGTATCTCATCTCCTGCTTGGACAGTGCGCTGGGAACGGACTTCGGGCTGGGGGAGATGCCGGGGTTTCGCGATGCCGTGCTGTTCCCTGTTTATATGTATGGCCCCACCTATACCGCGTTTAACTTTGCGGATTCGGGGGAGTCGACCCCCGTAACGGTGTATTTCTATTGGTTTGCCAAAAAATATGGGATGGACGGTCTGCAAAAGATCGCGCAGGACGTGGATCCGTCGGGAACCAACTACTCAGGCTGGGAGATGAAGGGAACGGACTCTCTCATTCTGCTTTGGTATGAGACCATGGAGAAGAGCATCTACGACGAGCTGCCTACGGGGCGGCTGTTCCGCGGCAAGGTGCCTGCCGCATCCATGCGGACCGAGTGGGACAACGCAATGGCGACCTATGTGGCCTTTAAGGGCGGGCACAACCAAGCCTCCCACGGCAACATGGACTTGGGCAGTTTTGTGATGGATGCGCTGGGTCAGCGGTGGGTGATGGACCTCGGCGGTGAGGCATATTCACTGGAGGGATACTGGGACTTCGGCAAAAACGGAGAGCGCTGGACCTACTTCACCCAGCGTGCGGAGGGGCACAACATGTTTGTGATCAACCCCAGCAAGGAGCCCGACCAGGATGAGTTTGCCAAGGCGGACATCGTCGCATTTGACAACGATAAGGGATATGGCATCATCGACCTTTCGGCGGTGTATGAAAAAAATGCGAACAGCGCCAAGCGGGGCATCGCCCTGTGCGGAGACAGCGTCGTCATCCGGGATGAGATTACCACCAAGAAGGCGGATGATACGGTTGTGTGGGGGATCAACACCCGTGCGGCCATTACGGTAGGGCCGACGGGGAAATATGCGGATTTGTCGCTGAACGACAAGAAGCTCCGGGCTTATATCATCGGCGGAGACTATCAATTTGAGGTGACGGAGGCCAAATCCATGGTCTATCCGCTGCGGGCGGGAGAAAAAACCTTTCCCGATGTCAGACGGCTGGTGATCAAGAGCGCGCGGGGCGGGGATGTTAATTTCTCGGTTCAACTTTCTCCCTATACGGAAGGGGAGCAGGCGCCGCAGGCGTTTACAAAGATTCTGCCGCTCTCTGAATGGGAGACGGCGGAGCAGATCTATGCGTATGACGGGCTTGTGAGCCAGCTTTTGTTGGACGGGGAGCCGCTTTCTGTGTTCAGCGCCAATAAACTGGGGTATACCGTGTATCTGGATGAACAGGCGGAGGTGCCCGCTGTCACCATGCAGTATGATACATTAAATGCCGCCGCGCAGCAGGAGGACGCGACGCAGGTTGGGGAGACCACCACCATTCATCTCCGCACCAAGGATCCGAGGATCAATGACCTGACGTATACCATTACTTTCCAGGGAAAGAAGGTCTTTGGTGCGCCGGTTGGGAAGACGGAATACCGGCCGGTGGAACTGACCTTCTCGGATGAGGGCAACGTCGCCAATCCGCAGAAGAACCTGCTCGACGGGCGGTTTGACACCCGCTGGTCTGCAGAAGGGGAGGGCGGCGAATGTGAGGTTGTGTTTCGCTTTGAAGAGGCCGTGCCGATTGACATGGTGACCCTTTCGTTCTATCAGGGTGCGCAGCGGCAAACCAAGTTTGACCTGGCGGTGTCAGAAGATGGTGAGACGTATACGACGGTGTACAGCGGCCTGTCGTCTGGGATGAGCAATTCGTTCGAGCAGATTCGCATTCCGCTGCAGCAGGTGAAATACGTCAAATACCTGGGTCACGGCAACAGTGTCAGCACCTGGAACAGCGTCAATGAAATCGCATTTTGGGGACCGGAGATGGACGAAACCTCCAATGATTAGTTCCTAACTTTTGCGTTTCACAAAAAAGCAGTATGAGAAGCGTCTGCCGCTTCCCATACTGCTTTTTGATTGTAATAATCTAATCATCCTGCGGTTGTCTATGCAGCCAGCTGCGTAAACTTCATGATCATCTGGGACACCTGCGCACGGGTTGCCATGCCTTTCGGAGCCAGTGTGCCATCCCCCATGCCGTTGATCACGCCCTGTCCAACCGCCCAGTTGAGCGCGTGGCTGGCGAATTCGCCCGCTTGATCCGCGTCCACAAAGCCCTCCAGTGAGCCGGTTGCTTCGGGCGCATCGGCAAACCGATGCAGCATGGTGGCCAGCTGTTCCCGGGTGATGTGCGCATCGGGGTCGAAACGCCCGTCACCCGTACCCGAAACAATGCCCATCTGTTTTGCCCAGTGTACAGCTGCGCCATACCAGCTTTCGGGATCAACATCGACAAAGACCACATCTGCTGTTTGTTCGGGTTCTCCCGCTGCACGGTAGAGCACGGTGGTCAGCATTGCGCGGGTCATGCTGTTTTCGGGCAGGAACTGCGATTCGTCAGCTCCCACAAACAGGCCCGATTTCACGCCGTGCGCAACGGCATCGTAATACCATGCGTCTGAGGCGACATCCGAGAACGGATTGCGCCATGCAAACGCCGCTTGTATGGTTACAGAAGAAGCGGGCATGGTGAAAGCATACTGTGTTTCCCCGTCTTGCTGTAATGGAATTTCATGGCCTGCGGCGTTGGTGACGATGAGAGATGCCAGCTCATACCCAGCATCTGGGTTGACTCGGATTGTCACATTGGTGCCTTGTGTCGCCACGGATAGATTGGCGGTAACGCTGCCGTGCGCCGATGTGTTGATGCGGATGGCATAGGTGGAGATCCCGCCGCCACTACTGCCGCCACTGTTACCGCCGCTACTACTGCCACCGCCGCCGCTGCCGCCCGATGGTGGTTGCGGAGTTGACGTTGGCTTGGGGGTAGGAACAGGCGACGGCGACGGCTCTGGCGTTGCAGTTGCCGCCTGTGTTAACGCCTCTTGCGCCAGTGGCAAGGCGCTTTGCACGGCAGCGGCAGAATCGGCTTTTTCAATCTCCGCGACGCCGCGCTCCAGCTCCCGTAGCAAGCGCTCCTGTATGGTTGGGTTGTCGGAAGATACACTGCGGTAATAGGTCTGCAGTTCGGATATGGCGCCCATTTTTTGATCGGAGAGCTCCTTGCGCTCTGCCAGAGACATCCGCACCTGTGGATGAATCTGTGCCTGCTGATCACTGGGCAATGCTTCGTACTCCGCCAATTTGATCCGATACTGCGCAGCGCTCTCCGAAGACACCTGTGCTGGCGGCAGGGTACTCAAACCATCCAGGTCCAGCACCCATTGTGCCGCTTCCACAAGCGCGCGCAGCTGTCCGGCCGTCGTATGCAAGCGGTTCTGCGCTTCGCCCACAATCTGCTCGATGTCCTCATCTGCGGTCAAATCGGTATATTGTGCCAGTTGTCCAAGCTCCGCTATCGCAGCCATCGCCAATTCAGACTGATGGGCAGCGTTGCTTTCAACGAGCCCATCCTGCAGTGCATCGAGTGCACCGAGGTGGGATGCCTTCCAACCATCTAGGATCTCCTGTATGCGCGCTTCCTTATCTTGGATCATATCCATCGCTTCGATTGCCTGGTTGCTATATTGTTCCATCTCTTCTGCCGCATCGGCATTGCGAATGAAGTCCTCGCCGGCTGTATATGCTTCAGAGAGCCGCGTCCAGTCTTCGGCGGTATAGTCCTCAGGAGAATAGGTCCCAAACGCCTGCTCTAATGTCTCCAAATACGGGCGCTGTATATCCGCGATGGGCGTTTTCCATACCGCATAAAGTGTGACAATGGCGCCGGGATCGGCGCTTAAGTTCTGCACGGTTGCACCGTCACGGTAGCGGGCCGGGCCATCTGGCTCGATGGCCCAGCCGGCAAACTCTTGATCGGACAGCTGAAGTCCGTTTTCGGGCAGTTTCACGCTGCTGCCATAGGTCGCCTCGACTGTTTCCATCTGGCCGGTGACACTGGGATGGTTGCCGTCAAAAACAATTTGGTATTGATTCGGTTTCCACTGTGCATATAGCGTAATTTTTGCGCCGTCCCATTTGCCCGACAGGTTACGCACCGTGGCTTGATCGGCATAGACATCTCCGCCGCCTTTGGGAAGGGTATTCCACTGGTGGAAGGTGTGCCCGTAGCGGGTGAACGTCGCTTCAGGCAAAGAGACATCTTGGTCGTAAGTGGCTGAGAGCGCGGGCATCGCGCCGTTGCCGGAGTTGTTGGAAAAATGAATGGTGTAGCTGTTCGCAATCCGCTTGGCATAGAGGGTTTGTCCTTCTGCCGGAAGGTCGCCTGAAACGGGCTGCATCCGTGCTTCGTCCAGGAACCAGGACACGTTTTCATAGCCTGTTATCGGCATCTGTTCGGCATAACGGTCCATTGCAATCGTAACATTCTCCTGGTTGGGCAGGGTGAGTTCCTCCAATTCGTTGTTGGTTGCAAAAAAACCACCATGGGGGCTGAGGTTTGGATTTTGGCTCATATCCAGCGTGGTCAGTCGGTTGTGGCTTGCATTTAAGAAATCCAGTTTGGATAGCATACTGACATCTAAAGCGGTCAGCTGGTTATCAAAGACGTTGACATAGAGCAGATTGACGTTGCTGGATAGGTCCAAAGCCGCGAGTTGGTTGTTTGCGACATTGAGCCATTCCAAAGCCGTGCTTCCGTCCAACGTCAGCTGTGTTATATAATTCATTTCACTGTTCAGTGTTTTGAGGTGCGGTTTGTTGGAAATGTCCAGCGTGCTGATGCGGTTAAAACTGCTGGAAAGGCTGATCAAATTGGAATTATTTTCCAAGTCAAGCTGTACTAGATTGTTATAGCTGCAGTACAGGCGCTCAAGCGCTGTGTTGTGGGACACATCCAGCTCATCGAGCCGGTTGCTGGTGCAGTTCAATTCCTTGAGCGCAAAAAACACTTCGATCCCCTTGAGGCTTTGGATATCTTGTCTGGATACGTCCATCTGCGTGATGGCCATTCGTTCTTCTTCGGTCAATATGCCGTCGGCGCCTGCGCCGTTGATATTTTTTTTGTCAGAAAGCCAGCTGCGAAAACGTGGGTCCGGAAAGGTGGCCTCATCCACCAGGACGTCGCCTGGGCGCTTTGAGAAAGCAAGGCCGGTCTGTTGTTCTGCCTTTGCAATGGGCGTAAAAGTAAGCAGTAAGCATGCTGCCAGAAAACCGCTCAACAATCGAGTTTTCATGGTGTTCCTCCTTCAATATTTTTTCCAGAAAACACAAAACGCGCGGTGCAGTATCGAATACTGTATCGTGCGTCTTGGTTTTATGCCACTCCCTCATTGTGATGCATCTTGGGTCTATGCCAATAGTATATCATATTATGCCACTTTGCTCAAGCGGTAAATCCAGGCAGCATTTCCTGTCAACAAAGCGGGGAGGCCGCATCTCAAGGGGGGCTAACTTGTGTAAAACAGTTTACTTTTTATTCCAATGGATTTTGCTATGGTCTGTATTTTTTCCGGCGAGGCTAAAAATACGGCGAACCGAAAGGATTTGCTGTAATATGGCTTAACCGTTATAAAATGATACGTCACACTGCAGGTACACTCGTGAAAAGTTGGCAGCGCGGCGGAGGCGTCATGCCAACGCATACAAGGGCATAGCCATAGCAAGTAAGACTTCTCACGATAGAGGAGGAACGACAGTACGTTTAACTGATTTTTTGGGAAAAATTGGAACGGCGCAAAGTCTATTCCGGTGTGTTTCAACCGTCTAAAAATGATACGGAATCTCTCGGCCCACGCCAGGGCTCCCCAAAAAATTCAAAGATTTTTTGGGAAAAAGGAGGAGCAAGGAAGCGGGCGGATGACGTCCTTTTTACCGCAGGCATAAAAAACGTCGGAGCAAAGCGGACTTTGCTCCGACGTGGTGAACTATCCAAAAAGATACCCTGCGCCGCAGGCGACAATCGCAAAAGGTTGGTAGTGAGCCGAAGGCGTTATGAGCGCGCTTGCAAGCGAAGCCTGCGCGAAAGTGACCTTTTACCCGAAGGGCACGCTTGCGAATAAGGAGCGGCAGCCGATAAGGGGAAGCCGTGTTTTTGCATAAAAAAAGCGGCGAACCAAAAGGCTCGTCGCGACGTGGCTAAATTGTCCCCAAAAAAATGCCTCTGCGCCGCAAGCGTACTCGTGAAAAGTTGGTAGCGCAGCGGAGGCGTGATGCCCGCGCTTGCAAGGGCATAGCCATAGCAAGCGAGACTTTCCACGATAGAGGAGGAATGACGGCGCGCGTGACTGATTTTTCTGCAAAGAAAAATCGGAACGGAGCAAAGTCCGTTCCGACGTGGCAGGGGTACAAGGACTCGAACCTTGGGCACATGGTTTTGGAGACCATTGCTCTACCAACTGAGCTACACCCCTAAATTTTAACGCCTAAATAGTATATCACACTCCGCGGAGTATGTCAAGCAGAATTTTATAAAATTCCGGTTTCTTCCGTCAAGGGTGCTAAAAACATCCCCGTCCGCAAAACCTGTTCGTTGAAAACGACGGAGGCGGAAAGCCCTGTGAACTTTCCGCCGCTGCCGTTACCTGTAATTTTTATCTGTCCGGGACTGCTGATAGCGCAGTTCTTCCTCGTACAGGCGCGCCGCATATTCGGCTTCAATCCGTTTGGATTCCAGCTCGGCCAGTCCCTGCTGGTATTCCACATCGCCCTGCATGAGCTTTTGGTACTCCTGCTGCGCCTGATATTGCAGCAGGGTGGGGTAATATTCCGCCTCGGTCAGCGCCATGCGATAGTTGGCCTGCCCCGTAAGATAATCCAGTTCGCCCTGTGCCAGCTCCTGTTCGAGCAGGCGGCGTTCCAAATCCGCATTCGCGTTTTCCTGCATCTGTTCCGCGTAATATCTGTCCCGCTCCGCGTTGGAAGCCGCTGTATAACGCAGATTGTCCAGCAGGGCGTCATTCGCCTCCAGCGCGTATCCGTAATTTTCGGACGCGAGCGCCAAATCACGGTCATAGGCCTGCACCGCCCGGTCATATTCATCCAAATACCGTTCGTATGCCTGCTGTGCAAACTCCGGCAGCGCAGCCATCCCTTTTTGCGCATAATAATTCTGTGCCTGCGCCGCCGCGGTCACTGCCGCGGAATTCGTATATCCTCCGGTCAGCGCGGACAGGGTCGCAGCCTGATCCTCCGCCGCGCGGCTGCCTTCCAGCCGATACTGCTGTAAATAGCTTTGGAACACTTTGTCCTCAGCGGGGTCATATTCAAACGGCCGATAGTTTTTGAGGCTGTCTGCCTGACGCTGTAAGTCTGACCGCGCGCGCCGCCATTCCTGTTCGTAAAGTTCGAGGGGAGACTTCAAACCGGTCTGACGGATATACCGGTCAACCGCCGCGTCCGCCTCGCTCTGCTTTGTCCATGCTTTACCGCTGGAATCGATATAC
>CALYAO010000050.1 GCA_944393605.1 uncultured Clostridia bacterium
TTCACGCCGTCCACCTCACCTGTTCTGGGGGCACGGGTGGTTGCGGATACCGACAGCGCAATATCCGGTCTGCGCTCCAAAAGCGCTTTACAGACCGTCCCCTTCCCGGCACCCGACGGCCCCGAGACCACCAGCAACAAGCCTCTGTTATTCATCCACCTCTTCCTCCTCGTCGTCCATGTCATCCCCACTATCCAGCCGATGTGCCACCGTGGTGGGCTGCACGGCAGACAAAATGATGTGGTCGCTGTCCGTGATGATTACTGCACGGGTCCGGCGGCCATAGGTCGCGTCAATGAGCATGCCGCGGTCCCGCGCGTCCTGAATGATCCGCTTGATGGGCGCCGACTCAGGGCTGACAATCGCCACCAGCCGGTTTGCCGACACAATATTTCCAAATCCGATGTTGATGAGCTTCATGTTTTGCGCCCCCTATTCGATGTTCTGAATTTGTTCCCGGAATTTCTCCAGTTCTGCCTTCATATCCACCACCATGCGGGCACTGTCCGCATCGTTTGCCTTGGAACCAATGGTATTGGTTTCCCGGTTCATTTCCTGCACCAAAAAGTCCAGTTTGCGGCCAATGGGGCCTCCGCTTGCGAGGATCTTATCCAACTCCGCAAAATGGCTTTTCAGCCGCACCAGCTCCTCGCTGATGCACACCCGGTCCGCCATGATTGCAACCTCCGTCAGAAGACGGCTCTCCTCCACGGGGAACTCCCCCAGGAGCTCTTCCATCCGCGCCCGCTGCTTGGCCGCATACTCTTCCACAACCTTGGGCGCACGCACCTCCACCTGCGCCACCATCGCGCGCACATTGTCTGCGCGATGGCGGATATCCGCCAGCATGCGCTCCCCCTCCCGGGCACGCATGGCCACAAAGTCAGAAAGCGCAGGCTCCAAACACGCACTCACCATTGCCCAAACCGCATCCTTATCTTCATCCTCCTCACGGGAGACAAAGATGTCCGAAAAGCGGGCAAGGCCCATCACGGTGATATCCTCGGGCACACCGCAGTCCTTCCCCAACTGGCGCAGCGCGGCCAGATAGCTGTTTGCCAGCGCACTGTCCACCGTGACCACCTTGTTGCCCGCGCCAAACTGTTCAATATACAGATACACATCCACCTTGCCGCGGGAAATCTCCCGCAGGATACGCTCCTTGATCTTGTCCTCCACATACCCATATGCACGAGGCAATTTTACGGTAATATCGCAATATCGGTTGTTGACCGATTTGATCTCCAGCACAATCTTTTTTTGTTCATCCACGACCTCACACCGGCCGTATCCCGTCATGCTCCGAATCATGCCATCTCCTCCTTGTCCATGTGTTCCGTGCGGCGCATCTGTTCCAAATACACCAAAAGCACCGAGATGTCCGCCGGGCTGACACCCGAGATCCGGCTCGCCTGCCCCACCGACTTGGGACGGATGGCATCCAGCTTTTGCCGCGCCTCCAGCCGCAGCCCCGCAAGCTGTTGATAATCCATCCAATCGGGGATGCGCTTGCGCTCCAGCCGAGCAAACTGTTCCACTTGCTTCTGCTGCCGGGCGATATACCCCGCATACTTGACCGAAATCTCCACCTGTTCCGCCTCGGCCGGCGAAAGCTTGGGCCGATTGGGGTCAATCTCCGCCAGCATGTCATAGCCCAGTTCGGGGCGCCGGAGGAGCTCCGAAAGCGTAATCCCCGTCACGATGGCAGAAGATCCATGCGCCGCCAAAAATGCCAGCACCGGCGCGCTGGGCGGCAGCACCGTTTCCTCCAGCCGTGCGATCTCCGCTTCGATATGCGCCCGCTTTTCCAAAAACGCCTCATATCGGGCGTCGCTGATGAGGCCCAGCGCATGACCCGCAGGCGTCAGCCGCATGTCGGCGTTGTCCTGCCGGAGCAGCAGCCGGTACTCCGACCGGGAGGTCATCATACGATAGGGTTCATTCGTCCCCTTGGTTACGAGGTCGTCAATCAGCGTTCCAATATAGCTCTCCGAACGGTCGGGCACATAGGGTGGTTTCCCCTGCACCTGCCGCGCCGCATTGATGCCCGCAATCAGCCCTTGGGCCGCGGCCTCCTCATAGCCCGAGCTGCCGTTGAACTGCCCCGCACCATACAGCCCGCCAATGCTCTTACATTCCAGCGAGGGCAGCAACTGGGTGGGATCCGCGCAGTCGTACTCAATTGCATAGGCCGTCCGCATCATCTCGGCCTCCTCCAGGCCGCGCACCGACCGCAGCATGGCCAGCTGCACGTCTTCGGGCAGGCTGGAGGACATCCCCTGCACATACATCTCCTCGGTATCCAGCCCCATGGGCTCGATGAAGAGCTGATGCCGCTCCTTGTCCGCAAAACGCACCACCTTGTCCTCAATGGAGGGACAGTACCGCGGACCAACGCCCTCAATCACCCCGCTGTACAGGGGGGACCGGTGCAGATTCTCGCGGATGATCCGGTGCGTCTCCGCATTGGTATAGGTCAGATAACAACAGACCTGATTGCCCCCAATGTCGGTATTTTCAAAGGAAAACGGGACGATGGTTTCATCCCCGTCCTGCCGCTCCATTTCCTCAAAATGGATGGATCGGCGGTTGATGCGCGCCGGCGTTCCCGTTTTAAAGCGCATGAGCCGCACGCCCTCCCGCGCCAGCGCTTCGGACAGCCGGTTGGCAGGAAACAGCCCATCGGGCCCGCTGGCATATGCAACGTCCCCAATGATAACGCGCCCCTTTAGATAGGTGCCCGTCGCGACCACAACGGCCTTTACGGTATAATACGCCTTCGTATGGGTCAAAACCCCCGTCACGCACCCGTTTTCCACCGTGAGATCGATGATCTCCGCCTGCTTTAAGTCCACATTGGGCGTCTTCTCAATGGTGTGTTTCATGCGTTTTTGGTAGGCTCGACGGTCGGACTGCACGCGCAGCGAGTGCACAGCCGGGCCCTTGCCGCGGTTGAGCATCCGAGATTGGAGGAAGGTCGCATCCGCGCACTTGCCCATCTCGCCGCCCAGCGCGTCAATCTCCCGCACCAGATGGCCCTTTGCGGTACCGCCGATGCTGGGGTTGCATGGCATATTTGCCACGCTGTCCAAATTCAATGTAAACAGCGCCGTCCGGCACCCGAGGCGGCCAGCAGCCAATGCTGCCTCGCACCCCGCATGCCCCGCGCCGATCACCGCCACGTCATACGCGCCGCCGTAGTAGGCCGCGCCTTTTGGCAATGGATGTTGTTCGCTCATAACTGCATGCCCTCTGTCTGGTATCGGCTAATATTCCATGTTTTGGAAACCAACGTCCGCAGCTTCCAACACTTTACTTCTAACTATTTTACCATGATTTCGCGGCAATAGCAACCTTTTTTTGCGGCACGATCGTTTTTTTGGCCTTTTCCAGCAGTTTTCTCCCCATTGCGGCCATGCGATCGGAAAGACATCCCTCCTCACAACCTGCGTCCAATACCAGGCTGGGAGACGCAAAAAAGCCGCTCCCATGCGGAAGCGGCCACCCTATTTTCGTTTTCTGCGCACGCGCTGCATGCATATACCGGCATAATACACCATGGCCAGGCAGGCAATGGCGCCCGCATACAGCAGGCACACACCAAAGAGCATGCGCACCGGCGGAACGCCTGTCTCCACCATGGGCGGCACAAATACGCCCGCCGGTTGTACAGGGAGAAACTGGCACGCAATCCAGGTGAACACGGCTGCCAGCAGGCCTTGCAGCGTCTTGCCGGCCAGATAGGTGGACATGCCGATGTCGGATTGGGATACGATCCCCAAGACCTGCATGTGGACCGAGATGCCGCCAAACCCAAGCAGAAAGGAAAGCACCGTCAGCTTGACCCGCAACGATACGCCGCATGCAGCCACCGCACTCACCCCGTTGGTCATCTCAAATACGCCTTTGATCGCGCCCTCTACCAGGGCGCCGTCCGCATGGGTCAGCGGAAGCAGAAAATCGGTCAGAATCTGGCATGCGCCCTCCAAGCACGCCAGCACCGCCGAAAAAAAGAGCACAAATCCACAGATGTTCAACACGGACAGCACCGCGTCTTTGACGGCGTCTGAAAACACCTCCCCCAGCGATGCATCCCGGGACACCTGCCGAACCGCTGTCCGGCCGCTTTCCCGCTCCCCGCGCCGGTACCACCCAAACAGCACCCCAACCGCCAGTGCCGCCAGAATGTGAACGCCATAGAGCAGAAGCCCCAGCGTTTGGCTCCCCAGCAGCGTGATGCCGACGGCGCCCAGGATGAACAGCGGCCCTGAATTGTTGCAAAACGGCAGCAGGCGGCGCGCCTCCGTCTGAGTGATCATCCCGCTTTCCCGCAGTTCCACCACCATTTTGGCCCCCACGGGGTATCCGCTGATGATCCCCATGACAAAGGCGAACGCGCCTGCCCCCGACACGTGGAAGAGTGGCCGCATAACAGGGGTCAGCCACCGTCCCAAGACGCGCACGAACCCCGTCCGAATCAGGATGTTGCAGCATACGAAGAAGGGAAACAGGGAAGGCAGCAGGGTGCGCGCGCAGAGCGTCAGGCCATGTGTCACCGCCGCGATGGATGCACTCGGCGCGCTGACAATGCTGATAATCAGCAGAATCACCAGCGTATACACCCCAACCGACCGCAGCCGAAACAGCGAAAATCCCCGCCGATTCCCCATACATGTCCCCCCTTGTCTAGCATAGTACTATCATACGCGCGGCGAAAGCGGATATGCCTGCTTGTTTTTCGCTTTACAACGAGTGCGCTTTGTGGTAAGATGGGATACGGTGATCAAAATGGCACTACTCAATCTATCCAAAATTGAAAAATGGTTTGGAGACCGGCCGCTCTTTACCGATGTCTCCTTTGAGATTGCAGAACATGACAAAGTGGGCTTTGTTGGGGTAAACGGCGCGGGCAAAACCACCCTGTTTCGCCTTCTTTTGGGGGAGCTTTCTCCCGACGGCGGCAC
Organism: uncultured Clostridia bacterium; assembly: GCA_944393605.1. Lineage (GTDB taxonomy): Bacteria > Bacillota > Clostridia > UBA1381 > UBA9506 > CALYAO01. Next base: position 4,965 of record CALYAO010000050.1, read on the forward strand.
CATATTCCAAAACAAGCTCACCCACATTGGATACCTGGAACAGCATGCGGAGCTGACCAGCCAGCGCACCGTCTGGGAGGAGCTCATGACGGTCTTTGTGGACGTCATCGCCCTGGAGGAGGAGCTGTCCGACATCGCATATGACATCAGCCGGGGTGCTGGGGATCCCGTACAGCTCGCCGAGCGGCAGCATGCGCTCTCGGAGGAGTTTGAGCGGCGGGACGGCTTCACGTATCAGGCGCGTGCCAAGGCGGCGCTTCTGGGGCTGGGCTTTGCGGAGGCAGACCTCTCCCTCCCCTTCTCCGCGCTGTCGGGCGGGCAGAAGACCCGCGTCCTGCTGTGCAAAATCCTGCTCTCCTCCGCCAACCTTCTGCTTCTGGACGAGCCCACCAACCACCTGGACATCGCATCGGTGGAATGGCTGGAGGGGTTTCTCCGGGACTATCGCGGCGCGTTTATCGTCATCTCCCATGACCGGTATTTCCTGGATCGCGTGACCAACCGGACGCTGGAGCTGGAAAACGGGCACCTTGTGGCCTATCGCGGCGGGTACACCGAATATCTCCGCCAAAAAGAGGAAAACCGGCTGGCGCTGACGCGCAAGTATGACAACACCATGCGGGAGATCAAGCGCATCGAAGGCATCATCGCCCAGCAGCGACAGTGGAACCGGGAGCGCAACATCAAGACGGCGGAGAGCAAACAGAAGATGATTGACCGCCTGGAAGCAGGGCTGGAGCGCCCCGAGGAGACGCCGGCGGGCATCCGCTTCGCCTTCCGTACCCGGCCGGGCGGCGCAAAGGATGTGCTGCGGGCCGAGGGGCTGTCCATGGCGTTTGGGGACAAGCGACTGTTCTCTGGGCTGGATCTGCACGTCACCCGCGGGGAGCACGTGTTCCTGCTGGGGCCCAACGGATGCGGCAAGACCACTTTGCTCAAGATCCTGACCCGAGAGCTGGATGCGCAATCGGGGCACTTTCAGCTGGGCGCCAACATCCAAGCCGCCTATTACGACCAGGCACAGGAGAACCTCGATTACAGCAAGACCGTGTTTGACGAGGTGCACGACGCATACCCCAAGCTCACCAACACCGAGGTGCGCAATGCCCTCGCGTGCTTTTTGTTCCGCGGGGACGATGTCTTTAAAGAAATCGGAACCTTAAGCGGCGGGGAACGCGCCAAGGTGTCGCTGGTGAAGCTGATGCTGTCGTGCGCCAATTTCCTGCTATTGGACGAGCCCACCAACCACCTGGACATCACCTCCCGCGAGGCTTTGGAGGACGCGCTGGCAGACTTTGACGGCACCCTCCTCGTGGTGTCCCATGACCGGTATTTTATCAACAAGCTGGCAGGGCGCGTCTGTGTCATGGCACAAAACGGCCTCACCAGCTACCTCGGCAACTATGACTACTACCTCGAAAAGAGCCGGCTGCCTGCCGATGCGCCTGCGGCGGTGAAAGAGGCGCCCTCCGCCGGCCGGGAAACCTACCAGCAGCAAAAGCAGCGAGAGGCCGACCGGCGCAAGCGGGAAAACCAATTGAAACGTACCGAAGCTGCCATTGAGGAGCTGGAGAGGACCATTGCAGAACTCGAAGATGCACTAAACGCATGCGGTGCGGACTATGTAAAGGCATCGGAGCTGACCGACCAGCTCACAGAGGCCAACGTGCGGCTCTCCGCACTGTATGAGCAGTGGGAGCAACTGTCCGCGGAATAACGGATTGACAAGCCGGGCAACCTGTGTTATACTGAATACAACAACAGACAGAGAGGAATGAAAGCATGAGCATTTCCCGCTAACAGGTGACAAACACTTGGGCAGAACCGTGCGGCAAGCGTCCCTTGCCGTGCTTTGGTCTGCCTTGCGGGAATATGCTTTTGCATCACAGGGATATGGCCGAAATGCGCCCTATCTAGCTGGCTGCGGGAGACAAATTCCCGCAGCCATTTTTTATGTTTTTTGAGGTGATGCAAATGTCTATGATTGGGGTATCCCATCTATCCTTTTGTTATGACGGCAGCTATGAGCCCGTATTCCGCGACGTATCCTTCCAGATGGACACCGACTGGAAGCTGGGCTTCACAGGCCGCAACGGGCGGGGCAAAACCACCTTTTTGCACCTGCTCCTGGGCCGCTATCCCTATGAGGGGACCATTTCCGCATCGGTCCAGTTTGAATACTTCCCATACGCAGTACCCGACCCGTCCCATCTGACCTGTGAGGTCGCATCGGACATCTATGCCGACTATGAACCGTGGGAACTTCTGCGGGAGCTGTCTTTGCTTTCGGTGGATGAGGATGTGCTGGGCCGCCCGTTTTCCACCCTGTCCAACGGGGAGCAGACCAAGGTGCTGCTGGCGCTTTTGTTCTTAAAGCCCAATCGTTTCCTGCTCATCGATGAGCCAACCAACCACTTGGACATGGCGGCGCGCGAAACCGTGAGCCGCTATCTGCGCGGCAAAAAAGGCTTTATTTTGGTCTCCCATGACCGCGCGTTCTTGGATGGGTGCATCGACCACATTTTAACCATCAACAAAACGAATATCACGGTGCAAAAGGGAAATTTTTCCACATGGCAGGAAAACAAGGACCGACAGGATGCGTTTGAGCGGGCGGAAAACGAGAAGCTCACCCGCGACATCCGCCGCCTGTCCGACGCCGCACGGCGTACCGCAAGATGGTCGGATGCCACCGAGCGCACCAAACACCGCACAGGGGACACCGACGGGCGCCCCGAGCGCGGCTATGTCGGCCACAAGGCCGCCAAAATGATGAAACGGGCCAAGGCGACACAGACGCGGCAGCAGCAGGCCATCGCGGAAAAGAGCAAGCTGCTCCGCAACATCGAAACCAGCGACAGCCTGTCCCTTGCGCCGCTGTCCTACCACAAGGCGGTGCTCGCAGAGCTGTCCGACGTCACTGTGGTCTATGACGGCCGAACGGTATGCGGCCCCATGCGCCTGGCGGTACACGGCGGAGACATCCTGGCGCTCACCGGGCGCAACGGATGCGGCAAATCCAGCCTCCTAAAACTGCTGGCAGGCGAGGACGTCCCCCATACGGGCGCCGTCACATGCGGC
>CALYAO010000051.1 GCA_944393605.1 uncultured Clostridia bacterium
ATAGACCGTCTGATAGCGCTCTTTGTCGGTCAGTTTCTCGTGGATGTAGTGGGGCAGCGGCATTTCGCCCAGCTGGTCTAGCAGTTCGTGAAAGATGCCGTCATAGGTAAATTGCACCAGCCGGTTGCCGTCGTTTACCACATCCACCACCTCGGCGGACAGCAAGCCGCCGCCGAAGTCAATCACGTGCCCAGGCCGCGCCTTTTTGCCGGGGTATACCAGCACCTCCCACATGTCCCCCTCTCGCTGGGTGAGGAGCAAAAACTCCACCCGGGATCCCGTATCCCGGCGCACCCCATACAGCCGGGCGGGCAGAACGCGGGTGTCGTTCAGCACCAGGCAGTCACCGGGGTGCAAAAGGGTGGTGATGTCGCGAAACTGCTTGTGCGCCACGGCGCCCGTCACCTTGTCCACCACCATTAGGCGGGATGAGGGACGGTCCGAAAGGGGGGTCTGCGCGATGAGTTCTTCGGGCAGGTCATAGTTAAAATCTGATACGTTCATAGGAAATGCCTCCGCAGGGTGATTTTGGGTGAGGTGATCCTTTCGCCGGCAAACGATCGCCTTGGCGATGGATGATTGTCAAAAAGGAAACGGGCAGGTCGCGACCTAGCCCGCTTGTTATTAGCCGATTTCCACACCCGTAAAATAGTGTTTGATGATCTGATCGTAGGAATAACCGTTGTCCGCCATGCCTTTTGCGCCCCACTGGGACAGACCGGCGCCATGGCCCCAGCCCTTGCCTGTGAAGGTGAAGGTGTCCCCTTCCAGCGTCACGGTGAACTGGTGGCTGGGAAGCCCAAAGGGGAAGCGGATGTTCTCGTAGGCGTAGTCTTTGGTGCCTTCGGTGCCCGTGATGCGCGTACTGAGTGCACGGCCCGCATCCGAATAGGAGAGCACCTCAATGGCGGTGATATCTCCGATGTTGACGCCGCTGTCCGCAAGCGCCTGTTTGACTTCCTCTTTGGAAAGTGTTTTGGTCCACGTGTAATTCGTGGCTTCCTCGGGATTTTCATAGGGGTCGGGCACGCCGCGCATATAGGGCAGTGCCTCCCCGCCCCAGACGTTCTCCACCGACTCGGTGTGCCCGCCTGAGGTTGCAAAGTAGTACACCGGGACGGCCTCCCCTTGGTAGGTCACGACCTGCCCGGCGGTTGCGTCCACCGCGGCGTTGGACGACGGGTGCTCCGCTGCAACACCAGCATAGACCTGGCTGGTGGTGGTGTCGTCTAGGTTGAAGCCATAGGAGGCAAATTTGTTCATATTGCTTGCCGCAAAGCTCCGCGCCATGACCGCCTGCGCCTTTACCACCTCAGCGTTCCACGTCGGCGTGACTTCCTTGGGCACCACGCCATACAGATATTCTTCCAGTCCGACGTAGTTAATGGCCGTCATATCACTGTCCGTCCTCCGGTCGAAGCGGAGATTGCCGCGGTACTGCGTGCCGTTTATGGCGATGTATTTGGTGGGGTCGTGAGGGTAGATGCCCAGGTAGTTGTCGTTGTCCTGCACGGTGATCCACGTCCGGTTATCCCACAGGCGGAGCAGGATGCGCCTTGCATGGGGATAGAGCACGATGCCCTCTACGCCGACGCCCTGTGTGACGGGCTTGAGCTGGTCTAGAGCCTCCTGCTCGGTACCGTAGGTGCCGACCCAGATCTTAAATGTCCCATTGACCGCGGCGACAAAGGCGTCAAACCCCTTGTCTTTCACGGTGAGCGCCTGGTTCCAGGCGTCCAGATAGGTGGGGTAGGTGCCCACCAGCTCGATGTGGTAGCTGTCATTTTTGCTGATGGTCAGGGTGTCAACGGTGGAGTCGCGGGCAAAAATCTGCGTCATGCTGTCGTTCTCATACGCGATCTCCATGCCGCCTTCGCAGGTCACGGTGTAAGATGGCTGCGCGCGGCTGCCATAATACAGCCCGATCTTGATCTTGCCGGGCAGACCGTCATATGCGGCTGCGGGGAGCGCTGAAAGGCCCAAGATACAAAGCCCCAGGAGCAGGGCGCCAATGCGTTTCATATGGGTGTTCCTCCTTTATGTTGTAGCGCCTGTGTGGCACTTAAAAAATCCATGGCAATCTGCCAAAGACCTTTTCATTATATCATAAGGGGGGTGCTTTGTACATGCCCTAGATGTTAATTTTCCATGACAAATGGCTGTTTGTGGCGGTCGGAAATTTAAATTTTTTGTGAAATCTCCGCAAATTGCCGTGCATTTTTATATATGGTATGGTATACTATATAAATGGAGGCTGAAAAAGATGGAACGATTTGGGAGGTGTGTGACGATGGAGAACATCATTCATGATATCAAGAGCACCGTGAACAGCGCGGTGAAAAAATCTGGGGACCTGCTTGAGATTGGCAAGGTCAAGCTTTCCCTGGCGGATGCGGGCAGCAAGCTATCCGATCTGTATGAATCGCTGGGCGAGATGGCCTACCGTGCAAAGCGGGAAGAGGTGGATCTTTCGGAGGAAATGGAAAGCGTCATCTGGCAGATTGATGAGATGCGTTCCGAGATCAAAAAACAGAAGGAAAAGATGGCCGAGCTGCGCAGCCAGCAAATCTGCAAAAACTGCGGCAAATCCAATGTGATTGAGGCCAAATACTGCAACGAGTGCGGTGCGGCGCTCAAAGACTGAGAGCGCATGCGGCAATTGTATTGCTCAGTGCGATTTGTCAAAAAGCCGTAGCCATGCGAAAGAATGTGCAAACGAGGGTGGCGGATGTCATCCTCGTTTTCATGTACGGGCAGGCAAGCAAGGACAAAGAATACGGAATAGGAGAGAATACGAGTGACAAGACGGATTGTGGACTTTCATGCGCATGCGTTTCCGGATGCCATTGCGGCCAAAGCGGCCAACAATTTACAGGATTACTATGGGCTGCCGCTGGCAGCGGACGGGCATTTTTCTTATCTGCTGGACAGCATGCAGGAGAACCATATCACAAAGATGGTTATCCATGCGACGGCGACCAAGCCCAGCCAGGTGCAAAATATCAACCGCTTTATCGCCTCCCTTACGAATGAGGATATCTATGGATTCGGGACGCTGCACTATGCGTTTTCGGATCTGGACGGCGAGCTTGCCCGAATGGCAGAGATGGGCCTGCGCGGCGTGAAGCTGCACCCCATCTTTCAGGGGTTTGCCATTGATGATGCGACCATGTTTCCCATTTACGAGCGGCTGGAAGGGCGATGGCCCATCCTGATGCATGTGGGGGATGTCAACAGCGATGCGTCGTCTCCCAGGCGGCTGGCCCGCGTGTTGGACCGGTTTCCGGGCCTTACGGTGATCGCAGCGCACCTGGGCGGGTATCAGGAATGGGACGAGGCCATGGACTGCCTGATTGGCCGGGATATCTACATCGATACCTCCAGCTCGGTCAAACTGCTGCCGCCCGAGCGGAGTCTTTCGATCATCCGTGCGCACGGGGCAGATAAGGTGCTGTTTGGGACGGACTATCCATTGTCCTTACATAAAGAAGAGCTTGCCTGTTTGGACAAACTGGGGCTGACCGAGGATGAGATGACGCAAATTCTTTGGAAAAACGCCTACCGGCTGCTGAACATTCCGGAATAAGCCTTACGCCACGGGGATGTAGCGCTCTCCCGTAATCTGGGGTGTAACGGCGCCGCCTGTGCGTTCGGTGATGCCTTTTTGAAAGGCTTCCAGCCGGTCGTATGGCACAAAGACCGTGGCGGTGACGTCGGTGCCAAAGTCGGTGTCCCCAGTGATGAACCCTTCGGTTTGGATGTAGTAGCGCAGTTTGCCGTACAGGTCATATGGGCAGGTGAGCGTCAGTGCATAGCAATATCCCAGCGTTACGGGCTCTGCGGCGGCAATGCCGTCGTGTGCGGCCTTGCTGTATGCCCGCACCAGGCCGCCCGCCCCTAAGAGGACGCCGCCGAAGTATCGCGTGACCACGACGATGAGGTCGCAAAGGCCCTCTTTTTTGATGACGTCCAGCACCGGGATGCCGGCGGTTCCGCTGGGTTCCCCGTCATCCGAGAACCGCTCGATGTGGTTGTCCGACAGGACGTAGGCATAGACGTTATGGGTGGCGTCGTGGTGGATGCGGCGGATCTCTTCTAAAAAAGCAAGTGCATCGGGCTCGTTGTCCACCGGGCATACGTGCGCTAAAAACCGGGACCTGCGCTCGATGTATTCGGCTGTGGCCTGTGCCCGTACGGTACGGTAGGTTTTTCCTTTTTCCATGGGGTGCTTCCTTTCATTCCTATTTTCCTATACTATATCGGATGGGCCGTGGAATTGCAACGGTTTTGTGAAAAAATTGTGAAATTGCAGACATTTACAATTTATTAATATCCATGTCAAAAATATCGTATACAATGGAACCTGTAAAGAGAGTTAAGAGCATTGCAAAGGAGGCAATTGGATATGGAAGAGTATAACAAAAACAAACAGGTTGGTTGGAACGAAGCAGAGGAGCAGAATGTGCATCAGGAAACGGCGTGGCATCCCGATGATTTTCAGGTAAATTATGATGCCCACACGGGACAGCCGATCCATAACACACTGCAGGTGATCCCCCGCAAGGAGAAAAAGAAAGGCGGGTTCCGTCGGTTTATCAAAAAGCCCGCTGTGATCGCGGTGGCGAGTTCGGTTGTGACCTGTGCGCTGTGCTTGAGCGTATTCTCCATGGCAGTCATGCCAAGCATGAATCAATCGAGTGCTTATGAAAGCCTCGTGGCGTCCCAGCAGCAGGCCGTGCAGATGAACAACAGCGGCACGCAGGGAACGACGGAGACGCTGGCGTCCAAGAATGATCTGCTGGTGCAGGCGACAGGGGCGGAGCTCACCATTGCGGAAATCAACGAGAAAGCGGGCCCGACAGTGGTCAGCATCATCAACAAAGCAAGCGTTTCCTCGAATAACTATCTGCAGCAGCAGACGGTGGAAGTCAGCAGCGGTTCGGGCGTCATTATCACAGAGGATGGCTATATTGTCACCAATAATCACGTGATTGAAGGCGCAAGTGAGTTGCAGGTAACCACCATAGGCGGCCAAACCTTTACCGCGACGGTCGTTGGTGCGGATGAGCAGACGGACCTGGCGGTGATCAAGGTGGATTCGGATGAGGCATTGCCATATGCGGAGTTTGGCGATTCTTCTGAGCTGCAGGTCGGAGACCTTGCTGTTGCCATCGGCAATCCGCTCCGGCAGGAGCTGGCGGGTACGGTAACCGCCGGTATCATCAGTGCCATCAACCGTACTCTGGTGATTGACGGCAAGCAGATGACCATGCTGCAGACCGATGCTGCGATCAACCCCGGTAACTCGGGCGGTGCACTGCTCAACAACCGCGGCCAGCTGATCGGTATCAATACGGCGAAGTCGCAGGGTTACGATATCGAAGGATTGGGCTTTGCTATCCCCATCAATGAGGCAAAACCCATCATTGAGTCTATCATGGAGAATGGGTATGTGACGGGCCGTCCTGTGATTGGGCTGCTGGGTCAGACGGTTACCGCGGAAATGGCGCGGGTAAACGGCATTCCGGAAGGCGTCTACGTGAGTTATGTCTACTCCCTGTCTGCGGCAGAGCGCGCGGGTATTCAGGTAGGTGACGTGATCGTTCAGTGTGAAGGACAGGATGTTGAAACCATCGACGACATCAACAAGATTCGGGATGAGCACAATCCTGGAGACCAGATCACCATGACGGTGGACCGCAGTGGTCAGCGCATTGATCTTACGTTGACGTTGCAGGAGGACAGTCCGGAACTGCAGCAACAGCAGGCGGAGGAAGAAGAAAAGCGCCAGCAAGAGGCGCAGAGCGGACAGCAGCAAGAGCAGCAGCCGTCTATCTTTGACTGGTTCCCGTGGTTCCAGTGGTAATAGAATTGGATATACAAAAGGCAGCGGACAAACGTCCGCTGTCTTTTTTTATTGTCTAAAGACATGCTTGCCATGTAGCGGCTGTTCGGTCCGGAGATATATTTTTAAACCACGGCAGGTGCTTTTACCAAAGGTCTGTACGACCCATTTTCTGTCAACAAAGTTACAAGATACCCACAACTTTGACAGCATTCGATTGTAATCGCCTATTTTCCATCCAAAAAAAATCAAGAACCTTTGAAATTTTGTTTTACATTTATCGGGTTTTATGATATTATAAAACAGATTGCAATATGTTAGTAGTAACTGGAAAAATACAACTTTCATACGGAGGTATGACAGATGGGCAGACTCTTTGGAACGGACGGGGTGCGCGGGGTCGCCAATAGCGAGCTGACCTGTGCGCTGGCGTTTGATATTGGCCGTGCGGCGGCATTTGTGCTGACGCAAGCGACCAAGCATAAACCGAAGATCTTGATCGGAAAGGATACCCGCATCTCTGGGGATATGCTGGAGGCAGCATTGACCGCGGGGCTGTGTTCGGTGGGGGCCAACGTGGTGTCTCTGGGTGTGATTCCAACCCCGGCGGTTGCTTACCTGACGCGGGAATATAACGCGGATGCGGGCGTCGTGATTTCCGCATCGCACAACTCCGCCGAATTCAACGGCATTAAGATTTTTAACAGCAATGGCTATAAACTCAGTGACGAACTGGAAAACGAGATTGAGGCCATCATTTTGGACAATGCGGCGGAGATCGAGATGCCGACGGGGGACGCGGTCGGGACCGTGACCCGCTGCGATACCGCCATCCGGGACTATGTGGACTTTGCGAAAAGCACCATTGACTGTGACCTTGCGGGCCTCCGCATCGCGGTGGACTGTGCCAACGGCGCAAGTTATAAAACCTCAGTTAAGGTCATTGTGGAGTTGGGCGCGGAAGCGTTTGTGGTACATAATCACCCCAACGGCATCAACATCAACCTGGGCTGCGGATCGACGCACACCGCCAAATTCCAGGAATATGTCAAAAACATCGATGTAGACATCGGTCTGTCCTTTGACGGAGATGCGGACCGGCTGTTGGTGGTGGATGAACAGGGGAACCTGGTGGACGGCGACAAGATCATGTTCATCTGTGCCAACGCATTGAAAGAGCAGGGCCTGCTGGTCAAGGATACGCTGGTCGCCACCGTCATGTCCAACCTGGGCATGATGCTAAAGGCCAAAGAACTGGGCATTAACCTGGTACAGACCAAGGTCGGGGACCGGTATGTGCTGGAAGAAATGTTAAAAAACGGGTATGTTTTGGGCGGCGAGCAGTCGGGGCACATCATTTTCCTGGAAAACAACACCACGGGAGACGGACTGTGTACGGCGCTGCAGCTGCTTGCCATCCTCAAAAAATCGGGCAAGAAGATGAGTGAGCTGGCGACCATCTTTGATACCATGCCGCAGGTGATAGTAAACGCCCGTGTGCGGAACGAAAAGAAAAATGACTACCAGAGTGACCCAGTTATCGTGGATGCGATTCGGGAGCTGGAGAACGAATTTGCAGGCAACGGCCGGGTGCTCATTCGCCCGTCGGGCACGGAACCCTGTGTCCGGGTGATGATTGAAGGCCCTGAACAGGGCAGCATTTCCCAGAAAGCAAAATATTTGGCAAAGCTGATCGAAGCGCGGATGGGCTAATTGTCCTCCGCATCAATGAAACGGATTGTATAGGAGGTTGGTTCTATGTGTGGTATTGTTGGGTATATTGGAGCAAAGCAGGCCGCTCCCATCCTGCTGGATGGGCTGGCTAAGCTGGAATACCGGGGATATGATTCCGCAGGCATTGCGGTGTTAAATGAGCAGGCAGTTGGGGTCACCAAAACCAAAGGGCGCTTAAAGGCCCTGTCCGATTTGTTGGACGGCGGGAAAAAGGCCGCTGGCTCGGTCGGGATTGGGCATACCCGGTGGGCGACGCATGGTGCGCCGTCTGACGTCAACTCCCATCCGCATACCAATGCGGCGGGGACGCTTGCGATTGTACATAACGGCAGTATCGAAAATTATATGCGCATCAAAGTGTTTTTGCAGGAGAAAGGGTATCAGTTTGTGTCCGAGACGGACACGGAGGTCATCGCGCACCTGGCGGACTATTTCTATGAGGGCGACCTCGTGGACATGGTGGTCAAGCTGACGGAGAAGCTGGAGGGGTCCTATGCGTTGGGCATTCTTTCGTCTGAGCATCCCGATGAGCTGATTGCGGTCCGTAAAGAGAGCCCGCTGATTGTTGGGCTTGGGGATGGCGAGAACTACATTGCGTCGGATATCCCGGCCATCCTGCAGTATACCCGCAAGGTGTATCTGCTGGAAAATGGGGAGATTGCCCGCTTGACAAAGGATGGCATCACCGTGTATGACGCGAACAAGAATGTGGTGCCCAAAGAGGTCTTTGAGGTGGATTGGGACGTGTCGGCCGCAGAAAAGGGCGGATATGAGCACTTCATGTTCAAGGAGATCATGGAGGAGCCCGAAGCCATCCACAAGACCATTACCCCCATTATCAAGGAAGGCCTGTTAAAGTTTGGCCGGGTGCCCGATCGGGTTGCCATTGTGGCATGCGGCTCGGCATACCATGTGGGTGTTGTGGGGAAATATGTGATTGAGAAACTCGCAGGGATCCCGGTGGAAGTGGATATCGCATCCGAATTCCGGTACCGCGACCCCATTATCACGGACAATACGCTGGTGGTCATCATCAGCCAGTCGGGAGAGACGGCGGATACCTTGGCGGCGCTCCGGGAGGCCAAAAAGCGGGGCGGCAGGATCCTGGGGATTGTGAATGTGGTGGGCAGCTCCATTGCGCGGGAGTCGGACGAGGTGCTCTATACCTTGGCAGGCCCCGAGATTGCGGTTGCCACGACCAAGGCCTATGCCACTCAGCTGTCGGCAATCTATCTGCTGGGCCTGAGCTTGGCAAAAGCGGAAGGCAGGCTCTCTGCGGCGGATGAGAAGATCTATTGTGATGCGCTGGAGCGGATGCCCGAGCTGATCGCCGGCTTGCTGGAGCAGAAGGATGTGCTGGCACAGTATGCCAAGCAGTATTATACGGCAAAGAACGTGTTCTTTATTGGACGAGGCCTGGACTATGCGGTGGCGCTGGAAGGGTCGCTCAAGCTCAAAGAGATCTCGTATATCCATTCGGAGGCCTATGGGGCTGGGGAACTCAAGCACGGTACCATCTCTCTCATTGAGGAGGGAACGCTTGTGGTTGCGCTGGCGACGCAGGACCTGTTGTTTGACAAGATGGTGAGCAACATCAAAGAGGTCAAGGCGCGCGGCGCGGTGGTTCTGTCGGTGGCAGAGGAAGGAAACACCGAGATTGAGGAGTGCTCTGACGTTGTTCTGTATATCCCCAAGAACAATCAGCTGTTTACACCTTCGCTCACGGTGGTGCTGCTGCAGCTGCTGGCATATTATATCGCAGGGGAAAAGGGCTGTGACATTGACAAGCCCCGCAACCTCGCAAAGTCGGTTACGGTGGAATAAGGCAGGCGGATGATGAAGTTTCGTTCAGACCAAACGCCCATGTGCCGCTTTTGCACCCGCGGCAAGCCCATCCCGGGTACGGAGGATGCGATATGTACCCTGTATGGGGTGGTGTCGGCGGACTATTGCTGTAAAAAATATGAATATGACCTCTTAAAGCGGGAGCCCCGCCGGAAGCGGGAGCTGGATACGGGCAAATTTTCGCCCGAAGATTTTATGATCTGAGAGAAAATGTATATGGCGTTTTTCGGCAGTGTACGGGGATGAAGGGCTTTTTGCCCCGTGCGTAAGTGAAAAAACCTGTTTGGGGCTTCGTGCCGGATCTACAACATGCGGGAAGTCTCAGCCGCCGAGGGAGGCTGATAAAAAGGATACGCCAGCGGCGTATCCTTTTGCTGTTAGGAGGATAAATATGGGAAACTACCAAGGGATTCTGTTTGATTTTGATTATACACTTGCGGACAGCACGGATGGCATCTGTGAGAGCTTCTGGTATGCGTTTGATGTGTTTGGCCTGCCCCGGCCCAGCCGGGAGGCGGTGCGAAAGACGATCGGGCTGTCGCTGGAGCGGTCGTTTGAGGAACTAACAGGCCAGCAGGACCCGGATAGGATCGCGGAATTTGTGCGGCACTACCGGAAGAAGGCAGATGAGGTGCTCCTGCCCAAGACGCGCCTCTTTCCCCAGACACGGCCCATGCTGGATGCGCTTGAGGACATGGGTGTTTCGCTTGGGGTGGTGACCAACAAATATCACTTTCGCATTATGGAAGCACTGGAAACTTTTTCCCTGCTGGATTGGTTTTCCGTTGTAGTGGGGGCAGATGATGTGGGAGTCTCCAAGCCCGACCCTGCCGTGCTGAACCGTGCCGCGGAGCTGTTGGGGATGGAGAAGAAAGCCATTTTGTATGTGGGAGACAGCGTGGTGGATGCCATGACGGCGCAGGCGGCGGATGTGCCCTTTTTGGGCGTGACAACGGGCACCACGGCGCCATCGGATTTTTTGGCCTATCCGCATGTGGCGGTCTTGCCCTCTGTTGGGGAATTGCCGGATTATTTGGCGAAATCTTGACAAAGTTTACATGTTTTTAACATTCCCATTATATGCTCCTTACATTGGTGCCGTATGATAGGTTGCGTCAAGAGGTTATGATGCAAATTATGAAGGAGTGATTGGGTAATGCGGAAAACAATTTTGGCAGGACTGATGGCGGTGGCGGCAGCGGTAACGCTGACGGCATGTAGCAGCGGCGCGGGAGATGCATCTTCCTCCCCGAGCGCGAGCACGAATGCGAGTGCGAGTGCTTCTGCGGCAGCGGGCGGCAACATCTCGGTGGTAGGTTCCACCTCGGTGACGCCTCTGATGGAGGAACTGACCAAGGCATATCAGGAAAAGTCAGGTGTGACGGCGGAGATTCAGGGTGTTGGCTCTTCGGCTGGTATCAAGGCCGCAACGGACGGTACGGCACAGATCGGGATGTCCAGCCGGGAACTGAAGGCTGAGGAAAAAGAGGGCCTGACCGAGACGGTAATTGCGCGGGATGGCATTGCGGTTATTGTGAATCCTGCCAACTCGGTGGCAAATCTGACCAAAGAACAGGTTGCAGGTATCTTCAAAGGGGAAATCACCAACTGGAGTGAGGTTGGCGGCGAGGATAAGCAGATTGTGGTTATCAGCCGGGAAGACGGATCGGGTACACGGTCTGCCTTTGAGGAAATTGTGGAGCTGACCAAGAAGGTGGGCGACAAGGATGTGTCTGCGCTGGCTGTGGATGCGATCATCGCGGATTCCAACGGTGCAGTGGAGTCCAACGTCAGCACCAAGGAGAATGCAATTGGCTATATGTCGCTGGGGTCGGTGAAACCGGATGTGAAGGCGATCTCCATTGATGGCGTAACGCCTTCTGCGGACACCGTGAAGGATGGTACGTATGGCATCGCGCGTCCGTTCATTCTGATGACCAAGGGCGAAGGAGACGCACAGGCCAATGCGCTGATCGATTTCATCCTGTCGGATGAGGGCCAGGCGATTGTAAGCGAGGATTACATCACTGTGAACTAATCTGCAGTACAGATCGTGTTGCATGCAGTGTCTGCCGCTGTGCTGTGAATGATGAACAATATGGGCTAACCGGCATGGCCGAGCCGGCAAACGGCAGGCAAGCCGGTTGGCCTACTTTTTTGCCAGAGCAGTGGTTTGTTTGCGTGAGTGAAATAGCGGGTTGCCTTCGTTTTATGGATGTCACATGGTAAAATTGTACATACTTTCCATATAATAGATGGCCTTCAATCGGAGCATGTATGCCAGGAGAATGCGCTTTTGGGTGTGTGATCTCAGGCGCATGGGAGTCGGCAAATGGTGTCCCTGGGAGGCAGGCAGGGAGAAGGAGGGGCGGCGAAGAGAACGAAGCCGCAAACGAAGAGAGCGGCCGAGGGAGCGAAGCATGCCCAAGACGCCGGGAGGCGAGGACCCAGGATGCCGGAGGCAGGCTGGGAGAAGGAGGGGCAGCGAAGAGGACGAAGCCGGGATCGAAGAGAGCGGCAGAGGGAGCGAAGCATGCCCCGACGTGCAGAAGGGTGAACGATTTATGAATACAAAAAATCTTGTTGGAAAAGGCGCTAAATTTTTGTTTTTCCTGTGTGCGGCGGTATCGCTGTTGGCGCTTCTGCTCATAACGGTGTATATCTTGGGGAAGGGTGTCCCCGCAATCGCACAAATTGGCGTTTTTGATTTTCTGTTTGGCCAAATCTGGCAGCCACAGGCCGAGGTGTTTGGCATCTTTCCGATGATTGTGGCAACCATCTATACCACGGTGGGTGCGGTTGCGCTGGGCGTACCGGTTGGGCTCATGACGGCGATCTTTCTGTCTGAGATGGCGCCCAAATGGATGGTGCGCTTTATGCGGCCTGCGGTGGAACTGCTGGCGGCGATCCCGTCGGTGGTATACGGCTTTTTTGGCCTCACGGTATTTGTGCCGTTTATTGACAAAATATCGGGTGGCAGCGGCGGCAACAGCATGCTGGCGGCCATTTTAATCCTGGCCATCATGATTCTGCCCACCATCACCAGCACGGCGGAAAAGGCGCTCCTGAGCGTCCCCGATTCGTACCGGGAGGGCAGTTTGGGGTTAGGTGCCACCAAGATGCAGACCATCTTTCATGTGACGGTGCCGGCGGCACGTTCGGGGATTTTTTCGGGCGTGGTGCTGGGGGTAGGCCGTGCGGTTGGTGAAACCATGGCAGTCATCCTGGTTGCAGGCAATGCGCCGCAGATTCCGGTCATCAAAAGCCTGGCAACCATACCACAGTTTTTCTTCACCAGAATTCGTACACTGACGGCCAACTGTGCCCTCGAGATGAAATATGCATCGGGTCTGCATGCGGACGCGCTGCTGGGCACGGCGGTGGTGCTGTTTGTATTCATTATGATAATCAACATTGTCTTGACATGGGTCAACAACCGAAAGGGGGACAGATGATGCGAAAGCTCAAAGACAACCTCCTCAAAATTGTCATATACATCTGTTCCGCCTTGACGGTTGGTGTCCTGGTCTGGATCATTGGCTATGTTTTGTACCGCGGTGTGGGGTATATAACGCCAGATTTTCTGGTGGGGGAAGACGGCATTCTGCCCATGATTATCTCCACGCTGTATATGATTCTGTTATCCATTCTGATTGCGGCGCCAATCGGCATCTTTGCCGCAATCTACCTGGTGGAATACGCCAAACAGGGGCGTGTGGTCAAGATTATCCGGTTTGCGACGGAGAGCCTAGCGGGTATCCCATCCATTATTTACGGCCTGTTTGGTATGATCTTTTTCGTGACGTTTTTGCACTTTGGATACTCTCTGCTCGCAGGCGCGCTCACGCTTTCCATCATGGTGCTGCCTACCATTATCCGTACGACGGAGGAATCGCTCAAGGCGGTGCCTGAGATGTACCGGGAGGGCAGCTTGGGCCTTGGCGCCACTAGGCTGCGCACCATCTTTAAGCTGGTTCTGCCCAGTGCGCTGTCGGGCATTGTGACAGCGATCATCCTGTCCATCGGGCGTATCGTGGGAGAGACGGCGGCGGTGTATCTGACCGCTGGCATGACGCCACAGGTACCCGAAAGCGTCATGGAATCGGGCCGCACCCTGTCGGTGCATCTATATATGCTGGCGAGCGAGGTCACGGATGAGCATGCGTTCGGTCGGGCCTTTGCTACGGCGACGGTGCTGATTGTCATGGTGCTGATCATCAACCTGCTGGCAAACATGACTGCGCGGCGGGGCAGCGCGGAGAAGTAAGAGGGGGTCACGGTATGTTTGAAGTCAAAAACTTAAATTTATTTTATGGAGATTTCCAGGCTTTGAAGGAAATCAACATGCATATCCCGAAAAATAAAATAACCGCGTTCATCGGGCCGTCTGGGTGCGGGAAATCCACCTTTTTAAAGACGCTCAACCGCATGAACGACCTGATAGATGGCTGCCGGATCACGGGGGATGTGCGGTTGGACGGCGAGGACATCTATGGCAGCATGGACGTCAACCTCCTGCGCAAGCGGGTGGGCATGGTGTTCCAAAAGCCCAACCCGTTCCCCATGAGCATCTATGACAATGTGGCATATGGGCTCCGGACACATGGCATCCGCAAGAAGGCGAAGCTGGATGAGATCGTGGAGAAATCCCTGCGGGATGCCTCCTGCTGGGACGAGGTAAAGGACCGTCTCAAAAAGAGCGCGCTGAGCCTGTCGGGCGGGCAGCAGCAGCGCATCTGTATCGCGCGTGCGCTGGCGATTCAGCCCGATGTGCTTTTGATGGATGAGCCGACCTCTGCGCTGGACCCGATCTCCACTGTGAAGATTGAGGACCTGGCAACCTCCCTGAAGGAGCGATATACCATTGTCATCGTGACACATAACATGCAGCAGGCAGGCCGTATTTCGGATAAAACGGGCTTTTTCCTGCATGGGGAAGTCGTCGAATTTGGGGATACCCAGACATTGTTCTCCAACCCCGCTGACAAGCGCACGGAGGACTATATCACCGGCCGGTTTGGCTGATAGAAAGAAGGCGGTCTTTTGTCCAAGAAGCTGATTTACGCAGTGGACGACGAGGCACATATTCGGGAGCTCATTGCATATAATTTGACCGAAAGCGGGTTTTCTGTGCAGTCCTTTGAGGAGGCGCAGCCCATGCTGGATGCTTGCGAGAAACGGGTGCCTGATCTGATCCTGCTGGATATCATGCTGCCTGGCATGAGCGGAACGGAGGCATGCCGGTACTTAAAGTCGGATAGCCGGTTTCGGCAGGTGCCTGTGATCTTTCTGACGGCAAAGACAGATGAATTTGACAAGGTTCTGGGCCTGGAGCTGGGAGCGGATGACTATATCTCCAAACCCTTCGGCGTCCGCGAGATGATTGCGCGGGTGAGGACGGTGCTCCGTCGGTGTGAGGGCACAAGCGGCGAGAAACAAGCCGTCATTGCCATCCGAGATTTGGTTTTGGACAGCAAAAAGCGCACCGTCACGCAAGGGGGGAAGGAGCTGTCCCTAACGCTCAAAGAATTTGACCTGCTTCGGCTGCTCATGATGAACAAGGGGCATGTGCTCACGCGGGACGTGCTGTTAGACTCCGTATGGGGCTATGAATACGTCGGAGAAACCCGGACGGTGGACGTCCATATCCTAAAACTCCGCAAGCTCCTGGGAGATGACAGCGAGCAATACATCGAAACGGTGCGTGGCGTGGGCTACAAATTTCGTGAATAGGGGGAATGGCAGGTGCGGCGCAGGATACTGCTGTACTTTATCATATTGATCTTAACCGTGACAGGGATCATGGGCATTGCGGTTTATACGGTCTCCCGCAGCAGCTATGAACAGGAACTCACCCAAAGTCTTTATGCGGAAATTGGCCTGTTCGCCTCCCAGATGGATGAGGATTTGTCGAGGCTCGCAGAAGAGTATGCCGCGCAGCTTAAGACCACCCGCATTACGGTGGTGGACCAAAGCGGGGCGGTCCTGTACGATACGGAGGTAGCGGAGCCTGGAAACCATGCTAACCGGCCTGAGATCCAGGAGGCGTTTGAAACGGGGCAGGGTGTCAGCCGCCGGTTTTCGCAGTCCACGTGGACGACCTATCTCTATGTAGCGCGCCGCGTGGAATGGCAGGGGCAGCCCGTGGTGGTGCGTTTTTCTGTGGGCATGGAGCAGCTTCGGCAGATTGATCAGGAGATTCTGCTGTTCCTCTGCGGCGGTATGTTGGGTGCCGTGGGCATTGCGCTCCTCATGAGCGGTCTGTTTTCCAAACGTGTGGTGATGCCTGTTCGGGCGCTCGCGGATTTTGCACGTGCGGTTTCTCGCGGCGAGGAAGCGCCTCAGTTCCATTACCGCCGGAAGGATGAGCTTGGTATGCTGACCCGGTCGGTGAAGATCATGCAGACGCGCCTGGCGCGTACCATCCGTCGGGCGGAGGAGAAGAACACGCAGCTGCAAACCGTGCTCAACAGCGTGCCGAGCGGTATTGTGGCGATGGATCCGGAGGGTGTGATCTTGCTGCTCAACAGCCCTGCGGCGGACATGTTGGGGCTGGTAAAAGATGAGGCGGTCGGCCATGTGCTGCAGGAGGTGTACCGTCTGGATGCGCTGCACGACTTTTTGGGGGATCCCGACCAGATGTCCATGGAACTTTCGGACAGGGGCCGAACCTATACGGTCACCAAGGCCCCCATGCAGGGGGAAGACGGCGCGCCGATGGGGACTGTGGTGGTGTTGCAGGATGTGACGGAGATGCAGCGGCTGCTGGGTATGCGCAGTGAATTCGCCTCCAACGTCAGCCATGAGCTGAAAACCCCGCTTACCTCCATCAAGGGCTTTGTGGATACCTTAAAAAATGGCGCCATGGACAATCCCGAATCCGCCAAGCGGTTTTTGGATATCATTGACATTGAGACGGATCGGCTGACCTCCCTCATCAACGATATCTTGGAAATTTCGGATTTGGAATCGGGCCGGCCCGATGAGGCACCCGCACCCTGTGATGTGGATACGGTGGCGGGCGAGGTGCTGGAAATGATCGCAAAGTCCGCACAGGAGCGGGGTATCGTATTGTCTTACCACAACGACAGCGGACGGCGGGAATACCCGGTGGACCAATACCGCATGAAGCAGCTGCTGCTCAATTTGGTGTCCAATGCGGTCCGCTATAACCGGGATCACGGCAAGGTAGATATCTATGTGGATGGCACGCCTGAGCGTCTCACCCTGCGGGTGCGGGATACGGGCATCGGCATTGCGCCCGAGGACCAGCCCCGTGTATTTGAACGGTTTTACCGGGTGGACAAGGGCAGAAGCCGCGCGAGCGGCGGCACAGGGCTGGGGTTGTGCATCGTCAAGCATATTGCGCAGATGTACGGTGGCAGCGTGCATGTAACGAGTGAACTGGGCGTGGGGAGCGAATTTGTAGTCAATCTTCCCGTGAAGGCCCAAGCAAACGGAGGTGCGACTGGTGACACGAAATAACTACGAAGAAAGCCTAAAGGGGCTGTACCATGATACCATCACCATGGCTGGCATGGTGGAAAATGCGCTGATCCAGGCCATGAAAGCGGTGTCCAAGGGGGATGACGCTTTGGCGCACGTGATCATCGAAGGGGACGCTGAAATCAATGCCAAATACGACGAGATTGAAGCCAAGTGCGTGAACCTCATTGCGACGCAGCAGCCGCTCGCGCGGGATCTGCGGCTGGTGGTGTCGGTTATGAATATCATTGTGGACCTGGAGCGCATGGGCGACCATGCCGCAGACATCTGTTCCATGATGGTGGAGGCAGGCGGCGATGCTTGGAGTGGCACGGAGTTTATCCCCGAGATGACGCAGCACACCATCGACCTGGTCAAGAAGGCCATTGATGCCTACGCCTATAACGACAGCGAGCTGGCGGAGGCAGTGCGGACCATGGAACAGGAGCAGGACGAGGCGTTCCATGCGACGGTGGAGCGGATCGTGTGTGATATGGAGCAGGAGCCCTCCCGTGTCCGTCGGGGCGTGACGCTGCTGTTTGTGGTGAAGTACCTAGAGCGCATCGGCGATCATGCTGCAAATCTGGGAGAATCGGTTATCTATAGCCTGACCGGCCGGCATGAAAAACTCAATTGAATGGTGCACCAATCCATTTGGGCCACACGAAAGCGTGTGGCCTTTTTCTATATGGAAAGCCATAAAATAGCAAATTGGTGGTTGTTTTTTAAAAATGGGTATGATATAATCTAAAATTGTATGATTCGCGGGAAGAGAGCGAAAAAGGAGGGGCGAGATGGCAAAGATTGCAGCGCCGCGCGGGACGCATGATGTCCTGCCGGCAGAAGGATATAAATGGCATGCGCTGGAACGGGAGATGCGCGAGCTCAGCGCGGCGTTTGGGTACCACGAGATTCGGACACCGGCGTTTGAGCATACCGAGCTCTTTGAGCGCGGCGTCGGGGACACAACTGACGTGGTGCAAAAAGAGATGTATACGTTTTTGGACAAGGGCGGCCGCAGCATCACGCTTCGGCCCGAGGGGACGTCTCCGGTTGTGCGGAGCTTTATCGAGCATTCGCTGTATGCGCTTCCGCAGCCTACCAAGCTGTACTACATCACCCCCTGCTTCCGGTATGAAAAGCCGCAGGCCGGGCGGCTCCGCCAATTCCACCAGTTTGGGGTGGAGGTGTTTGGCGCAGAATCGGCAGCCATTGATGCGGAGGTTATCTCGCTTGCGATGTCGCTGCTGGCAAAGCTGGGTGTCACCGGGGTTCGGCTCAATATCAACAGCATCGGCTGCAAAGACTGCCGAACGGTGTATAACGAGAAGCTGCGTGCTTTCTTTGCAACCCGGCTGGATGATTTGTGCGAGACCTGCCGTCAGCGGTATGAGAAAAATCCGCTCCGGATTTTGGACTGCAAAAATGCTGCCTGTAAGCAGATCTACAAGGATGCCCCCATTTTGCTGGATAACATCTGCGGGGAGTGCCGGGACCATTTTGAGGCGCTCAAAGGGTATCTGGACGGCATGGGCATCCCTTATCAGGTGGATGGAACCATCGTGCGCGGCCTGGATTACTACACCCGAACGGTGTTTGAGATCGTGTCGGACAATATCGGTGCACAGGGAACCGTGTGCGGCGGCGGGCGGTATAACGGCCTGGTGGAAGAACTGGGCGGGCCGGCTGTCAGCGCGGTGGGCTTTGGCATGGGAATGGAGCGGCTGCTGCTCATGCTGGACAACCTGGGGATTGCGCTGCCGGATACGGAAGGGGTGACCCTGTTTGTGGCCTCCATCGGGGAGCAGGCAGATGGCTATGCGCAAAACCTGGTGTGTGGGCTCCGGAGAAAGGGCATTCATGCGGACCGGGATTACATGGGCCGCAGTGTCAAGGCTCAGATGAAATATGCGGATAAGCTTGGCGCAAGGTATGCGGTGGTCATCGGGGATGATGAGATTGCAAAGAATGAGGTGGCCCTCAAAGATATGGGGACGGGTGAGAGCAGACTTGTTCCGCTGGATCGCTTGTCGGAGTATTTGGGCTGAATGATGAAAAACTAGGATCACATAAAGGAGAATGGACATGGAAACGATGCAAGGGCTAACGCGCACCCATCGCTGTGGAGACATCACAGAAGGGGATATTGGAAAGACCGTGACGGTCATGGGCTGGACGCAGGTGTATCGCAACCTGGGCGGTGTGATATTCGTGGATCTGCGGGATCGGAGCGGCCTGGTGCAGGTCGTGTTTAACGTGGACCGCAACAAAGAAATCTTTGAAAAGGCGGATACCATCCGCAATGAGTATGTGCTGGCGGTGGTCGGCGAGGTGGTGCGCCGGGACGAGGAGACGGTGAACGATAAGCTCCCGACGGGGCGCCTGGAAATCCGGGCAACCGAGCTGCGCATCCTGGCCAAGTCCGAAACGCCCCCCATCTTCATTGAGGAGAACAGCAATGTCCGGGAAGAGGTGCGCCTCAAATACCGGTATTTGGACCTGCGCCGTCCCGACATGCAGCGGAATATGATCCTGCGGCACCGGGTGGCAAAGCTGGCACGGGATTATTTCGATGACAATGGCTTTTTGGAGATTGAAACCCCGATTTTGAATAAGTCCACCCCTGAGGGCGCGCGGGATTATCTGGTGCCCAGCCGGGTGCATCCGGGCAGCTTTTATGCGTTGCCCCAGTCCCCCCAGCTGTATAAGCAGCTGCTCATGGTTTCGGGCATGGACCGGTATATCCAGATCGCCAAGTGCTTCCGAGATGAGGACCTGCGGGCGGACCGGCAGCCGGAGTTTACCCAGATCGACCTTGAGATGTCCTTTGTGGACTGTGAGGATGTCATGACCCTCAATGAAGGGTTTATCCAAAAGGTGTTCAAAGAGGTGCTGGGCAGAGAGATTCAGACGCCCTTCCCGCGCCTGACCTATCAGGAGGCCATGGATCGTTTTGGCTCGGACAAGCCCGACACGCGATTCGGCATGGAACTGACCGACCTGTCCGACATTGTAAAGGGATGTGGCTTTAAGGTGTTTGCCGGCGCCATCGAGGCGGGCGGCAGCGTTCGTGCCATCAACTGCAAGGGGGGAGACGCGAAGCTCAGCCGCCGGGATCTGGACGGGCTGGTGGACTTCGTGAAGATCTATAAGGCCAAGGGTTTGGCATGGATCACGGTGGCGGAGAACGAACTCAAGTCCCCCATCACCAAGTTCCTGACCCAGGAGGAAATTGATGCGATTCTGTCCCGCATGGACGCGCAGGTAGGGGATATCATCATGCTGGTGGCGGACAAGGACACCATCGTGTACGATGCGCTGGGTGCGCTGCGGCTGGAGTTCGCCAAGCGGTTCGAGCTCATTGAGAAGGATACGTTTGATCTGCTGTGGGTGACTGAATTTCCGCAGTTCGAATACAGCGAAGAGGAAAAACGCCTGGTTGCAAAGCACCATCCCTTTACAGCGCCCATGGATGAGGATGCGGATCTTCTGGAGACCGATCCTGCCCGCGTGCGCGCCAAGGCGTATGACCTCGTGATGAACGGCAACGAGGTGGGCGGCGGCAGCATCCGGATCAACACCCCCGAGATGCAGGAGCGCATGCTGCGTGCCCTTGGCTTCTCGGATGAGGACGCATGGGAACGGTTTGGCTTCCTCATGGAGGCATTCAAGTATGGCGCGCCGCCCCATGGCGGCATGGCGTATGGCCTGGACCGGCTGGTGATGCTGCTGGCCGGCGAGGAGAGCATCCGCGACGTCATCGCATTCCCCAAGGTGAAGGATGCCAGCGAGCCCATGTCGGGTGCGCCGGGCGAGGTGGATGCCAAGCAGCTGCGCGAACTGTCCATCAAAGTGGTGGAATAATTCTCAATCGTTCACGTAATATTCACAAAACGGTCACACTTCATACAAAATCATATGATACCATAAAGTACGGTTTTATTTGGGGCGGCACGGGCTGCCCCAAATATGTGTAATTAGCAGTTTACATATCAAAAAGGAGGGAGCACCGAATATGATAGAGATCGCCAACTTGACCAAACGCTACGGGGACAAGGTAGCGGTGGACAATATCTCTTTTACGGTGAAAAAAGGGGAAATTCTTGGATTTCTTGGGCCAAACGGCGCGGGCAAATCCACGACGATGAATATCCTGACAGGATATCTGTCGTCTACCAATGGTTCTGTGAAGATTGACGGGCATGACATCTTGGATGACCCTGTGAGCGCCAAGGCGCACATTGGCTATCTGCCCGAGCAGCCGCCGCTGTACCTGGATATGACGGTGACAGAGTATTTGGACTTTGTCTGTGACCTCAAGAAGGTGGACAAAGCCGAAAAAGAGGGGCATATCGCGGAGATTGTGAGTGTCGTTAAACTCAAAGAGGTCAAAGACCGCCTCATCTCCAACCTGTCCAAGGGATACCGGCAGCGTGTCGGGCTGGCACAGGCCATGATTGGCAACCCCGAAGTACTGGTGCTGGATGAGCCCACTGTGGGCCTGGATCCCAAGCAGATCATTGAAATCCGTGATCTCATCAAGAAGCTCGGAAAAGCGCATACCATCATCCTGTCCTCCCACATCATGCAGGAGGTCAGTGCGGTCTGTGAGCGCGTCATCATCATCAACAAGGGCAAGCTGGTCGCAAGTGATACGCCCGATAACCTCTCCAAGGCAATGTCGGAGGAGAACAAATTCCAGATTCGCGTCAAGGGCGAGGAGCGGGCCATTTTGGATGCCCTGCAAGGCGTGAGCGGCATCAAATATATGAAGTCGCTTGGCCGCAAAGAGCCGGGCACCATTGATTTCCTCCTGGAAGCGGCGCCCGATGTGGACATCCGTGTGGCGTTGTTTGAGACGTTGGCAAAGCACAATCTGCCGCTTCTGTTCTCCAAATCGCTGGAGCTCTCCTTGGAAGATATCTTCCTCAAACTCACCCGGGACGAAGGCGCATTTGAGTTTGATTCCTTTGTTGCCAATGAAGCGGATTTTGATGTGATTGGACAGGATGCTGTCTCTGAAGCACAACAAGAGCCGGTGTCTGTGGAAAAGGAGGAGGATGAGTAAATGGCTGCCATTTTTAAACGAGAACTGAAGGCGTATTTTAAGTCGCCCATTGGGTATATCTTCATTGGCCTGTGCATCTTGGTCGCCGCGGTCTTTTTCTGGATTGGCAACCTTGCATATGGTTTGGCCAATATGGGGACATTTTTCTCCAATGTCGGTGTTGTATACATCATTGTCATTCCCATTTTGACCATGCGGTCTATGGCAGAGGAGCGCAAAAGCCGAACCGATCAGCTGCTCATGACCGCGCCGGTGCGAACTTCGGATATTGTGATCGGCAAATTCTTGGCGGCAGTCGCCGTCCTCACCATCACCTGCGTTGTCATGCTGCTGTTTCCGTTTATTCTGCGGCTGTACGGCGAGATTGCGCTGGGTGAAATTGTGATTGGCTTTTTAGGGTTATATCTCATGGGCGTCATGTTTATCAGTATCGGTATCCTGATGTCTACCCTGACGGAAAACCAGGTTATTGCCGCGGTTTCGACGGGGGCCGTGCTGTTGCTTTTGTGGTTCATGGAATCCATTGCGGGGCAGGTGTCCTCTTCCATGGCGACGACGGGTGCGCTGGCGGTTATTGGGCAGATTGCAGCGTCCATTTTGAATTTCTTTGCTGTAACAGCGCGCTTTGCGGATTTTACGCAAGGGATTTTCAATCTGGTTCCGATATTCTACTTTTTGAGCCTTGCCTTCCTGTTCGTCTTCCTGAGCATTCGGGTGGTTGAACGCAGAAGATGGCGCTAGAAAGGGGGAGATATGATGCGTAACAATGAGAAAAAACAAAAGGTAAAACCGGTGAAGGATACCCGAAAATTTCGGTATGGTACCAATGCTACCATTCTGACGGTTGGAATCGTGGTTGTGGTGGTCTTGCTCAACATCCTGCTGGTGGCATTTGACAACAAGATTTCCCTCACCGTAGACTTTTCCAAGTATAAGATCTATGAGCTCTCCCAGCAGACCATCGATACCTTAAACGGTCTGGAGGAAGACGTTACTGCATACTACCTCGCAGGGGAACAGCAAGAGGGCGGATATGTCATGACTCTCCTGGAACGGTACCAGCAGCATTCGGACTTTTTCCATGTGGAGCTGGTGGATGCCATCTCCAATCCGAGCCTCATGAACAGATGGCAGGAAGATGGTACGACGCCGGGCCTGGGTTCCATTGTATTTGAGATGGGAGATAAATTCCGGGTGGTAGACAGCTATGACATCGGCACTGTGGATCAGCAGACGGGCGCTACCACCTATACGGCGGAACAGAAATTTACCAATGCCATCATCTATTTGAAGACAGACGACCTGCCCGTGGCGTATTTGACGACGGGGCATGGCGAGGGCTCCATGTTGTCAGGCAAATCCCTGCTGGAGCAGGATAACTATGAGGTGAGCAGCATCGATCTGTTGACCACGGAGCTGAACGATCCTGAAGCGACATTGATCGTTTTCGCTCCGCAGCAGGATTTCGCGGCGGAAGAAATTGATAAGATGGATGCCTTTTTGGATACAGGTGGCAACGTTCAGATCTACTTCGACCCGGCGCTGCCCGAACTGCCAAGGTTGGAGAACTACCTTTCGAGCGAATGGGGCATTACCCGGCAGCGTGTGATGGCGATTGAGACGGGAGAGGATAAGCTGCTCAATCTGTCTGCGTTTGGTTACGGCGTCGCCTCCATGGCGGAAACGGCAAGCGGACATGAAATCACCAGCAATCTGACGGCGGGGACGCGTACGGTGCTGCCTGTTACCAATGTGCTGGAAGTGGCGGATACCCCGCCCAACTATGTGGAGGTCAGCAGCCTGGTAACCCTGTCTGAGACTGCTGTTGGCAAGGCGGGGACGGAGATTTCGTCGCTCACTGTGGAAGAGGGCGATTTGGTTGGGCCATTCGACGTGGTGGTTGCGGCGAACAAGGATATTACGACGGATACCAACGAGACGGTGACAGCCAAGATGATCGTATCGGGGACGGCCACCGGGTTTGACGATTTCACGCAGGTGTCTGCATTTGGGAATGGCGAGCTGCTCCGCAACATGAGCGGTTGGATGCAGGAGTCGGGCGATCTGGTCAGCATCCGTCCCAAGGTTGCACAGCTGGATATGGTTGCGGTACCCGCGGTGCACGTGAAGGTGTGGTTTACGGTACTGGTGATTGTGTTGCCGCTGGGGATTCTGATTGCGGGTCTGGTGATCTGGAGACGGCGGCGGTTCCGCTAAACAAGGGAAAGGAGTACCGCTATGTCAACCAAAAAACTGATTGTAAATATTGTCATCATTGTAGTCGTGCTTGCGGCGGTGGTCGGAGCGTTGCTCTGGGTCAATTCCTATCAGCCCGATTCGGATGAACCGGTGCAGGACGAATCGATCTCCCTCTTTTCGACCGAAAGGGACAGCATTGCAAAGATCGCGGTTACCAATCCCGACGAGAGCTATACACTGGTGAAGGAAGAGGACCGGTGGGTGGTGGAAGGCCAGCCAGATCTGACCCTCAGTGAGTCCAGGGTGGATACGCTTTTGACCAACTGCACCAGCCTGGATGCGGATCAGAAGGTGGAGGAGTCGCCCGATGATCTGGCGGTCTATGGCCTGAGTGCGCCCACTCGCAAAACCACCATCACGTTGACGGATGGCACCAGTATGACCGTCTCTTTCGGCAACGGCGTGGCTGCCAACACGGTGCGTTACTTTATGGTGGAAGGCGACCCGGCGGTGTATGCGGGCAGCTACTACAAGGGGGATAACATGACGCCCACCTTGGCAAGTCTGCGGGATCTGCAGATCTACAGCATGAACGCGGATTCGCTGCGGCATATCACGCTGCGCGTTGCGGGGCAGCCCGATATCACTTTTGAGGCGATGACGGGTGCCGATGAACAGGGCAATGAAATCATCACTGGCTGGAATATGACGTCGCCGTATCAGCGGGAAGGTGACTACGAAACCATCAACACCGAAATCACAGGTACGATGAGCGAACTGACGGCGGATGCTGTGGCGTCGGATGATACCTCGAATTTGGCGGCCTTTGGCTTGGATGCGCCGCGCGGAAGCCTGTCACTTACGGACAAAGACGGCGCCCATGTGACGCTGCTCATTGGTGCGGAAGGCAAACAGGAGGATGACACCTTTGTGTATGTCATGCTCGACGGCGGCGACAAGGTGTATCAGGTCGGGGACGACACGGATGATTTCCTCTCCCTCGCGGTCACGGATCTGATGACGAAGTTTATCAAACTGCAGAACATCGAAGAGGTCAATTCGGTTACTGTGACGGGCCGAGGGACGCAGTATGAGATGACCATCAGCGGGGAAGGGGACAACCAGACATATGCCATTAATGGCAAATCGGTGGAGGAAAGTCCCTTCAAAGCTGCCTATCAGGATATCATTGGCATCATGCTAAACGGCATCTGTACCGTACAGCCAACCGGGGAGCCCGAATACACGGTCGTGTACCACAAGAAGGATGGGACGGATGTTACCATTGCATTTACTTCGGTGGCTGACCGGTCATATGCCGCGACGCTGGATGGCGTGACGGAGTTCACGGTCCTGAAAAAAGATGTCACTGCGATGTTTGACCTCCTGGAACGGACGGCAGCAGAATAGGGTAAAAAAAACGGTTTTCGGGCCGTCCACTTCAAACAGTATTCAAATATTAACGGAAACGGCATAGCTGATGGTGGGCTATGCCGTTTTTGATTGTTCCCCAATGCCCGAAGAACGGCTCATACAATCGTTGTAGCCTGGGCGGCTGTCTTTTCTCAATGCAGCGGGTGGATGGCTCCCCTTTGGCTGCGATTGTTTTCGCAGCGCACGGCGCAAAGGCAAAGAAAAAGACGCGCCTTGGCACAGCACCCCGCGTTTCCGTTGCTCCTTTGTATATCGGCATGGGGAAACCTTCCCTTGCGGCGTTTTGTCCAAAAATAGCAGAACAAGCCGCACCAAACGGCCGTTTTGTCATACTCTATACTATATAGGAGTCATTTGGAGTACAAAAGACCAGCTATAAAAAGTCAAGAATTTTTAGAGAAAAAAATAAAAAATATTTCCGAAGGTAAAATGGCAACACAAAAAGGCCTCGGAGAAATTCCCAAGCCTACGCAAAAAATATAGAGTTAGTT
>CALYAO010000052.1 GCA_944393605.1 uncultured Clostridia bacterium
ATCACCGCTGAAAGCGGTCAGAAATATCAAACAATTTTTAAGAAAGGGGTGGTTTATCCTTTATGGATAATCCCAAACAAATGCCTTGGCATGCACAAAAGCTGACGGAGATCTATCAAAACCTACACACTTCTGAAAAAGGGCTGAGTGATGCCGAGGCTGCCGAAAGGCTCAAAAGGAATGGGCGCAATGAGTTGCGGTCAGTGCCGCCGAAAAGCATTGTGCAAATGGTAAAAGCGCAAATTCTTGACCCCATGGTCCTGATTTTGATTGGGGCAGCGGTATTATCTGCAATCTTGCAGGAATGGACAGAAGCGGCGGTTATCTTCATCATTGTGGTTGTCAATGCAATCATTGGAATTGTGCAGGAAAGAAAAGCACAGTCGTCTCTGGCAGCCCTGCGGACGATGAGCGCTCCCACAGCCCGTGTTTTGCGGCAAGGTGAGGAAAGCAGAATCCCGGCCGACGAATTGGTTATGGGCGATGTTGTATTGTTGGGCGACGGCGATATGGTCCCCGCCGATTTGCGGCTGATTGCATCGGCCAATTTAAAAGTGCAGGAGGCTTCGCTAACAGGGGAGTCTGTTCCGGCAGAAAAGGATGCCCGGGATTGTTTGCCGCAGACTTGCCCGTTGGGAGATCGCACCAATATGGCATATTCTTCTGCTATTGTGACTTATGGCCGGGCAATCGGTGTTGTGGTCGCAACGGGTATGGATACGGAAGTGGGTAACATTGCTGGCATGCTTGAGCACCAAGATGATATGGATACCCCGTTAAAGCGAAAGCTGAGTACGGTTGGGAAAACGCTGACTGTCATTGGACTGATCGTGTGTCTCTTAATTCTGGTTATCGGTGCATTGTATCGGCGGCCTTTGATTCCACAATTTCTCGTTGCCATCTCTCTGGCAATTTCCATCATTCCAGAAGGATTGCCTGCGACAGCAACCATTGTGATGGCGCTGGGTGTGCAGCGTATGGCAAAGAAGAATGCGCTGATGCGAAAACTGCCAGCGGTAGAGACATTGGGGAGTGCTACGGTAATTTGTTCGGATAAAACTGGGACGCTTACTTTAAATAAAATGACTGTGACCCATATTGCCGTCAACGGCGATTTTGAGATTGGTGAAATGACGCCGGTTGAAAACGCCGTAAAACAGCATCCAGAGGTTTATCAAGAATTGGTCTATGCCGCTGCCCTTTGTAATGATGCAAGTTGTGACCCAGACCGGGATGGGGCGATCATTGGTGATCCAACCGAAGGTGCATTGATTTTTATGGCACGGGCCTTTGGCATAGGTCATGAGACATTGGAACAGGAATATCTGCGGGTATTTGAACAACCTTTTGATTCTGACAGAAAACGCATGACAACGGTGCATCAAATGGGTCAGCATCTGATTGCTTATACAAAAGGTGCGGTGGATGAAATGTTGCCGCTCTGCACGCATATTTTAACTGCAACCGGTGTACGTTCCATGACGGAGGCGGATAAGGCGCATATTACAAATCTTTGTTCTGCCATGTCTGAAAACGCACTGCGCGTGCTTGGTTTTGCAATGCGTCCTTTGTCGGTCCTGCCGACGGACGACGACGCAGATATCGAGTTTGATCTGACTTTTATTGGTATAGCTGGCATGATAGACCCGCCTCGCAAGGAAGTAGCTGCATCGGTACATATCTGCCGGGAGGCTGGTATTCGTACCATTATGATTACCGGTGATCACAAAATAACGGCACGCACCATTGCGGAGGAATTGGGTATCTATCAAGATGGCGATACAGTGCTTTCGGGTGAGGAACTGGAACATATGACGGATGATGCGTTAGATTGCGCTGTGCAAACCACCACTGTTTTCGCTCGTGTGTCGCCTGCCGATAAACTGCGGATTATTCAAAGCCTGAAACGTACTGGTGAGGTCGTCGCTATGACAGGTGACGGCGTCAACGACTCGCCAGCTCTCAAGGCGGCGGACATTGGGGTCGCTATGGGTATTACGGGAACCGATGTGGCAAAAGATGCTGCGGATATGATACTGTTGGATGATCAATTTACTACCATAGCGTATGCCATCAAAGAAGGTCGGCGCGTCTATCGCAACATTCAAAAGGTGATTCAGTTTTTGCTGGCTGGAAATATTGCGGAAATAATGACCTTATTTGTTGCTACGCTGCTTAACTGGGATGCACCGTTGTTGGCGGTTCACGTTCTTTGGGTCAATTTGGCTACGGCCACACTTCCCGCGCTGGCTTTGGGCGTTGATCCTGCCAGCAACAATATTATGAAGCACCAACCGATCAAATCCGGTACTTTGTTTGAGAAAGATCTGGTTTGCCGTGTGGTTACACAGGGGATTTTCGTGGCGGCTATGACAATCTGCGCCTATTGGATTGGTGCGACCACCGACAACCAAACAGTGGGTCAGACCATGGCCTTTTGTGTATTGGCATTTTCGCAAATGCTTCGCGCTTTCTACCAGCGATCCAACACCGAGCCCATTTGGGTACGGAAAGAAGGCGTTAACCCATGGCTGGTTTTGGCCTTTGGCGCCTCAGCTTTCCTTATGGCATGCATTTTATGCATGCCTGCCTTGAGAACTGTATTTAAGCTTACCTTGCTACAAGGTACGCAGTGGCTTGTTGTTATAGGCCTGTCGTTGCTTTCTGTGGTCCAAGTGGAAAGTGCAAAATTGGTGAGACGTGTGTATGGCAAGCTCGTGCGTCCCGACAACAGAAAGGGCAGTGGCGTCATGGATGACAACGTTACCTTTTGATGAATGCGTCAGGGGCGGCAGCCGTTTGGCTGTCGCCCCTGATGATTTTTTGATTTATCTGATGAAGAAAGCATACCTGCTTGCTGTAAAAGGAAGCCAATTTTATTGAATCTTTGTGATATCATATGGCGTGGTCTGATACACAAAGTAGTTGAGCCAATTGGAATATAGCAGATTGGCATGACTCCGCCACGTCATGATGGGGGCTTTGGTATCGTCGTCGTCTGGAAAATAGTGTTTGGGAACGGCAATGGGAAGGCCCTTGGCCTTGTCCCGTTCGTACTCCAGCTTTAAGGTCTCCCGGTCGTATTCCGAGTGCCCGGTCACAAAGATCTGACGGCCGCGGTCGGTCGCGATGAGGTACACACCTGCTTCCTCAGAAGAAGAGATGATTTTAAGCCCGGGAATTTTTTCGATATCCTCCCGCCGGGTTTCGGTATGCCGGGAGTGGGGAACGTAGAAGGTATCGTCCGCACCGCGCAGCAGCATGGACCGGGGCTGGTCGGCCTTATGTGCGAAGATGCCGAACAGCTTGTGTTCCAGCGGATATTTGGGGATGCCATAGTGGTAATACAGGCCCGCCTGCGCGCCCCAGCAGATGTGAAAAGTGCTGGTGACGTGTGTTTTGGACCACTCCATGATTTCGGTGAGTTCTTCCCAGTATTCCACCTCTTCAAAGGCCAGATGTTCCACCGGGGCGCCTGTGATGACCATGCCGTCAAACTTCTGGTCTTTGAGTTCGTCAAAGGTTTTATAAAACGCCAGCATGTGCTCCTGCGGGGTGTTTTTGGAGTGGTGGGATCGGGTGTGCATGAGCTCCAGCTCCACCTGGAGCGGCGTGTTGCCCAAAAGGCGGGACAGCTGGGTCTCGGTCACAATCTTGGTGGGCATCAGGTTCAGGATGACAATCCGCAGGGGCCGGATGTCCTGTGTCATGGCGCGCGTCTCGGTAATGACGAAGATATTTTCTTGTTCTAGCACCGCCGTCGCGGGCAGCGCGTTGGGAATCCGAATGGGCATAGCGGCTCCTCCTTCTGTCAGAAATACCCCTGTGCCGTGCGAGGCCGCAAGGGCTGATTGATTTATCATATCACATGGCTGCGCTTTCGTCAAGCGGTCATTTGCGGGCAGGCACAATCTCCAGCCAGTATCCGTCTGGGTCACTGATAAAGTAGATGCCCATGTCGGGGTTCTCGTAGCAGACGCAGCCCATCTCCCGATGACGGGCGAGTGCGCCTTGAAAATCGTCCGTCTGGAAGGCGAGGTGGAACTCGTTTTCTCCCAGATCATAGGGCTTGGTGCGGTCATGCAGCCAGGTGAGTTCCAGCTGGTGCTGCCCGACGCCGTCTGTTAAGTATACAATGGTGAAGTCACCGCCGTCGGGTTCGATGCGCCCGCATTCGGTCAGCCCCAGTGCATCCCGGTAAAAGGCCATGCTCCGCGCGAGGTCCAGGACGTTGATGTTGTTGTGTACCATTTGAAACTGCATGCCGTTCTCCTCCTGTTTGATGGGATTTTCTACTATTATAGCCCTGTCCGGCAGGACTGTCAAGCGCATATCAGGCCCTGATGCTGCCCAAGGACAGCTGTGGGTTCTTGGGCGGTGGCCGCAGGAAGTCAGACCAATGCGGCAAGAGGGTGCGCTGCGGGCACTTTTTCTCAAAAATGATTGCTTTTGCCCGTGGCTTGGGTATATAATAAAAGAAACCAAAGGGAGAGACGGTAAATTGTTTGAAGGATTTAATAAACTGTTAAGGTTTCCTTTATTGATAATTAAGATCGCTGGGATATAATACAAACCGTACCGAGCAGGCAGGTGCAAACGCAGTGTGATATATCACAAGACCCAAAGGAGGCAAACAAACATGAAGATGGGAAAAAAAACGGTATCCATCCTCGCAGTGGTGGCAGGCGTATCCATCCTGGCGACTTCCGCCTTTGCAGACGTGGTGTTGGGCTCAGGCTACACAAGCCTCAAGCAGGCCGTCAAGACGACCACGGCAAAGGTGGCCAATGAATTTGACAGCATAACGGCGGACATGGCCATTGGCGTCAAGCTGGATGGCAGCCAGCTGTATGAGGCAACCAGCCGGCAGAAAATGGATATGCAGAACGAACGGACAGAGGGCAATACCACCGAGCGATGGAAGGATGGCCAACAGGAGGCGTCCTATTATCAGTACAACGATCCGGAACGCTATGTCACGCAGAATTCGGACGACGGTGTGTATTACCTTTACAACAGGGAGCCCGTTTCGGATGACAGCAGCGATGTGGACAGCTTTGTGAACGATCCCTTTGACGATGAACAGGTCGCAGACCTAGAGCGCATCTTTGACGCATTTGTGGGGAACCTGCAAGACCTGGTGCAGTCCGAAGAGGCGGACGGCAAGATGGTGTACATGGGGAATTTATCCGAATCCCAGGTGCCGCCTCTGGTGAATGCAGTGGTTTCTTTCTGTGTGAAATACGGCATGATGGACTCGTATACCTTCGAGGAGCTTGGCATTCCGGCGCTGAGGAACGACATCTCTGTGACGGGCGTGTCGGGCAAGGCGATTGCGAGTGAGGACGGTGTGATTGAAAGCGTCATTGGAACAGGCTCTCTGGTGGGCCGGGATGCAAACGGCGTCATGCATACGTTTGAGCTGGAGTGTTCTCTGGCGCTGACGGATATCAATGGGACCACGATTGCGGAATTTGACCCGACCGGCAAGCAGGTGGAAGAGCATGCGGCGTATGTCAGCGGCTTTACGGACCGGTACGTGGGCACTTATGTGAGCGAGATCGTGGACGAAGAGGCGATGAAGAAGCTGGGCGATCGTACGCTCACCATCACCGCGGTGGATGACACCAGCATCACCGGAACCTACACGGAGGTGTATAAAGAGGGGGAGGCGCCCGAGACGGGAGCACGGTCCTTTGACTTCGTGGCGACACTGGAGCAAGGCGGGCATGAGGCAGTCTTCCAGTACACCGAAGCGGACGGCACCGAGAAGACGGGCATCATCACCTACACGGGCGGAACCGATGTGTATGTTGCGATGGACGTGGAGTACGATGAGGAGAACGGCTCCCGCAGCCGCACCTACCAGAGTGGCTTTAGTGAGGATTTCCGCCGGGTGTTTGAATAAGCCAGGCAATCTATGGAAATGAATGCAGCAATGGGGTGTGCCTTTTGGCATTCCCCTATTGTTGTGTAAAATGGCCCGGGAGGCGGCCTTTGGCGCGGACCGGAGAAAACGGAGGTGTCCTTTTTTGGATCCGGCAATTGTAATCTCGCAGTTATCCAAACAGTATAAAAATAAGCGCGGCATCACAGATTTGAATATCGAAGTTGCGCGCGGGGAGGTCTATGGCTTCTTGGGCCCCAACGGGGCGGGCAAGACCACCGCGATGAAGGTGATGACGGGCCTGATGTCCCCCGACAGCGGGGATGTGTACATCAATGGCTATTCTATTACAGAACGCTATCCGCTGGCGATGGCAGGTGTTGGCTGTATCATCGAGAGCGTCGCCATGTTCCCATATCTCACCGCACGGGACAACATGCGGATGTGTGCGCGCTTTTATGACGGCATTGACGACAAGCGCATTGACGAGTGCCTGGAGCTGACGGGCATGCTGCGCTTTAAGAATGAAAAAATCCGCAACTATTCCCTTGGCATGCGGCAGCGCATGGGGATCGCGCTGGCAATTTTGTCCCGGCCCAGCGTGCTCATTTTGGATGAGCCGCTCAACGGCCTGGATGTGGAGGGCATGGTGGAGATGCGCCGGCTGATTGGGCGTTTGGCGGAGGAAGAACAAACCACCTTTTTCATCTCCAGCCATCTGATTCACGACGTCGAGCTCACCTGTACCAAGGTGGGGATTCTATATGAGGGCAGGCTATTGGCCGAAGCGGGGATGGATGAGGTTTTGGCCAATTACTCTTCCCTGGAAAACTACTATTTGAGTGAGGTGGACGACAATGTCAAGCCTGAAAGCGGCGTATCTCAACGAGCTGTATAAAATTTCCAAACGGAAAAAAATCGTGGTGGCGGCGATTTTGTCCGTCGCTGCCATCGGTATTGCGGGGCTGATTGTGTCCAGCTTGAAGAATTTTGCGGGCATCAATGTGGTAGGGAGCTCGGAGTTTGCCATTTTGGTGCTCTCGGTGCTCAATTATACCCTGCTGCCGTTGTTTACGGCGTTTATCTGTATTGACATGTTCTCCAGTGAATTTGTGGAGCAGACCATCAAAATGACGCTGACGCGGCCGGTGTCCCGCTTCCTGGTATACCTATCCAAGGTGCTTGCGGCGGCCACCTTTATCTTGGCAAACCTGCTGTTTGTCATGCTCTTATCGTTGATCCTGTCGGTCATGATTGGGGGCTCTCAGCTCAGCCTTTCAGACGTCATCGGGGCATACCTATCCTCATTTTTCCCGCTGATGGTGCTGGCGCTGATGGTCATGTTCATCGCCAATCTCACACGGGGTACCGTCAGTGCCTTTATGCTGTCCGTCCTGGTCTATATCGTGTTTCTGGGGTTGGGGTTCTTCTGGCCCAATGCCGAGAGCTTTTTCTTCACCTCCACCCTGGATTGGTACATCCTGTTTACGGGGACGTTTGTGAATGTGCAGAAGATCTTCCGGCTGTCTCTCATCCTGCTGGGGTATGGCATTGCGCTGTTCTCCGCTGGGTATGCGTTGTTTGACCGGCGTCAGATCTAACGGACTGGGGGCGTTTGTGTGAAGTCGAGGCTGTTTTCCCAAAACATGTTGGTGCTGCTGGCGACGGTCGTGATTACCACGACGGTCAGCCTGTTATTTGGGTACTGTTATATGCGGGCCAACAAAATCCCGACGGAGCTTGGCGCCGCGGGCACGGATGTCATTGTGCTGCGGGGCGGCTCTGTGCTGCATGCGAGTAGGGATCTCAGCCGGGTGCAGATACAGGAAATCCTCATGAACGATGATGTGGGTGAGAATACTTACCCCATTGGTAAGGTGACATACAGCGTGGATGTGGATCGCTTTCAGGCGGAGGATGACTATGAGGTCATCAAGCTGACGCCGCTGCTTCGGACGTCGGGCTTCGTCAATGTCATGCTGGGCTTTATCATCATCGTATTTTTTGTCACCTTTTTGGCGGCCAGCCTCATTGTGCAACGGTCCCACGTGCGCAACTTCATCGGCCCTATCACCAAGCTCAAGCGGGAGACGGAGCTGCTTTCCGCGGGAGAGCTGGACACTGCCGTGGTGGACGAGGGGGAGGCCGAGGTGCTGGAGCTGTGCCGGGCGGTGGAACAGCTGCGGCTCAAGCTCAAAGAAAGCATCTATTATCAGGAAAAATATGACGACAACCGAAAGTTCTTGATTTCCAGCATTTCCCATGACTTGCGGACGCCTGTGACCGCCATCCGCGGCTATGTGGAAGGGGTGTTAGATGGGGTCGCAACGGGCGAAAAGCGGGAAAGGTATCTAAAGGCCGCGCTGGAAAAAACAACGCTCATCAGCGCCATGATCGACGATCTGCTTTTGTATTCCAAGCTGGATCTGCATCAAATCCCCTTTGATATGGAGCGGGTGGACATCGCGGCATATTTGGAGGATTCCATCGCGGACAATGCGGTGGCATTTGAAAAAGAGGGAAAACGTCTGACGCTGGAAAGCGAATTGCCGGGGCCGGTTCAGGTGTCTATGGATGCCGTGCGGTTCCGCCGTGTGGTGCAAAACGTGCTGGACAACGCACGGAAGCACATTGCGCCCGAGACGGGGCGGGTGGTGCTTCGTCTGCGGGAGACCAACTCTTCCGTCATCATTGAGTGCCGGGACAATGGCATCGGCATTCCCAAAGAGGACCTGCCCCATATCTTTGACCGGTTTTACCGCGCGGACAATGCGCGGAAAGTGGAGGGCTCAAGCGGCCTGGGACTCGCGATTGCCAAGCAGATCGTGGAAGGCATGGATGGCCGCATCTGGGCGGTCAGCCAGGTGGGAGAGGGGACCAGTATGATGATCTCCCTCAAAAAAGTGAAGTGAGAACAGGGGAACAGTGCGATGAAACAGATTTTGATTGTAGAGGACGATAAAAGCATCTCAGAGCTGCAAAAGGACTATCTGGAGATGAGCGGATACGGCGTCACCTGTGCGTTTACGGGGACGGAAGGGCTGGAGCTGATTCAGTCCCAGCCGTTTGATCTGGTCATCTTGGACCTGATGCTGCCAGGCAAGGATGGGTTTGAGATTCTGCGCAGCATTGCGGAAACCAAGGAGATCCCTGTGTTGGTGGTATCCGCCAAGGATGAGGAGCTGCAGAAAATCAAGGCATTAAACCTGGGGGCGGACGATTATATCACCAAGCCGTTTGGCATGGGGGAGCTGGTCGCACGGGTAAATAGCCATCTGAAAACCTATGAGAAGTTTAAGAACAAAAAAGAGGAGCGCAATTTGCTCAAGGTGCGGGGCCTCACGGTGGATGAGCAGGATAGGCGGGTGTTTGTAAAAGACGATGAAGTGGTTTTGAAGCAAAAGGAATTTGACCTGCTGTTGTTTTTGATGAAAAACCCCAACCGCGTTTATGACAAAGAAACGCTGTTTGAACGAGTTTGGGGGTATGATGCCATCTCGGATGCCTCCACCGTCACGGTGCACATCGCCCGCATCCGAGAAAAGATCGAGGATAATCCTTCCCGGCCCCAGTACATCGAGACGGTGTGGGGTGCGGGATATCGGTTTAAGATATAAACCGGCTGTGTTTGCTGCATGCGCAAAGCATCATGGGTAGTAGGTGCCCAGCGATGACATGCAGTCACATCGGCGCGGTGAAAAAACCGCACAGGCTTTCGTTGCCTGTGCGATTTTTTGTTGTTTCGTGGGCTATAGGGCAGCGTCATGCGCAGATGAAGCATTATTTTGGGATAAAAAAGGGTTGGGCCGGCACCTTACGGCACCGGCCCAGGGGGATTATTATGAAAATTAGAGATATAGCTGCGCTCGCCAGGGGCCATCTCAACTCCACCTGACATGCTTTATTATAACCGGCAACTATGTCATGGGTATGAATAAATTGTGAATTTATGCGAAAATCAGAAAAATTTTCCCGGTTTCCATACAGAAAAATGAATGTTTTATGCTATAAGACAAAAAACATGAATGAATTCTGTTCATTCACGATGAATATGAATTTTTTCTTGCGGACAATTTCATATTGATGTATAATAATGGATGAAAAAAGAAAATAAAGCTAGGAGGACGAAAACCATGGCCATCAAAAATTCATATTTGGAATCGCTCATGCAGACGGTAATCAAGCGTAATCCTGCCGAGCCTGAGTTCCATCAGGCGGTCAGGGAAGTGCTGGAATCGTTGGAACCCGTCGTTGAGAAGTATCCCGAGTTTATTACAAGCGGCGTCATTGAGAGCTTGGTTGAGCCCGAGCGCATCATCAAGTTCCGGGTGCCGTGGGTGGACGATAGCGGCGTCGTGCGGGTAAACCGCGGATTCCGTGTGCAGTTCAACAGCGCCATCGGGCCTTATAAGGGCGGTTTGCGGTTCCATCCGTCGGTGTATGAGGGCATTATTAAGTTCCTCGGCTTTGAGCAGATATTTAAGAATTCCCTGACTGGTCTGCCCATCGGCGGCGGCAAGGGCGGATCGGATTTTGACCCCAAAGGCAAGTCGGATGCGGAAGTGATGCGT
Source organism: uncultured Clostridia bacterium (assembly GCA_944393605.1). Classification (GTDB taxonomy): domain Bacteria; phylum Bacillota; class Clostridia; order UBA1381; family UBA9506; genus CALYAO01. The sequence goes on from CALYAO010000052.1 coordinate 10,459, forward strand.
TTCTGCCAGAGCTTCATGACCGAGCTGTCCAAGCACATCGGTGCGGATACCGACGTGCCGGCAGGTGACATCGGCGTTGGTGCGCGGGAGATTGGGTATATGTTCGGTCAGTACAAGCGCCTGCGCAATGAGTATGTCGGCGTCCTGACGGGCAAGGGCCTGACCTATGGCGGCAGCCTGGTGCGTACCGAGGCGACCGGGTATGGCCTGTGCTACTTTACGGACGAGATGCTAAAGGCCGCAGGCAAGTCTTTTGAGGGTGCGACGGTCGTGATTTCTGGTTCGGGCAACGTTGCAATCTTTGCGACCGAGAAGGCGACCCAGCTGGGTGCAAAGGTAGTTGCGCTGAGCGACTCCTCGGGCTATGTCTACGATAAGGATGGCATCGACCTGGATCTGGTGAAGCAGATCAAGCTGGAGGAGCGCAAGCGCATCAGCGAGTATGTCAAGACACGTACCGGTGCGGAGTACCACGAGGGCTGCTCGGGCATCTGGACCATCAAGTGTGACATTGCGCTGCCCTGTGCGACGCAGAACGAGCTGGACGAGACGGCGGCAAAGACGCTGGTGGCCAATGGCTGCTATGCGGTCGCAGAAGGTGCCAACATGCCGTCTACGCCTGAAGCCATCCATGTGTTCCAGCAAAACGGCGTGCTGTTTGGGCCGGCAAAGGCGGCCAATGCGGGTGGCGTTGCGACCTCCGCGCTGGAGATGAGCCAGAACTCCATGCGGTATTCCTGGACGTTTGAAGAGGTGGATGCGAAGCTCAAGCAGATCATGGCGGATATCTACAAGAATGCCAGCGCTGCTGCCAAGGAGTTTGGCATGGAGGGCAACCTGGTTGCGGGCGCAAACATCGCCGGTTTCATGAAGGTTGCGAAGTCCATGATGGCATATGGTGTGGTTTGATTTTAAAAGATAGAAAAAAGGCGTCTGCCAACGGCAGGCGCCTTTTTTGCATGTGTACATGCCGCCGCGCATACAGATAGGGTGGGGAGGTGGGTGTGCATATGCGGGACGCAAGGCTGTTGGAGGTTTTGGAAAAGGCGCTCTTGGCTTATATTGATACGCCTGTGATTGACGAAGGTGAGGTGTTGTACAACGGAAGCTGCGGGGATACGGATGCGCAGTTTTGTATTACCAAAGAAAAAGACCGGTTGTTCATCGCCTTCCGTGGCACGGATTCCACCACGGATTTGGTGACAGACCTGCACTTTTGGAAACAGGCAGCGCCCGATGGGAATCCGGATGCGCGCATCAAGGTGCACCGCGGCTTTTTAAACGTGTTTTATACCCCGTGTGTTCAGATGCGCATCCGCAGTTTTGTGACGCCCGATATCCACAAGGTCTATACGACGGGGCATTCCTATGGTGCGGCACTGGCAGCGTTGTGTGCACTGGACCTGCAGTTCGCATTTCCAACGCTGTACATTCAGGCGGCGCTGTTTGGCTGTCCCCGCGTGGGCAATAAGGCCTTTGCGGAGGCATACAACCAGCGCGTTCCCAATACGCTGCGGGTGGAAAATGGCAACGACTTGGTCACCAAAATCCCGTTTGCGCTCATGGGATACCGGCACGTGGGTATCCGTCTGCACATTGGGATGCCGCGTCTGCCAGGACTTTTTTCACTGCGGGAACACGACGTCAAACGGTATTACGAGAGCCTGTGGCGGGCATAAAACAAGGCAGGGATACAAGTTCGTATCCCTGCCTTGTTGCGAATGCGGAGATGTCATGTTTTGAGTGCCAACCTGGCGGAGTGCTGTGCCCATGGGATTGGGCGAGCCGCATTACGAGCGCAGGTCAGGCCAGCGGCCATGGTGCGGCGATGCTTCTTTCGGTATTCTGAGAGAAGGATGGCCAGGGGTAGGGTTCCCCATGGTAAACCGAAAGCCCGCAGGTGAAAGGGAAGGTACAAAAAAGCAGCAGAGAACCTCGTGCCAAGCAAGGCCACAGCACCTTGTAATTCCAAAATATTCCATTTATTTGCAGTCCGAAAAATCGCCGAGCATCTTCACCTCGGGCTCCAGCATGACGCCAAACTGCGCAAAAACGACGGTTTGGATGTGCCGGATGAGGCGATAGATATCGCAGGCCGTCGCGCCGCCGGCATTGATGACAAAGCCGGCATGTTTGTCCGACACCCGCGCGCCGCCGATTTGGTATCCCTGCAATCCGGCGTCTTGGATGAGCTTGCCCGCAAAGTGCCCTTGGGGGCGCTTAAACGTGCTGCCTGCACTGGGAAATTCCAGGGGCTGCTTTTCTTTCCGTCGGCGATTCAAATCCCGCATGGTGGCCAAAATGGCATCGTGGTCGCCGTGGGCAAGGGACAAACGGGACTCCACAAGGATGAGGTCGGTTTCGGAAAATGCGCTGTGTCGGTAGGAGAACGCATGCGCCTCCCCCGAGATGGTGACGGGGCTGCCGCTGCGGTCCAGCGCAGTAGTGGTTGTCACCACGTCTTTCATCTCCCCGCCGTATGCGCCCGCGTTCATGTATACGGCGCCGCCCAGCAGGCCGGGGATGCCGCTCGCAAACTCCAGCCCTGTAAGGCTGTGTGAAAGCGCAAAATTTGCCAGCCGCGCAAGGCTGACGCCAGCGCCCGCCGTGATGGTGGTGTCCGACACGGAGAGGGACGACAGGCCGCCGCCCAGCTTTAGGACCAGCCCGCGGATGCCGCTGTCCGATACCAGCAGGTTGGAGCCGGCGCCCACAACGGTCAGCGGCACCTCAAATTGCTGCACGAGGCGCAGGACATCCGCCAGGGCTTTGACATCCTCGGGTGCACAAAAAATGTCGGCAGGGCCGCCCACGCAAAAGGTGGTGTGCGCCGACATGGGCTCCTCGGTATGGTAGGGCAGAATCTTGCCCAATGCTTGCATAAACTCCGTCATGGGAACCTCCTGATGGTATTTTAGATGGACAAAAGCGTTCCTCTGCGTCTGTCGCTTTGGCGCAAAAAAGATCACGCCGCAATGTATGCCGCCGATGCGGTGTTGTTATACCTGCTCAAACCGGCTGCGGTCATACCCTCTGCGCGCGCAGAGATGGCGCAGGAGCTTCTCAGCGGTGGTATTTACAACCAGTTCTTCGGGCATCCCCACTTGCTCAAATACCCGCAGGGAATGCTGTACATTCCCCAGCTCATAGATGCTGTGTGCATCCGTGCTGGCGGCCACCTTGACGCCGATTTCCCTGCACCGGCGCGCAATGTGTTCGCAGTTTGGGATGCTGGCCTGGCGCACGTCAAAGGTGTGGTGGTTGATTTCGATGATCTTGTCATATTTTTTGGCCTCTTCCAGCACCGCGTCCACATCAAACGCGAATTCGGGGGTGCCGCAGTGCCCGATGATGTCCACGTAGGGGTTGCGCACCACCGAGAGGTAGGCTGCGGTGTGGTCTGTCAGGGTGCCGGGCGCGAAGACGGGGTGGTGGATGGAGGCGATCACGATGTCCAGGTCGCGCAGGATATCCTCCCGCAGATCAATGGCCCCCGTATAATCTAGTATATTCGCCTCCGCGCCCCGTAATACATAGAGGCCATCCACCTTGTGCGGGATGGCGCGCAGGTTGCCGAAATGCCAGTGATGGGGCGCGTCGGGCAGCTTGGGGCCGTGATCTGTGAGGCTGATGAGTTCCAGTCCCAGCCTTCCTGCTGCCGCGATCATCTCGGTGGCAGTGTTGTACGCATGGGTGCTGGCGAGGGTATGGCAATGGGTTTCTGCTAAAATCTTCATGGGGTTCATCTCCGGTAGTGGGATAGAAATCAGGGCATATTTGGCATGCCACAAACGTCTGAACGACTATTTGTGCTGCCTGATGTCACTTTTCAGGAAATCTAGGTGGTCAGCGCGCAGGGCAGCAAAGATGGGGAGCGCGGTTTCGCACTCACTGCATTCCCGAAGAGCCAGCATCAGACAGCGGGCCGCGATAGGTGACCATCTCGACCGCAAGGCCATGCCGCTCGTAGAAACGGCGGGCGGCCTGGTTGTTGGCAAGCGCACTGAGCTGCAAAAAATCGAGCGACCGCTCCCTGCCCCATGCCCGTACGCTGTCTAGCAGCATGCTGCCAATGCCGCACCCCCGCCTGCGCTCGGTTACCACGAAATCCATCAGGTAACAGTACCGGTGCGGCACCAGGCAAGTGTAGGCGGGGGTTTCCATCGCTTTCACCAGCGCGATGCCCACGATCCGCCCGTCCTCTTCGGCCACCAAAATGTCGCTGTCCTCCTGCTGGATGATATTGACCAGGAAGTCCTCATCCTGCTTGGCAGGTCGGAAATGCATGGGCTGGAGTTCCGCAGAGCTTGTGAACAATTCTTGATAGATGGGATGAATCTGCTGAATATCCGAAAGGTCGGCCGTTCGGATCAGGACCATTTGCGTCACGTCCTTTCACAATCTGCCGGCGGTTTTGCCAGGTCTTCAAAATAGGAAACATAGTCCACATGTAGGGTACTGTCGGGAAACAGAAAAGCATACAGGTCCAGGAAATAGTCGTCCGTCATACTCGCCAGGTAATCCACCACGATCTGGTTGGGCTCCTGCGCCGCATAATCCGACTTGTCCAGGCACAGGCGGCGCCGGTCGTTGACAAAGTCGATGTGGTGCCGGTATACCGCCGAGTCCCGCTTTTTATGGACGACATCCCAGAGCAGCCGCTCATAGAGCTGCGCGAACATGGGGCCAATCACCTCGTCATACAGCGTGGCGACGGCGGGGGAGTTGTAGATATATTCATAATTTTCTTTTTTGCACTTTTTCAGCTCTGCAAAATAGGTGGGTTCCATGCAGAGGTGGTCCTTGCCGTAGCTGTTTTCCACGATGTTGACGGTAAGGTTATTGATGATCTCCGCATTGTTTTTGCCGATGGTTGCGGTGTCCGCAAAGGGGTCATGCGTAAAAAGGCCCGTTTTGTAGGCATCCTGTCGGTCTTTTCCCACATAGGCGATGATGTCCGACACCCGCACCACGCACCCTTCCAGCGTATTGGGCACCAAGCGGCCGATGGCGGCTTCGTCGGTATAGCAGGCCTCCACCTTTTCGTCAAAGGCGGCAAAATCGGATAGCGGCATGGGGCGATATTCCTGCTGCTCAAACTCCCCATTGTGGCACAGGATCCCGTCTAACGTCTGGAGGCTGATGTTGTACCGGAAGATGCCGTCCAAGACGCGGACGCTGTGCACGTTGTGATTAAACGAACGTCCAGTCTGGTCGTGGTACAGCTGGGATAAGAACCGCTCGCCGGCATGCCCAAACGGCGTGTGCCCAATGTCATGGCCCAGCGCAATGGCCTCGATGAGATCAAGATTGAGCCCCAGCATCCGCCCAATGTTGCGCGCAATGCGGGAAACCAGCTGCACGTGCAGGGCACGGCGGGTGAGGTCGTCGTTGCGGTAGCAGGAGAACACCTGCGTCTTGTCGGTATAGCGGTTGTAATAGGCGCTGTGCATGATCTTTTCCGCATCCCGCACAAAGGCCGGGCGCCACAGGTTTTGCCGGTCATGAGACATGTCGCGGCGGATAACCGCTTCATTCGGGCAGGCAAAGGGGAAACGTGCGCCCTCGGCCCAGTCCTGCTGGATGCGTTTTTGCAGCGCATCGGATAAGTTTTGGTAGTTACCCATGTGACATGCACCTCCCTTGGGTCATGCGCCTCTAGAAGTCTATTTGGGACATGAGCCGCTTGTTGAGCTCCTCTGCCGCGTTGTATCCCATGCGCTTCTGTCGGTGATTCATGGCGGCGACCTCCACGATGATGGCGAGGTTCCGGCCCGGTTTGACGGGCAGGGTGATGGAGGGGATGGTAAGGCCCAGCACATCGGTGTGTTCCTCATCCAGGCCCAAGCGGTCGTAATGTTTTTCTTTTTTCCAGACCTCCAGGTTGATGATGAGGTCGATGTTTTCGGTATCTTTGACTGCGCCCATACCAAAAATGCGTTTGACGTCGATGATGCCGATGCCGCGCAGCTCGATGAAGTGACGGATGATCTCAGGGGAACTGCCCACCAGGGTCTTGTTGGACACCCGCTTGATCTCCACCGCATCGTCTGCGACCAGCCGGTGCCCCCGCTTGACCAGTTCGATGGCGGTTTCGCTTTTCCCGACGCCGCTCTCTCCGCACAGCAGGATGCCTTCACCATACACCTCTACCAACACGCCATGAATGGTGGTCATGGGTGCCAGGCTGACGTTTAGCATCAGGATTAGATTGCTCATGAACCGGGAGGTGCTTTCCATGGTACGAAGCAAAGGCCGGCGAAACCGGCGGGCACACTCCAGCAGTTCGGGGAAGGGCTCCATGCCGCGCGTGATGATGATGGCGGGCACGGGCTGGGCGCACAGCTTCTCCAGGCTTTCGGTCCGCTGTGTGCTGGTCATTTTTTCCAGGTATGTGACCTCCACCTTTCCGATGATCTGGATGCGGTCGGGGTCAAAGTAGTCAAAAAAGCCTGCAATCTGCAGGCTGGGCCGGTTGACATCGGCAGATGTGATCTCGATATCCTCATAGTGGTCGGGGACATAGAGCTTCTCTAGGTTGCTGTCCTCGATGACAGCGGTTAAACTCACGGAATGTATCATGTTGACCCTGCCTTTCCCTGTTATTGTGCAGCTTGGCTGGCATCCGTGTCCGCTCTGCCGGCAATCACATGTTTGGGACATTTTGCCGCACAGATGCCGCAATTGGTACATTTATCATAGTCGATACGGGCGATGTTGTCCACTACGGTGATGGCGCCTGTGGGACAGTTCTTTTCGCAGATTTTGCATCCGATGCACCCTGCCTGACAGATGTCTCGGATTGCCGCGCCCTTTTCCCGGGATCGGCACAAAACGACCGTCTTTTGGGATTCGGGCACCAGCTCGATGAGCCGCTTGGGACATGCCGCCACACACTTGCCGCAGGCGGTACACTTGTCTGCATCCACACGGGCCACGCCGTCCACCACATGGATGGCATCAAACGCACAGGCACGGACACAGCTGCCGTAACCCGAACAGCCATACAGGCAGGTCTTTTCCCCACCGCCATACCGGTAAGCCGCATTGCAGTCCCGGATGCCGTCATACCGATACTTGGTCGTTGTGACCTCGCGGGTGCCGCTGCACAGGACGCGGGCGACCTTACGTTCCTCCTGCTCCAGCGTCACCCCCATGATGGCAGCGACCTGCGCACCCACTGCTGCGCCGCCGACGGGGCAGCCGTTTGCCTTGGCCTCACCGTCCACAACGGCCTGTGCAAACGCTGAGCAGCCCGCATAGCCGCACCCGCCGCAGTTCGCGCCCGGCAGAACCTCTGTGATGCGGGGGACGCGCTCGTCCTGTTCCACACGAAAGGCCTTGGCGGCGATGCCCAAAAGGATGCCGAATACCACGCCCAGCCCCGCGAGGGCGAGGACGGGGTAGAGAATATCTAACGGATTCATAGGGTTCCTTCCTTTCCAGATCACTAAAATTGCGCATACCCGCGAAGGCGGGGCGCATGGAGCAGTTTAGAACTTCATGCCCGAAAAACCCAAAAACGCCATGGCGATGAGCCCGGCGGTGATGAGCGCAATGGGAAACCCCTGGAGCCATTCGGGGATGTCCGAGGTTTCAAGCCGTTCCCGCACCCCTGCAAACAGCACGATGGCAAGCATGAAGGACAGCCCGGCCGCAAACCCGTACACCGTTGAATAGATGAAATTGAATTGATTCTGGATGTTGAGCAGCGCCACGCCCAGCACCGCGCAGTTGGTGGTGATCAGCGGGAGGTAGATGCCCAGGGCGTTATAGAGTGCCGGCGTAAACTTTTGCAGCACCATCTCCACAAACTGCACCAGCACGGCGATCACCAGAATGAACGCCACCGTCTGCATGTACTCAATGCCAAGCGGCACCAGAATGTAGTACTGTACGAGGTACGTCGCCATGGAGGCCACCGTCATCACAAAGGTCACGGCAAGGCTCATGCCGACAGCGGTCTCTACTTTTTTGGAAACGCCGAGGAAGGGGCAGCAGCCCAGGAATTTTACCAGCACGAAGTTGTCCACCAAGATGGTGGTGAGCGCCAGTAAGAGCAGTTCTATCATGATCTCCATGACCTCCGTTCCAGATAGGTTTCGTATATGAGCGTGAGAATCCCCCACAGGGGCACAAACAATTGAGCTATCAATAGGAGAGTAGCCTTGACCGCTTTACGCCTTGTCATTGCTTTGCTTTCTCCCCCTTCTTTTGCAGCAGCTTGACGCACCCAATCAAAAGCCCCAGGATCAAAAACGCGCCGGGGGGCAAAATCAAGATGGTGGCAGGCTGGAAGCCGGCGCCGAACAGCGAGATGCCGAACCATGTGCCCGCCCCTAGGATTTCGCGGATAGAGCCGATGAGGGCGAGCGCAAAGGTAAAGCCCAGCCCCATGCCGGCACCGTCCAGCATGGAGGGTATGGGGCTGTTTTTGGAAGCAAATGCCTCCGCGCGCGCCAAGATGATGCAGTTTACCACGATGAGCGGGATAAACAGCCCCAGCGACTTGGACAGCGCGGGCACATACGCCTGCAAAAACAGGTCAATCATAGTTACAAACCCCGCAATGATAACAATGTATGACGCAATCCGGATCTTGTTTGGCACGAACTTGCGCACCAGCGAGACCACCAGATTGGACAGAATGAGCACCACCGTGGCGGACAGGCCCATGCCGATGCCGTTTGCGACCGAGGTTGTGACGGCCAGCGTGGGGCACATGCCCAGCAGCAGCACGAAGGTGGGATTCTCTTTTAACAGACCCTTGGTAAATTCCTTCAAGTCCTCACATCCTTCCCGAAAATAGCGGCTATTTGAGCGATTTTGCCGTTTCCACTGCGGTGTTGACACCATTCGTCACAGCCGCAGACGTGATGGTTGCACCCGAGATGGCAACAATTTCGTTGTCTGCCGGCGACCCGCTTTTGATGACCGCAAGCGGGCTGTCCGCCTGTTTGCCGACATACTGCCCGTAAAACGCTTCATCCTGCGCCTTGGAGCCCAGGCCGGGCGTCTCGGACAGGCTGGTGATGGTGACGCCTTCCACTGTATTGTCCAGGCTCACGCCGACCACCATGCCGATGGGGCCGCCAAAGCCATTGGGGTTTACGGACACACAGTATCCAACTGTTTCGCCGCCTTTGGTCGCGGCATACACCTCGCTCACCGTCTCGTCAAAGGAACCCTCAACCTTGGTAAACGCATCCGCATCCGGCATAACCGCCTGGCGCGCCTCGGTGAGCTCCAGCTCTTGCCGCTCTGCGATCTTGTCTGCTGTCAGCTGGTTGGTGAGACCGAGGAGCAGGGCCACAACGGCGGTGATGACAAACAGCACCAGCGCGAGCACCCAGATTTTTTCGTTATTTTTGAGATCAAGCGACATGGGAACGCCCCCTTTTGGTTGCGCCAAACTTGGTGGGGCGCAGATATTTGTCGATGAGCGGGGTTGCGATGTTCATGAGCAAAATCGCATATGACACCCCTTCGGGGTACCCGCCGAACCGGCGGATGACAAACGTGAGCACACCGCACCCGAGCCCCATTAAGATCTGGCCCTTGCCTGTTATGGGGGAGGTGGTGTAATCCGTTGCCATAAAGAAGGCGCCCAAGAACACGCCGCCGCCCAAGATGCTGTATGCCGCATATGTCAGCCGATCCATCCCTGCGCCGGGGAACAAAAAGGACAGCACCGCCAGCATCCCGATAAAGGACAGCGGGATCCGGATGGAGATGACCCGGCGGAGAAGCAGATAAATGCCGCCGAGGAGCAGCGCCAGCGCAGAGGTTTCACCAATGCACCCGCCGATATTGCCCAAAAACATGTCCATAAGGGATGGGAGCTGGCCTTCCGCCGTGCCCTTTAAAATGGCAAGCGGGGTCGCAGAGGAGAGCAGGTCAGGTGCGACCGAAAAGCCAAGCGTAAAAGGCGCCACCCACTTGGTCATAAGCACGGGCCAGGAGGCGAGCAAAAACGCACGCCCCGCCAGCGCGGGATTCACGAAGTTGTGGCCCGTCCCGCCAAAGAGCTGCTTGGCGATGATGATGGCGATCAGAGCCCCCACCACAACCATCCACCAGGGTGCGGTGGCGGGCAGGTTCATCGCAAGTAGAAGGCCTGTCACCAGCGCCGTCCCATCCGAGATGGTCACCCGCTTTTTACACAGCTTCTGCCATAGGTATTCCAGCCCCACACACGAGACCACCGAGACGACGGTTATGTACAGCGCACGAACGCCGAAGAAGATGATCCCGCAGAGCAGCGCAGGAACCAGCGCGATGGCCACATCCAACATGATACGGGTTGTGGTTTCGCGCGATTTGATATGGGGTGATGAAGACACCACCAAGGTATTTGAATCCATAATCCCCAACCTTTCGTTGTAGAATGGGTGCACGTGTTATTTGGATGCGGCCTTTGCCTTGCCCCGCTGAATCTGAACCGCCTGTTTCGCGGCGCGCATGGACTGCACCAAATGGCGCTTGGCCGGACATACATAGGAACAGCAGCCGCACTCAATGCAATCGAGGACATCCAGTTCCTCACATTTTTCGTAGTCGCCCTTGCCCGCGTAGGCATTGAGCTGCGCAGGGAGCAGGTGCATGGGACATACCTGGACGCACCGCCCGCACCGCAGGCAATTGCTCTCGGGGGAAACCGCCACCTCGTCGGGCCGGAAGGCCAGAATGCCTGAGGTACCTTTGACCACGGGGACATCCAGTGAGTAGCCCGCGATACCCATCATGGGGCCGCCCATGATGATCTTGCCCGGCTCGCAGGTGAGCCCGCCAGCGCAGTCAATGAGCTCCCGGAAGGGAACCCCGATGCGGGTTTCGATGTTGGCGGGTTCTGCAACCGCGCCCCCCGCCACCGTCACGACTCGGCGAATGAGAGGCATCCCCTGTGTGAAGGCTCGGCAGATCTCAGCGGCGGTGTCAATGTTGAGCACCAGACAGCCGACGTCCGCCGGCAGCCCGCCCGACGGCACCATTCGCCCGGTCAGTGCATGGATGAGCTGCTTTTCCGCCCCTTGTGGATATTTCTTCTTGAGCGCAATGATATGTATGCCGTCGTCGTCCGCCGCATGCTCCTGCAGGGTAGCGATGGCGTCGGGCTTGTTTTCCTCAATGGCGATGAAGGCGTCTTTGAGGCCAAACAAATGCCGCACCACCCGTGCCCCGTAGAGCACCTCGTCTGGATGCTCCAGCATGACGCGGTGGTCAGAGGTGAGATAGGGTTCACATTCTGCGCCGTTTACAATGACATAGGAAATGGGCTTGTCCGCCGGCGGGGTGAGCTTGACGTGGGTGGGAAAGCCTGCGCCGCCCATGCCCACAATACCCGCTTGCCGGATGACGGCGCGGATCTCTTCAGGAGACAACGTTTCGGGATCGGGCTTGGGCCCAATTCCTTCGGACAGCGTATCCTGCCCATCGTTGTCCACAACAATGGTGGGCATTTTCAGGCCCGTTGGATAGAGATATAGGCCAATGTCTGATACCGTGCCCGAGACACTCGCGTGCAGCGGGACGCTCATGAAGGATTCGCTGTCCGCGATGACCTGTCCCAGCTTGACCGCATCCCCTACCCCGACCTTGGGGGTAAGTGGGGCGCCGATGTGCTGCTGAAGGGGGAAATACAGCCTGTTTCCGGGGGCAAGCTTCACAATGGGCTTTCCATTGGTTGCTGTCTTGCTGTCGTCCGGGTGGATGCCGCCTTTGAAGGTGCGCAAAGACACCGAAAATCACCTACCTTACCAAAATAATATCTTTATTCTATCACAGTTTGGATGGGATTGCAATGAAATTCCCAAGAATTTCGAACAAGCTAGGGGCGTGAAAGAAGTCTTGTTTTTTCGATTTTTTTCTTTTCTTTTGGCCCAAAGTGTACTATAATGGTAGATGGTAGAAAAACAGACAAATACCCTTGGTTGTCCAAACCGCTCGGGCATCGAGTGCTTCTGATAGCAAAAAAATTGTGGTGCGGCAGGCTTTGACCTGCGCATATTGGATGCTTTCAAGGGAAGGGAGTAAGAGACGGAGGAACTGCAAGAGATGAAACATGAATTGGTATTGGTATTGGATTTTGGCGGGCAGTATAACCAGCTCATCGCAAGGCGGGTGCGGGAGTGTCATGTGTATTGTGAAGTAAAGCCATATAACACGCCCATAGAAGAGATTCGGGCCATGCAGCCCAAGGGCATCATCTTTACGGGCGGCCCAAGCAGCGTCACCGAAGAAGGAGCGCCCATGTGCGACCCGGCTGTACTGTCCATGGGCGTGCCCGTGCTGGGCATTTGCTACGGCTGCCAGCTCATGAGTAAGCTGCTGGGCGGCAGTGTGGCACAGGCGGACAAACGGGAGTATGGAAAGACGGGTATCACGTTGGGGGAGAGTGCCCTGTTTGCTGGGATTGCGGACAGAGCGTCCACCTGTTGGATGAGTCACACCTATTATATTGACCATGTGCCGGCGGGGTTTGTGGTCACGGCGCATACGGTGAGCTGTCCTACCGCGGCCATGGAAGATGCTTCCCGTGGGCTGTATGGCGTTCAGTTCCATCCCGAAGTGGTACATACGCCCTTTGGCACCCAGCTTTTGCACAATTTCCTGTACGACGTGTGTGGCGTGGCGGGGGACTGGGAGATGTCCCGGTTTGCGGAGGAGTCCATCGCGGCACTCCGGGAAAAGATTGGTGATAAAAAGGTGTTGTGCGGGCTTTCGGGCGGCGTGGATTCGTCGGTGGCGGCGGTTATGATCCATAAGGCAGTGGGCAAACAGCTCACCTGTATCTTTGTGGATCACGGTCTTCTGCGGAAACATGAGGGGGACGAGGTGGAGGAGATCTTCACGCGGCAGTTTGACATCAATCTGGTGCGGGTCAACTGTGCGGACCGCTTTTTGGGACGGCTGGCAGGTGTGTCTGACCCCGAAACAAAGCGGAAGATCATCGGTGAGGAGTTTATCCGCGTCTTTGAGGAGGAAGCCAAGAAGATTGGGACGGTGGACTTTTTGGTGCAGGGGACCATCTATCCCGATGTGATAGAGAGCGGCGCGGGGGATGCGGCGGTCATCAAGAGCCATCACAATGTGGGCGGCCTGCCTGACTATGTGGATTTTAAGGAGATTGTGGAACCTCTGCGGAGCCTGTTTAAGGATGAGGTGCGGTCGCTTGGCCTTGCGCTGGGGATCCCGGAGTCGCTGGTGTGGCGGCAGCCCTTCCCGGGCCCCGGCCTTGCGGTCCGGGTCATTGGGGACATTACGGCGGAAAAGCTTGCCATTTTAAAGGATGCGGATGCCATCTTCCGGGAGGAGATCAGAAACGCGGGACTGATGCGGGACATTGGCCAATATTTTGCCGTCTTGACCGACATGCGTTCTGTGGGCGTGATGGGAGACGAGCGGACCTATGACTATACCATCGCGCTGCGCGGCGTTACCACCACCGACTTTATGACGGCGGATTGGGCGCGCATCCCGTATGATGTTCTGGAAAAAGTTTCCAGCCGCATCGTAGGCGAAGTCGGGCATGTGAACCGCGTCGTGTATGATATCACCAGCAAGCCCCCCGCGACCATTGAGTGGGAGTAAGATGGGAACAATAAATATGCATTTCGAGGAATAAATATGCTGCTTGATTTCAATAAAAGAAGTAACTGTACCAGGGATGAATAATGGAACAGGTATGATGACAGCGAAAATGTTTATGGAAGCACAGGGTAAGGTTATTTCCTGCACTATGCACGCAGGTAGTTCTATTGGCTCGCATAAACACAAAACAAGTGATGACATTAACTATGTTCTATCAGGTAACGGAAAGGCTATTTGTGACGGGCAATAAGAAATCCTGATACCTGGAACTTGTCACATTTGTAAAAAAGGTTCCGAACATAGTATTATCAATACGGGAAACGCCGATTTGGTTTTGCTTACGGTTGTCGTTGAAAGATAAAGTTGATTTGGGCAGGAGGTAGCAACTTTAGGCGGGGCGGTCAAGCACCCTTGGTGCTTGACCGCCTCTTTTGATTTTGGGCGGTTGTGGAGGCTGACAGGCATAGGAAACTGGCGGAGAAAGGCCGCAAACACCCCGGCGCTCCCATCAATTTTCTATATGTGTCGATTTCGTTTTTTTCATCAGATTCCAAACAATAAAAAACACTTTCCAACCTTTTCATTTTTCCAGCGTGTAATGATATTATGAAATCAGTTGGAGATGTAAAAAAATGATTCACAGCAAATCAAAATCTTTTGTATCAAATGTAATGATCATACTGTCGGCACAAATCATTGTTAAACTATTTGGCATGATATATAGAATGGTTATAACGAACATAAACGGATTCGGCGATGCGGGGAATGGCTTTTATTCTGCCGGATTTCAAGTTTATACTTTGCTGCTGGCGCTATCATCGGTAGGCATTCCAAACGCGATTTCCAAACTGATTTCTGAAAAAGTAGCTTTATCGGATTATGACGGTGGAAATAGAATTTTTAAAACGGCGCTCTGTATGTTCTCGATTATTGGCATGATATTATCCATCGGCTTATTCTTCCTGTCCGGCCCGATTGCAAAATCTCTTTTACATATGGAAGGAGCAAAATATACGCTTGCAGCGCTTTCGCCGTCCATTTTCTTTGTATGCGTATCCAGTGTTTTCCGAGGATATTTTTCCGGATCAAATAACATGCAGGTTATGAGTGTCTCGCAAATCATCGAACAGATATTTAAGCCTATTTTGACAATAGTATTTGTTTTAGTGGCGGTTGGAAACGCGGCAGAGATTATGTCGGCTTATGCAAATTTTGCTACAACAATCGCAACAATATTTGGAACCCTATACTTGATATATGCCTATCAATACAAAAAACATGTTCGTCAGATCACACCAGTAAACAAAACAGCGTTTTTTTCTGTCGCAAAGAAGATCCTTTTGATAGCGGTTCCAGCTTCTTTGTGTTCTGCTATTTCGGCAATGAACCGAATGATTGATACCGCCACAATCACGCGGGGGATCGAAGAAGCTTTTTAGTTTTATATTCCGGCACACTTTGGGACTGCCGCGATACTGAATCCGACTGCAAAGCAGTTAAACGCCGAGGCGGTCAGGCTTTCAGGGATGCTTTCCAAAAGCGATACCTTATTGAATTTACCTCTTGCACTGAATATTGCCTTGGCAACTGTGCTAGTATCAAGTATATCAAAATGTGCCGCCGCAAAAAACACGTTCAAGATAAATGCATATATACATGCCTCCTTTCTCACATCAGTTGTGCTGATTCTGCCTTGTGCTGCCGGATATATTATTCTTGCAAAACCGATTTATCATTTGATTTATCCAAACGCTTCGCTTGGTTTTGAGCTTTTGCAATTCAGTACCATAAGCCTTGTGTTTACTGCATGCAACCAAACAATAACCGGAGCATTGCAGGGAATGGGGAAGGTGTATGTGCCTGCTGCTGCACTTGCGGTGGGTTGTATCGTCAAACTGGCGGCAAATCTGATGCTGATCAGAATACCGCAAATCAATATTTATGGTGCGGTCATAGGCTCTGCTGTTTGCCAAATTACGGTATTTATGATAGAACTTTACAGCATGTTAAAATCCATGCCTGGTGGAATAAAGATACGAAACATATTTTTAAAGCCTTTACTGTGCAGTTTGGTTATGAGTATAGCGGCATACGAAACATACAAAATAGGCTATATGCTCTTAAAATCAAATTTCATGGCCATTGTTGTTTCAATCTGTTCATCTGTAATCATTTATGGCGTTTTGATCCTTTGGCTGAAGGTTTTTTCAAAAGAACAATTGGAAAAAATACCGGTATTTGGCAGAGCATATCTGTTTTTCCAACACAGACATATACGAAACAACGGAAATGTGATAAAATAAGCTCAGAGGTGTTTTGATATGTGGGTTGCATTCGCGCTCGCTTCTGCTTTTTTTGCGGGAATTACTGCGATTCTTTCAAAAGTGGGAATCAAGAATATCAATTCAAATTTGGGAACGGCAATCAGGACCATAGTCGTGTTTCTCTTTGCATGGCTTATGGTTTTTATTGTTGGCTCTCAGGACGATATAACCAAAATTGGTTTCAAAACGCTGATCTATCTGATACTGTCGGGCGCCGCAACAGGTGCTTCGTGGTTATGCTATTTTAAAGCACTGAAATATGGAAAGGTAAACAAGGTGGCTCCCATTGATAAATCAAGTACGATTTTAACCATGATACTTGCTTTCATCTTTCTGCATGAGCAAATCACCATGCTCAAAATGGTATGTATTGTGCTCATTGGCAGCGGGACATATTTGATGATTGAAAGAAAGGGCACGGATGAAAAGTCGCAGGAAAAGTCAAATTGGCTGGTGTGGGCTGTTTTGTCCGCCGTCTTTGCGGCGCTTACCTCTATTTTGGGAAAAATAGGAATTTCTGATATCGATTCCACATTGGGAACCGCAATTCGCACTTCGGTTGTTTTATTCATGGCTTGGATGGTTGTTTTTGTGTCAAACAGCTCTTATGATACCCAAAACATCATGGGAAAAAATCTGTATTACCTCGTTGTTTCGGGCATTACAACAGGGCTTTCCTGGCTGTGCTATTACAAAGCGCTGCAGGATGGCCCAGCAAGCATTGTAGTCCCCATCGACAAATTAAGCATCGTGGTAACCATTCTGTTTTCCTACATTGTCTTGAAAGAGAAACTGACAAGAAAATCCTTGTCCGGGCTGTTGTTACTTGTTCTCGGAACATTGCTGCTTCTTGTGTAAGCGATGATGTTCCAACCAAAATGCAATTTCCGCGTGTAATGTAACAGGAAGGACAAAGGAGGCGTAGTAGATGTGAATGAAAAAGAAGCACTCAAACGCTGTCAAAACGGCGATAAAGCCGCATTTGACGAGCTGATACGCGCCTTTTATCCTTGCAGTCTGCCGGAAAAATCCGGCAGACTTTTTCCAACTTTTTTGCCGCTCCTGCGTATAAGAGATTGAAATAGAATAAGCAGGAGTGATACTTATGAATAACAGCACGGCAAAAACGATTCCGCAAATTTTACGAGAGAATATCTGCACCATATTTAATCTGCTAAACGTCTTGATTGCCGTTGCGCTTGCGGTGGTAGGTGCGTGGAAAAATATACTTTTCATTTTGGTTATCTGCATGAATACGGCGATCGGTATTGTGCAGGAAATAAAAGCAAAGCGTCAGATTGAAAAACTTACCCTTCTGTCGCTTCCAAAGGTCTTGGTGCTTCGGGAGGGACAGGAATATCATATATCGCCCGATGAAATGAATCAGGGCGATATGTTTTGCTTGGAGAGCGGCTCGGTTGTCTGCTGTGACAGTAAAATCGAAAGTGGAGCTGTTGAAGTGAACGAATCCATCTTAACAGGTGAATCGGAGCCTGTTTTAAAGCATGCGGGCGATGTGCTTTTATCGGGCAGTACCGTTATATCGGGCAAATGCCAGGCAGAAGCCATTTGTGGAAGCGGAGACAGTTTCACTTCGAAAATTGTAGACGAAGTCAAAACGACAAAGCAAAGCGGTTCGGAACTTTTCATGTCCATGAAAAAGGTTACGAAATTTACAAGTTTCTTTATTGTTCCGCTTGGCGTTCTATTGTTTATACAGGGATACTTTTTTAGAAATATGTCGCTCAGCGGTATCGTGGTTTCCACATCTGCCGGCCTTTTAGGAATGCTGCCGAAGGGACTCGTGTTGCTGATCAGCATTGGCTTGGCTGTTGGAGTCATCCATCTTTCGAAGAAAAACGTGCTTGTCCGTCAGCTGCATTCCCTTGAAAATTTGGCCCATTGTGATACGGTATGCCTTGATAAAACAGGGACGCTTACCGAGGGAACTTTGACGGTTGAAAGCGTTTTTGCAGATATTGACGACCAGGAATTTGAAAAGCTGATGTCAACCTATTTAAAATATACAGAGGATAACAATGCAACTTATCATGCATTGAATCATTATTTCAAGAAGGGTGAAAGCTATGCTTCTTTGGCTACGGTTCCTTTTTCATCAGAGAGAAAATATTCGGCAGTAACACTGGATAATGGACAAACTCTCGTGATAGGAGCGCCTGAAAAACTTTGCAATTCCATTGCTTGTGAAGTTTCGGACATAATGGCGGAGGGAAAACGCGTTATTTTTGCAGGATTATGCCGCGGAGAGGTCAATCCCGAAAATATAACGCTGATAGGCATGATTGTGATTTCTGATAAGGTCAGAAAAAATGCAAAGGAAACGATCGCATATTTTTATTCCCAGGATATGGATGTAAAAGTCATTTCCGGCGACAACCCATATGCGGCAGCGGCGATCGCAAAAAAGGCGGGAATTCGAAACGCAGAGTTATATATAGATATGAGCGATATTTCGGATGAGGATATCACAAAGATCGCCGATCAATATACGGTGTTTGGCAGAGTGACGCCGAAACAGAAAAAACTGCTGATCGCCGCATTGCAGAAAAACGGTCATAAAGTAGCGATGACGGGCGACGGCGTCAATGATCTTCTGGCAATGCGTCAGGCGGATTGTTCCGCTGCAATGGGAAACGGCAGCGATGCGGCAAAACAAACGGCGCAGCTTGTGCTCATCAACTCTGATTTTTCTGTTTTGAAAGATGTCATTTCGGAGGGACGCAGGGTTATAAACAATTTGACCAAATCGGCGGGCGTATTTTTTATCAAGACAATTTACTCGGTGCTCTTGTGTATGCTCTGCTTAGTCTTAAATGCAAATTTTCCATTTATCCCAATCCAGATTACATTCATTGACGCAGTGATCGAAGCGTTTCCGGCTTTCTTTATGTCGTTTGAAAAAAATGATCACAAACCCTCCGGCAGCTTTTTAAAAACGGCTATCCGCGCCGCGCTGCCAAACGGCATCGCAGTATCTGTATGCTGCGCTGTGCTGCTGCTTGCGGCCGGCCATATAGGACTTGATGCGGCACAGAGTTCGCTTCTGATGTATCTTTCGGTTGGATTTATCAGTCTTGCCGGGGTGATAAAAGCAAGTCTGCCTTTTAATATGTTAAGAGGATTTTTGGCATTGGCTTCTGTTCTCGGCTTTGTATGTGCCGTCATTTTTTTTGCCGGGTTATTGCAGCTTCCTGCTCTTTCCCATACGGGAGCATTGCTGTTGCCGGCTATCATAGCATTGGGCCTCATACTTGCTGTTTGTATTCAAATCCCCGAATGGAAAGGAACTGGTGATTTACGATCATCACAATGATAGATTTTTGTATTTGTAATCTCATCCAGAGGAAAAGATGCGCTGCAGAGTTTGACACCGTGTGATGCCTAAAATATCAATGGTGGGAAATTTTGGGTATTTTTATACAAAACCTGCGAACCGTTCTTTTCCGTCAGAACATCTGCTTTCATCCGGAATGAGCGGATGCGTGATCTCCCATACCAATGTTGTGTTTGGTATAAGCCCGGCCGTATGATGTTTGCTGATTCTTTTTGCAAAAAGATCTGTTTGCGCATTACCCCTGTGATATTTTGGACGGAATCGGCTTGGGATGCGTGACAATCTCTGGCAAAGCAATCAATTGGAATGGAATCACAAATATTGTGCTTTTCTATCCCAGAAAGTGCCCATTTTACGGCATTTTCCGGGATTTTTTTCGCAGCTGGCTGCATTTGCCGTATTTTTTGGCCCTTTGTCCTGCGCTGTAACTTCAATATGATTGCTTGCATGCCGTTATGTTATGCAAGAATGTCAGGCAATTTCACTGAATTTCATGGCATTTTTCGAAATAGGATGCGGTCTGCGGATGGATCATCGCTTCGTTTCAAGTTTAACATTTCTCAAACATTCTCCAAGCAATTCAAAAACATTGGCGGCGTATGATGGGACTTGTTGGAAATCAGGCAATGGAGGTATCAACGATGAAAGCAGCAATTTATTTGGGGCAGGGACAGGTGGCAGTCAGAGAGCTGCCCGATCCCGTATGCGGCGACAACGATGTCGTTATTCAAAATATCTATTCCAGTATCTGTGGGACAGATGTTGCTGTGTACACGCATGGCCCGAACACGGGCCACCGCGTGGATGTGGGAGGTGAATTTGGACATGAAACCGTTTCCCGTGTCGTTGCCGTCGGAAAAAACGTTACGGATTTCAAAGTCGGTGAGCGCGTTTATCCCTATCCGCTTTATGCCAAGAATGATACGAAACGGGCCGGGACAATCGGCGGATTTTCGGAGTATATCCTTGTGCCCGAAGCCAAACGGGATCACTCCCTGTACGCGGTTCCCGAAGAAATCCCCGACCGTCTTGCTTGCCTGATCGAGCCCTTTACCGTTGGATGCCGTGCTGCACGGCGTGGGCAGCCGCAGCAAGGCGAAAGCGCTGTCGTGTTTGGATGCGGAACCATTGGCCTGGCAGCTGCTGTCGCTTTGCAATATTTCGGCATGGAGAAGGTGATGCTTTGCGATGTGTCTGATTTTCGCTTGCAGATTGCTGAAACGTTAGGCTTTGCGGTATGCAATACGGAAAAAGAAGCGTTTCGGGAGAAAGCCATTGCGTATTTTGGCAGCGCCCCCGCTTTGACGGGTGCTGTGCCAAACATTGACTGCTGGATGGACGCTGCCGGCGCGGCTAGCATTCTGGATTCCTATATGGAGAGCGGAAAGATTATCAGCCGGTTTGTCGCAGTGGCTGTCAACAATAAGCCGCGACAAGTGGATCTTTTGCACATGGTCTACGCGCAAAAAAGCATCATTGGCTCGGGCGGCTATTTCCCGGAGGATGTTCGGGATGTTATGGCGATGATGACAAGCGGCAAATGGGAGTTGGAGGCCATTATCACGCACGAGTTTCCGCTCGAGCAGATTGCCCAAGCGATTCAGACTGCCGCCGATCCGAACAGAGCGTTTCATGTTATGATTCGGTTTTCACCCGAAAGGAGGAAATAATCAAAAGAATGCATTTTTCATATTTTGCAAACAATTTTTCAAACTTTCAAAAACATACAAACGATACAATACAGTCAACAGGTGAGCAATCACCAAACAATATTTGGGAGGTCATAGACGATGAAAAAAAAGGACTTTGTAACCATGCTGATGAGCGTTGTCGGCGGGATCCTGTTTGCACTTGGTATGTGCATGGCGTTGATCCCCGAATGGGGAGCCATGACACAGGGGATTGTGGTTGGCGCTGTGGGCTTGGTTGTGCTGCTGGCCATGGTGATCACGCGCCGAAAGATGGATAACAAACCTGCCATCGTATTCAACGGGAAAGCCATTGCCACGACGCTTTACGGGATCTTTGCCACGACGGTGTTCGGCGCGGGGATGTGTATGGTCATGGTGTGGAATATGATGCTATGGGGCATTGTCGTGGGTAGTATTGGTCTGATCTTGCTGCTCTGCCTGGTTCCCATTTGCAAAGGACTGAAGTAAGGAGAGGCAACGATGAAAAAAGGATTGATCTCAGCTGTTATGGCTGCTGTCTTATGCCTTGTCGCAATGCTTGCTGTCCTTGGATGCAAACGCAAAATCAGGGCCTGACTACTATATCGAAAAAGGGAAAACCGGCCGGTATCCCATATCTGTGCTGGCTGGTTTTTTCAAATAAAAAATGGCAAAATGCGAAAACGCAAACAAAACTTTAACATTTCCATGTTATAATGCACATATGGCAAATGTTCGTGATGGCTGCCGATACCGCTTCATGTGCGGGCATATCCATTGAAGCAAAAATAACACAGGGAGGGCCCACCTATGTTCCAGATATTGGTTTTAGAGGACGACAAGGAGTTAAACCGTTCCGTCTGCTCTTTTCTCAATCAAAGCGGGTACCAGGCAACAGGATGTTTCGAGGCAAATGACGCTTATGACGCGATGTATCATACCACCTTTGATCTCATCGTATCTGATATCATGATGCCGGGCATGGATGGCTTTGCATTTGCCAAAACCGTGCGAGAACTGAATGAGGACATCCCCATCTTGTTTATGACGGCGCGGGATGACTTTGCCTCGAAACAGCGGGGCTATCGGATCGGCATTGACGACTACATGGTAAAGCCGGTTGATTTGGACGAGTTGTTTTTGCGGATCGGCGCGCTCCTGCGGCGGGCAAAGATTGCAAGCAGCCACCGTCTGGAAATCGGCAAGCTGACGCTGGACGCGTACGAGCGGACCGCGGTTTTTGACGGCGAAGAAATACCGCTTACGATGCGGGAGTTCAACATTCTGTATAAGCTGCTTTCCTATCCCAAAAAGACGTTTACCCGCACGCAGCTGATGGATGAATTTTGGGCTGCGGATTCCAATACCGCACCAAGGGCTGTGGATGTGTATATGACAAAACTGCGGGACAAGTTTTCAAAGTGTCCGGAATTTGAGATTGTCACCGTCCACGGCCTGGGCTACAAGGCGGTGATTCAATGAACAAGAAAAAGGGGTGGAAGGGACAGCCGCTGATGATGCTGCGGAGCGGCGTGTTCCTTTTTTGCCTGACGGCGTTTGTAATCACCTGTTCGTTTATGGTCTTTCTCCGCTCCATGGCAGATACGACCGGTTTTGTGCTCACCCAGGAGAACATTCGTCCCGCCGCGATTTTAACATTTGCAAATGTCTTATTCCTGACCTTGGTTGGCACAATTGCGGACACAATTCGGCGCAAAATTTTGGTGGAGCGCCCTGTCCGGCATATTATCGTAGCGGCGGAAAAGATCACAAAGGGGGACTTTTCTGCTCGGATACCGCCCCTGAAAAGGTTTGGCAGCATGGATGGCTACGATGTTATTATAAGCTACTTCAATAAGATGGCGGAAGAACTGTCGGGTGTTGAAACACTGCGCACGGATTTTATTGCCAATGTTTCCCATGAGCTGAAAACACCGCTCGCCGTCATGCAGAACTATGGGGTCATGCTCCAACAGCCGGGACTAACCGAGGAGAATCGGGTGGAATATGCAAAGGCAATCACGGAATCCTCCCGCAGGCTGGCGGATTTGATCTCCAATATTTTGAAGCTGAATAAACTGGAAAATCAGCAAATCTACCCCGAAAAACATCTTTTCAATCTGGGAGAACAGCTTTGTGAGTGCCTTTTGCAGTTTGAAGATACCTGGGAGAAGAAAGAGATTGCGATCAACACGGAGATGGAGGAAGACGTGCTTATCGAGTCGGACGAGGAACTGTTAACGCTGGTGTGGAACAATCTGTTTTCCAATGCGATGAAGTTTACCGAACCGCAAGGAACCGTTACCGTGACATTACAATCTGAGGGTGACGCTGCGGTGGTGCGGGTATCGGATACCGGCTGCGGTATCAGCCCGGAGGTTGGCAAACATATCTTTGAGAAGTTCTATCAGGGAGATACCTCGCATGCGACACAGGGAAACGGCCTGGGATTGGCGCTGGTCAAGCGGATTGTGGACATTGTCGGCGGCGAGATATCGGTAAACAGCGAAGTGGGAACAGGCAGCACGTTCACGGTGAAGATCAGGAGAAAAGAGAATGGAGAGAGCTAAAAAAGTTTTGCGAACGCTGTTATTTCCGAAGGCCATTGTGATCGTGATCTGTGTGCTGGTTGCTGCTGCATTGCTGATTTACACGTTTGGATTTTATGGGGAAAGCGGCATTGTCGCCTTTGTGTCCTATGTCTTTTCCGCTTACGCGCTCGTGATCCTATGTATCGGGCTATGTTCTGTTGCAAAACGTGTCAAGGATCGAGGCGTGATGCAGCATGCCAAAGATCGAGTCATGGAACTTGCAAATCAGAATCACCATATCAGCCGCTATCTGACGGACGCATTGTTCAAAACGAAGGCTTCTCTTCTGCTTTCGCTGGTACTCAATGTTGGCTATGCGGTGCTGAAGTTTGTTGCTGGTATCTTCTATGGGTCGCCGTGGCTGATCACGTTGGCTGCCTATTATGTTCTTCTGATGACGGTGCGGTTCTTGCTGCTTCGCCACATGAACCGCAATACAAGTGATAGGATTGCGGAATGGAAACGGTATCGTGCGTGCGGCGTTGTGCTGATTTTTATGAATATCGTCCTCATAGGAATGGTGGTTCTGGTTCTGCGGCGCAACGAGGGATTTGCATATGCAGGCTACCTGATTTATGTGATGGCGCTGTATGATTTTTATACCATGACCAGGGCGGTCGTCCATTTGATAAAGAGCAGAAAGCAGAACAGCCCTGTGTTGACGGCGGCAAAAGTCATCAATGTGGCGGCGGCACTGATTACGATGCTGTCTTTGGAGACGGCCATGCTGACACAGTTCGGCGGCGACAGCGGTCCCGCCTTCCGCCATAACATGATCGCCTATACAGGCGGATGTATTTGTATCATTCTGGTTGCAATGGCTGTGTTTATGATCGCAAAAGCAACAAGAAGCATAAAAAGAATGAATGTTCATCCTTCGCAAACATCAGAATAAGCGCGCAAGCACAAACACGGTTTGTTATAACGTTAGCATTAGAAAGGAGCAGATGATCATGGAAGAAAAAAGTGAAACGTTTCACTATACCTATTCTGCCACACAGCAGGAGGAAATCAAGCATATTCGGGAAAAATACACCCCGTCCTCACGGGAAGAGGATAAGATGGAGCAACTGCGCAAGCTGGATCGGAGTGTGACAAAGCCTGGCGCTATCGCCGCGTTGACCGTTGGCATTTTGAGTGCATTGGTGTTCGGCGTGGGGATGTGCTGCACGATGGTCTGGGAAGCGTCGCTGTTTCTCCCCGGTATTGTGATTGGCATTGTCGGGCTTGGCGGCATGATTGCCGCTTATCCGGTTTATACCCGTATCACGAAAAGCCGGAGAGAGAAATTGGCGCCGGAAATTATGAGGTTGTCAGATGAGTTGATGCAATAACCATTGCAATGCCAATCAAATTTATGCCAGAGATCTTGATTTTCCAAGCAAAATCGTTTATAATACTGTTTGCCGTAGTACCCTTGCAGCACAACGCTTCTTGTGATCAAGGATGGAAACAAGATAGGGATCATATAGCTTGAATGGATCCTTCCAACAATACGTATCAAAAGCCTTATGATACCGATTTTTACAAACTGTATTTTGTCCTCGGTCATTGTGTTAGGCGTTCGAAAAAGTGTCATTTTGCTAGCGTAGATGCCTCTTGCGGCAACAAGTTGGCAACATGGCTTGCATGTTCCCAACATGAAAGAGTTAACTGCTGAAAGCCAGTTAGCTCTTTTGTTTCGTCAGGCACGGGCATAGCGGCAGAAATAGATTAGAAACGAAACGATAGAATGCTCCCGATGGATGGTATGCCATTTGTAAGGGTGGAGGTGTCTCATATGGCAGACTGGAATTCCAATCAATATCTAAAATTCAAAACGCAACGAACACAGCCGGCGGTGGATCTTGCAATGCGGGTGATTGACCGTGCACCCAAAACCATTGCCGACATCGGCTGTGGTCCAGGAAACAGTACGGCCGTGCTCGCGCGCATTTTTCCGCGTGGAGATATTTTAGGGATCGATAACTCGCCCAACATGATTGAGAAAGCCCGAAAGGAACATCCCAATTTGCGGTTCCAGCTCTGTGAGGCACTGGCATTGGAGGGGATGTTTGATCTGCTCTTTTCCAATGCCTGTCTGCAGTGGATTCCCAATCACGAAACACTGATTCCCGCTCTGATGGATAAGCTAAACGCCGGCGGTGTTTTGGCAGTTCAGATTCCCATGAATGGGGAAGAGCCCCTGTTTCAGCTCATAAAAGAGGTGGCCGCCGAACCCAAATGGGGGCTGCGGGACGTTCCGATGCCGCCCAATGAAACACGGACGCCTTCTGCATACTTTGATATCTTGTCGGGATGCTCCTCTGCCTTTGATATTTGGGAGACAAAATATTATCATCCTCTTGCGGACCACAAAGCGTTGGTGGATTGGGTAAAGGGGACCAGGCTGAGACCTTATCTGGATTATCTGGGCGATAAACGGGGAAGCGAATTTGAAAGAGAAATCGCATACAGAGCAGAGGCGATTTATCCTGTCACAAAAACCGGTGAAGTGGTACTTGGATTCCGCAGGCTGTTCTTTGTGGCGGTAAAGTGACGCCAAAGGGTAAAATGAGGGCGAACCATTTGTGTTACAAAAAATGGAAAATAGAAGCCTTTGGGCGGCAAAAAGGCGCATGTCCCGCATTGTCAAGGTGACACACGGGCAAGAGGGTTGGGTGGCTGTTCGCGTGCCTCCGGCACTGTGTGCGGATTATTGTGTGATCCTTCTTTGCGTGCGGAGGCATGCGGTATTGTGGGCTCGAACGGCCGGGCCGGCCGTTTCGGAATGTGCATTTGTAGATGTGGAGGGTCATAGGAGTGACAACGCTGCTTCTTGTTGTAATTTATATTGCATTTATCGGGCTGGGGCTGCCGGATTCGTTGTTTGGGACCGCCTGGCCTGCGATTTATATGGAATTTGGCCTTCCGGTTTCATGGGCAAACTTCGTAACAGTGATTCTCGCGTGTGGGACGACCATATCCAGCCTGTTTGCGGCTAGTCTCATCAATCGGTTTGGGACGGCCGCGATCACGGCGGTCAGCACAACCATGGCGGCGCTCGCGCTGTTGGGTTTCTCTTGTGCGGGCGGGATGCTTTGGCTGTGTTTGTTTGCCATCCCGCTTGGATTGGCCGCCGGCGCCATTGATACTGCGCTGAATCACTATGTCGCGGTGCATTATCGGGCCACCCACATGAATTTTCTGCACTGTTTTTACGGCGTTGGCGTGTCGCTGAGTCCGTTTTTGATGTCTTTGGCGCTGGCCGGTGGTTCTTGGAGAAGCGGGTATCGGGCCGTGTTTTGGTTTCAGCTGGCCATCGCTGCGATTACGGTGCTTTCTCTGCCGCTCTGGAAAAAGGTGAAGCATGCCAATGTCAAGGAAGAGGAAGAGCCCCCAAAAACCATTGGTTTGTGGACTTTGCTTCAGAATGTGAAAGTGCGCCGGGCGTGTATGGTGTTCATCGGATCCTGTGGTCTTGAGTGTACCGCTGGCATCTGGGGCAGCACCTTTTTGGTCAGTGCCAGGGGCATGGCGGTGGATGCCGCAGCACTGATGGTGACATTTTATTATATCGGCATGGCGCTGGGGCGGTTTCTGTCAGGCGTGCTGGCCGCACGGGTCTCCAGCAGTCAGCTGATCCGGGTAGGCCAGGGGGTGACAGTTTTGGCGGTTCTTTGGTTGATTTTACCCTTGCCTGCCATGCTATCGGGCATCGGGCTGTTTTTGGTTGGATTGGGAAATGGCCCCGTATTTCCCAATATGCTCCATCTGACACCGCAGTATTTTGGAAAAGAGGCCTCACAGTCGGTCATGGGGATCCAGATGTCGGCTTCCTATGTGAGCATTTTGGCAATGCCCGCCTTGTTTGGCGTCCTTGCGCAGCACGTTGGCGCGATGGTTTTTCCCTATTATCTGCTGATTCTGTGTGGCGTGATGGTGTTGGGGAATGTGCTGGTGCGGCGAAGCCATGTGGCCGCCGAAACGAAGCAGCTTTAAAGCAACGGCCGCATGATCCGCGCCGGTGTAGTCGTTGCTGCCTGTCCATGCGCTATCTGTGATGGGGTTGCGGAATGTGCATCATGGTCTCTCCCATGTGCGGCAACGCAAGGTTGTCCCGGCGCAGAGGCGGTTTGTGTGCGGTCGGGCAATCAAGGAATAACAGCGGAAGAATATCACAAAAAGGCAGCCAAATGGCTGCCTTTTTTCTGTGTTTATGCTTGTTGGGTCACATGCAGATTGTTTCGTGCAATATGCATTGTATGCTGTTGGCCTAGGGAGTAAGTCCGTGGGCCGGCATCGGCAACGCCAACAATGATGGGGTTCCGCGTGTCAGTGAAACGTCTTGTTCACGATGCGTTGTCTGCGCTGGCTTTGGGTGTCAGCGGAACCATGTCGGTCAGGTTGTTCCAGAGAAAGGCCGACACCTTGCCGCCTGCGGGGACCGAAATGGTGAACTGGTATTCCGTGGTTTCGCCCAAGGCAGCCGTGATCGCATGCATCTGTACATTGTGCAAGGCGCCGTCCGCCTGGTAGGTGGCAAGAATGACAACGGGATTCAAGAGGGGCAGATTGTGATTGACGATGCTGCCGGACACTGTCGCCTCGTTGTTTGTAATTTCAATGGACGGTGCAGCGGTTTGTGCGTCAAAGGACAGGACCCGGAAGGGGCTGGCCGGCAGGTTGGCGCTGTTAAACAGGTTGAGCTCGGGTTCCGCGTAATTCGACCATCCAAATCGCAGGGCCACAGGATTTTCCACGCCGGTCACTTCTACCGTGTCCCCGACAATGCGCGCCTCCGCAGGCGTAAATGTAGCACCGTCAGCGGACAGCTCAAACCCATGGATCATGCCATCCTCCGATGGGATAAACTCCTCCGAAGGATCATCCGTTCCATATTGGTAGTCCGGATTTCTCGTCTGGGCCACCAGACCGTCTTCTGTGTGGGTGAAATGCACGATGACCTTGTCTTCCTCCACGGTGACGGTATCATACAGGGGGCCGGAGTAGGGGATATCCTTGCCATATACCTGGGCTGCCACGGCATATGCCAGCCGTTGCCCAACGGGACGCTTGTTGGTGGGATGGATGTCATCTTTTTCGCCGAGGTCGGTTGTCACCACCATGCCCGTATTGGGGACGGTCAAAGCGGTTTGCAGCTGCACCTCCCGCATCTCGGGCCAGTGTCCGTTGGAGGGCGGATTGCCGAACGAGGGCAATTGGACGAAGTAAAAAGGCATGTCTTCGTCTCGGAACTCGGAACGCCGTTCCGCGATCAGCGCGGGGAAGATCTTCTTATAAAATTCGGGCTGGAAGGAATTCTCCTCTCCCTGATACCAGATGGCGCCCTTGATGTTCATCCCGATGAGCGGATGCACCAGAGCATTGTATGGTGCCGCCGCACGCTGCGCATAGGAAGCGGGGTTGCTGGGGTTTTGATAGACGTCATATGTGTGCAGGTTGTTGACCGCCGCAAAGTCGGGGTCGCTGTTTAGAAATTCTTCGGACACCCATGCCTGAATGCGGGTTCCTGACATCTTGGCCGCCAGGATGCCGATGGGGATTTCTTTGTCTGTCTGTTCATACAGCTCCCGCGCAAAATGGTATGCCACAGCGGAGAATTTGTCAATCGTCTCGCCCACAGCCTCGCTCCAGGTGCCAAAGTAGGAGTCTTCCAACGGCGTCATCGCGCCCATGGTCCGCTGGTTGAAATAGCGGATTTCGTCATAGACGGCCTCCTTGATGTCTTGGTCTCTGGAGTCAATGTTCTCTACGTTAAAGTCCATGTTGGATTGCCCCGTGGCGATCCAGATATCTCCAA
The DNA here is from genome assembly GCA_944393605.1 of uncultured Clostridia bacterium. GTDB lineage: Bacteria > Bacillota > Clostridia > UBA1381 > UBA9506 > CALYAO01. Next base: position 39,792 of record CALYAO010000052.1, read on the forward strand.
TGAGGATGTTTTCGACGGTGACTTGATTGCTTTCATCGCTCGTGTCGGTCACCCGCATTTGATATACCGTATGGCCGCCGGGCAGGGAGTCCAGCGCAATGCTCCATTTGCCATCGGCGGTTTGGGCGGTGCCCGAGCGCACGGTTTGGCCGTCTGCGATCAGCTCGACCAAAACCGATTCCGTTCCGCCGTATCCCCAGATGTTGATGGGCTTGTCGCGCTGGAGCATCATATTGTCACTAAACAGGGTGGGCAGTTTCACTTCCTTTTGCAGTTCGGCGCGTTTGGCCACAACGTCTGCATCGTCTGCGGCCATATTCAAATCGATTTCCGCAATGGTGGTTGTATTTTCCATGCGGTCGTTGATGACGAGGTGCAGCTTGTGCAAATCGGAGACCTTTCCGTCAAAATCGCGAAGCCGGATGTAGGGGTAGGCGCTGTCAAAGGTCTGGGAGCGGATCTCCGCGGCAGAATACAGCTCGATGAGGGTATCGGGCGCCGTGGTCGTGGTGTAGTACACATCCACGCTGAAGGTGGCGCTGCTCCCGCCGGTGGAGTGGAGCAGGATGCTCAGGTCCTCAATGCTGCGGCTGCCGGTATACGTATCATTGAACACGATGTCAATGGTGCCGCTGCCGTCAAATGTCAGATCACCGCCAGCTTCATGAAAACCGGTGGCATCCACAAGTGCATCGGGCTGTGTGCTGTTTGCGCCCGACACGGTGATGTCCGCTTTGTCAAGCTGGTAAGCAAGCTGCAGGGAATCATCCGTCTGGACGCCGCCGTCCGTCGCCGGGTTGCTGGGTGCAACCGAGATGGTGTCGGTCAGCCCCAGCGGATTGGGCATAAAACTGGTGGGCACATAAGTAACTGTGGGGGACCAGGCGGACATGTCGCCCGTTTTCTCTTGGTTTGCATCCAGTGTGAAGTAGAGGAAATCGCCCTCTTGTACATCCACATAGATCTCCCCGTAATTGTCGGGCTGGTTGAGCTGTTCCTTGGGAATGTGCTGGAAGCCGCCCGACGCGGGATAGATGATTTCTTCGTTGTGTGCAATGCGGTATCGGATGCCGTCGGTGGAGTTGACGTCAATGAGCTGCGGATACAGGCCGGATAGGGCTCCGATCTTCACGGTGCCGTCTTTGGGCGCCCGGAAAGCGAGGGTGGGAGACCCCGCCAGCCCGGGATGCATGCGGTTGTCGGTGCGGATGTACCCATAGTCGGATGCGGAGTCGATGGTAAAGAATCCATACTTGTCGTTGCGTGCAACTCGATCCAGTTCCTGATAATCGGACGGGGCAGACGTCGCAGCACCGGCAGGCACCAGTGCTTTGTAATACCATACAGGGCCCTGGGTGGTGGCGCCGTTCCAGGCGTAATCATAGGGGCCGCCGACGTTGTTGAGGCTCACGTTTACCGTAGCAGTCGCTTCCGCCAGCGCGGAGCCCCCTTGCATCAAGGTCGCCTGGATGGTGGCTGTCCCCTCTTTTAAGAGTTGGAACTCCGCCGGATTGGCTGTGGGCACCAAGATGTCGGTGTCAAGGCTTTGGTAGACGACGTCGCCTGCAATGCCGTCGGGCTTGGTTGCCGCAATGGTGACCAGGTTGTATGCGTCATAGCTGGTTCCTTCATTGTCCGTGACAAAGGTGGTGTAATACTGCTCCTGCTCGAAATATAAGCTCTCCACATAGCGGACCGTCGGGTTCCACCAGGTGCCATCGTTGTCATGGACCTGGTTTTTGTTGACACGAAAATGAATCCGATCCCCGGCGCTGACCTGTTGGTATATGACGTCCTGCGTCACGCTGGGGGCCACCTGCGCCCACCCGCTCTGGGGCCAGATCTGGGTCTCGCCTTTTAAAATTTGAATCTGAACACCGTCCGAACGGTCTGTGTCGTCTTCGGTATACCCCGCGGTGACAACGTGGTTGGTGTTGGCGTTGGAAATCTCAACCAGACCGTCCTCGGGCGCGATGAAGGTCATGACCGCGTCGTGGTTATTGCCCGTCAGCAGGTTGGAGCCGATGATCTGCCGGGGGATGGAGTTGGTTTCATCCCGTTGCAGCCGATGGTTGGCGTCCTGGTATGCGTAATCTTGATAAGCGGATTCGCTGAAATCACCGATGGGCGCATATTGATACCGCCAAACCGCGCTGGTTTGCTCGATGGCCCCTGCGGCGCCGCCATTTTCCTCCCATATGGCGTCAAAGATGGGATTGCTGGCCCGGTCCCCCATATTGGCGGCGGGATAGATGTCCCCGACTGCCGCCGTTGCGGCGGGAACCGGCAAAAGGGCGAACAGGAGATGCAATGCGACCACAATGGAACAATACCGTTTCATACGACCCCTTCTTTCTGCAGTATTTGGACTGTAAACCAGATCTTCGCTTGGCGATGCCAAAGGCATGCGAATGCGATCTGGTATCGTTTGCCTACAGTTGCATTATATAGAAAAAACAGAATGCTGTAAAGGGGATATTTTTTAGGTGCCAATGGCGCGAAAAGGCCGGCTGTAAGGCTGTTTGGCGGACCTTCAGAAAACAGTTCCATCAGGCTTTTTGGCCCCTTCTGGTCCGCTCCGTGATGCTGCTGCAAACAGCTGGGTGCGGGTGCTGCACCGGCACTATTTTTGGAAATTCACGTTTTCTGCTATTTCATCCTCTCATTTTTGTGCTTTTTTAAGAAAAAGTGTGCCAACAGATACAGTTTTATGCAATTCCATGAACTGGGAGTCCGGTTTTGTTCCCAATCCAACAAGAAGCATGCTTGACAAACCATGGACAAAACCGTACAATATTTAGTGTACGACAGCGATATGGCAACCATATATAGCGTATTTGGCATGATCTGGAACGAAAGGAAAAGGGAGGAGAACACGTTGAATCTATCAGAGAGTGCAATCAAGGTCCTGGAAAAACGGTATCTGGAGAAGGACAAAGACGGAAACTGTATCGAAACGCCCGAGGGGATGTTTCGTCGGGTGGCAGATGCCATTGCAGCTGCGGACCTTTTATATGATAAAAAAGCGGATGTGGATGCGGTGTCGGAGGAATTCTTTGAGCTCATGACCAGCACGGCCTTTCTGCCCAACTCCCCGACGCTGATGAACGCGGGCCGCCCGCTGGGGCAGCTGTCTGCCTGTTTCGTGTTGCCGGTGGAGGACAGCATGGAGGCCATCTTTGAGACCATCAAGCAGGCCGCCATCATCCACAAAAGCGGCGGCGGGACGGGGTTTTCCTTCGCGCGTATTCGTCCGCAGGGCTCCACGGTGGGGTCCACTGGCGGCGTTGCAAGCGGCCCCATCAGCTTCATGAAGGTGTTTAATGCCGCGACCGAAGCAGTCAAGCAAGGAGGGACCCGGCGCGGCGCCAACATGGGCATCCTGCGGGTGGACCATCCCGATATTTTGGACTTTATCACCTGTAAGCAGGACAACAGCGAGATCACCAACTTCAACATCAGCGTGGGCATCACGGAGGCCTTTATGCAGGCGGTGGAGCGGGGCAGTGACTACGATCTCATTGATCCGTCCACCAAGAAGAAGGTCGCGTCGCTCTCGGCGCGCGAGGTGTTTGAAAAACTGGTGGTTGCGGCATGGAGCAACGGCGAGCCGGGCATCATCTTTTTGGACCGCATCAACGCAAAGAACATCGTGCCCGATGTGGCGGAGATTGAAAGCACCAATCCGTGCGGTGAGCAGCCGCTTCTGCCCTATGAGTCCTGCAACCTGGGCTCCATCAACCTGTCCATCATGGTGAAATCTGCCGGCGGCAAGCTGGTGGTGGATTACGACCGTCTGCGCACCACGGTGGAGACCGCAGTACATTTCTTGGACAACGTCATCGACGTGAACAAATATCCGCTGGAGCAGATTGATTTTACCACCAAACAGACCCGTAAGATCGGCTTGGGCGTCATGGGCTTTGCGGACATGCTGTACAAGCTTGGTGTTCGGTATGATTCGGAGGAGAGCGTGCAGCTGGCGGAAGAAATCATGCAGTTTGTGGATGGGACCGCCAAGCAGGCGAGCATGGAGCTGGCCAAGACGCGGGGCGTCTTCCCGCTGTTTGACCGGAGCATCTATGCGGGGACCGACATGCGCCTGCGCAACGCGACCGTCACCACCATCGCGCCCACCGGCACCATCAGCATGATCGCAGGGACGTCTTCGGGCGTTGAGCCGGTGTTTGCGATCTCTTTTATCCGCAACGTCATGGACAATACCGAGCTGGTGGAGACCAACCCCGTGTTCCGGGATTGTGCCATAAAGGGCGGATTCTATTCCGAATCGCTGATGAAAAAGATTGCACAGCAGGGCAGCCTGCATGGGATTGCAGAGGTTCCGCGGGAGGTGCGGAACGTCTTCGTGACGGCACACGACGTGTCCCCCATTTGGCACATTAAGATCCAGGCGGCCTTCCAGAAATATACCGACAACGCGGTCTCCAAGACGGTCAATTTCCCCCACGACGCGACGGTGGACGACGTCCGTGAGGTGTTCGAGCTGGCCTATGAGATGGACTGTAAGGGCGTCACCATCTACCGGGACGGCAGCCGCGATTTGCAGGTATTAAATATTGGCAAGGTGAACGGCAAAGAGGAGGCGCCGGCACAGACGCCCGGCAAGGTGATTCCGCGGCAGCGGCCTGAGGTGACAACGGGCTTTACGGAAAAGATCCAAATTGGGTGCGGCAACCTTTATGTGACGGTCAACTATGACGAGCACGACATCTGTGAGGTGTTTACCAACACGGGCCGCGGGGGCGGATGCCCGTCCCAGTCCGAGGCGACGGCGCGGCTGGTGTCCATCGCGCTGCGGTCGGGCCTGGATACGGGTGCGATCATCGAACAGCTGCGCGGTATCCGGTGCCCATCCACCATCAAACGGGGCAACCTCAAGGTGACCTCCTGCCCCGATGCGATTGCGAAGGTCATCCAGAAGGTATACAGCTTCCAGCAAAATGGGAAGAAGCCCCCGACGGCGGCGGAAGTGGAGAGCATCCAAATTGAAGACCTGCCCGATTGCGATGGCGGCTGTGCGGACTGCAGCATGAAGTTCTCCTGCAACAACCCCAAAAAGGCGAGTGGCAAGCTGTGCCCGGAATGCGGTGCCGAGCTGGAGCATGAGGGCGGATGTGTGACCTGCCGTTCCTGTGGCTACTCCAAGTGTGGCTGATGAAAGGAGGCATTTTGTGCTCGATTTGGCAAAGTGTATCGCAGCCTTTCATGCGCTGGGCATCCCTGAGCTGATGGAGGTGGCTGAGCTGCATGCGCTCCCCGGCGGTTATATCAATCTCCTGTGCAAGCTGCCGAATGGGGAGATGGCGAAGGTGCTGGACGACGATAGGACCTACTATGGCGCGGAGGTGTGCAAGCGCGGCAGTGACCGGTGCTATGGCCTGGCGGTGGACGAGACCCAGCTGCTGGTGTATGAGTATGGTGCAGAAGGCGCAGACGCCGAGCTGGTTGTGTGGAAACGGCTGTAAGCAGATGCCTGTGCCTCCTGATAATTCAATTTGATTGAGAGGACAAGCCCCATCCTTTCCAATGCATATGGAGAGGATGGGGTTATCTTTTTTTCATATTCTATAGAAGGGGATTGCATTTGCAGATTGGTTGTGCTACAATGGATGCAACAATGAAGCGAAGGGTCTGATAGATGTGGAACAATACATTTTGCGCGACCAGGGGATTGCGCTCACCTTGGATGAGGTGTACAAAGTGCTTCATCTAACGGAGGATATGGATGAAGAGGATGCCAAAACCGTTTCGGATATGGTGGCGGGCGTCAATGCGGTTGCCAATCCCAAGGCGGTCTACTGTGTGGCGGCCATTGAGGAAAAAGGCCCCGACTATGTTGTGATCGAAGGGCATAAATTTGTTTCCCAGCTGGTGCGGGATAATCTTGAGCCGGTGCATAAGGTCATCCCGTATGCTGTGACCTGTGGCGAGGAAGCAGAAGCGTGGTCCAAGCAATTTGACGATATCCTGCTGCAGTTTTGGGCAGATGAGATCAAAAAGCTGCTCATGGGGAAGATCAATCAGATGGTGGTGGAGCGCATCCGCAAGACGTATTTCCCAGAGGGCGGGATGTCCGCTATGAGCCCGGGTTCGCTTGCCGCTTGGCCGCTCACCGAGCAGCGGACGCTGTTTGGCCTGATTGGGGATGTTAAGGAGTTGGTCGGGATTACGTTGACGGAGTCCTGCCTGATGCTGCCGTCCAAATCCATTTCGGGTTTTTATTTTTCCAGCGACACTGGTTATGTGAACTGCAAATATTGCCCCATTCTCAAATGTCCCGGCCGGCGTGCGCCGTTTGAAGGGGAGTTATAGGAGATAAATACCTTGGAAAAATGCACAAATTAAAGCTTGGTAAGATATGAAAGTTTGTGCAATATTTTTTTGAGAAAAGTGAAAAAAAACTTGCATTTTATCGCCCGATGGTGTATGATAAATAGGCTGTGACATGGCATACGATGAAGCGGGAGGTTGCCATCCGATTGGGTGGGTTTTTCCGTGGAGAATGTCCGATTTTTAAAACCGGGCGACAGAGTCATACAAAACGATGAAGTAGATGTGCAAAAAAGGCCGTGCTATGCCTGTTTGCGCAGACGTACCTTGTTTTTGTAAGATAGCTGATGAAAGGCCCAGGACCAAATTGCTGGGTCTTTTTTATTGGCAAACAGGATACACCCGGCACAGTGTAAGTTTTCATGCACTTGCCGAAAAGCTGTCGTTTCAGGAACCAAGCAGGGTTCTAGCGAGGTTCACATGGTTCACAGACAACTTTTCATCGAAGGAGGGAACGTCAAATGGCACAAAGTCAGAAAATCAGGATCCGCCTGAAGGCATACGATCATGTACTGCTTGACCAGTCGGCGGAAAAAATCGTGGAGACTGCGAAGAGAACGGGCGCAAAGGTTTCGGGCCCCATCCCGCTGCCCACGAAGAAAGAGGTTATCACCATCCTGCGTGCGGTACACAAGTACAAGGACTCCAGAGAGCAGTTTGAGCTGCGCACGCACAAGAGACTCATCGATATCCTGCTGCCTACCCAGAAGACGGTGGACGCGCTGATGCGGACCGAGCTTCCGGCGGGCGTGGATATAGAGATCAAGCTTTAATATAGGAAACCCTTGTGCCGCATGTGGCCGGATGAACTACCCGTTGTTTGCGGGCAACCATTTGGGGCGGACGTTTGGGATGAAAGCAGCATTTTGTTTTCTTCGTATATTATAGCGGCAAGCTGCACGTGCGGCTTGTTTCGGCACTGCGTAACAGCAGGTCATGTTCGCGCCGCTCTGGCGTGAACCAATAACCATTATAGGAGGTGCTTTCGTTATGAACAAAGCGATTTTAGGCACAAAGCTCGGCATGACGCAGCTCTTCGACGAAGAGGGCCGTCTCGTCCCTGTGACAGTTGTCCAGGCAGGACCGTGCAGAGTCATTCAGAAGAAGACCAAGGAGATCGATGGCTATGACGCGGTCCAGGTCGGCTTCGGTGAGAAAAAGGAAAAACATACCCCCAAGCCCATGCAGGGGCATTTCAAGAAGGCCGGGACCGGCTACATGAAATACCTGCGGGAGCTCAAGCTGGCGAACAGCGCGGAGATGAATGTGGGCGACGAGATCAAGGCGGACGTCTTTGAGGCGGGCAACGTCGTGGACGTGACCGGGATCTCCAAGGGCAAAGGGTACCAGGGTCCCATCAAGCGCTGGGGCGCACACCGTGGTCCTATGACGCACGGTTCGGGTTACCATCGCGGCCCGGGTTCCATGGGCGCGTGTTCTACGCCGTCCCGTGTCATGAAGGGCAAGAAGCTCGCAGGACACATGGGCGTTGAGCGCGTCACGGTGCAGAACCTGGATGTTGTCAAGGTAGATGTCGAGAAGAACATTATTGCGATTAAGGGAGCCATTCCTGGCCCCAAGGGCGGAATGGTGATCATCAGAGATGCCGTCAAGGGCGGCAAATAAGGCAGAAAGGAGGAAGTGACATGCCAAGCGTAGCATTGTATAATATGGAAGGCAAGCAGGTTGGGGAGTTCGCGCTGAATGACGCGGTGTTTGGTATCCAGCCCAACAAGACAGCGGTACACACCGTGGTTGTGAACTACCTGGCGAATCAGCGCCAGGGTACCCAGAGCGCGCTGACCCGTACTGAGGTGCGCGGCGGCGGCATCAAGCCGTGGCGTCAAAAGGGGACGGGCCGCGCAAGACAGGGCTCCATCCGTGCGCCGCAGTGGACGGGCGGCGGTGTTGTGTTTGCGCCCAAACCGCGCGACTATCGCACCAGCGTCAACAAGAAGGTTCGCAAGCTGGCCATGCGCAGCGTGCTGTCTGCCAAATGTGCGGACAACGAGCTGGTCGTGCTGGATGCTCTGACGATGGATGAGTTTAAGACCAAGACCATCGTTTCCATGCTCAAGAATCTGAGCGTTGAGAAAAAGGCACTGATTGTGCTGCCCGAGAAGGATGAGAAGGTATATCGCAGCGCCAAGAACATCCCTGGCGTCAAGGCGACCTTTGTGGGCACCATGAACGTATATGACGTATTGAACTATGACAAATGCATCATCGTAGCAGATGCGGCGGAAAAGATCGGGGAGGTGTACGGACAATGAAATTCGCACACGATATCATCATTAAGCCGATGATTTCCGAGAAGACCATGGACGGCATCCCGGAAGGCAGATACACCTTCCAGGTGGCGAAGGACGCCAATAAGATTGAGATCAAAAAGGCGGTCGAGGAGATTTTTGATGTGACGGTGGAGAAGGTTACCACCATGAACTACATCGGTAAGATGAAGCGCCAGGGCCGTACCGAAGGCAGAAGGCCCAGCTTTAAGAAGGCCATCGTAGTACTCAAAAAGGGCTCCAAGCCCATCGAGTTCTTTGAAGGCATGGTATAATTGCGGGCATATGATTTGGCAGGTGCAAGTGCGCCTGTGACACGAGACACCCGTACCTCAAATTATTAGTAAGGAGTGAAACAGGATGCCTACGAAAAAATATAATCCTACTTCACCGGCCCGCAGGTTCATGACGGTTTCCACCTTTGAGGAAATCACCAAGAAAGAGCCTGAGCGTTCCCTGCTGGAGCCTCAAAAGAAGTTCTCCGGCAGAAACTCCTACGGCCGCATCACCGTGCGGCATCGGGGCGGTGGCAATAGACAGAAATATCGTATCATTGATTTTAAGCGCAACAAAGAGGGCGATGCGACGGTCATCGGCATTGAGTACGATCCGAACCGGAGCGCCAACATCGCGCTGGTGCAGTATGCAGACGGCGAAAAGCGGTACTTCATCGCGCCCAACGGTGTGACAGACGGCGACGTTTTGGTTACGGCCAAGGACGGCGCGGACATCAAGCCGGGCAACGCGATGCAGATCCAGAACATCCCGGTCGGTACGCTGATTCATAACATCGAGCTCATGCCCGGCAAGGGCGGTCAGCTGGTCCGCAGCGCGGGCGGTGCGGCGCAGCTCATGGCGAAGGAAGGCAAGTATGCGCAGGTTCGTCTGCCGTCTGGTGAGGTTCGTCTGGTTCCCATGAACTGCATGGCGACCATCGGCCAGGTTGGTAACCTCGACCATGAGAACATCTCCATTGGTAAGGCCGGCCGCAAGCGTCACATGGGCTGGCGCCCGACGGTCAGAGGTTCTGTCATGAACCCCTGCGACCACCCGCATGGCGGTGGTGAGGGCAAATCTCCCATCGGTCGTCCGAGCCCGGTTACGCCGTGGGGTAAGCCGGCGCTGGGTCTCAAGACGCGCAAGAAAAAGAACGTCAGCGACAAGTTTATTGTGAAGAGAAGGAACGTGAAATAGGCTGGGGGATGCTTTTTCGCATTCCCTTCCGCCAGATTGGTTGGAAGGAGGCAAAGATAGATGAGCAGATCGGTGAAAAAGGGGCCGTTTGTAGAAGAGCGCCTGCTCAAGCGGATCATCGCGATGAACGAGGCGAATGAAAAGAAGGTTGTGAAGACCTGGTCCAGAAGTTCTACCATTTTCCCGGATATGGTTGGGCACACCATTGCCGTCCATGATGGCAGAAAGCATGTGCCGGTGTTTATTTCGGAGGATATGGTCGGCCATAAATTGGGTGAGTTTGCTCCCACGCGTACCTACAGGGGCCATGCGGGCGCTAAGACATCCAGATAAGCCATTGCCAGTTGTATAAGAGAGGAGGAATACACGTGGAAGCAAGAGCAGTATTGCGCTATGCTCGTATTTCGTCGAGAAAAGTCAAGATCGTGATTGATATGATTCGCAATAAGCCGGTTGGAACTGCGATGGGGATTATTAAGAATACCCCTAAAGGTGCCAGCGAGCTGTTGGAGAAGCTGTTAAATTCCGCGATTGCCAATGCGGTGAATAACCACAACATGGATGCGGATAATCTGTATGTCGCTGAGGTGTATGCCAACCAGGGCCCAACGCTCAAGCGTATTATGCCGCGGGCACAGGGTCGGGCATTCCGGATTCGGAAGCGCACCAGCCACATTACGATCGTATTGAAAGAAAAAGAAAGCTAAAAGAAGGAGGTATGAGGTTTGGGTCAGAAAGTAAATCCGCATGGATTGAGAGTCGGAGTAATCAAAGATTGGGATTCCAGATGGTTCGCGGGTAAGAGCAATTTTGGCGACCTTTTGGTGGAAGATTATCAGCTGAGAAAATTCTTAAAGAAACTTCTGTTTGCCGCCGGTATCTCCAAGATTGAGATTGAGCGCAGTGCAAACCGTGTTCGGATTAACATCTTTGCGGCAAAGCCCGGTATCATCATTGGCCGTGGCGGCAGCGAGATTGAGAAAGTCAAGAAGCAGGTTGAGGCGATGACGGGCAAGAACGTCGCGCTCAATATCGTTGAGGTGCGTCAGCCCGATGTGGATGCACAGCTGGTGGCAGAGAACATCGCAGCGCAGCTGGAGCGCCGGATCTCCTTCCGGAAGGCCATGAAGTCGGTGATGGGCCGTGCCATGAAGCTGGGTGCGAAGGGCATCAAGACCTGCTGTGCCGGCCGTCTGGGCGGCGCGGAGATCGCGCGTACGGAGCACTACCATGAGGGTACCATTCCGCTGCAGACGCTGCGTGCGGATATTGATTACGGCTTTGCGGAAGCCAATACGACCTACGGAAAAATCGGCGTCAAGGTTTGGATTTACAAGGGTGAGATCCTGCCCGACAGCAAGAAGGCGACGCAGAGGTCTGAGAGGAGGAAATAAGCATGTTATTGCCGAAAAGGGTAAAATACAGAAGAGTGATGCGCGGCCGCATGACCGGTAAAGCAACGCGCGGCAACGTGGTAACATATGGCGAATATGGCCTGCAGGCAACCGAGTGTGCTTGGATCACCTCCAATCAGATCGAGGCTGCTCGTATCGCAATGACCCGTTACACCAAGAGAGGCGGTCAGGTTTGGATTAAGATTTTCCCCGATAAGCCTGTGACCGAAAAGCCGGCTGAAACCCGTATGGGTAGCGGTAAAGGTTCCCCGGAGTACTGGGTTGCGGTGGTAAAGCCCGGCAGGGTGATGTTTGAAATCAGCGGCGTGCCAGAAGAAACTGCACGGGAAGCTCTGCGTCTCGCTTCGCATAAGCTGCCCATCAAGTGTAAGTTCGTGGCGCGTGAAGCGTCAGAAACGGAGGCTGGGTCGAATGAAAGTGAATGAAATCCGTGATTACACGCAGGACGAATTGGTCAGCAATCTGGCCGACCTGAAGAAAGAGCTGTTTAACCTCAGATTTCAGAATGCGACCAATCAGCTGGAGAACCCCATGCGGATTGTGGAGGTTAAGCGGTCCATTGCCAGAATTAAGACAGTGATGCGCGAGCGGGAGCTCGAGCAGGCATAAGCAAAGAGAAGCCTTGATTGAGAAGAAAGGAGTGAAATCATGGAGGCAAGGAATTTCAGAAAGCAGAGAACCGGCAAGGTTGTGAGCAACAAGATGGACAAGACCATCGTGGTTGCCATCGAATATAATGTGAAGCATCCGCTGTATGGGAAGATCATGAAGCGCACCTATAAGCTGAAGGCCCATGATGAGAATAACGAATGCGGCATCGGCGATCGCGTGGTCGTGATGGAGACCCGTCCGCTCTCCAAGGAGAAGAGATGGCGTCTGGTCCGGATTGCGGAAAAGGCACAGTAATAAAATTGGGAGCTCCGCGAGGGCATCTTGCGGCGCTTGGAATGGAGGGTTTCCCAGATGATTCAACAGCAAACCAGATTGAAGGTTGCAGATAACACCGGCGCGAAAGAGCTTATGTGCATCCGGGTCCTGGGCGGATCCAAACGGCGCTATGGCGCGATCGGTGACGTGGTTGTTGCTTCGGTCAAGAAAGCGACGCCCGGCGGTGTTGTAAAAAAAGGTGACGTCGTGAAGGCGGTTATCGTGCGTTCGGTGAATGCGACGCGGCGGCCGGACGGTACCTATATCAAATTTGATGAGAATGCAGCGGTTATCATCCGTGAGGACAAGAACCCGCGCGGCACCCGTATCTTTGGGCCGGTCGCAAGGGAGCTGCGTGACAAGGATTATATGAAGATCCTGTCGCTGGCGCCTGAGGTTCTGTAAGAGCACGAAAATCCACTTCATTTGGAATAGGAGGTGCACGAAAGTGTCTAAAATGCATTTGAGAGCCGGAGATAACGTGGTTGTCATCTCTGGTAAGGATAGAGGCAAAAAGGGAAAGGTTCTGATGGCGTATCCCAAGACTGGGCGCGTGCTGGTGGAAGGCGTTGCGTTTGCGACCAAGCATACCAAGCCCAAGCAGATGGGTCAGACGGGCGGCATCGTGAAGCAGGAAGCCGCGATTGACGCATCCAACGTCATGCATGTCTGCGGGAAGTGCCATAAGGCGACCCGCATTGCGAGAAAAGTGCTGGAGGACGGTTCGACCGTTCGGTATTGCAAAAAGTGCGGCGAAGTGTTCAGCAACTAGCAGGAAGGAGGAAAACGGTTCATGTCAAGAATGAAGGACAAATATATGAAGGAAGTTGCTCCGGCCCTGATGGAGAAATTTTCTTATAAAAGCCCCATGCAGATTCCGAAGCTGGAGAAGATTGTCATCAATATCGGCTTGGGAGAAGCCAAGGACAACGCAAAGGCAATTGACAGCGCCATGGGCGACCTCGCTGCCATCACGGGTCAGCGTCCCATCGTGACCAAGGCAAAGAAGTCGGTTGCAAACTTTAAGGTGCGCGAAGGGATGAGCATCGGCTGTAAGGTGACGCTGCGCAGCGAGAAGATGTATGAGTTTTTGGATCGCCTGTTCAGCGTGGCGCTGCCCCGCGTGCGTGATTTCCGTGGGATCAACCCCAACTCGTTTGACGGTCGCGGGAACTACTCGCTGGGCATCAAAGAGCAGCTGATTTTCCCCGAAATCGATTATGATAAGATCGACAAGATCCGCGGCATGGATATCATCATGGTTACCACCGCAAAGACGGACGAAGAGGCAAGAGAGCTTCTGACCCTCATGGGCGCGCCGTTTGCAACGAAATAATTGGGGCTGTGAAGCGGCGGCTGGCCGCTAGGAACAAGGAGGAGAACAGTATGGCGAAAAAGGCTATGATAAATAAGCAGCAGATGACGCCGAAATTTAGCACCAGATATTACAATCGGTGCAAGATCTGCGGCCGTCCCCATGCTTACCTGCGCAAGTTCGGCATCTGCCGTATCTGCTTTAGGGAGCTGGCATATAAGGGGCAGATCCCGGGCGTCAAGAAGGCGAGCTGGTAATGGTTGATGCCCAGATTGCCGTTTTTGGCATGGGGCAGACGATACGCTGCGGATACTGTTCGCGCACGAGGGCGCGGCGGTTGCCGCAAACATACACCGCGTTTGCGGGAGCTGCCGGGATGCCCGTGCAGCGCAAGCAGCGGAAAACGGAAAAACCATCCCGTTTGGTGGAGTGAACTGCCTGCGGGGAGTGAATTTTGGAAGGAGGTACTTTCATGCAAATCACCGATCCTATCGCAGATATGCTGACCAGAATCCGGAATGCAAATTCTGCTAAACATGAGACTGTGGATGTTCCCGCATCCAACATGAAGAAGGCAATCGCTGAGATTCTTCTGTCTGAGGGTTATATAAAGAACTACCAGGTCATCGAGGACGGCAAGCAGGGCGTGATTCGAATTGCGCTTAAGTATGCCGGGAAAGAGAAGGTTATCTCGGGACTCAAGCGGGTTTCCAAGCCGGGTCTTCGTATCTATGCCGGCAAGGATGAGCTGCCCCGTGTGTTAAAGGGCCTGGGCATTGCGATCATTTCGACGTCCAAGGGCGTCATGACCGACAAGAAGGCCAGAGCGGAAGGCGTTGGCGGCGAAGTGCTGGCCTTTGTCTGGTAAGCGAGAATTTTGATTACAAACTAGGAGGTGCAACATGTCGAGAATTGGTAGAATGCCCATTCCCGTTCCGTCGGGCGTGGATGTCAAGATTGAGGATTCCAACTTCGTGACCGTCAAAGGCCCGAAGGGCACGCTGACAAAACAGCTGCATGGCGACATGATCATAAAGCAGGAGGGCGCGGAGATCATCGTAAACCGTCCTTCTGAGATGAAGGAACACAAGGCGCTGCATGGCCTGACCCGGACGCTGCTTGCCAACATGGTGACGGGCGTAACGGAAGGCTATGAGAAGACGCTGGAGATCAACGGCGTTGGATACCGGGCGCAGCTGCAGGGCAAGACCTTGGTTATGAACCTGGGGTATTCCCATCAGGTGGAGATGAACCCGATCGAAGGCATCACGATTGAAGTGCCCAATCCCAATACGATTGTCATCAAGGGTGCTGACAAGCAGATGGTGGGTCAGTTTGCAGCTAACGTGCGCGAGAAGCGTCCGCCTGAGCCGTATAAGGGCAAGGGTATTAAGTACTCATACGAGCATATTCGCCGCAAGGAAGGTAAGGCTGGCGGCAAGAAATAATGCGGCTTGATGTGAGAGGGCATGACAAAGCTTATGTCCTCCGAAGCAGAAAGTGAAGGAGGCAATGACATGATCAATAAGCCAAACAGCAATGCGGCTAGATTAAAGCGGCACCGCCGGGTGCGCAAGAAAATCAGCGGTACGCCCGAGCGGCCGAGACTGTGCGTATTTCGTAGTCTGAAAAATATCTATGCACAGGTCATCGATGATGTAAATGGTGTCACCTTGGTTGCGGCGTCTTCCATTGAGGGTGAGCTCAAAGGCAAGGGTGGCAATAAGACACAGTCCAGAGAGGTTGGTAAGCTGGTAGCCAAGAAGGCCCTTGAAAAGGGCATCCGCCAGGTGGTTTTCGACCGCGGCGGCTACATCTACCACGGACGGGTGCTGGAGCTGGCCGAGGGCGCCAGAGAGGGCGGCCTCGAATTCTAAGAAAAGGAGGGGACTCATTTGTTAATTGATGCAAGCGTTTTGGATATCAAAGAAAAGGTTGTCAATATCAACCGCGTCGCGAAGGTTGTAAAAGGCGGTCGTACTTTCCGGTTTTCCGCATTGGTCGTCGTTGGCGATGAGAATGGCCATGTTGGCTGCGGCACGGGGAAAGCGGCTGAAATACCCGATGCAATCCGCAAGGGCATCGAGGATGCGAAGAAAAATATGATTGAGGTCAACCGTCTGGATACCTCCATCCCGCATGAGATCATCGGGGAGTATGGCGCCGGACGCGTACTGCTAAAGCCCGCTGCTGCCGGTACTGGCGTTATCGCCGGCGGTCCCGCACGTGCGGTTTTGGAGCTGGCTGGAATCAAGGACATCCGTACCAAATCCCTGCGGTCCAACAACCCGCGTAACATGGTGAATGCTACCATCGCTGGGCTGGCCGGGCTCAAGAGTGCGGAGGAGGTCGCAAAGCTCCGCGGCAAGTCGGTTGAACAGATATTCAACTAAGGAGGGAAAGATTGTGGCAAAGCTTAAGGTTACTCTCAAAAAGAGTACAATCGGTAGAAAGAAAGACCATATAGCTACAGTGGCAGCTCTGGGCCTCAAAAAGATTCGGTCCACCAAGGAGCATGCTGATACCCCTCAAATTCGAGGCATGATCAACAAAGTAAGCTATTTATTGGACGTTGAAGAGATATAACTGAAAATCAAAGGAGGTGTATCAGATGAAACTTTATGAACTCAGTCCGGCTGAAGGCGCGAGACGTGCGGCATTCCGCAAGGGACGCGGACACGGATCTGGCAACGGCAAAACGGCCGGTAAGGGTCACAAAGGTCAGAATGCACGTTCGGGCGGCGGTGTCAGACCGGGCTTTGAAGGTGGCCAGATGCCTATTTACCGGCGTCTGCCGAAGCGCGGATTCACCAATATCTTTGCCAAGGTATATACGGAAATTAATGTGTCTGAGCTGAACCGTTTTGAAGACGGCGCAGAGGTTACCGCAGAAGTACTTCGCGATAAGGGCATTATCAAAAAGATCAACGATGGCGTTGTCGTAATGGGCCGTGGTGAGCTGACCGCGAAAAATCTGACGGTGAAGGCGGCCCGGTTTACCGCGTCCGCATCCGAGAAGATTGCAAAAGCCGGTGGAAAGGCGGAGGTGATCTGACGTGTTCGAAACGTTGCGAAATGCGTGGAAGATTCCTGACCTCCGTAAGCGAATGCTGTTTACTGTTCTGATGCTGGTGGTGTTCCGGCTTGGGTCCTTTATCCCGGTGCCGGGTATCACGCCGGATGCCATGCGTGCCATGCTAGGTACGGTGACCGAGGGCATCCAAGGCCTCATGAACAATATTTCGGGTGGCGCGCTGGAGCAAGCGGCAATCTTTGCCATGAGCATCACCCCGTATATCAATGCCTCCATTATCATGCAGCTGCTTACAGTTGCGATTCCGGCCTTGGAACGGTTGTCCAAGGAAGGGGAGGAAGGCCGGAAAAAGATCGCACAGATCACGCGGTATGTTGCGGTGCTCCTGGCCTTTATACAAGCGACGGGCCTGTTCTTTGGGATGCGCAGCAGCCTGGATACTGATATGCAGGGCTTCCTGGGGTATGTGATCATCGTGTTGACCCTGACTGCGGGGACAGCGTTCTTGATGTGGCTGGGCGAGCAGATCACCGAAAAAGGCGTAGGCAACGGGATTTCCCTTCTTATTTTTACGGGTATTGTATCCCGTGGGCCGGCGATGGTCATGGCGTTGTATCAAAACTTCTTTGCAGGCGATCAGGTAACCATGCAGAACATGATTGCGGTGGTTGCGCTTTTGGTGGTTGCGCTGGCGGTTGTGGCGTTCGTCGTATTTATCAATGATTCGGAGCGGCGCATTCCGGTGCAGTACGCCAAACGTATGGTTGGACGCAAGATGTATGGCGGGCAGAGCACGCATATCCCCATCAAGGTGGCGGCGGCGGGCGTTATGCCGATTATCTTCGCGATGTCCATCATGAGCTTTCCGCAGACCATCAACATGTTCATCAATGGGAGCGAAATGCCAGAGAGTGCATTCTGGCAGACGGTGCTGCATTGGTTTGACCAAACACATCCGTTCTATATCATCGTGTATTTCATCCTGATCTTGTTCTTCACATATTTCTATACGGCAATCCAGTTCAATCCGATCGAGATTGCAAACAATATGAAGAAGAACGGTGGGTTCATTCCGGGGATTCGTCCCGGCAAGCCGACATCGGATTATATCGCGAAGGTGTTGTCGAAGGTCACGCTGTTTGGTGCGTTCTTCCTCGCGTTTATCGCCATCTTCCCGATTTTGATGGCATTTGTACCGGGTATGAGTGGTCTCACCATTGGTGGTACCAGCCTGCTCATCGTGGTTGGTGTTGCGCTGGAGACCATGAAACAAATCGAATCTCAGATGATGATGCGTCACTATAAGGGCTTTTTGGAATAGGATTGT
Organism: uncultured Clostridia bacterium; assembly: GCA_944393605.1. Classification (GTDB taxonomy): domain Bacteria; phylum Bacillota; class Clostridia; order UBA1381; family UBA9506; genus CALYAO01. The sequence continues at coordinate 57,643 of CALYAO010000052.1, forward strand.
GCAAGAGAGGTGGGCGATCATGAAAATCGTTTTGTTAGGACCACCCGGGGCAGGGAAAGGGACACAGGCGGCAAGCCTGTCTGCAAGTTATGGTATCCCTGCCATCAGCACAGGGCACATCATTCGACAGGCCATTGAGGAAGGCACGGCCGTCGGACAGGCGGCAAAGACATTGATCGAACGAGGCGAGCTGTTGCCCGACGAGACCGTGATTGCCATGGTTCGTGAGCGGCTGAGCCAGGACGACACCAAGGCAGGCTATATTCTTGACGGTTTTCCGCGTACAGTGGAACAGGCGGAGGAAATGGAGCGGCTGGGCATTGGCGTGGACGTGGTGATCAACATTCAGGTGGCGGACGAGACGCTGGTGGAACGGCTCTCGGGCCGCCGCGGATGTCATCGTTGCGGCGCGACGTACCACATTCAATACAATCCGCCCAAACACGAAGGAATTTGTGATGTATGCGGTGAGGCATTGTCCCGCCGGCAGGATGACGAACCGGAAACCATCCGGCAGCGGCTTGCGGTGTATCATAAACAGACCGAACCGCTGGTTGTGTTTTATGAACGACAGGGGAAGCTGCGGACGGTGCAAGGGCAAGAAGATGTTGCGCATACCACCGCGCTGGTACAACGTGCGGTTGGAGGCGAATAGGCAACTGTTTCAATTAGAAGGTGCGACATGATCAAAATCAAATCTCATCATGAGATCGACTGTATGAGAGCAGCAGGCCGGATCACGGCGGAAACCTTTGAGGTGTTAAAGGAACACATAAAGCCTGGCATTTCAACGCTGGAGCTGGATCGGCTGGCTGAGCAGTATATTCACAAGTGCGGAGCGACTTGCTCTTTTAAGAACTATGGCGGGTTTCCGGGCAGTATTTGCGCCTCGGTGAATCAAGTGGTGGTGCACGGGATTCCCAATCGGCATACCATCCTGAAGGATGGCGATATTATCAGCCTGGACATCGGCGCGAATTTTATGGGGTTTCACGGAGATGCGGCCCGGACGTTCCCGGTGGGGAACATATCGAAAGAGGCGAGCCGTCTCATCGAAGTGACGCGGGAAAGCTTTTTCCGTGGCGCCGCGAAAATTCAGCCCGATCATCGGATCATCGATATTTCGTCCGCCATTCAAGCGTATGTGGAAGAGAATGGGTATTCGGTGGTGCGTGCCCTGGTGGGGCATGGCGTGGGCAGCGAACTGCATGAAGCGCCTGAGGTGCCCAACTTTGCGACCAAGACAGCGCGGGCCAGGCTGGTGCCTGGCATGACGATTGCCATTGAACCCATGGTGAACCAGGGGACGTATGAGGTGAATACGCTCTCGGACCATTGGACGGTGGTGACGGCGGATGGAAAGCTGTCTGCGCACTATGAAAACACCGTTGTGGTTACAAACAGTGGATATGAGATTTTGACCAAGTGCTAACAGCTTTTTGAGGTGATACAGGTTGGAACTACAGGCTGGGGATATTGTATATTCAACGGCAGGCAGGGACAAAGGAAGAGCCTTTGTGGTGATGGAGGCCGTGGACGCGCAGTATGTGCTGCTGTGTGACGGTGCGCTCCGCAAGGTGGATAAACCAAAGAAAAAGAAAAGGAAGCATGTGAGCCGCACAGGCGGTGTCGCGCAACTGGTGATTGATAAGCTGTCAGATGGGGTGCGGGTGACCAATCCTGACCTCAGGAAATGTCTGGATGCGTTTGAGGATAAACGCTGACTGTGCCAAATTGGAAAGGATGAGTGTCAAATGGCCAAAGAGGGCGTTTTAGAAATGGAAGGTACGGTTTTAGAGTCTCTTCCCAATGCAATGTTTCAGGTGGAGCTGGAAAATGGGCATCAGGTCCTGGCGCACATCTCGGGAAAGCTGCGGATGCATTTTATTCGCATCCTTCCGGGCGACAAAGTGACGGTGGAGCTGTCTCCGTATGACCTGACCAAAGGCCGCATCACCTGGCGCGCAAAATAACCGCGGGTGGAATCGCGCGCCTGGTTTGACTTGACCTGTTATGTGACCGGCAAGTGCCTGAGTGTGTGCACCCTTAAGGAAGCAATGATATATGCGGAACTGCTGTTTGGTGGTGCCGTAGGATAAAAAGGAAAAGAATGAAGTCATGGTGCGGCATGCATATTGCTTTGCACCGCGCTTAAAGGAGGTTTTCCACATGAAAGTAAGACCATCGGTAAAACCAATATGTGAAAAGTGCAAGATCATCAAACGCAAAGGAAAAGTGATGGTGATCTGCGAAAATCCCAAGCACAAGCAGAAGCAGGGCTAATTGTGCTATGCTTAACTCTTCCCGGGGCGGCTGCACACGGCACATGCACGTGTGACCCGGGGGGTTATCCATACATGCAGAAAAGCGCGTGGGGCACCGCGTGCGAAAATGAGAATGATTGAACAACAGGAGGTGTAAATTCATGCCCAGAATAGCTGGTGTTGACTTACCGAGAGAGAAGCGGGTTGAGGTCGGCCTCACGTATATCTTTGGAATCGGCCTGTCCAGTTCGAAGAAGATTCTGGCGGCAACCGGGGTGAATCCCGATACGAGAGTCAAAGACCTGACCGAAGATGAAGTTGGTAAAATCAGAGATGTCATAGATAAGGAATACCAGGTGGAAGGTGATCTGCGCCGTGAGGTGGCCCTAGATATCAAGCGCCTCATGGAGATCGGCTGCTATCGTGGCGTTCGGCACCGGAAAGGTCTGCCGGTTCGCGGTCAGCGTACCAAGACCAATGCGCGTACCCGGAAGGGCCCCGCGCGGACCATTGCGAATAAGAAGAAATAAGGTGCAGGGCACCTTAAGATACCGCGGGGCATAGCGCCCGCGTCTATCAAGTCTGAAAGGAGGCACATTATGCCGAAGGTTGGAAAGAAGACGACGCGCAGAAGAGTCAAGAAGAACATTGAACGTGGTGCGGTGCATATTCGTTCCACTTTTAATAACACCATCGTCACGATTACGGATGTGGCGGGCAATGCGATTAGCTGGGCATCTTCGGGCGGCCTGGGTTTTAGAGGCTCCCGGAAGAGCACGCCCTTTGCCGCGCAGATGGCAGCAGAGACGGCTGCGAAGGCCGCGATGGAGCATGGCCTGAAGACGGTGGAAGTGTTTGTAAAAGGCCCCGGTGCGGGCCGGGAAGCAGCGATTCGTGCGCTGCAGGCAGCAGGGCTTGAGGTCAGCATGATCAAAGACGTGACCCCCATCCCGCACAATGGCTGCAGACCCCCCAAGAGAAGAAGAGTTTGATGGAGACAAGATAAAAGGAGGTGCAAGACAAATGGCACGTTATACTGGACCAGTGTGCAGACTGTGCCGCAGAGAAGGCCAGCGGCTGTATCTCAAAGGCGCAAGATGCTATACCGATAAATGTGGAATTTCAAAAAGGGCGTATGCTCCGGGCATGCATGGACAGGGCAGAAAGAAACTGTCTGAGTATGGTCTGCAGCTGCGTGAGAAGCAGAAAGCGCGCCGGTACTATGGTGTTTTAGAGGCGCAGTTTGAGAAGTATTTTGAAATGGCGTCCAGAAAGAAGGGCATGACGGGCGAAAACCTGCTGTCCATCCTCGAGACCCGTTTGGACAACGTGGTGTTCCGTCTGGGCTTTGGGTCTTCCCGGCCTGAGGCGCGGCAGCTTGTCATGCATGGGCATTTTACTGTAAACGGCAAAAAGGTGGATATCCCCTCTTATCTGGTAAAGGTTGGGGATGTGATTGCCGTGCGGGAGAAGAGCCGCACCAGCGATAAGATGAAGGCTGTTCTCGAGATGACCGAAGGCAGAGTCGTTCCCAAGTGGCTGGACGTGAATCGTGAGACCATGGAGGGCAAAGTGATTGCCGCTCCGCAGAGAGATGACATAGACCTCCCGATTGAGGAACATCTGATCGTTGAGCTGTACTCCAAGTAAGGCATGCTTTATATCCGGCCCGTGCGGCATGCCGCGCGGGGATGGCGATAAAGTAAACTGCTGTAATGGAGTGTGGTTCGTTACGGTGTGTACTTTTGATGGCGTAGGTATCATTCCGGTTCATTAAAAGGAGGTTTGTGAATGTTAGAAATAGAAAAGCCAAGAATCGAGTGTGTCGAAACCGACGAAAAGGGGATGTACGGCAAATTTGTTGTGGAGCCCTTAGAGCGCGGCTATGGCACAACGCTGGGCAACTCCCTCCGGCGCATGCTGCTCTCGTCCCTCCCGGGCGCGGCGGCCACCTCAGTCAAGATCGACGGCGTTCTGCATGAGTTTTCCGCCATTCCAGGCGTGAAGGAGGACGTGTCCGAGATCATTCTAAACATCAAGCAGATTGCTGCGAAGCTGTATTGTGATACTCCCAAAGTGGTGTATATTGATGCTTCGGGTGAGTGCGAGATTACGGCTGGGGACATCAAGATTGATTCGGATATTGAAATTTTTAACCCCGAGCTTCACATTGCGACGTTAAACAAAGACGCGAAGCTGTATATGGAGATCACCTTTTGTAAAGGGCGGGGTTATGTTTCCGCGGAACGCAATAAGCAGCAGACCCAGAATATCATCGGGGTCATTCCCGTGGACTCCATCTACACCCCGGTCCATCGCGTGAATTATGTGGTGGAAAATACCCGTGTGGGTCAGATTACCGACTACGATAAGCTGACGCTGGAGGTGTGGACGGATGGGTCCATCAAGCCCGATGAGGCGGTCAGCCTTGCGGCAAAGATCATAAACGATCACCTTCTGTTGTTCATTGAGCTGTCAGACGATGCGAAGAACGCGGAGATTATGGTGGAGAAGGAAGAGGGCAAGAAGGAAAAGGTGCTCGAGATGACCATCGAAGAGCTTGACCTTTCGGTCCGTTCCTACAATTGCTTGAAGCGTGCCGGTATCAACAATGTCGAGGACCTCACCAACAAGACGGAGGACGACATGATGAAGGTGCGGAACCTCGGCCGCAAGTCGCTGGAAGAGGTTATTGGAAAGCTGCACGCGCTGGGGCTGCAATTCTCGCGGCGCGAGGACTAATGGAAAGGAGGCAACAGGATGCCTGGAACAAGAAAATTGGGTCGTCCCACCGACCACCGAATCGCGATGCTGCGCGGGCAGGTGACTGCGCTTCTGGAGCATGGCAGGCTGGAGACCACGCTGGCCCGTGCGAAGGAGACCAGCAGCATGGCGGAAAAGATGATTACGCTTGGCAAGGATGGCACGCTGCATGCCCGCCGGCAGGCGCTCTCATACATCACCCGCAAAGATGTGGTGTTTAAGCTGTTTGATGAGATTGCACCGCAGTACAAAGAGAGAAACGGCGGTTATACAAGAGTGCTCAAGACGGGTCCGCGCCGTGGTGACGGCGCTGAAATGGCGATTGTTGAGCTGGTATAACGAACAAAGCCCCTGGCATGGTTGCAAGATGCCCGGGGCTTGTTGTTTGTGTTGCATAAGAAGTTGGGGAGAGGGGAGAAAAAAACATGATATATGACAATCTGGAGTTTGTGAATGTCCGGGAGCTGACCGAGTGCCCCGGCCGCCCGGGGCTTCGGTTGGATCGGTATCCGAAGGCGGTCCGCGAAAAGATTCTTACCAAAGGGCCGGTCTCCTTTTCCAATGGCTGTGAGATTCGCTTTCAGGCGGATGCACCGGTTGTGCTGTATCTGATGGCAGACCGGGGGCGGGAAGGCGAGGTCGCCATCTATCGCGGGGATTATCTGGATTATACCGCCCGGCTGCCCGTTGGTGTGGTGACGCCGCTTGTCATTCAGCCGCCGTTGATGATGGAGCGAGTGGGTATGGATAAGCTGCCTATGCGGCGGTTTTCCAATCATGTCTGCCGCGTGTTGTGCAACGCCTTTGATTCGGTGGTTCATTACTGCGGCGTGGAGGCATATGGCTCCCTGACGCCGCCCGATCCGGCGAATGTGCCCGACAAGACCCTGTGCTGCTATGGGTCGTCCATCACGCACGGCGCATGGGCCATTGGGCACCACAACAGCTATGTTCAGACCTGCGCACGGGAGCTGGGCGTGGATGTCTGGAATTTGGGCCTCTCGGGCGGGTGCAAGTGTGAGCCCGAGGTGGCAGATTTTCTATCCGAGCTTCCCTGGGACTATTTGACGATGGAGCTGGGTGTCAACATGCGCCAGGAGTTTACGCCTGAGACCTTTGCGCAGCGTGCGGGATACCTGGTGGATACCGTGTGCCAAAAACGCCCAAAGGAGCCGAAATTTTTGATTACCATCTTTCCCAATGGTATCCGCAGGGAGGATCCTGCGATTACGGAGCTGGAGGCGCGCAATGAGCGTGCGTTTAACCAAACATTGCGGGAACTCGCATCACAATATGCAGACAAAAATCTGACGCTGGTGGAAGGCAGCTCGGTGCTGACCGACTTTACTTGGCTGGCGACCGATTTGCTTCATCCCTCAGACACAGGGCAGATCCTGATGGGACATACCCTGGCGGGCATTCTAAAGCAGCATCTTTGATTGGCGCTCCACATGCAAAGCCGCATGTGGAGCGTTTTTTGCGTGCGATGTGCTTCGTTTGACAGGCGGGCAAAAGTGTGGTACAATGGCGTAAGCGAAATAAAGGAGTTTGATCTATCGTGACGACGCAAAACACAGGGGTGCGCAAGACATCCACGCTGATTCGGCGGTTTGCCCCCTATTTTAAGCCTTATCTGCACATTTTGGCGCTGGATCTGTTCTGTGCCCTGCTTACCACCATCTGTGAGCTGGTGCTGCCGCTCATCATCCGGTTTATTACGGACAAAGGCATGAACGATCTCGCGTCTCTCACGGTGCAGCTGGTGCTGTCGTTGGGCGGGCTGTATTTGGTGCTCCGCATCATCGACACTGCAGCCAATTACTACATGGCAAACATTGGGCACGTGATGGGTGCGCGGATTGAGACGGACATGCGGCGGGACTTATTTGCCCATCTCCAGCGGCTGTCCCATTCCTATTTTGACAATACCAAGATCGGTCAGATCATGGCGCGCATCACCAGCGATCTGTTTGATGTGACGGAGTTCGCACACCACTGCCCCGAGGAGTTTTTCATCGCGGCAGTCAAGATTGCCGCATCCTTTGTCATCCTGGCCAGCGTCAATATCTGGCTGACGCTCATCATCTTTTCCATTCTGCCCATTATGCTGCTGTGCTCCATGTTTTTCAACCGGCGCATGCGGGCGGCGTTTAAGAAGTCCCGCAACCAGATCGGGGAGCTCAACGCACAGGTGGAGGACAGCCTCCTGGGTGTCCGTGTGGTGAAGTCCTTTGCGAATGAGGACATTGAGGAGGAAAAGTTTCGGGACGGCAACCACGAATTTTTGAACATCAAAAAAGAAACCTACCACTACATGGCAGGGTTTCAGGCCTCCACCCGCATGTTCGACGGCATCATGTATGTCACGGTGGTGGTGGCAGGTGCGCTGTTCATGATCGGCGGGCAGGTCACGCCGGGGGATCTCATGGCATACCTGCTCTATGTGACTACGCTGCTCACCTCCATCCGACGCATCGTGGAGTTTACGGAGCAGTTTCAGCGCGGCATGACGGGCGTGGAGCGGTTTTTGGACGTGATGGACGCGCCGGTGGACGTGGAGGATCGGCCGGGTGCGGTCGCCATCACAGAGGTCAAAGGGGAGATTGACTTCTCCCACGTCAGCTTCCGGTTTTCGCCCCAAGGCGAGGAGATTTTGCACGACATCAATCTGCACGTGCGTGCGGGGGACAATATTGCGCTCGTGGGGCCGTCGGGCAGCGGCAAGACGACGCTGTGCAACCTCATTCCGCGGTTTTATGACGTGACGGAAGGTGTCATTCGGCTGGATGGGCGGGATATCCGCGACATCACCATGCATTCCCTGCGCTCCCAAATCGGTGTGGTGCAGCAGGACGAGTATCTGTTTGCGGGTACGGTGTATGAAAATATTGAGTATGGGCGCCCGGGCGCCAAAAAACAGGATGTCGTTGCGGCTGCCAAACAGGCTGGCGCGCATGAGTTCATTCTCCAGCTTTCCAATGGGTATGACACCCATGTGGGGGAGCGGGGGGTGAAGCTGTCGGGCGGGCAGAAACAGCGCATCAGCATTGCACGTGCGTTTTTAAAGAATCCGCCCATTCTGATTTTGGATGAGGCGACGTCCGCACTGGACAACGATTCGGAGCGCATTGTGCAGGCGTCGCTGGAGAAACTGGCTGCCGGACGTACCACCTTTACCATCGCGCACCGTTTGACCACCATCCGAAACGCAACGGTGATTTTGGTGCTCACTGAGCGCGGGATTGAAGAACAGGGGACCCATGCGGAGCTGATGGCAAAGCGAGGCGTGTACTACCGTTTGTACAGCCAACAAGAGTTGTAAATTGCATATAGGGAGGTATGAGAATGGCCATACTTGATCACAATCAAGTATGGCCATTTTGTTTGGGGCTGTTATTGGGAAACAGGTTATCCTCAATCATGGAAGAAAGTATGCGCAGCTCCCGCAGGCGGGAGCACAGCTGGCGGTCATCCAGCTCCTGATCCTTTGCATAGTAGACTGCAAGATTGATCTGGCTGGCCAGCCGGACCAGCTTGCCGGTCAGTTCGCGGACAGTCTGGTAGTTCGAATGCTGCATTGTTGTCACCCCTAAACATACGTAAGATTATTTAAATTATAAAAACTTATATCAATTGTTGCCAAGTGCAAAATGCTTTATAATGCTGAGTAAGGAGGTGACAACAATGGATGACTTGAAGTATCGCCGTAGGTTCTCTACCTCGGTTGACAAGGGAATTCACAAGGCTTTCTATAATTATTCCATAGAAACAGGCATGCAGATGTCCAAAATGACGGATGAAGCATTTGAAGACTATTTGAAAAAGCATGGTGTTCCCTATGAACGCCAGGAGGCCTACAATCGAAAAAAGATTTTGTAATTGTAGCCAGAAAACCGGGGTTGCCCATTGAAAGAATGATCTGCTTTCCATACACGAATGACTTCCATAACGAAACGACTTTGTAAACGGAAAGCCAGAGGGCTACGTATGCTGGTATCATACCGGCAGCAAGAGGTGTTTTGTCCGTTTGACAAAATACCTCTTCTTTTTAGCCTTCTGTGGTTATACTAACAGAATCCCCTATAAATTGCAAGGGTTGTCATGGGAATGTAATACAAATATTTCCAACTGTTGCGAGTGCAAAAGAAAATGATGAAAAAGTAGGATTGCTGGTTGACAAATGCGCCGCAAACGCATATAATTAAATCAGTTAACAAATTGGGAGGTGTCGGCTTGGCATTACGGATTTTTCAGCGAGGTTTCAACTATTCGCAGGACGGGCATGGCAACCGGCTGGTTTATCATCTCCAGGGCTGCAATCTGCACTGTCCTTGGTGTGCCAATCCGGAAAGCATGGCGCCGGGTGGGACATGGATGGATAAAGAGGGCGGACGCGTCCTATCCTGCCGGTCTTATTCCGTGGATGCCCTGGTGGAGGAGGCGCAGCGCAGCGCCATGCTGTTTTTTGACGGCGGCGGTGTCACGCTGACGGGCGGCGAGCCCACCTTGCAGTGGGAGGCGCTGGGTGAACTGCTCAATGCGCTGCATGACGCGGGGATCCATACCGCCATGGAGACCAACGGCACGCATCCAAACCTTGCGGAGCTGTTTCCGTTGGTGGATCAGCTCATCCTGGACTGCAAGCACCATGACAGCGAACGGCACCGTGCGGTCACGGGCGTTCCCAATGAGATCATTTGGGAGAACCTCGCTAGGGCGCTGGATGCGCATGGGGATGTGCTGGTGCGGATTCCGCTGGTGGATGGATTTAATGCGTCCGAGGCGGATGCGGCGGCGTTTGCGGCCCGAATGGCGCCCCTTCCCAAGCGGCATGCGGCGTTTGAATTCCTCACCTATCATGAATACGGCAAGATCAAGTGGGAACAGTGCGGCATGCCCTATACCATGCGGGGTGGATTTGTGAGCGAGGAGCGGCGCAGGCAGTTTGAGCAGACCTTCCGTGAGGCGGGCATGCAGGTGGTGCGTACATAAAAGGCGAGCCGGCAGGCGTCCCATGGCGCTTGGCGGCGAAACCGTGGATATGCAACGGATGGTGGAATATGTGGGATAGAAAGGAGTATGACCATGCAGGTAACAGACATTTATACGGCGGCGCGGCTGACGGACAAGGCGAAGGCCCTGTTTACGGAGGAGCATGCCAAAAAGCGGCTGGACGGGTGGTTCCGCGTGAAGGAGATTCAGCGGGCATGCGAGGGCAAGTATGCGGGGATGAACCGGGAGGAGAAGGCGGCAAACCTGCTCTATGACGTGGCGGAGCAGCTGCCGCTCACATTGAGCGCCCATGCGGTATTTGCAGGGACGCAGGACGATGCGTTTGCGCGGAGCTATGCGCTCATCAACCCCGCTTTCCAGGTGGAGTCCTTTACGGGCTACTGTGACCCCACGGCGGTGTTCTCTGATATCACGCCCAGCGAGGAAATCTCGGCGGAACGCATTGCGGACATGCGGGCCTATACGCAGGATACCGAATTTGTGCGTGCACTGACTGCGGTGTATGACAAGGCGCAGGACTTCACGGCGGAGGCGGCCTTCTTCATCGAACAGGTGACGGGGCATGTTATCCCCGACTTTGGGCCGGCACTGCGGCAGGGCGTGTCTGCCCTTATGCAGGAGCTGGATGCGCGCATGGCGCAGGAGCCCGACGGGGAGAAACGGGCCAATTTTTCGGCTATGAAGCGCACGCTGGAGGCCGCCGTGCTGCTCGCGGGGCGGTATGCGGACCTTGCGGAGGCTCAGATGGCGGATGCGGATGAGACGAGAAAGGGCGAGCTGCGCCTCATGGCCCAGACGCTTCGCAAGGTGCCCGAGCAGGGTGCGGAGACGCTGTATGAGGCCATCCAGTCCTTCCTCATCCTGTGGCAGATGATGTGCCTGGAGCAGGCGCCCAACCCGTATGCGTTTTCGGTTGGCAATGCCGACCGCATCTTTGAGCCCTACCGTGCGGCGGAAGGGCTGACGCGGGAGGTGGCCGCGGGCCTGTTTAAGCACTTTTTGGTATTTTTCAATGTCGCGGACCGCAGCTGGGCCATCTCTCAGAATATCCTGGTGAGCGGCCGGTCGCTGACAGGCGAAGATCTCACCAATGAGACCTCCTATGCACTCCTGGATGCTTATTACGATATGAATCTGCCCCAGCCCATCCTGTCGGTCAAGCTGCACAAGAACACGCCTGACGCGCTGTATGAGAACATGGGCCGGTTTTTCTTCACGCCGGGGTGCCTCACGCCCTCCCTGTTCAACGATGACGCGCTGTTTGCGGTGCTGGCGCAGCATGGCGTGGCGGAGGAGGATTTGCCGAACTATGCGGTGGCGGGGTGCCAGGAGCCGCTCATCATGGGCAAGGACAACGGCAACACCACCAACAGCTGGTTTAATATGGCAAAAATCCTAGAGCTCACGCTAAACGACGGTGTCTCCACTGTGACGGGCAAACGGATTGGGACGGCGGTTTCGCCCGTGGACGCCAAGACGGCGCTCGAGCATGTGCGGGAGCGGTTCTATGAGAATGTGCAGTACTTTGCGGATCATATGGCAGAGGCCGCCAATGGCGCATCCCGCGCCATTTCGCTGCTGCCTGTCCCCTTCCTGTCCACGTTTATGGGCGGGCGCGAGAGTGGGTATGACATGCGGGATACCCAGCACCAGGGGACACCGTACAACGGCAGCGGGTGTTTGATCCATGGCCTTTGCATTGTGGCGGATGCGTTTGTGGCCATTGATCACCTGCTCCGTGAGCGGCCCGAGGACTGTCAGCGCCTTTTGGATGCGCTCAAGACCGATTTCAAAGAGGACGAGGAGCTGCGGCAGTTCTTGCTGTCCTGTCCCAAGTATGGCAACAACCTGTCTGAAGTGGATGAGGTGGCCGCTGAGCTGGCCAATCGGGTTTCCGATGTGATCGCGGGGCTTACAAACTATCTCGGCAATCCCTTCCGGCCCGACTGGAGCAGCCCGTCCACCCACCTTTTGTATGGGTACTGGGTGGGTGCCACACCCGATGGCCGGAAGGCACGGGAGATGCTGGGGTATGGCGTCGACCCGCTGTATGGTGAGGCGGGGAACGGCCTGGGCTTCCGCGTGCTGTCTAGCATGCGATTGCCCTTCCACAAGATGAACGGCGGGTATGCGTCCCACTTTGGCATTGACCCGGGGTACTTCCGGGGGGCGACCTATGCGGAAAAGGGCTTGGAGTTCAAGCAGCGGGTGTTTGCGCCTCTGTTCTTTAATCCCGCCAAGGAAGGCGTTTCGCCCTTTTATCTATATGTCAACGTGACCACGCCCGAGACCCTGCGCAAGGTCATGGAAAACCCGCAGAAGTATGCGCCCAGCGGCGTGTATATCATGCGGATACATGGGACGTTTGTAAACTTCTTGGATCTGTCCCCCGCCATTCAAAAAGACATCATTGCGCGGCTGGATCTCAAATCCACGGCCATCGCATAAACATCCGGAAGGAGGGAATGTGCCATGCACGCAATTGGGCTGGACATTGGAACCACATCTCTGTGTGCTGTGGTGCTGGACGTTGCGACGGGGCGCGTTGTAGAGACGGTCACCCAGGAAAATGACAGTGCGCTGCCTGCGGCGCATGCGTGGGAGCGTATGCAGGACCCAGCCCGCATTCTGTCCGCGGCGGAGGCGCTGGTGGAACGGCTCATCCGGACGCATGCGCCCGTTGCCGCCATCGGTGTGACGGGGCAGATGCACGGGATTGTGTACCTTAACAAGGCCGGCGATGCGGTCAGTCCGCTGTATACGTGGCAGGACGGACGAGGCGGACTCCCATACCGGGATGGCCAGAGCTATGCCGACTATCTGACCAAAGTGACGGGCTATCAGGTCGCATCGGGATACGGCATGGCGACGCACCTGTATAATGCAGAGCAGGGCCTTGTGCCTCAGGATGCGGTTTGCCTGTGCACCATCCACGACTATGTCGCCATGCGGCTTGCTGGGCGTCCTGCGCCCGTTTTGCACCCCTCAGACGCGGCCAGCCTGGGGCTGTATGATGCGCAAGCTGGCGCGTTTGACGGTGCGGCGCTTGCCAAAGTGGGGCTGGATCCTGCGCTGCTGCCCGCCGTCTCGCCCGATGCGGTGGTGCTGGGAAAGACCAGCGAGGGCATCCCAGTCGCATCGGCAGTGGGGGATAACCAGGCCAGTTTTGCGGGTGCGGTGCGGGGCGGAGAGCGGTCCGTTTTGGTCAATGTGGGGACGGGCAGCCAGGTGTCGCTGCTGTCGGATTCGCCCCATACGGCGCCGGGCGTGGAGGCGCGGCCTTATGAGAATGGGACATACTTGCTGGTGGGCTCTTCGCTCTGCGGAGGCCGGGCATATGCCGCGCTTGCGGATTTCTATAACGAGCTCATCGCAGCCGCCACGGGGGCGCCGTGTGAACGGATCTATGATGTGATGGCATCCCTTGCGGAACGTGCGACGGGGGAGCCGCTCACCGTCTTGACCACCTTTGATGGAACGCGGGAGGACCCTGCCCTGCGCGGGTCGGTCACGGGGATTGGCCTTTCAAACTTCACACCGGGACATCTCACTGCTGGCGTCCTAGACGGCATGGTGGCGGAGCTGTATGGCCTATATATGGCCATGGCGCAGGATAAGCGGCCCACCCAGCTGGTGGGATCGGGCAATGGCATCCGCAAAAATCCGCTCCTTGCGCAGCGGTTTGCGGCGGCATTCCAGCTGCCGCTGTCCATCCCGGTGCACACCGAGGAGGCAGCCTTTGGCGCGGCGCTGTTCGGCCTGACGGCAGCAGGGGTATTTCCCGACTTGTCCGCGGCACAGCTGCTCATCCGATATGAGGAAGAGCAGTGAGCCGAATGGGACAAGCAAGGATAGGAAAGGAGAACCGATCTATGAGAACCATGCAGGAGATTGCAAGCAACCCCATTTTTTTTGAGCGCAACCGCGTGTTTCGCGTGTACCGCGGGGGCATGCTGTTTCATAAATTTTTTGGGGATGCGGCAGAAGACGGCAACCTGCCCGAAGAGTGGGTGGCTTCCAGCGTCAAAGCCATGAACAAAGTGAGCGCGGGGGAGCACGAGGGCGTGTCCCGGGTACGGGGAGAAGATGTGTATCTAGACGAGCTCATCGCAGAACAAAAAGAGGCGGTTTTGGGGGACCGGGAAGACCTTGGTGTCCTGGTCAAGGTGCTGGACAGCGGCATCCGCCTGCCTATGCAGGCCCACCCCGACCGCGCCTTTTCGGAGCAATATTTTGGTAGTTCTTACGGAAAAGCGGAGATGTGGCTGGTGTTGGCGACGCGGCCGGGCGCCAAGCTCTACTTTGGCTTTCGGGAGAAGATCACCAAGGAACAGTTTGCCGAGGCGGTGGCAAAAAGCGAATCGGATAAGGAGATCATGACGACGCTCGTCAACGAGCTGGATGTGCAGCCGGGGGACGTGTACTTTATCCCCGCCAAGATGATTCACGCCATTGGGTATGGCTGCCTGATTTTGGAAATTCAGGAGCCCACCGATTTTACCATCCAGCCCGAGGCTTGGTGCGGGGACTACCGGTTGAATGAATATGAGATGTATCTCGGCTTGGACAAAGATACTGCGCTGGACTGCTTTGACTATACGGTTTATGGCCCCCATGTGCCGCAGCTGGGCCGAAAGGAGCCGGTTGTGACAGGGAAAATCGGGGATGCGGTGGCAGAAAAGCTGGTGGATGCAACCGATACCCCCTGTTTTGCGGTAAACCGCTACCGTGCGGAATCGGGCAGCTTTCCGCTGCGCCATGCACCCGCCATCTATGTGGTGACCGAAGGGCAGGGCGTGGTACAAAAAGAGGGCTTTTGCCAACAGATGCAAAAGGGAGACTATTTTTTGCTGCCCCATTCGGCGAAGGACAGCTGTACGGTGACAACGGAGACGGGCATCACGTTGGTTGCGTGCCTGCCCGGACAGCGATGAGGCGTCTCAACTCCGCTGAGATGAAAGCGGAGAACCGGAGCCGGGTCCTGTCCTGCGTGCGGGCAGAGCCGCTGTCCCGCGCTGACCTCGCACGCAGGACGGGGCTCACCCGCGCGGCCATCACGGGCATTGTGGATGGCCTCATCGCGGACGGGCTGATCGTGGAGGGAGCGCGGGCCGAGGCACCGGTGGGCCGCAGCCCGATTTTGCTGGAGGTGCGGCCGCAGGCCCGATTTGCCGCGGGTCTAAACATCTCCCGGGAGGGATATGTGCTGGGCTTGGTGGACCTGTGCGGCGATGTGACGGTGGCACAGACCTATGCGGCAGACGAATTTGCTTCCCCGGATGAGGCACTGGATTTTCTGTGCGAAGAGCTGAAACGACTGACAGCGGCACATAGGGGAGACCGGTTCTTGGGCGTGGGCATTACGGCGCCCGGCCCGCTGGACGCGGCGGCAGGCCGGATCCTGCATCCGCCCAATCTGGCGTTTTGGGAGGACTTCCCGGTGGCCGATGCCCTGGCGGACAGATGGGGGTGCCCGGTACGGCTGGAAAATAACGCCAAGGCCCTCGCGCTGGCTGAAAAGGACTATGGCGCGGGCCGGGCGCTGGGCAGCTTCTTGGAGCTGGTGGTGGACACGGGTATTGGCGCTGGCATTGTGCTGGACGGTACATTATTTCGGGGCACCTCAGGATTTGGCAGTGAGCTGGGCCATTGCTCGGTGGACCTCCATGGCCCCCTGTGCAGCTGCGGCAACCGGGGCTGTGTGGAGCTGTATGCCGCCATCCCCAACATTCTGCGGTATGCGCAGACGCAAGGGATGTGTTTTTCCTCCTGGGAGGCCTTGGTGGATGCCGCAGAAGGGGGAGATGCGTCGGCGCGCGGCGTGGTGGAGCAGGAGGCAGCGTATTTGGCCTGTGCGGCGACCAACGCGGTGAATCTGTTTGACCTTGCCGGGGTGGTCCTGGCAGGGACGGTCACCTACCGGCATGCGCTGCTGGCGGAGCTGCTTGAGCAGCGTATGGGCGGCATTATGCGGCATGTGCGCCCCATCCAGGTATGCGCGTCGGCGCTGACAGGGGATGCTGCGGTGTTGTCCTCTGCCAATCTGGTCTTGGCGGATTTTTTTGGAAATAAGAGATGAAATCGGGTCCTGACGCGGCAGATACTGCATGCGGCTGGGCCTGTTTTTGTGGGAGAGATGGATGCAGGGAACGCGTGGATGGCGTTTTGGTGGGACCGTTGATGGATGGAGACGCATCGCTTTAGGCACCGTTCGGCATGTCGAATCATTTGGTTTGTCCGATTTTGTGGGATACAAATTCTCCTTGTTTCCTCTTTCTGGAAACGTTTTGGCATGGAATTTTGAAAAATCCTGCAAAAAACAGTGGACGAACCAAGAATTTTATGGTATATTATTTTATGAATGTCAAAATCGGATGAGTATTTATACATAGGAGGAAAATAATGTCAGACGTAATTGTAATCACATCGGGCAAGGGTGGCGTCGGCAAAACCACCACGACCTCCAACATTGGTGCCGGCCTTGCTGCGATGGGGAAAAAAGTGGTGCTGATTGATACGGACATCGGCCTTCGGAATCTGGATATTGTAATGGGTCTTGAGAACCGGGTGGTCTTTAACCTGGTGGACGTGATTGAGGGGGAGTGTAAGCTCAAGAGTGCACTCATCAAGGATAAGCGGTTCCCCAGCCTGTTTTTGCTGCCCGCGGCCCAGACCAAGGACAAGGATGCCGTGACGCCTGAGCAGATGAAGGAGCTGTGTGACGAACTTCGAGACAGCTATGACTATATTATTCTGGACTGCCCTGCGGGGATTGAGAATGGCTTTAAAAATGCGATTGCGGGTGCGGACCGTGCCCTGGTGGTGACGACGCCGGAGGTTTCGGCGGTGCGGGATGCGGATAAGATCATTGGGATGCTGTCCGCCCATGGTATCAGCGACTACCGACTGCTGGTCAACCGTGTCCGGGTGGACATGGTGAAGCGGGGGGACATGATGAGCATGGAAGACATCATGGACATCTTGGGGATTGGCCTCATCGGCGTGGTGCCCGATGATCAGGATATCATCGTGTCTGCAAACCGCGGTGAGCCCATTGTGACCATGGAGAAGTCCCGTGCGGGGGAGGCATACCGCAATATCTGCCGCCGCCTGATGGGGGAGGATGTGCCGCTCATGGACCTAGACCCCTCCAAGGGCCTGGTTGGCCTGTTCAAAAAGTGGTTTAAAAACTGACAAGGAGGACGGCTTGCGATGGATTTTTTCAAGTTTTTCAATAAGAATAAGACATCCAAGGATGTCGCAAAGGACAGGCTCAAGCTGGTCCTCATGGGAGACCGAGGGGTATCCGCAGATCTGATGGAGACCATCAAGAGTGAGATCATGCAGGTTTTAAACAAATACATGGAAATTCAAACGGATGAGTTGGATATCCAGATCACCAAGACGCAGAGCGAAGATGGGGAACGGATGGTGCCCGCGCTGGTGGCGAATATCCCCATCAAGAATGTAAAAAAGCGGAATTAAGATAGGAGGGCAACCCATGAATATCGCACTCATCGCACACGACAAAAAAAAGGAGCTCATGATCCAGTTCTGCATCGCATACAAAGGCATCCTAGGCAAGCATAACCTGTGTGCGACGGGGACGACGGGCGGCCTCATCATTGAGGCGACGGGCCTGCCTGTGCATCGGTTTTTGTCGGGGCCGCAAGGGGGCGACCAACAGATTGGCGCCCGGATTGCATACAATGAGATTGATTTGGTTCTGTTTTTCCGTGACCCGCTGACGGCGCAGCCGCACGAGCCGGATGTCAATGCGCTGCTCCGGCTGTGTGATGTGCACAATATCCCGCTGGCGACCAACGTTGCGACAGCGGAAGTGTTGGTGCGCGGGCTGGAACGGGGGGACCTGGACTGGCGGGACATTGTCAATCCCAAAGACAAGAAATGACAGCGAAAGAGCCACAGCAACCTGCTGTGGCTTTTTTTGTGTGGTAAAATTGCTATTTTTTGCCCAATGCGATCTGTCGCTCGCTTGTTGCCTTGCGGCAGGGCGGGCTTGATGGCTGTTCGCCAGCATGGGCCGCCCCTTGCGCGTTATTATCGGGCCATGGTATAGATGTTGGCCATATCCGCTTTGTCCAGCACTTTGAAGCATCCCAGCGTCCGGGTGTCAAAGAAACTGCACTTGAGGGCCATTTCTGCGATCTGTTCGTCCGTTACGGTGATGCCCATGTCGCGGATGGAGGTGGGCATTCCGATGCTGCGGAAGAAGGCCTCCAATGCCTCGATGCCGGCCAGCGCCGTCCGCTCGGGGTCATGGAAGTGGTTGGGGAGGCCCATGACGTTAACCGCAAACTGCGCAAAGCGGACGGGATTTTCCCGATACACGTACCGTGCCCAGCTGCCCCAAACGGCCGCCAGCCCTGCGCCGTGCGTCACGTCAAACATGCCCGAGAACTCGTGTTCCAGCTGGTGACAGGACCAATCGGCCGCCATGCCGCACCCCGTCAGGTTGTTGTGGGACAGGCTGCTGGCCCACATGATCTCCGCACGGGCGTCGTAGTTGTTGGGGTCATGGAGCAAAATCTTCGCGTTGTCCATGACCGTCCGCATCAGGGCCTCGCCAATCTGGTCGGTGAGCTGGGCGCCGGGAGTGTTGGTGAAATAGCGATCCAGCGTGTGCATGAGGATATCCACGCAGCCAACCATGGTCTGGTATTGGGGCAGCGTGCAGGTGAGGGCCGGGTTCATGACCGCGAATCGGCACCGGGCATAGTCGGTGGAGAAACCGCGCTTTAGGCCGCCGTCCTCATTGGTGATGACCGAGGAGGCACTCATCTCGCTTCCTGCCGCAGCGATGGTGAGCACCGCGCCCACGGGTGCGCACCCCGTCGGTTTGCGCTTGCCGACATAAAAATCCCAGACATCCCCTTCATTTGCGAGGCCATATCCGATGGCCTTGCAGGAGTCAATGACGCTGCCGCCGCCCACCGCCAGCAGGAAGTCCACGCCCTCTTGCCGGCACAGCTCGATGCCCTTCCGAACCAGGGACAGCCTTGGATTTGGCACCACGCCGCCCAGCGTCACATAATCCACGCCGGCCGCCGTGAGAGAGTCGCAGACACGGTCCAAAAGTCCGGATTTCTTTGCACTGCCGCCGCCAAAATGCACCAGCACCTTGCGGGCGCCTTGCTCTTTGACCAACCGCCCCGTTTCCGCCTCCGCATCCCGGCCGAATACCACCTTGGTGGGGGCATAGTATTCAAAATTTAACATGGGTCCATTCCTCCTGTGTAGTGATTTGGGTGCATTATGTCATGTTCTCATTGTACCGCGCCTGAGCTGCCGTTGTCAAGTGGCGCTTACGAATCTGGCAGCCTGCCTGTCTTATGAAAAATGAAAAAAAGCGGAACGCTGCTTTCATTTTTCGGCCCAAAAGCGGAAAAATGGTTTACATGCCGCTGGGTTTGTGGTATAATAATCGCGTTCGAATCCAAACATCATGGAAAAGACAGCCATGCTGTGGGGTCATGTGGAATCCCGCTTTTATTTGGCAGAAACATGGAATTTCAACGGCAACTGCCCATTTTGCGCTGCTGTCTGACCCGTATAGGGCGGGCGGCTTTTGGCGGAATGGACGGGCCGGTGACAGGAGGATAGACAATGGAATATCAGAGCTTGTTTTCAGAGAAGATGAAAGGCGTGAAAGCGTCTGCGATTCGTGAAATTTTTAAGGTGGCCAACGTGCCGGGGATGATCTCGTTCGCGGGCGGCATGCCGGCGCCCGAGTCGTTTGCGCCCGCGGAGATCGCGGAAATCTGTGCAGACGTGTTGGCAAACAACCCGGTGGCGGCCCTGCAATACAGTGTATCAGAAGGGTATCCCGCGCTGCGGGAGGCCATCCGCGCGCGCATCAAGGAGAAGTTTGATATCGGGACGGAGCGGGATGAACTCATTGTGGTCAGCGGCTCCCAGCAGGGGATGGATTTGACCGCCAAGGCCGTGCTAAACGAAGGGGACGGCGTGGCGTGTGAAGAGCCCAGCTTCATCGGTTCATTAAACACCTTCCGGACGTATAATGCGAAACTCTATGGCGTGCCCATGGAGGAGGACGGGATGGACCTGGTGAAACTGGAGGAGACGCTCAAAGCACACAAGAACATCAAGCTGATTTATACCATCCCCACCTTCCAGAACCCGTCGGGCATCACCATGTCGCTGGAGAAACGCAAAAAGCTGCTGGAGATAGCGGCGCGGTATAACGTGCTCATCCTGGAGGATAACCCCTATGGGGAGCTGCGGTTTGCGGGCGAAGACCTCCCCAACCTGAAAGCACTGGACACCGAGGGCGTCGTGGTGTATGTGGGTTCCTTCTCCAAGATCTTTTCTCCCGGCCTGCGTCTGGCATACATGGTATTTGACCGCGGCCTGATGGAGAAAATCGTGGTGGGCAAGCAGGCCACCGATGTACACACCAACATCTTTGCCCAGATCATCCTGGCAGAGTTTTTGAAGAAATATGATATTGACGCGAATATTCAGAAGGCGCGGGCGCTGTATAAGCATCGCTGCCAGTACATGCTGGACTGCATGGACGCCTGCTTCCCCGAAGGCGTAAGCTATACGCGGCCCGACGGCGGGCTGTTCATCTGGGTGACGCTGCCCGAGGGGATGGACTCCTCAGCGCTCATGCTGGAGGCGACTGAGCGGCATGTGGCCTTTGTGCCGGGGAATGCGTTTATGACGGATGTGGATACGCCCACCAATACCCTGCGCCTCAACTATTCCACCATGCCGGATGACAAGATCAAAGAGGGGATCGAGATCTTGGGGAACCTGCTGACAGAAAAGCGCAATGGCTAACATATCTCGTTGCCGCAGACCATACATTTAAAAGCAAAGGATGTGGAAATGATGCAGAAGAAACGAATCTTCAGCGGCATCCAGCCGTCGGGTATCGTGACGCTGGGAAACTACTTGGGGGCGCTCAAGAACTGGGTGACGCTGCAGGACGACTATGACTGCTGTTTCTCCATTGTGGATATGCATGCCATCACGGTTCGGCAGGACCCCAAGGAGCTTCGGAAACGGAGCCTGGATCTTCTGAAAATCTATATCGCATGTGGGATTGATCCTGAGCGGAGCCTGCTCTTTATCCAGTCCCATGTGCCGCAGCATGCGCAGCTTTCGTGGGTGTTGTCGTGCAACACGCAGATGGGGGAGCTCTCCCGCATGACGCAGTTTAAAGACAAGGCCGCAAAGCATGCCGACAACATCAATGCCGGCTTGTTTACCTACCCCGTGCTCATGGCGGCGGATATCCTGGTATACCAGGCAGATCTTGTGCCGGTGGGGGAGGACCAGAAACAGCATTTAGAGCTCACGCGGGACATCGCCGTGCGCTTTAATCACCACTATGGGGATACCTTTACCGTTCCGGAGCCCTTTATCCCCAAAGCGGGTGCGCGGGTGATGAGCCTGCAGACGCCCGAGAACAAGATGTCCAAGTCGGATCCCAACCCCAATGGGTATGTGTCTTTGCTGGATGATCCGGCGGTCATTGTGAACAAGTTTAAGCGTGCCGTCACCGATTCGGAGACCGAGGTGCGCTATGACCCGCAGAAGAAACCGGGCATCAGCAACCTGATGGGGATCTACGGCGCCGTGACGGGGCAGTCCATGGAACAGATTGCGTCCGAGTTCGCGGGCAAAGGATATGGCGACTTCAAGCGCGCGGTGGGAGAAGCGGTGGCGGAGGCCCTGCGGCCCATTCAGGCAAAGTATGAAGATCTTTCCAAAAACAGGGATTATTTGGAAGACATCCTAAAGACTGCGGCGGAACAAGCACAGCACATCGCGGACAGGACCATCCGAAAGGTCTATAAAAAAGTGGGGTTTTTTGTGAAGTAATACGCAGGGAAAGGAACATCCGAGATGGATATCATGGCAAGGATTGGGGAAAAATTTGATACGCTCAGCAAAGGCCATAAGCAGCTGGCCCGGTATATCATGGAAAATTATGACAAAGCGGCATTTTTCAATGTCAGTCAGTTTTCGGAGCAGGTGGGAGTCAGCGAGGCGACGGTGGTGCGGTTTGCAGTCGAACTGGGCTATGACAAGTTCCAGAGTATGCAGCGGGCCATTCAGGAATACGCCAAGACCAAGCTGACATCGCTTCAGCGCATGAATATCACCTATGACCGGCTGGAGGGGGAGGACGTTTTACAAAATGTGCTCCATTCGGACATTGAAAAGATCCGCAGTACGTTATCTACATTGGACCATGGGGAGTTCCATGCGGCGGTGCATACCATTGCAGAGGCCAAGAGAATCTATATTTTGGGGGTGCGTTCCTCTGCATCTCTTGCCAACTTTTTGGGGTTTTACCTCAATCTTATGTTTGACCATGTGAAGATTGTGGATACGACGAGTGCGAGCGAGATCTTTGAACAGATCTTCCGCATTGGGACGGGGGATGTCATCATTGGCATCAGCTTTCCGCGGTATTCCCAGCGCACGGTGAAAGCGCTTGCATATGCGAAAAAATCGGGTGCAACGGTCATCGGCATCACGGATGCCGGGACCTCTCCCATCACGCAGACCGCGGACCATTGCCTGGTTGCACGCAGTGACATGGCGTCTTTTGTGGATTCGCTGGTTGCGCCGCTTTCGGTTATCAATGCGCTCATTGTGGCGCTGGGCGCCATCCGCAAGGAGGAGGTCTACGACACCTTTGGGCGCTTGGAGCACATCTGGCGTGAGTATCAGGTGTACGATGAACAGGAGGGCGCGGCCCGATACGAATAAGGCGGGAGATGATGGGATGCTTCAAAGCCTCAGGTATCAGGGTCAAAGCATCCGGGAGCGGGACCCCGCCGCGCGGGCGGCGCTTTCCATTTTGGTCAATTATCCCGGTCTGCACGCGGTCATGTGGCACCGCGTGACCCATTGGCTGTATCAAAAAAAACGGTATGGCATGGCGGGGTTGCTGTCCGAGTGGGGTAGGACGTGGACGGGTGGGGGGGTCCGTCCCGGCGCG
>CALYAO010000053.1 GCA_944393605.1 uncultured Clostridia bacterium
CCGCAAACAGATGCAAGCCTCCGGTCCGGGGGCAAAAGCGAGGTGACAGAAAATGGAAATTGGAATGTGTACGGATGTGGGCCTGATGCGGCCCATCAACGAGGACGCTTATTTCGTCTCCGAATACGTGGCAGATATGGGAACGCTCTACGTCATAGTCGCAGACGGCATGGGCGGACACCAGGCGGGCGAGGTCGCAAGTGCAGCCGCGGTCCGGGAGGTCTGCCGCAAGATCAACCAAAACTATCATATCGATATGACCGACGATGAGGTCGCGGCGCTGCTGGAACGTGCCGTGGCATCCGCAAACCGCAAGGTATACGAGATGAGCCGGGAGGATGCCCAAATGAACGGCATGGGGACCACGCTGACCTTCCTGCTGCTTTCGGGCACCAAGGTGTACATTGCGCACGTGGGCGACAGCCGTGCGTACCGCATTCGAGACGGCGCCATCACGCGCTTGACCCATGACCACTCCATGGTGGAGGAGCTGCTCCGCAGCGGGCAGATTACCCCCAAACAGGCCATGGAACATCCACAGAAAAACGTCATCACCCGCGCTGTCGGCACCGACCGCACGGTGGAACCCGACATCCTGGAAACCTCGGCACAGCCAGGCGACATCTTCCTGCTTTGTACCGATGGTCTGACCAATCAAGTTTCAGACAGCGGCCTGCTTGCCATTCTAGCGGAGAGCGGAAGCATGCAGGGTGCAGCCAATGCCATGGTACAGGCGGCAAACGCCGCCGGCGGACCCGATAACAGCACGGTTGTGCTGTTTCGGGTGTGACAGAGACCTACCATATTTTGATTTGGAGTTGAGTGTTTATGATCGGAAGGATTTTGGGAAACCGGTACGAAATATTAGAAGAGGTCGGCAAGGGCGGCATGGCCATTGTCTATAAGGCGATGTGCCTCATTCTAAACCGCTATGTGGCGGTCAAGGTGCTGCGGCCTGAATTTCGGGAGGACAGCGAATTCATCAAGCGGTTCAAGGCGGAAGCACAGGCCGCGGCCGCGTTGTCCCATTCCAACATCGTCTCCATCTATGACGTTGGAACGGACGGAGACATCGACTACATTGTGATGGAGTATGTCGAAGGCGTGACCTTAAAGCAATACATCGCTGCCAAGGGCGTCATCCCCTGGAAGGAAGCGGTGGATTATGCCGCGCAGATCTGCGCCGGCCTGGAGTGTGCGCACAAGAAGGGGATTGTACATAAAGACATCAAGCCCCATAACATCATCATCACCCGGGAGGGCATCTTAAAAATCACAGATTTTGGCATCGCGCGCGCGGCCAGCACCAGTACTGTTGCGACAGGCGGCCCAACCATGGGCTCGGTGCACTACTTTTCGCCCGAACAGGCGCGGGGCGGCTATGTCGATGCCAAATCGGACATCTATTCGCTGGGCGTTGTGCTCTATGAGATGGTGACCGGGCAGCTCCCGTTCCAGGGGGATACCCCCATCAGCGTCGCCATGCAGCATTTGGAAAAGCAGCCCGCTCCCCCCTCCTCTATCAATCCCAGCATCCCCAAATCGCTGGATGCGGTCATTCTAAAGGCCATGCGCAAAGAGCAGTCCCTTCGGTATGACTCGGTTGGCAAGATGATGGTGGACCTCAAGAAGGTGTATCTGGGCGTTGCTGTGGAAGAAACAGAGGCCTTTGACAATGGCGACACCACCTATGTCCCCGTTGTGGATCACAGCAGACGCCCCTCCGTTGTCACCCCTTATGCCGCAGAGGAGCAGCCCGATGTGAACGGAGACAGTGTGCAGGTGCGCGGAAAGATGGCCGGAAAGAAAAAAGGCAAGAAACTGTCTGCCAAAGAGAAAAAAGGAACGATCATCGGCGTCGTTGCGGGCGTTGTGCTATTCGCCATTGTCGTACTGGTATTCTACAACCTGCTCGCGGTCAACCCCAACAACGATATTGAATTGCCCAACCTCGTTGGCAAAACCCTGACCGAAGCGGAGGATATGCTCGCCAACACCCGCCTCCAGCTCGAGGTGGAGCGGACAGAGGAAAACACCGAGGAGGAGCCGGGAACCATTTTGTCACAGGATCCAACCCCCAAAAAGGTGAAGGACGGATCCACCGTGAAGGTGGTTGTGAGCCGAGGCGCCGAGGAATTTGACGCGCCCAACTTGGTCAACATGAAATATGACGACGCACAGCGGCGTTTAAACGAATACGACCTCAAATTCACCATCATCCGTGAAACCAGTGACACCATCCCAGCGGATTATGTCATCCGGCAGAATCCCTCCTCGGGCTCCCCTGTCAAAGAGGGGGACACCATCACGCTGTATGTAAGCGACGGACAGGATGAGAGCCTGGTGGCGGTCCCCAATCTGATTGGTTCCACCGAGTCGGCCGCCAAAAACATGCTGCTAAACGCCAACCTCACCTATGGCGAGGTGCGTTCGGAACACAGCAACAAGCCGGAGGGGACCGTCATCCGACAGAGCATCCGGGCGGACCTGGAGGTCAAGCAGAAGACGCAGGTGGACTTTGTCATCAGCCTTGGGCCGGCAGAACCCACCCAAGAACCCACAACGGAGCCGACGCCCAGCCCAGATCCCACCCAAGAACCCACCCGTGAGCCCACACAGGCGCCCACGGCTTCCGCTTCGGTCGAACCGGTTGCGCCCGGCGCATAATTACTCCAAAGGAGGCGGCACATACGCTACAAGGGACCATCATCAAAGGCATTGGCGGATTTTACTACGTGCAGACGGACCAAGGGGTCTTGTCCTGCAAGGCGCGCGGGCGATTCCGCAAAGAAAAGCTGACCCCCATTGTGGGGGATCATGTGACGGCCCTGCCCACCGAGGCAGACCCCACGGAAGGCAGCATTGTGGACATCCTACCCCGCAAGAACAGCTTCGTGCGCCCGCCTGTCTCCAACATCGACCAGATGCTAATCACCATAGCAGCAGCGGACCCTGAACCCGATCTCATGCTGGTGGATAAGCTGCTGGTGACCGCGCTGCACGCGGGCGTTTCCTGTGCCATCTGCATCAACAAAACCGACCTGGCAAGCGAAGCGGATGTCGCGCGCTACCGGTCCATCTATCAACAGGCCGGCTTCCCCGTATTTTGTATCAGCGCCACCCATGGGACGGGGGTGGATGCCCTATCCCCCTTCCTTGCGGGCAAGGTGACGGCGCTGTCGGGGAACTCGGGCGTCGGCAAGTCCAGCCTGCTCAATGCCCTGGGCTGCGACGTGGAGACGGGCACCATCAGTGACCGCACCCATCACGGGCGGCATACCACCCGTCACGTGGAGCTGCTTTCCCTGCCCTCGGGCGGCCTGGTGCTGGATACGCCGGGCTTTAGCTCCTACGAGGTGGATCACCTTCGGCACACCGAGCTTGCGCGCCTTTTCCCCGAATTTGCCCCCTATTTGGGTGGATGCCGGTTTGCGGGATGCAGCCATGTGAGCGAACCCGACTGTGCGGTCAAGGAGGCAGTCTCATCCGGCAACATCGCTCCGTCCCGATACGAAAACTATGTCGCCCTATACCAAACACTAAAAGAAATCAAGGAGTGGATGCGCAATGAATAAACTCGCACCTTCCATCCTGGCGGCCGATTTTGGGCACCTCGCGCATCAAGTCGCCCAGGCCGAACAGGCAGGAGCGGATATGCTGCACCTGGATGTCATGGACGGGCACTTTGTCCCCAACATCTCCTTCGGCGTCCCCGTGATTGCAGCGCTTCGCCCCCATACCAAGCTGCCCTTTGATGTGCATCTGATGATATCAGAGCCCCATCGGTATGTCGATGCATTTGCCGATGCGGGTGCGGACAATATCACCATCCATGTGGAATGTGACAGCGATATCCAAAAGACCCTTTCTGCCATCCACGAACGGGGCCTTCGGGCCTCCGTATCCCTCAACCCCGAAACCCCGCTGGATGCGGTGCTGCCCTACCGGGAACAGATGGACATGCTGCTTGTCATGTCGGTGCATCCCGGCTTTGGCGGGCAGCGCTACATCATGGATGTCAACGATAAAATCGCGCGGGCGCGGGCGCTGTTTGGCCCCGCGTTTGACATCCAGGTGGACGGCGGCATCTCCCTGTCCAATCTGCATGTGCCGCTGGATGCGGGTGCCAACGTCATTGTGGCGGGTTCTGCCGTGTTTGGCGCGCCCGATATCGGCGAGGCTGTGCGACAGTTTCGCAAGTGGTAAACCCATGATTTTACAAAAGCAAGGAAGGTGTGTTTTCATGCAGGCCATTCTCATTGCGGGAGGCGAGATCACGTCTCCCGCTTTCTATGCCCCGCTGTTTGCCGAGGAGCGCTTTATCATCTGTGCAGACGGCGGCTATCAGAATGCCAAAAAACTAGGCATCAGGCCCCATCTCGTCATCGGCGACTTCGACTCCTATCCCCAGGATGCGCTGGCCGGCGAGGAGACCATCGTGCTCCCCGTGGAAAAAGATCGGACAGATTCCCAGGCTGCATTGGAATATTTGCTGGACAACGGCTATACACATATAAAGATGATCGGCTGCATGGGAACGCGCTTTGACCACACACTGGCCAATGTGCACCTGCTGGCGCTGGCGGCGGACCGCGGCGCACAGGCAGTCCTCATCCAAGAGACCAACCAGGTCATGCTGTGCGACCACACCATAACGGTGCCGCGCCTGCCGGGGTATAAGCTGTCTCTCCTGCCGCTTGGCGGGCCCGTCCGGGGCATCACCGCCACCGGGGTGTACTACCCGCTCACCGGGCAGGACATGGAGCTCTCCTTCCCCTATGGCGTCAGCAATGAATTCACCGCGGATCATGCAGAAATTTCGGTCCAAAGCGGTCGCCTGTTGGTCATGCTGTGTAAAGACTAACGGGCCCCGTCCTGCTCCTGCCATGGCGGCGCCCAGTAAGGGAGCGATGGTATTGGACGGAATTTGGTGTTATGTACTATTTGCGTTGGGCCTTTTGCTCATCATCAAAGCGAGCGACTACTTTGTGGACGGCGCCATCTGGGTGGCGCGCATCTCCCGCATCCCCGAGGTGATCATCGGCGCAACGCTGGTTTCCCTGTGCACGACGCTGCCCGAAACCGTCATCTCTGCCATGTCGTCCGCACATGGCATGCCCGAGATGGCGTTTGGCAATGCATTTGGCTCCATCGCGTGCAATACGGCGTTCATCCTGGCGCTCCCCCTGCTGATTGCAAGGCCCGACATCCACAACCGGCGCAGCATCGTCCGCAACTTGGTGGTGCTGGTTGCCCTACTCCTCCTCATGGGATTTTCCCTGCTGCATACCGGCGGTCAGATCTCCCGTCTGATGGGACTGCTGTTGTTGGCCCTGCTGGTGGTGTATCTGGTCGGCAACGTGAAGTCTGCCAAGCGGGAGCCACATGCTTCTGCGCATACTGCCCTCGAAACCGGCGCCCGTGCCTGGCTCAAAAACGGCCTTTCATTGGGGTTGGGCGCGGTTGGCGTTATCCTTGGCTCCAACCTGTTGGTGCACAACGGGGAACTCATCGCACGATCGCTGGGCGTGTCTGAGCTGCTCATCGGACTCACCATCACGGCGCTTGGCTCCTCCCTGCCCGAACTGATCACCGCCATCACCGCCATGCGCAAACGGGCGCACAGCCTTTCGGTGGGCAATATCATCGGCGCGGACATCCTGAACATTCTGCTGGTCACAGGGCTCGCTACCGTGATCTCCCCCATCGGGATCGACCTGGCCTCCGCCATCTTCACCATCGCATTTGATTTCGTCGTGGTCATGGCTCTGCTCACCTTCACACTGACCAATCAATACCGTTACCGCCGAACAGATGGGTTGTTCCTGCTCCTGCTCTATGCCGGATATCTCGCGGTCAACCTGCTGTTTTTTGCGCAGTGACATCAAAAAAAGAAGTGTACAAGATGAATTGTACACTTCTTTTTTTGATTGAAATTAAGCGATTTTCACCGTCACCACAAACCCATCCACATTGTTGCCCGACAGGGTATAGGGCTGATCCTGCGGCACGGGTACATCGGTGTTCCCGCGGCCCGCCGCCACATAATAGACCTCATATGTGGTGCCGTCAAAATACTGGATGCCCAGGTGCTGCCCGTCGTAAGGATAGGAGCGAAGCAAGTCGATATATTCCTCCATGCAAAGCCCCAAATGCGTCATCGCATACGCATGCGGCTCCCCAACATACCGAAAGTGCCACGGCTCATGGGAGATGCCGGTGATCGCCGCCTTGTCTTCGGGATACCGCACGATGATGCCATATTTTTCACAGTTTTGGTTGAGCCAGGCATATTTCCCCGTGCCCGTATAGGACTCCGTCCGTCCATTGGGGTGATAGATGGAGAGGTCGGCGGCATAGCCCGTATGGTGCTCACTTCTGCCCGGCTGGGCCACCCACTTCGCCGCCTCCACCGCGTCGGTCTGTGCAACCTTTTCGTCCAGCAGCTGTTTTTGGTGATCATACGTGCGGAATCCGCTGCACAGCAAGAGATCGGTTCGCCCCTTTGCCCGCTGGAAATCTGCAAACAGTGCATTAAACGCATCCAGCGCCTCCTGCTGCAGGCGCACCGTGGTATTGCTTACCTGATAGGTATCATTCTTCCCTTCATATACGCTTTTTAGCGCACTTTCCGCCGGAAACTGGCATGCGTAATCGCGATTGACCAGGATGAGGCTGCCCTCCGTCATATCCGCCCGCGTTTTGGATACCTTCGTCATCTGCCCCAGACCCGACTGGGCCAGCGCATACACCGTATCCTCCTTCGACTGCCCCACAGGCCGGACAACCATGGTGTGCCCCGGCGCAGGCGCGAGCCCCGCCAACGCGGCACGAACACCGTACAGCCCGCCCAACAGGATCGCGGCCGACAAAAGGATGCGCCCGATTGGCACCTTCCGTTTTTTCTTTTGCTTCATCCCCAAAACACACTCCCTTCTGATTCCTGATTGTATCAGAAACCGGGAAGCATGTTGTTACGATACTCCGGCGAAAACCTTACAAATTTCTTACACTTGCACCGGCGCCTTTAGGGTCACCGTAAACTGGGTGTAGGCCGGGTTGCTCTCCGCGCGGATGGTCCCGCCGTGCAGCTCCACCAGCTGTTTTGCGATGGCAAGCCCCAGCCCCGCGCCACCCGTCTTCTGGGAACGGGCGGAATCCAGCCGGTAAAACTTTTCAAAGATGCTGTCCAGCTTATGAGAGGGAATGGGATCTCCCACATTGCGGAAGGAGACCGTGATGGTATCCCCCGTCCTGGCGGCATCCAGACAGATGGCCGTCCCCGCGCGGCTATAGTTCACCGCATTGCGCAGCAGATTGTCAAACACCCGCGCCAGCTTGTCGCTGTCCGCGCGCACCGTAAGACCGGGTGCGATATTGGTGAGGCACGTGAGCTCTTTCTCCGCGAGCAAGGGATAGAATTCATCCGCCAGCTGCTCCAGCATCAGGGTGAGGTTGACCTGGCTCATCTCCAGCTGGATGCCTTGGAGGCTAAACCGGGTGATTTCAAAGAATTCGTTGATGAGTTCCTCCAGCCGTTCGGCTTTTGCCAGCGTGATCCCCAGGTATTTCTTGCGCAGATCAGGCGGCAGCTCCTCCCCGTCCGTCAGGAGGGTGAGATACCCAATGACGGATGTGAGCGGCGTTTTGAGGTCATGTGCCAGGTATACCACCAGGTCATCCTTGCGCTGTTCGCTCTCCCGCGCCTCATATTCCCGCTGCCGCAGGGCATTCTTGAGGTGATTGAGCTGCAGTTCAAAGGGGGCCAGGTCGCTCTGCAGCACAATGGGGGTTGCGTTGTTGTCCTGCACCTGGTCGATCGCCTCACTGATGTCTATCAGATACTGGGAATACCGGCGGATCACCAGGTAAACCGCGAGCAGCAGCACCGCCAAAAAGCACACCGCCAAAATGAGCGTCTTGTTGTCCCGGAAGAAGGCATACCACCCGAGGGAGGCCAGCACATTGGCCGCCACATCCTCAAACAGCCAGTCCACCAAGAGCGCCACGCCCAAAAAGAACAGCGCCACCACCACAAAAATCACCACGATCACCCGGACCGTCATCCGAAGGGTCAGAGAGGAAAACACATGCTTATTTTTCAATTTTATACCCCACCCCCCAAACCGTTTTGATGATCTTGGGCTTCCTGGGCGGCTCACCCAGCTTTTCCCGCAGACGCCGGATATGGACCATGACGGTGTTGTTGCTCTCGAGGTATTTCTCCCCCCAAACCGTCTCAAACAGCTGCTCCGAGCTCACCACCCGCCCCCGGTTTTCGCACAGCATCCACAGGATGCCAAACTCGGTGGGGGTCAGGTCCAGGCGCTTGCCATACAGCGTACACTCGTGGGTGTCCCGGTCGATGACCAGGCCGCCAAAGTCAATGACGCTGTCCGCATTCTCCGCCCCCGTGTTATACCGCGTATACCGCCGCAGCTGCGCCTTGACGCGCGCCACCAGCTCCAGCGGATTAAAGGGCTTGGTCACGTAGTCGTCCGCGCCCATGGTCAGGCCCGTGATCTTGTCCATGTCCGCGACCCGCGCAGTCAGCATAATAACCGGGTAGGTATACCGCTCCCGGATGGCGCGGCAGATGGCAAACCCATCCGTTCCAGGCAGCATGACATCCAAAATCGCAAGCTCCAGCGGCCCCTCCTGGATGCGCGCAAGCGCTGCCTCCGGGTCATAAAACTTTGCAACCTCGAAGCCCTCGTTTACGAGATATACCTCCACCAAATCCGCAATCTCCGGCTCGTCGTCCAATACCAAAATCGCCATCTCTATCCCTCCGTAATGGGGGCACACGTCGCCCCGATGAGCGCCATGAGATCGGCCGGCGCCATCTCAATCTGAAAGCCGATCTTGCCGCCGCTGAAGATCATAGACGGCAGCGCTTCACACGAACTGTCCAGCACGGTTTTGTATGCCTTTTTCATGCCAATGGGCGAGCAGCCGCCGCGGATATACCCCGTGACACGATTGATCTCCTTGACGGGAATCATCCCAACCGACTTCTCCCCCACCGCGCGCGCCGCGGCCTTGAGATCCAGCTCCTTTGCCACAGGGATCACAAACACAAAATACTGCTTGCTGACCCCCTGTGTGACGAGCGTTTTATACACCTTTGCTTCCTCCTGCCCCATCTTATGGGCCACCGAAACGCCGTCTATCGCGCCGTCTCCCGCATCATAGGTATAGGACTGATACGGAAGTCCTGCCTTCTCCAAAATCCGCATGGCGTTGGTTTTTGCTGCATTTGCCATCTTGCTCTCCCCCTTCTGTTCCAATGCGCGCGAAAGCCGCGCTATGAAAAAACGGAAGGTTCCCCTTCCGCAACATTAACACTTCGCAAACTGATCCAGCATGGCAAGGCCCGCATCCCCGCTCTTTTCGGGATGAAACTGCACCAGAAACAGGTTACCATGCTCCACCGCCACATGGGGTGTCACGCCGTACCGCGTGGTCGCGGTCACGTCCGCGGGGTCCTCTGCCGCCACATAGTAGGAGTGCACAAAATACACATAAGGAGCCTCCTTTAGCCCTGCAAAGAGCCGGGACGGCCTTCTAAATTCCAATTTATTCCACCCAATCTGCGGCACCTTCAGCCCATGGCTCTCCCGAAACCGCACGACCCGGCCCGGCAGGATGCCCAGCCCGGCACAGTCGCCCTCCTCGCTATGCGCATACATGAGCTGCATGCCCAGGCAGATGCCAAGCAGCGGCGTTCCGCGATCTGCCAGCGCGCGGATGACCGTGTCCAGCCTCCGCGCTTTGAGCTTTTCCATGGCGTCCGCAAAGGCGCCCACGCCGGGCAGCACCACGTGCGACGCCGCCAAAATGGCCGCAGGGTCATCCGTCACGCAGGTCTCGTGCCCCAGGTAGGCAAATGCCTTCTCAACGCTCTTGAGATTCCCCGCCTCATAGTCAATAATCGCAATCATTCTGCCCCTCCTAGTTTGCAACCAGCGCACGGAGCTTGTCCGCCAGGCCCATGATACGCTCCTTCTCCACCTTCATGCTGACGCGGTTGACCACAAACCGCGCGGACAGGTCACAGATCTCCTCCAAGACCGCAAGGCCGTTCTCCTTGAGCGTTTTTCCGCTCTCCACGATGTCCACAATGACCTCCGACAGGCCCACCAGCGGCGCAAGCTCCACGCTGCCATTGAGCTTAATGATCTCCACCGACTGTTTCTTCTCCAGCGCATAATAATGCTTCGCAATGTTCACATATTTGGAGGCCACCCGCATATTGTTGATGGCATCCAGCTTGCCTGCGAGTTCCTTTGGGCCCGCCACACACATCCGACATGCGCCAAAGCCCAGATCGATGAGTTCATAGAGGTTGCGCCCCTCCTCCAACAGCGTGTCGCGCCCCACGACGCCGATGTCCGCCGCACCATACTCCACATAGGTGGGGACATCCGAGGCTTTTACCAGAATGAATTTGAACTTGTTGGCCTCATCCGTAAAAATGAGTTTGCGGCTTTTGACGCGCAGCTCCGACACGTCCAGCCCCGCCTGCTCCAAGAGGTCTATGGTGAGCTCTGCCAACCGGCCCTTTGCCAGCGCAATGGTGATGTATCGCATATCCGTTTCTCCCTTCCTTATTCCCGCACGGGCGCATACCGCGCCATGACGTGCTCTGCTGCCTTGATGCCATCCACAGCAGCGCTCATGATGCCGCCCGCATAGCCCGCGCCTTCTCCCGCCGGATACAGGCCGGCGATGCCGCATGCCTGCCCGTCCTCCTCCCGCAGGATGCGAACGGGCGCAGACGTCCGGGTTTCAACGCCCGTGAGAAGCGCATCCGGCGCAGCAAACCCGCGGATGCGCCGCCCAAACTGCCGAATGCCCGCCGCAAGTGCATCCGTCGCAAAATCCGGCAGACACAGATGCAGGTCGGACGGCGTGACCGCACCCGTATAGCTGGGGCGGATGCGCCCCGGCTTGCGGGAAGGGCGGCCATCCAAAAAATCGCCAACCCGCTGCACCGGCGCAGCATACGTCCGTCCCCCGGCCTCAAAGGCCAACCGTTCCCACCGCTCTTGGAACCAGACGCCCGCCAGCGGATGGGAAGAGCCGAAATCCCTGCCATCCACCGCAACACAGAGCGCGGCGTTGGCGTTCTCTTCCGAGCGCGCAAACTCGCTCATGCCATTGGTGACCACCGTCTCCCGCC
>CALYAO010000054.1 GCA_944393605.1 uncultured Clostridia bacterium
ATGATGAAACGATACTGTATGAAATCTCAAACTGTAAATCCCTGCTTGAAAATATCTTAGATGAAATGATTTACGAAGAATAAAGGAGGTGGACGACATGAAAATCTTAATGGAAAACAGTGAACAGCGCGGTTACTTATCTCAAAACAATTATATTGAGCGTAAAGTGGAAAAAGTCATAAACATGCTGAAAGATACAATCAATAAAATTGATACAGATATTGAAGAAATGACAGCGGTTAAGCTTATGCTGTGTACATCGTGGCTGGAAAATCTGCTGAACAATTTATCCCCCAAAGAATAATACAGCAACAACATACATCGGCTCTCATGGAAACATGAGGGCTTTTTTGTTGGCTGAATAGATTTACATTGAGAACGGCTGAAATTTAGGCGAGATGATATTTGACGGATAATGGTGGTACAAGAATATGGAAAAATATGCTCGCCTGTTAAAACGGGAATTTGAAATTAGGTACTGAACGAGCATTTTTAGAGTTAGTACTATATTATTAAAAGTGTGTGATAGCTGTTTGCAGAAATTTGACGGACTTTTAATATTATAGTAGTAACTCTATAAAAATAGACGGGGTTTGTAAAAGTACACTTTAACAAATATCAAAAATAAAGTTAAAATTCCCTGTTTTCTGTGTTTATAAAAGTCCTATAAATATTTAAAAATATTTGAAAAATCTGGTTGACTTTTATAAAGAATCATCTTATAATACGCACACGCAAAATGGCACTGTAAAGTAAACATGAAAAAATAACCCCCTAAGCCAGCCAATTTGGCTAAGCAACGAGCAAAAGCTCGCGTTTACGCTTTTTGGACAGCTTAAGACCGGCGCATTGCGCCGGGGTAAGGCCGTTCAAGGCGGAATGTGGACGGACAAAGTTGTGAAAAAACACAAACATGGAAATGAGGTTGTTGGCCGATGAAAACGAGGAAAACCCCTGTTTGGTTTTGTACCATGCCTTAAATTGCTTGTTGAAGCACTCGATGAGGTTGTTGGTGATGTCGTCGGCAAAGCTTTGTACGCGGATGTGCTGTACATCATCAAATGCCTTAACCGGCGCCTTGTACGCGCTGTAACGGTCGGTGACAATGGCATGCGGTTTGCCGAGGTGTTTGACCGAATCAAGTAACGTAAAAGCCTGAGTGCTGTCCCTGTGGGGCGAGAGATGGAACCCAAGGACAAAACGGGTTTCAGCGTCCACGATTAGCCAGAGGTAATGCTTGACACCCCGAATTTTGATCACTGTTTCATCTGCGTGCCATTCGTCGGAATTGAAATTCAACGCCGGAATGAGCCCGATAGCGATGTTTTGAAACAACGGTGCAAAACGGGCACACCAATTGCCGATAGTGGTGTGGGAAACCTTAACATTCATGGCGGTTTGCAGAATCAGAGCGATGTTGCGGAAAGAGTTTTTGCCCAGATAAAACATGCTCAGCGCCATGAGAATCACATGAACGGGATACCGCATACGTTTGAAGTCGGTTTTGCCAAACAGCTTTGAGACGGACGGCGGCGCAATAGCGGTAGGCTTTGGGACAAAAAACGAATGGTTGCAGCGCTTGTCACAGCAGCGGTAGTTGCTGTAATGTTCCATATCGTGGTGCAGGAAGGTGGCTTTCCCGCAGACCGGGCAGGAAGGATACGGCCGTCTACGTGGTTTGCCGGGCTTGCCGACAGGCGCATCGGGGGCGAATTGATGGCCGCATTTCCGGCAGAGATACTTTTGAAACCCATTTTTATCTTTGCCGTAACGATAAAAAGAATGATTATTGTTGCATTTTGGACAGTGAATCTGGTATAATTTTTCCATGAAGACCCGTCTCCTTTCTGGAGTACTTTGGATTTTGTGGTGAAACCATTGTACCAGAAAGGCTGGCGGGTTTTCAACTTTCATTTAACTTTACAGAACGTGAAAAAGTTATATGCCGGCGTATTTTTTACTTTTTTTGGAGAAAAAGGCGGATGTTTAAAAAATATTCACAATAAAGTGGTTTTCATTTTGAAGGAACTGTGATATACTGGTAACAATTAACGGCTGCGATAGGGAAAATGGCCGGAACGAGGAGAATTCATCCGATTGTTTGGGTATATTAAAATTGACAAGGAAGAACTGAAAGTGGGGGAGTACAACAAATTCAAGGCGTATTACTGCGGCGTCTGCAAAGCGATTAGCCGCACCTACGGATTTGTATCCCGTATGTCCCTCAGCTATGATGCGGCCTTCCTTGCGCTGCTTTTCTGTTCCGTGTTTGATGATACAACCGAAATCGCGCCGTGCGCATGCATCGCAAATCCGCTGGTGAAGCGGCCTGTTGCATGCGAAAATCCCTATATCGCCTATGCGGCGGATGTCAATGTGCTGCTGACGTGGTTTAAGCTGGAGGACGATTGGCGGGACGACCGGTCGCTTCGCGCGCTGCTGCTTCGGTGGTGTATTCCGAAGCGGAAACTTAAGAAGCGGGTAGGTGATCTGTGGGATACGGTGGCAGCGCATCTTGCTTCCTTGTCCCGATTGGAGAAGGCGGGGTGTTCGGTGCCCGATGAGGCGGCGGATGCATTTGGCAAGGTGATGGAGGCAGCCTTCTTGCTGCCATCCGCCAAAGAGGAGGCAACACTGCGCATCTTTTCCCATATGGGATACCTGCTTGGTCGCTTTATCTACCTGCTGGATGCCTATGCGGATTGGGAACGAGATCAAAAAACGGGAGCCTATAACGTCTATGTGCAAAAGTATGGGGACAAAACGCCCGATGTGCGGCAGGCGGTCGCGGATTCGCTGACCTATACCTTGGCGGATCTTTCCCATACCTATGCGCTGCTGCCCCTTCGGCAGAACGGGCCCATTTTGGACAATATCATATACCGTGGCCTGCTGCGCGTGTTAGACTGCGTGCTGGACGGGACATGGGAGAATCAACGGATCAAAGGAGACAAAGGACATGAGAGACCCCTATGAGGTGCTTGGCGTCAAAAAGACGGCTACGCAGGAAGAGATCAAAAAAGCATACCGGGAGCTGGCGAAAAAGTATCATCCTGACAATTATGCCAACAACCCGCTTTCGGACCTGGCGGAGGAGCGGTTTAAAGAGATCAATGAGGCCTATGAACAGCTCACGGGCGGGCATAATAACAGTACAAATGGTTCATATGGTTCATATGGCAACGCCTATCAGAGCGGCGGCTATCAAAACAGCTATGGCAGTAGCAGCCATGCGGGGGCGGGTGTTTTTGCCCAGGTGCGCAACTACATCAATATGAATCAGCTGGAGCAGGCGGAGCGCATCCTAGACGGCATGGTGGAGAAGCCGGCGGAGTGGTTTTACCTGAAAGGGATGATCTTCTTAAAACGAGGATGGCACGACCAGGGGTTGAACTTCGTCCGTCAGGCGGCCAATATGGATCCGCGCAACCCCGAATATCGGGCGACGCTGTCTCAGCTGCTTGGTCAGAATCAGCAGTACCGCAATATGGGCAACATGGGCTCGGTGGGCGGCTGCAGCGCCTGCGACATGTGCAGCGGCCTGATCTGTGCAGACTGCTGCTGTGAGAGCTGCGGCGGTGACCTCGTTCCGTGCTGCTGAAGAAGGAGGGCTTTCGTTGGCAAAAAAACTGGCGTTTGTTTCCATTTGCATGACGCTTTCGGTCATCTGCCTGTTCGGTGCAGCGGTAACGCCATCTGCCAAAATTGCGCTCCTGGCGGTTTCCAGCGTATTTTGTGCCATCGTTATCTGCGAATATGGTCCTATGTATGGCTTTCTGCACTATTTGGGGGTTGGAATCCTCTCGCTGCTTCTCATTCCAAGCAGAATGTATGTGCTGCTGTACATTGCGGTGCTGGGATATTACCCGATTATCAAGCTTTTTATCGAACGGCTGAATAAATTGTGGCTGGAATGGATTTTGAAATTATTGCTGCTAAATATCCTGCTGGTAGCTGCCTATTTTGTGTTTCAATTCTTTTTGCTTCCAACGCTCAATGCGGCAGTGGCGGCATTTATCCTCAAATTTCTGTGGTGGATTATTTTGGGCATTGAGGTAATATTTGTCATATATGATTTGATGCTCAGTTTTATCTTAAGCTACTATCGACATAAAATCAGCAAGCTCTTTCGTGCGGGGCGTGCGCAAAAATAGAAAGGATGTAACAGGAATGAAAAAAAGTGCTTTGGCAATCGCTTTGTTGCTGACAGCTTCGGTTACCATGACGGCTTGTTCCTTTGGCGGGTCACCGCTGGAGGGGGCGGCATCTCCGACTCCGGTATCGCAGACACCGACGCCAACGCCTGAAGACCCCATCAACCGGGAGGGGAAAGTGCGGGATGACCTAGGTGCGCCGTCTGCGGAAGGGGAGATAACGGCCCTGACGGACACGAGTATTTCCCTCAATATTCAAGGAGAAGATTGGGCCTTTGCGTTGGCGGAAGAGGCCCAAAAAGACATTTCGGTTTTTAACAAAGAGGAAGAGCGGGTCAAGGTTGGAACGGTGGTTCGTATTTTTTATGTGGAGCAAGATGGCGTTAAGACCGCAAATGATTTGGAGATTATTGTTTCCAATTGACAATTCCCGAATGAACAATATCAATGAAAAAGTTGGTATAAAAAAAGAGGACGGTTTAGGCCGTCCTCTTTTTTTACGAATTTTATGCACCCGTGCCAATGTGGGCCGTGTTGGTGGTTTCATCGAAGGATACCGTGCCCTCCATGAGCTCAGTGACCGCACGCAGCGGCAGCATGGTGCGGCCGCCGATGAGCTGTGCCGGAACGTCGATTTCTACTGCCTGTCCATCCAGTGTCACAGTGGGAGACCCGATGGGTACTGAAATGCTGTGCGCGTCGTTGTGGATGGTGGCGGTGCTGCTTGCTTCATCCCAATCCACCGTATATCCCATATCCTGGAAGATGCCTCGCGCGGGCACCAGAGTCCGGCCATCGATCACGACGGGTTGCTGGTCGGGGAAGGAGACGGGCTCGCCGTTTAACGTGACATTGACGGAACGCTGAATCTCGATGGGCCGCTGCCAGGAGAGAAGCTCGTTGCTGCCTGCAAACACCTTGACGCCCAGCGTGTGTGCGCCCACTGAATACTGCGCGGGATCAAAGGTGAATTTATAAGGCGAGTAGGGCGTTTCGCCGATCTGGGTGTCGTCCAAATAGTAACGAACCGTCAATTCCTCCGCGCCGGGGTAGTAGGCCGATGCGGACAGCTCCAGCGGAGAGCACACCAGACCGCCTTCGTAGGGCAGATACGCAAACCCTGCTTCGGAGGCAAAGGATTTGAGATAGTAGTCCTCGCTGGCGACCAGTTCGTTGTACAGCGTATTGAGCGTCGCATTGGAGTGGAGCGCATAGTCATTGACCTCTTCGGGAATCTGCACATTGAAATAGCAGATGGCCTTCAGCTCGGGATACAGCCGAATGAGTTCGCCGTAATATTTGCGCAGCTCGACGGATGCCCATGCGGTGGTATCTTCCTGCTCGGGCCGCACATAATGCGTCACGCCGCCTTCTGTGATCATCAGCGGCTTCTGGATGCCATTGGTGCGCATAAAGTCCGTAATCTCCCGCATACGGACGATGGGGTTGGCATAGTTTCCTGCATAGAAATAGGTATTGAGTTCGTCGGTGTCCGCCCCGTGGTCCCGAATCCCTTGGAAATAGCGAATCACATAGCAGCTTACGCCAATCCAGTCCACATAGGTGTCTCCCGGATAGTACATTTCAAACGGCCGGTCGGTGTTCCCAACGTCGTTGGGCGACCAGACGACGGCAATGTTGTTTTTGGTGTGAGCGTAATCCGCCACCACACGGAAGGAATTGAGGTATGCTGCCGCATCATC
The DNA here is from genome assembly GCA_944393605.1 of uncultured Clostridia bacterium. Lineage (GTDB taxonomy): Bacteria > Bacillota > Clostridia > UBA1381 > UBA9506 > CALYAO01. Next base: position 5,858 of record CALYAO010000054.1, read on the forward strand.
CCCGTTGTACCCCACGTTCATTTCGTTGGCAAACCGCAGAAAAATGGGCAGATTGGTCTGCGCGAGGATGTCAATGGTTTCGTGAATATAGGATGTATAGGAGTCGATGTCGGGCAGACTGGAGTAGGTGTTCCAAGCGAACATGATACCGACACCAGCATCTGCGGCCTCTTGGAGATATTTTTGATACCGCGGCTGATTTAAGCTCTCCCCAAATTCCAGATACATGAGGTAGAGCGAGCCGGGCTGCGGGAAATAAGGCGTGATATCCTCGGTTGCATAGCTGCCGATCCGCGGGTCATCGTCATAAACGGAACCATAATAGGCGCCTGAGAGGGGTTCAAATTTTGCGCCATAGTAAGTTGGCGTGGCGTTCGGAGTTTTGGAAAACACTGAGAGCTCTGGGGTGATGGCGCGCAGTTTGCGTTCGGCATATAAAAGCCCGTCGGTCCATCCCATCTTTTCGCCATATGGTATGTATTGATTGATATAATAGATCGCTTCATCAATATATCCCAACGATTCTGCGTGCCGCATAAGCCATTCGTATTTTCCGGCCAGAAATTCGGTACGTGCCTGCGAGTCGGGCTGAGGTTCCATGATGGCAACCAATTCTTTGGCCGCATTGTAAGCCGCCGGGATGTCGCCAGCAGTTTCTGCGGCAGTAAACCGATCTATAACTGGCCAGATCTGGTCGGGAAAGTCGGTGCTGGCGGCATGGACCGCGGTCGTTGACATCAGTAGCATAAAACAGAGAAAGAACGCATAACAACGTTTTTTCAACATAAAAACCTCCCTAAAATAATGATATGACATGTTGCTATTATACCATCTGTCATAATCGTACGCAAGAGAGGAGCAAAAGAAAATTTGTATATTATTTGGAAAATTTGGGTATGATAGGGACAGATTCGCCTGAAAAATAAAAAAAGTGAAAAATTTGAAAAAAGTTGTTGACATATGTCATGAGCTGTGGTATCATATCTACTGTTGCGCGTCAGAGAGATATTTTCGTTGAAATTATTAAAAAAATGTCTTGACATGTTGCGCAAACGGTGGTATAATAATAATTCCTCACTAGAGGAAAAGGTACATTGAGAAATGAACAGTGCGGGGGATTGCGCTGGCGAGGAGCCGGCGCGATTCGGAAAGAACTTTGAGTGCTCAGCATCGGTAAGATGCGGAGCGAACACGCAAGAGTTTTAAAAGAG
>CALYAO010000055.1 GCA_944393605.1 uncultured Clostridia bacterium
CACGACCATGGAATCCTCGGGCAGCGCAACCTCGTGCAGCTGCAGCCCTGCCCACGGGCTCCCAACTGGGACGGGCAGCTCCACCAGCTCGCGTTCCGACTCATCCACATAGTCGCTGAACGTCCGAAGGACACTCTCCTCGTCATCCACCAGCCGCAGCCGCCGTGCCACCACGGGCAGCAACGTCCCCTGAAACAACACGGACAGCAGCGCCACACAGAATACGATATGGAAGATATCGTGGCTGGTGGAGGCATCCGAGACGGTCACCAAGATGGCAAACACGATGGACGCCGCACCACGCAGCCCCGCCCAGGCTGCCAAAAGCTGTTCTCTGATGGGCGTCCGAAACGGGGTCAAGATCGCAAATACCGCGAGCGGACGGCTTACGAAGGTCAAAAACAGCGCAATCAGGACGGAAGGCAGCAGGATCTGCGGAAGCTGGGAGGGAAATGCCAGAAGCCCCAACAGGAAAAACAGCAAAATCTGCATGAGGCCCGTCACCCCGTCAAAGAAGTGCACCAGCGGCACCTTGTTGCGGATGGGGCTGTTGCCCAAAATGATCCCCGCAAGGTAAACGCTCAGGTACCCATTGCCCCCCAACACCGACGCCAGCGCATAGGAGATGAGCGCAACAGCAACCACGAAGATGGTGTCCAGCCCGTTGTCTGACAGGTGCACCCGCCGCAGCAGAAACACCGCACCAACCGCCACCACGCACCCCACCAGCACACCAAAAAACAGCTGGGAAACCACCAGCAGCGGGATGGACATGCTCCCGCCCTGCCCCATTAGGCCCAACAGAATCACTGTCAGCATATACGATACCGGGTCGTTGCTCCCGCTCTCCAATTCCAGCAGGGACGCCAGCCCATGCTTTAGGTTGAGGTTTTTGGAACGCAGAATGGAAAAAACGGATGCCGCATCGGTGGAGCTGATGACCGCTCCAACCAACAGGCTCTCAAGCCATGCAAACCGCAGGACAAAATGACAAAACAGACCCGTGAGTACAGCGGTCAGAAATGTGCCGACAAAAGAGAGCAAAAATGCCTGGGGGGCGACAGGACGCGCCACCTTCCAATTTTCCCAAATCCGCCGTAAAACATGATAAAAATGAGCGTGACGGAGCAAATTTGCTCCGCAAACGCGAAGTTATCAAATGGGATTTTTAACAGGCCATCCGACCCAAACAACATCCCCAGCACCAAAAACAGCAGCAGCGCCGGAACCCCAAACCGTTGGGATACCTTCTGCGCCAAGATGCTTAAAATGATCACCACCGAACAGACCAATAACCAAACCGCCATATCTGCCCCCTTTCCACTTCCAGTTCCGCTCTACACTATACCATATGTCGAAGACAGGCGCGATACGCCTGTTTTTTTACACTTCCCCATGCCGCGTGGTGGCCGCCGAGGCACAGATCACCTCCGCCGCGCCCGCTTTCTGCAGCAGTTCTGCCAATTCCCGAAACGTCGCCCCCGTCGTACAGACATCATCCACCAGGAGGATGCGCTTGCCCTGTACCTCCTTCGCCGCACGCACCACATACGCACCCTTCACGTTTTGGTACCGCTCCTCGCGGGACAGCGTGCTCTGCACCTTGGTATCCCGCACCTTGTCTAACAGATCGGCTGCAAAAGTCCAGCCGTAGTGCCGCGCCACCTGCCGGGCAAGCAAGGCCGCCGGGTTATACCCCCGTTCCCGCTCCTTTTCGGGACGCATGGGCACACACGTGACCACGTCGGGCGGCACAAAGCCGGGCATGCTGTCCAGCCGCCGAATCACAAGGGCGGCAAACACCCGAAACAGGTGCGGCTTGTTGTGAAACTTCATATCCAGCATCATTTCCCTTGCGAGGCCATCGTATACACACCCCGCAAAGCCCATCACATAGGGCGGACGGCTCGCATTGCAATCCTCGCACAAAAGTGCGTCTCCGCAAAAGGGCTTGCCGCAGAGTTTACACACCTTGCCGTCCAGCACATCCAACTTGCGAAAGCATGCCGGGCACAGCCGCAGCTGCCGATCCCCCTCCAGCAACGTCCCACAGGCCGCGCACTTGGGCGGAAACAGAAAATCCAGCAGGCTTTCTACGATGCTCATAGCATCCCCGCCAGCGCACGCAGGGCCAGCGCATAGCTCTCTTTGCCAAAGCCCGAAATCTGCCCCACGCAGACAGGCGCCAGATAGGACGTATGCCGAAATGTCTCCCGCGCATGGATGTTGGACAGATGCACCTCCACCACAGGCTTGCGGATGGCGCTGATGGCATCCCGAATGGCAACGCTGGTGTGGGTGTATGCGCCGGCGTTGAGCACCACCCCGTCCGCATCCGTCTCATGCAGGATGTCAATGAGGCCTCCCTCATGGTTGGACTGCGCAAAGGTCACCGAAACGCCCAGCTCCTCTGCCAATTTCGACAGTCCTTCGTTGATGGATGCCAGGGTATCTGTTCCATAGATGCCCGGCTCCCGCATGCCCAGCAGATTGAGGTTGGGCCCATTTAAAATCAAGATTTTTTTCATGTCATAACACTTCTTCCATTTTTTTTATTTTCCTGCTTGACAATCTTGGCATTTCCGTTTATAATGAATAAGTACGTTTGATGTAGGGGTATAGTTCAGCTGGTAGAGCAACGGTCTCCAAAACCGTGTGTCGAGGGTTCGAATCCTTCTGCCCCTGCCAAGCACAAACCGCGTAACTGCTAGGGTTGCGCGGTTTTTTTGTTATTTTGACCATACACAAAAAGGGATAAAATAGGATATGAATGGATATAAAATCGGATCAAATGTAGTAAACACGTTGCAAACAGTTTTCAACAAACGTTCTATTTGATATCCATACTATATCGTATTTAGTATATCATTTGGCAGCACCAATGTCAATTATGGATCACTCCCCCGTTCTCCGCCCCAGTCAAGACCACCAGTAAACTGGTGGCTTGCACTGCCCCTATAAGGGGCTATTACCGGCTTAACCCCTCAAAAGGGGTACTGAATGATAGTATCGCATCTCATGCACTGCCACCCGTAAACGGGTAAAAGCTCGCTATTTTTTTACTTTGAAATAAATTTTCAAACCGTTTCTTACATTTTGCGGCTTGCATGAAGCTCGCCGCTTTTTATTGCAGCTCCGCTCTTTTTTCTTCCCCCAGTAGAACTGGGGGATTATTTTCACATCTGAAGACACCATCACACAAAAAAAGACGGCAAAGCCGTCTTTTTTTCACACATTAAACCGGAACAAAATCACGTCGCCATCCGCGACGACATATTCCTTGCCCTCCGACCGAACCAGGCCCTTCTCTTTGGCCGCCGTCATGGAGCCGCACGCCATGAGGTCGTCATAGGACACCACCTCCGCGCGGATAAAGCCCTTTTCAAAATCGGTATGGATCTTGCCTGCTGCCTGCGGCGCCTTCATGCCCTTCGTGATGGTCCATGCGCGCACCTCGGGCTCACCGGCCGTCAGGTAACTGATCAGACCCAATAGCTTGTAGCTCTTTTTGACCAGTCGGTCCAGCCCCGATTCGGGGATGCCCAATTCCTCCAAAAAGGCCAGCTTTTCGGGCCCATCCAGCTCCGCAACGTCCTCTTCAATTTTGGCAGATATTGGAAGAACCTCCGAGCCTTCACCCGCCGCGATCTCCTCCACTTCCCGCACGTATGGGTTGTCCGAGACGCCCGTCGCAAGGTGCTCCTCCGACACATTTGCGGCATACTACACCGGCTTTGCAGTCAGCAGAGACAAATCGCGCAGCATCTCCTGCTCCTCATCCGTGAGCACGCGGGCCCGTGCAGGCTTGCCCGATTCTAGCAGCGCCTTTAATTCTTCTAATACATCCAGCTCCGCCTGGTATTTTTTATCCCCTGTTTTGAGCATTTTGCGCGTCCTGTCCATGCGCTTTTCCAGCGTCTCCAGATCCGCAAAGATGAGCTCTAGGTTGATGGTCTCAATGTCCCGTTTGGGGCTGATGGAGCCCTCCACATGCACGATGTTGCTGTCCTCAAAGCACCGCACCACATGCACAATGGCATCCACCTCCCGGATGTGGGACAGGAATTTGTTGCCCAAACCCTCTCCGCGGCTCGCGCCCTTGACCAGCCCCGCGATGTCCACAAACTCAATGGTCGCATGCGTGACCTTCTGCGCGTGATACATCTCATTCAGCCGGTCCAGCCGCTCATCGGGCACCGGCACAATCCCCACGTTGGGCTCAATGGTGCAAAACGGATAGTTTGCAGATTCCGCACCCGCCTGCGTGATTGCATTAAACAACGTGGACTTTCCTACGTTGGGAAGCCCCACAATACCTAATTTCATTTTTTTCCTATCTCCTTTATGTTCCGTGGTTTCGAGCGTTTATGTCTGTCACGTACGCCAGTTTTACGCCACTTTATCCAGCAAATCCGAGTTCCTTGTTTTCCATATTTTTCCAAAAAGCATCCAAATCGCCTGCTTTCCTTGGGTTCATATCCTGCAGCGCAGCGGCTTGTCCACTGCCACCCTACAGAGCCCATTGTACTATATCACATTGGCCGCCATTTTTCAATAGGAAAACGGCGCATATTGTGCATTTCCGGCTGGTATTTTGCGCCTCACAAATGAGGCAGCATGCGTGCGCAGCGGTATCTGGCTTTTTCAAGACCCTCTTACCACACGCCTCGCGAAAACAGGTTTCTCTCAAAAAAGCACTCCCAAAGCGCCAGCCGTTCTATGAAAATCGGCCTCGCGATTCCTTGGGGCATTCGCCCAGAGCGGCTGCTTTTTGCAGCAGGACAGTATCGGCCCATCCGACATTTCTTTTATGGGGAAATTCATCTATTCCATCATAGACGAGGTTGTTTTCTCAAACGATTGCCCACATGAAATATCTATGATATAATAGGGGTGATAGACAGGAGGTGCGAGCGTGTACAACAAACATTTGGAAACCTTTCTTCGGGTTGCGGATTTGGGCAGCTTCTCCAAGGCCGCTGAGGTCTTATTCATCTCTTCCACCGCGGTCATAAAACAGATCAATCTGTTGGAACAGGAGCTTGGTCTGCAGCTTTTGGAACGGACACACAGGGGCATCAGCCTCACAAAAGCCGGGCGGTCCATCTATGGCGACGCAAAATACCTCATACAATACTCCAAAGATTCCATCACCCGCGCGCAAAACGCCATGCAGGGAGAAGAAAAAATCATTCGAATCGGCAGTTCTCTTATGACGCCGGCGCAGTTTATCCTGGAACTGTGGCCGAAGATCAAGCAGACATGCCCTGATATGAAATTTCAGATGGTTCCATTTGAAAACGCACCCGAAAATGCCCGCGAGATTTTAAAAAACCTTGGCACCAACATCGATATCGTGGCAGGCTGGTTTGACGAAGGTTCTTTGGCGCGTTGGGGCTGCCATGCGCTAAAATTAGCGGACGAGCCAGTGAGCTGTGCCCTGTCCGTCAACCATCGGCTTGCGTTTTGTGACAAGCTGAAAATTTCCGATTTGTATGGCGAAAATCTCATGTTAATTGCGCGTGGATGGAATCAATATACCGATGCGCTCAGAGACATGCTTTGGGCAAATCATCCACAAATACAGATTGAAGATATCTCATTTTTTAATGTCGATGTGTTTAATCGGTGCGAAAGCAACAACTCCATTTTGATTGGCTTCGGACAATGGGACAATGTCCATCCGCTGCTTCGAATCGTTCCGGTCGAGTGGGATTATACCATTCCGTTTGGCATCCTGCACTCGCCAACCCCTTCGCCTCATATTTCAGAATTTCTGAAAGCTGTCGATGCGATTTATCAATCACCGAGTCGCTCCACGGACACTTAAGGCCAATACGTTTGCACCATCCAACATGGAGCATATGGATCTTTCCTTGCAAAAAAAACGAAAAAAATCATGCCATATT
>CALYAO010000056.1 GCA_944393605.1 uncultured Clostridia bacterium
TATCCATCCGGCATGCTATGATATAGTGTCTGCGGTGCAGGGCGGTTTCATACCGCCCGTCTATTTTGAGAGATAGTCGCAAGCAAACTGCGCAAGGGTCTTGATGCCTGCCCCGATGCACGCTTCGTCCAGCGTGAAGCGGGGGCTGTGCAGCGGTTCGCCCTGCCCGGCGGGGTCGCATCCCAAATGGAAGTACACCGAGGGAGCGGCCTGTGCAAAATAGGAAAAGTCGTCTCCCGCCATGGAGGGCACGGTACCCCATGTCACGCGGTCTGGCCCCAGTGCGGCGGCCGCAGACTGAGCCAGCAGGTCCGCCATGCCGGGGTCATTGATCAGAGGCGGGAACATGCGGCGGTAATCCAGCTGAAATGCGCCGCCAAAGGCGCGCACCACGCCGCCCACCACCTCTTCCAGTAATGCAGGAATTTGGGCGCGCAGAGCCTCATCAAAGGCGCGCACGGTGCCCTTCATGGTCACCTGGTCGGGAATGACGTTGAAAAAGGAGCCGCCCTCTATGGCGCATACCGAGATCACTTTGGGGGAGAGGGGCGTCACATACCGGGCAGCAAGGGTTTGGATGGCGGTGATGGCGTGCGCCGCAATGACGATGGGGTCCACGGCCTGGTCGGGGTAGGCGCCGTGTCCGCCTCGCCCCGTGATGGTGAGGTCGAATTCATCGGGGCATGCCATCACTGCGCCCCGAAATACCCGCACATGCCCCGTCGGCAGGTCGGGCATGACGTGCAGCGCGGCACAGGCGTCCACCGCCTGCATGCATCCAGCCTCCATCATGGGCTTTGCGCCCCCGGTGTCCTCCTCGCCGGGCTGGAATACGAAGGTCACATTGCCCGCAAGCATCTCCCGCTGTGCCGCAAGCACGGCCGCCGTCCCCAGCAGGATGGCGACGTGTGCGTCATGCCCGCAGGCATGCATGCGGCCAGGCGCCTGGGAGGCAAAGGCGCAGCCGGGCGGTTCATCCACCGGCAGTGCGTCCATATCAGCGCGGAGCAGCAAGGTCCGCCCGGGTTTGCCTCCCGCGAGGTGCGCGACCACCCCCGTACCCGCGACGCCTGATTGGTAAGAAATGGATAGCTTGTCCAGTGTGCGGCATACCAGCGCCGCCGTCTCGGTCTCTGCAAAAGAAAGTTCAGGGTGCGCATGAATCGTGCGGCGAAGTTCCACTGCGGCGGGGGCCTGTGCTTTGGCGAGCTCCGATATGGTCTGCATTCGCGTTCCTCCTTTTTATTCATACATGCGGAATACGCCGACGACCTTGCCCACAATGCGCAGGTCCTTTACGTAGATCGGCTCCAGTGCGTCATTTTCGGGTTGGAGCCGAATAAATTCCTTTTCCCGATAAAAGGTCTTGACGGTGGCAGCATCGTCCAGGAGCGCGACGACGATTTCCCGGTCCTGTGCGGTATTTGCCTGCTCCACAATGACATAGTCGCCGTCTAAAATGCCGGCATTGATCATGCTGTCCCCTTTTACTTTGAGCATGAAGATGTTTTTGTTGCGAGCCAGACGCATGGGCAGCGGGAAGGTGTCGGTTACATTTTCATCCGCAAGGATGGGAGACCCGGCCGCCACCTGGCCTACCACGGGCACAGACAGATATTCGGCCACCCGTTCCTCCTCCTCGGGCGCATGTACCACCTTCAGGGCGCGGGTCTTCTGATCATCCTTGACGAGAAGGCCTTTGCTTTCCAGCTTTTTCAGATATGCATGCACCGTGGAAGGGGAGGACAGCCCAACGGCCTCCGCAATCTCCCGCACCGAGGGGGGATATCCCTTCTCCTTGATCTGTTTGCTGATGAACGCCATGATCTTTTGTTCCCGGTTTTCGCGTTTTGCCATTGTTCTCCTCCGTTCGTTTGGTTGGGGTCGTCTTTTTAGGGCAGAAGGACGGCGGGGCTTGCCATCTTCTGTGTTGCGCTATCCGCCAATGCGCGTTTGTTGAATGTGAAATCTTCCATAGATGGCTATAGTATATCACACTTTTTGGCCGAAATCAAACATTTGTTCTCACTTTGTTTGAAAAATAGCAAAAAGGTGGGGAAGGCATGTGCCTTTCCCACCTTAAAAGATCAGCGCAGATTGCGTGAGCCGGTGTTGGTTGGGTAACCGCGCGGGCGGCGTCCTGGCTGGAAGAAAGTGACAAATTTGACCGAAAAGATGTCGCATACCACATAGGTCTGGTTGCGTTCGTCAAATAAGGTGACATAGCTGCGGCCCACGGCATATAGGATGCCTTCTTTGGTCGTCATGTTATTGGTGCCGATCAAAAACTCTACCACCACAAACTGCCCCAGGTTATCCCCCAGAATTTGCTGCATGGAGCCTTGGTAGGCCTCATTGTCAAACTGGCCTCCCTCTTCGGGCGGCACATAGATGGCAGTGCCAGGTTCACGGGGTGGCGTCGTAGAGGGCTCGGTTGGCACGATGCTAGCCATGGAGTTGGATGGGTCGTTCATGCTGCCGTCTGGCATGCTGCCCATGCTGTCGGCGGTCGATGGATTCATGGCGTTGTTGCCCATAGCGTTGTTGCCCATGCTGTTTGGCATGACGGCGTCACCCAGATTCCCATTTTCGTCGCGCGACTGGAACCCATGGGTTGCGGGGACAGGAAATCCGTTTTCATCCGTATCACAGCATTGGCTGTGATTGTCTTGAAATCTGGTTTCGTTCATAAGATGCCTCCTTTATGTATTTGCATATGCCGCGGTGGGATTGTAAAAACAGTGATTGCCGATGCGAATTGCCAAGGATCCCACTTCGGATGGGAAGTTGGGCCGGCAGTTGGGGGAAAACGGGTTGTAAAACCACAGCGCGGTACCCAGGTTTGTGAGCCGGTTACCGGCGATGGCCCAGTCCGCAATATCGTAATGTATCTGCTCGGGCCGCATATTGTAGATGTTCTGCGGGTTGTATTGCCCGCCGACGACCTCCTTCATGCAGGTGAATTGGTCTGGGTCAAATGCGACCTCCCGTACCGTGCGCAGGTCTCCGTAACCGCCGTATTGCACATGGACGCGGTTCATGATCACGCTTGCAACTGCCCGCATGCCGTTGTCTCCTTCCCCGCCTGCCTCGCATTTGATGAGGCGGGCTAACAGTTCCCGGTCTGAAAAAGCCATCACGTCCCCCCTTTCTGGAACCTCAATTAGAGTGTATGCAGTGCGGCTTGTCAAGATGCCTACTTTTTTCGGGAATGGTGTATGTTCATGGGACAAACGGGACAAAATGCTGCGAAATGGGACAAAAAAAGCCGGGCTGATGCCCGGCTTTTTGCACGATGCTATTGACGGAATACCCGCTCCAGCTCTTTGTGAAACAGGTCTGCAGCCTTGGAGGAGAACAACTGATACTTTTTCCATACCACGTCCAGCTGGACGGTCATAGCGGGCGAAAACGGGCGGAAACAGACGGCGCTGTCCGCGCTTTCGCGCACCAGCTTGTCCAAGGTCAGCGCATACCCAACCCCTTCTTCCACCAAAATGGCGGCGTTGTAAATGAGATTATAGGTCACCACGATGTTGAGTTCATCCGCCGCGCGCCCAAACCAGTTTGCCATCTCGCTGCCTGCCACCACCTGGCGGGAGCACAGCAGGGGTTTATCCTGCAGATCCGCGGGGGTGATGGTGCTCTTTTGGGCGAGGGGACTGTCCTTGCGCATGAGCACGCCCCAAATATCCTGATAGGGGAGGTGGATGGAGTCGTATTTATGAATATCGGCGGGCTGGAGCAAAAGGCCGAAATCCAGCAGGCCTTTGTCCAGCCGCTCCATCACATCCGCAGCATTGCCGCTGTGCAAATGAAAGTGGATGCCTGGGTGTTGCTGCTGCATCTGTCGGATGATTTTAGCGAGGTAGCGCATGCCTTGTGTTTCAGCGCTGCCGATGTAGACGTCTCCGGCTATCTGGTCCTCCGGTGCATGGAGTTCCGATTCGGTCCGATCCACCAGGGCAATGATTTCTTCTGCGCGTTTTTTGAGCACCATGCCCTCTTCTGTCAGCGTGATACTGCGGCTGCCGCGCTGCATGAGCTGCTTGCCCAGCTCCGCCTCCAGGTCCATAAGCTGGCGGGACAACGTGGGTTGGGAGATATGCAGCACCTTTGCTGCTGCCGTGATGTTTTGTTCCTGGGCCACCGCTAAAAAATAGCGCAATACCCGAAGTTCCATGCTTTCTGCCCCCTTCCGATATGTCTTTTATCTATTGCATCTATTATATCAGGGGAATCCATGCCTGTCAAGCATATGAAGTATTTGTTTTTTGTATTGAGCGTTTGGACAGGATAGCAATGCGCCTGCGGATGGGTCGCCCCCCCAGGAGGCAGTGAAAGGCATTTGACATTGGACGAGGGACCGTTCGTGAAAAGCGGCCGGCAAGCAAAAAGGCCGCCTTTAGGGCAGCCTTTTAAAATGTTCACAGGGGATGTCGCAGCCAACCGGCGGCGCCATGCATTATCGCGCGAAAAGACGGGAAAGCCATGTGCGCAGCCTACCTACAAAGTGCTGTGTGGACACGTCTGCGCTTTTGGTTTGGGCAAAATAGTGATACAGTTCATCCTGACTGTCATAGGGCTCTTGGTTGGTGTGAGGGCGCACATACTGTCCGTCGGGCAGCATGCGCCAGGCCTTTTGGTTATCCGCCTCAAAGGCGCCCATGATCCGGAGGACATCCCGGCGCACGGCGGCAGAGCGCACCTTGGCAAAGACCTCCACCCGCCGCATGGTATTGCGGTTTAATAGGTCCCCCGACCCGATGTAAATCTGTTCCCGCTGGCCCCGCCCGAATACAAAGATGCGGGAATGCTCCAGATACCGGCCTACTACGCTCTTGATGGTAATGGTTTCGGTGTGCCCCGGAATGCCGGGGCGGAGACAGCAGATACCGCGGATGTATAGCTGAATAGGAACGCCCGCCTGGGAGGCGGCAATCAGGGCTTCCATGACGTCCATGTCGTTTAAGGAGTTGGCCTTGATGCGGATGAGGCCCTCGCCCGTGCGCGCGTGCACGGCTGCCTCTTCCCGGATGCAGGCGAGAAGGTGGGATTTGTAGCAGTTGGGAGCCACCCAGAGGGTGCGGGTTTGGGTGACAACCTCCCCGATGCACATCGCAGCAAACACATCCGCCGCATCTTGTCCCACGGCCTCGTCCGCGGTGATCAGGCACAGGTCGGTATACTGTTCGGCAGTTTTTTCGTTGTAGTTCCCCGTACCGATCTGGGTAATATAGCTGATACGCCCGTGCACCCGGCGGGTGATGAGGCACAGCTTGGCGTGTACTTTATAGTCGCTCAGGCCATATAGGACGGTGCAACCCGCGTCTTCTAGCACTTTGGCATAATCAATGTTGCTCTGTTCGTCAAACCGTGCCCGGAGCTCCAAAATGCAGATGACTTCCTTGCCCTTTTCGGCGGCATGCACCAAGGCGGATACGATCTTGCTGTGGTTGGCAAGACGGTAGAGGGAAATCTTGATGGATAGGACGGTGGTGCTGTCTGCAGCCTCGTACAAAAGGTCAATGAGCGGTTTCATGGAATGGAAAGGATAGGCGAGCAGGATGTCTCGTTCCAGCACGGTTCGGATGGCGTTGTGTGCCGAGAGGTCCACGGGCTGTCCGCTGGTGCGCGGGGCATAGAGCAGGCCCTTTGCCAGGTCGCCCAATTGGTCAGGCAGGGAAAATCCAAAGGAAAAGTCCAGCGGGATGGATTGCGCTACGATTCGCTTGGGTTTGATGGAGAGCTTGTCACACAATGCGGCGCGCAGCTTGTCACTGAGGGGCGCCGACGTCTGCACCCGGACCACGGCGAGCCGGCGCCGCTTTTTGAGCAGTTCCTCCATGGTGCCGCGAAAGTCCCCATCGTAATCAAACATGGTTTCGGAAGGGGAGAGGTCCGCATTGCGTGTGACCCGCAGCAGGACTCGTTCGGTGGCCTTCTGGGAGCCAAACAGCTTGCTGGCATGATGGCAGACCATATCCGCTGTGAAGACGACTTTTTTGCGGTTGTCCAGCGTGAATACAAAATATTTGGGCAGATGAGCGGTGGGAATAATGCCCAGGCGGAAGGGTTCCCCTTTGTGCTCCAATGCGGCAACCACATACTGTGCCTGGTTCACCAGAAAGGGGAAGGGGTGGTGTTTGTCCACCACCTGGGGGGACAACAAGGGACGCACTTCTTCCCGAAACAGATGTGCCACCACGGCATCTTCGGTTCGGGTGAGGCGTGTACAGTCCAAAAGGTCTACCCCCACTTGCCGCAGCTCTTCCCGAATGAGCCCATAGGACTCTTCGGCGAGCGGCGCGATGCCCGCTACCCGCGCAAAAGCAGCATCCATCTGCTCGGCAGCGGTCATGCCTGTTTTGTCGTCCCGTTTGTTGGGCTCTAAATGGCTTTGGTCTGTGAGCGACCCAATGCGCACCATAAAAAATTCATCCAAATTGGAGAAGTATATGGCTGCGAACTTGAGGCGTTCCAATAGCGGGACATTTAGGCTCATGGATTCGGACAAAACCCGCCGGTTGAATTCCAGCCAACTGAGTTCTCGGTTTAAGAAGAGTTCTTGCTGGTTTGCATAATCGTTTCCCATACATATCCCTCCCGTACGCCGCTCTTGACGATGCGAATTTCTTTTGCGCCCACATACCGGCACACCGTCCGAAGGGAAATCATGCCCGGCAGGATGGTGTTGATGCGGTCGGGGATGGTCTGGCTGATGAGCCGCACACCGGTAAGTCCCATGTTATCCACGATGCGGACCAGTGTCTCCAGGTCCTCCAGCGTGAGGCGGTAGCCCGGGATACCGCTGGTGCCGCCCGTGAGCGCGCGGTGCAGTTTGGCGGCGGCGCGCGCCGTTCCGCCCGTTGTATACAGTGTCAGGTGGCCAAGTGCCTTGATTTCAGGCGCCTTTTTCAGTTCGGATTTGACGTAGTGCTTGATGTGCTTGCGTTCGGCCTTGGTGGGCATGACCTGCCCCACAAAGCGGTTATAGAGCAGCAGACAGCCAATGGGCAGGGAGACGGAGTGGGTGAGTGTATCCCCGGCAAAGGCAAAAATCTGTCCGCTGCCGCCGCCCAAATCCATACCGACGCCCGCTTCATCCGCCACCTCATGCCGCAGGCCCGAAAAGTCGAACCAGGCCTCTTCTGCGCCCGAAATCAGCCGCATGGTAAGGCCGGTTTCGGCATACACCTGTTTTGCTACCTCGGGGAAGTTGCCCGCATCCCGCAGGGAGGCAGTCGCAAAGCAATGGATTTCGTCGCATCCCGTCAGCCGGCAGAGGGATGCCGCGCTTGTGAGCGCATCCAGCAGGACACGGATGCCAACAGGGGTCAACACGCCATCCTGCACATAGCTGATGAGCCCTGCGGTGCTTTTCTCATTCAGTACGTCTTGGAACCCGGCGCCGTCCGTTTCGTATACCACGGTACGGATGGTGTTGCTTCCGATGTCAATCACACCAAATTTCATGTACAGGCCACCTCATTTCTACTATTTTATTAGTATATCAGATTTCACGGGGGAATACATCAAATTTGCGTAAAAAATCTGTGAATTTTGCCGTTTTTTGGCGCTGCATGCCGCCGCTGGACATGAAAAGGTATAAAATGGAAGCCCATGCGGGCATACTTCTTTGAAATGGTAGAAATTGCGAGAAATTTTGTTTTTGCATTGACATTCCTTCCTGTGCAAGATATAATAGAATCCGCAGTATTTTGTGCCCCTGTGGGCGGCGCAAACGGGAGAAGACAGAAGGCCGCATGCTCCTTGTGTTGGGGCGATGGATTGCGACTTGCTACGTTGTGATACCAAATTTGATAGATGGGATTTATGGCTATGAACGTCAAACAGATACTGAAAACTGCGGGATTTATGATTCTTGCCACGCTGCTGGCAAAGGTCATGGGGATGTACCGGGATATCCTGATTGCCTCGCTATATGGGACGGGTGACACCGCTTCCGCGTTTGTGACAGCAACCCGGATTCCGCTCCTGTTTTTTGATATCACGCTGGGTGCGGCGATTTCCGCTTCTTTTATCCCGGTGTTCAATGAATACATGGAGAAGGACCAGCGGGAGGCCGCCATCCGGTATGCCAACCTGTTTGTGAATCTGATTTTTTTGATTACGCTTGTGGCATGCGTGATTGGCATGGTGTTTTCTAGGCAACTGGTGGGATTTATTGGGGACGGCCTTTCGCCCGCCACCCAGGAGCTCGCCGCGCGGCTGGTCATCATCCTGTTTCCCAGTATTGTATTTACGGGGTTGGCCTATGCGCTGGCCGGGGTGCTCCAGTCCTTTGGGGAGTTTAATGTTCCGGCTGCCATCAGCCTGGTCTCCAACAGTATCCTGGTGGTATACCTGTTGGTGGTGGGTGACCGGCTGGGGATTGAAGGGGTTGCGGTTGCCATGCTGGTGGGCTGGGCGTTTCAGGTAATTGTGCAGATCCCATCCCTTATTAAGAAGAAGTTCCGGTATCGGCCCGTGGTCAGCCTGCGGGATCCTGGCATCAAAAAATCTGCTCTGCTTGCGGTTCCAATCCTAATCAGCTCGTGGGTACAGCCCATCAACACGACGGTCAACATGTATCTCGCGTCGGGCCTAAACGGTGGACAAGCAGTGGCCGCGCTGGACTATGCAAATAAGCTGTATATCATCTTTGTTGGGGTGCTGACCTATGCGGTCTCCAACCTCATTTTTCCCTCTCTGTCCCGGCTGGCGGCGGGGGAGGACAAGGCCGCGTTTCGGGATATTGCAGCCCGGGCGCTGAGCGCCGTGCTGTTTGTGATTCTGCCCGTCATGGTGCTGTTCTTGCTGCTCCGGGTACCCATCGTGCAGTTCGTATATGAACGGGGGGAATTTACGGCGGAATCCACGGCGCTGACGGCCAGTGCGCTGCTGTTTTATTCCCTCGGCATGGCGGGGTTTGCCATGTCCGAAATCTTAAACAAGGTGTTTTATGCCCAGCATGACGGCAAGACGCCCATGCGCATTGCGATGCTCGGCATCCTCCTCAATATTGGCATGAGTTTTCTGTTTGTACGGGGACTAGGGATGACGCTGGAGGGCGTTGCACTTGCGGCGTCCATTGCGGCCTGGGTCATTGGGCTGGGGCTTTTGGCCGCGGCGCAAAGGCGGGTGAAGCTGGTGGATGGTGCGATGCTTTGGAACCTGGGCAAAGCCGTTCTATCTTCCCTGCTCATGGGGGTCGTGGTTTGGCTGGTGGCACAGGCGGTGCCGGCGGGGGATACGCTGTGGTCGCGGTTTGTGGCTTTGGCGGTGCCGGGTGCTGCGGGCGGCGTGGTCTATCTGGTGTTGGTGTGCCTGCTCAAAACGGAGGAAATGAAGCTGGTGTTTGATCTGCTGACAAAACGGTTCAAGGAAAGGAAGGTGTGACGGGTGGAAAGCTGTATTGTAAATGGCATCAAGCGGTTTGGACAATGGTGTACCGCCGCGTTTTTGTGCAGCTGGTTTGGAAAGCTGTGCGTCCGCCTGTGCGCATGGGTTGCGGCGCGGTACCGGGGCAGCCTGGTATGCCGCTTTTTTACGGATGGCTTGAGCAATGAAGCGTCCTGGCGAAACAGTCTGCTATACCGCATTCTGCATCTGCCGGTTTGTCTTTTGGAAAAGATTGCTGTGCGGGCCAGCGATGCGTGCCAATACGTTGCGAAGAACAGCGTGGTGTGGCGGCTGATTGACAATTGGGCGCTGCTGCCATCCCGCGTATATGGATATATCATTCTGTGTTACGCGCTGACAGAAACGTTGCTGCTTTGGGCAGTGTATGGGGAAGTACAGCTGGTCAAATTGTTCATCAATGGCGTGCTTGTGGTTTTGGCGCTGTTGCTGGTGCTTTTAAACCGCAGCCCCAAATCGCTGTACAAAGGCAGTATCCTGCTGCGTGCATTTGGTAGTTTTTTCTATAAGAGCTCGGGAAAGCCCAGCCGCCTGTTTCTGGAGGACAAAGACATCCGGGTCAACAGCCACATCGCATCGGTGTGCCTGGGGATTGTGTTGGGTGTTTTGGGATTTTTGTTGCCATTTACCGTTTTTGCGCTGCTGGTTGGCGGGCTGGGCGTGGCGCTGCTCACGCTGAAGGATGTTCGGTTTGGCCTGTTTCTGACGGTGTTTGGTGCGCCCATTCTGCCCACCATGGCGCTGGTCGGGTTGTCGCTTTTGTGCCTGGTCTCGCTCCTGCTGCGGCTTGCGACGGACAAGGAGTTTCACCTGACGCACAACGGCCTGACGCCGTATGTGGTCTTTTATGTGCTTGCGCTGGTGATGGGGGTTGTGACCTCCTTTACCTTTATGGCCAGCGCCAAGATTGCGCTGGTCTATCTCTCGTTTATCGCATTTTATTTCGTGCTGGTGAACACCGTGACCGACCGGAAGATCTGGCGCGCGCTGACCGTCACGTTTATCGTTTCGGCGGTTCTGGTGGGGCTGTTTGGTATCCTGCAAAACTTTGTGGGGATATCGTCTACGGCATCCTGGGTGGATGCGGAGATGTTTACGGACATTGAGCGCCGCGTGTATTCCACCTTTGACAACCCCAACGTATTGGGAGAATTTTTGGTGATTACCATCCCGGTTGCCTTGGCGCTGTTTTGGTCCGCCAAACGGTATGGCCACAAGGCCACCTATGTGCTGGCGGTCCTCATCCTGGCGGCATGCATGATCTTTACGTGGTCGCGCGGGGCATGGCTGGGTGTTATGCTTGCGGTGGTGCTGTTCGTGCTGGTGATGGACAAGCGGTTTTTCCTGCTGGGAATCTTGGGGCTATTTCTGCTCCCGCTTCTGCTGGCCTCAGACAACCCCATTTCCGCCCGGCTGATGTCCATTGGTGATATGGGAGATTCTTCCACGGCATACCGGGTGTCCATCTGGTTGGCATCTTTGGGCATTATCCGCGACTTCTGGCTGGGAGGCATCGGGCCGGGCTCGGATGCGTTTTCGATGGTATATCCCAAATACGCATTTTCGGGGGCCAATTTTGCGCTCCATGCGCACAACCTGTTTTTGCAGGTGTGGATTGAACTGGGGATTGTGGGGATTGTGGCCTTGGTTGCCCTGGTGTTTGCCACCATGCGGCAGGGGCTGGGCTCCCTTGCCACCCGTGGGCGCGGGCGGCTCATGAATACGTGTATGATCGCGCTGACCGCCGGTCTGCTGGGCTATCTGTTCCAGGGAATGGCGGACAACGTGTGGTACAACTATAAAATGGTGCTCATCTTCTGGTGTGTGCTTGGGCTCATCACCAGCGGTGCGGGCATCGCAAAACGGGAGGCCGCCGAAGCAAGGCACTTTTAGGCCGTCCGGGAAAGGATATTGCCATGATACATGTGGTGCAGGTGGTGAGCGACACCAATGTGGGCGGCGCGGGCCGATACCTGCTCAACTATCTCAAATACTATGACCGCTCTCAGTTTGCTGTCACGGTTATTCTGCCGGAGAGCAGTATGCTGCAGCCGTTGGCGGAGCCGCTGTGTGAGCACATTGTGCAGGTGCCGTATATGGGGGATCGCTCCTTTGATCGCCGATGTGTGCGGCATCTGACGGGGGTGCTTCGGTCGCTTAAACCCGATATTCTGCATACCCATGCGTCGCTTTCGGCGCGGATTGCGGGGCGGCGGGCGCATGTTCCCTGTATCATAAGCTCGCGGCACTGTATGGAGCCGGTTGGGCATGGGCCCAAGGCCAAGCTCAAGGGCATCTTAAATAACCGCCTGAGCGATGTGTTTATTGGCGTCGCCAATGCGGTTGGACAAAACCTCATTGATTGCGGGGTGTCGCCTCGCAAGGTTCGGGTGGTGTACAACGGGGTGCAACCCGTGGAGGCGCTTGGCACAGCCGAACGGGATGTTGTCCGGGCGGAGTTGGGCTTTTCGCCTGAGCATGTGGTATTTGGCATCGTTGCGCGGGTGGAGCCCGTGAAGGGGCACCAGTTCTTTGTGGAGGCTGCGGCGCGCATGCAGTCCCCAAATGCGCGTTTTTTGGTCGTGGGGGACGGGTCGCTGCTGGCGGATGTCAAGGCGCAGGCGCATGCGCTGGGTCTGGATGGCCGCATGGTCTTTACCGGATACCTGCCTGATACCCGCAAGGTTACCAATGCGCTGGACGTGAATGTCATTTCTTCCTATTCGGAGGCCATGAGCCTGGCGGTGCTGGAGGCCATGAGCCTGGGCAAGCCGTCCGTGGTAACCGATACGGGAGGGAACCCCGAACTTGTGACCGATGGTGACAATGGCTTTTTGGTTCCGGTCGGGGACAGCAATGCGCTGGCGGCAGCCATGGACCGGCTTACGTCCGACCATGCGCTGTATGCGCAGATGGCAGCAGCGGCAAAAGCGCGGTTTGAAGCTGGATTTACGGCGAGGCGCATGGTGGAAACGCTGGAAACACTCTACCGGGAGGCAGCGTCCCGGGGCTAAAATACATGCACACGGCCTGGTGTGTAGGGAAAAGAGGAGATTGCAAGATGGCGGAAAATAAAAAAGGAAAACTGTTCGGGGTGATCAACATCCTAGACTTTTTGATTATCTTGATTTTGGTGGCAGTGGTGGCCTGTGCGGGATTTTTCTTCTGGTGGAGCAAGCGCGCACCCGAGGGCACGGTGCCGCTCACCTATGTTGTGGAGGTGACGGCGTGTGAAGAGCCGTATTTTGACTATCTGGTGGAAGGCGAAACTGTCAAAAACGGCCGCAACGAGGAGATGGGGACCATCACCAAGGTGGAAAAGCTCCCGTATACCATTGTGAACACCAACCAAGAGGAGGGTGTGTTCCAGCAGCAGGAGATTGCGGACAAATGGAATGCACACGTCACCATCCAGACCAAAGCGGCCTTGGAGGGCCCCGACCTGATGGTGGGGGAGGAGTCGGTCAAGGTGGGCAAGTCGGTCACGATGCGGTCGGCAAGTGCCGCCATTTCGGGCTTTGTGATTCAAATGGACTTTTCGGATGACTTGGTAAAGGAGGCGGCGCAGTAATGGACGAGAAGGGAAAATTGTTTGGCAAGGTCAGTATTGTAGATATTTTGTTTGTACTTCTTGTGGTGATCGGCCTGGTGGGCGCATTCTTTATGATCAATAAGATCAAGGATGGCGCTGTGCTGTCCGACGGGCGCTCCCTGCTTTCGAGCAATACCGCGACGTCCCGCATCCAGGTCACGCTGCTGATTAAGGACATCCGGAACTATTCGGTGGACAGCATCCATGTGGGGGACGAGGTCTATGATCTGGATACCGGCAAGCCGCTGGGCGAAGTGGTGGAGATCCAGACGGGTCCGTCTGAGCAGATGCTGACCACGTTGGATGGCCAGACCATCTATGCAGACATGCCGGGTAAATATGATGTTTCGGTGATTGTGGAAATGGCGGGCAGCCGGACGGAGACCGGTTTTGCAACCGCGAGCAACCAGCACCTGGTGTATGGGTCGCAGCTGGGCATTAAGACGACCCGCATTCAGACGATACCGACGGTGGTTTCCATTCAAGAGGTCAATGAAGCGGGGGCATAAGGGACATGGAGATTGTAAGGCAGGCGAAACGAATTGTGGTGAAGGTGGGAACCTCCACCCTTACATACCAGTCTGGCAAGCTCAATATTCGGCGCATTGAGCTTTTGACGCGTGTCCTGTGTGATTTGCGCAATGAGGGCCGGGAGGTCGTTTTGGTGTCGTCGGGCGCGGTTGGCGTCGGCATGGGCAAACTGGGGCTCACCGAAAAGCCGGGGGATATCCGCGGCAAGCAGGCGGTGGCCGCCGTGGGCCAGAGTGAGCTCATGTGTCTGTATGACCGCATGTTTGCGGAGTATGGCAATACCGCTGCGCAGATTCTCTTAACCAAGGACATTGTGGACACCCCCAAACGAAAAGAAAATGCAATCAATACCTTAAATACCCTGCTGGAATGGGGGATTATCCCCGTGGTCAATGAGAACGATTCCATCTCGAGTGATGAGTTGGAGTTTGGGGACAATGATACCCTGTCTGCACTGGTGGCGGAATTGGTAGATGCGGAGTTGCTGGTCGTGTT
>CALYAO010000057.1 GCA_944393605.1 uncultured Clostridia bacterium
TACAGCCGACCTTCTTCAGCCACTCCCATGTTTCTTCAAAAACCTCCTCGGCACAAAGGTCTGTACCATTTTTCTGCTTCGCTTTCATATATTCCTTGACGGGTGGCATATCCACGCCTTCAAGGGCGGGAGCATCAGGCAGCCCGATAATCGTGGCCGACTTGCCTGCAGAGATTTTCTCTGTCAGAGCCTTGCGTTTCGGCCCCGTTCCCGGCCTTGCTCCGCCTCTTGCTGTTCCGTCCTTCGCCATAAAAAATCACCTCAATTCTGACCGGGGGTTAATACCCTGTTTGAATACAAATTTTTGCGCACGAAGGGGGGCGCCCGTTCCCACCGTCACTGGGTTTGGAGATTTTGACCGCCCCTCTGGTCATAAAATTTCTTAAAAACATTCATAAATAGGTTGAATTTCTCCTAATAATGGTGTATAATATAGATGAGACCATATGAAGGAGGAATGACTTATGAACGTCAATACGAAAAATCTTGTATCCATCACGGAAGCCAATCAAAACTTCTCTCGCGTTGCCCGCATGGTTGATGAAAACGGTTCTGTCGTTATCTTAAAAAACAATTCGCCGCGTTACCTTCTGATAGAGTTTGAAAAGGCAGAAAAAGAACAACTGGCAGATAACGAAGACCTTCTTACCATTTCCAAACGTCTGATAGATAAAAATCGGGAGGCCTACGAGGTACTTGCCAAATGATCATTTTATCAAAAGAACAGATTATCGCTCTGCATTCTAACCTTATAGCGGAAACGGGCGGCAGCAACGGTATCAGGGATGAACATTTGCTTGAATCTGCGATCAATGCCCCGTTCCAGACATTTGACAATGAGGAAGCCTTTCCATCAATCCAGCAAAAGGCAGCAAGGCTTGGATACGGCCTTGTTAAAAACCACGCTTTTGTTGACGGCAATAAACGGATCGGCGCACATGCAATGCTCGTGTTCCTTGCCCTTAATAAAATTGAATTGGAATATACGCAGACGGAACTTTCGGATACAATCCTCAAAGTTGCCGCAGACGAATATTCTTTTGACGATTTATTAAAATGGATACTTGACCACCAGATGTAATAAAAAGCCGCTCATCCGATGCGGCTTTTGTTATGCCATCTGTCCCCTTCTTTTGCCGTAATCCTCGAATGGCACTCCTTGCAAAGGCTCATGAGGTTACTGTCATCGTGGGTGCCGCCTTGAGACAGCGGCTTGATGTGGTGTACCTCCTCGGCAGGGGTGATCCGTCCTTGCTTCTTACACATCTCACACAATGGATGCTCTGCAATATGCCTGTCTCGGATGCGTTTCCACGCTCTGCCGTACCTGCGGCGCACAGCTGGGTCTCGGTCGTACTTCTCGTAGCGTTTGTTCTCTTGCTTTTGATGTTCCTCACAGAACCTGCCGTCCGTAAGCTTCGGGCAGCCGGGATGGGAGCACGGGCGCTTTGGTTTTCTTGGCATACCTATTAACCTCCGTTCGTGCATAAAGAAAGCCCTGCAAGTTTTCACCTGCAAGGCTCCTATCTGTTTTTAATTACATTTCCACTATTGGTAGTATACCACTTATCAACTGTGAATTCAAGGGAATTATAGTGAATTCGTGTGAACTCTTTTACGATGTTTTAATACTGCTGTAATTCCTTTCATAAGTCTCGTTACATTCA
This sequence comes from uncultured Clostridia bacterium, assembly GCA_944393605.1. Classification (GTDB taxonomy): domain Bacteria; phylum Bacillota; class Clostridia; order UBA1381; family UBA9506; genus CALYAO01. The sequence continues at coordinate 1,668 of CALYAO010000057.1, forward strand.
TGTTAACGCATTCTGTTTTTATATGAACCACCTCGTAGCCACTGCCCAATTTATTTTTTATCAATTCATCGCGAATATCTGATTGCTTTTTATTTTCCAACCTATGGAACGGTTCTCCGTCAATTTCTAAGGCGATTTGCAAGGATGGAATTACGAAATCCACACTATAGTTAAATACTTTTACTTGATGATAGAATTTAATTTCCTGTTTGGCAAGTTCCAAAGCCACCATAATCTCCTCGGTGCTCTGGAACCATCCGCGACGTGACAGCAACGGTTTTATGAGTTTGATAGCACTTTCATAATTTTTTATATCTGTTACCTTACCTATTCTTTTAAGCGCTGATTCAAACTTGCGTTCTTTTTTAGTGAGTATAACGCTACTGCTTTTATCGTGCCTGAATTTGACAAGTTCTTTTCGACACTCATTACAGACATATTTTTTTCCGCGAGTATAACCCCATGACGGAACTTCAACTCCGCAGATATCACATTTTGGATAATACCAACTAAATCCGTTTCTATCTTTTCTTGAACATATATTATCTTCCAGTGCTTCTTTATGGCTCAAATCGATTCCTCCTTAGCCATGATTTTATCGAGATTAATTAATGCGCGTGAATGAAGAATATGGATCCATCTGGTTGTATAATGCATTTCAAACGCAATCTTTTCCCAGGGCTGATCCTCAAAATACCGTTTCAAAAGCACGGTTTGCTGTTCAAACACTTCAATTTTGCCAATCAAATCCAATATTTGAATCTTTAACAGCGTCAAACCGGCGGTTTCTTTTTCCACCTCTTTTTGCAAATCAACAATTTTGCATATGGTATTTGCCATTTTATCAGTTGTATTTTTGGCTTTTGGAATATCACTTATGGTTGATGTACAATTTGCAGCCATGTTTTTTAAGATTTTTATCTGTTCAATCTTTGTGTTTATATTTTGTTCCTTAACCAGTATCTCATTTAAGCATTCTTTGCTTGTCATGTACCGTACCTCCAATCTCCGCTTTTACCGCTTCAATCAATGCGGTCTGCGTTTGTTTTTTATCGCGTAATGCCTTCATGATTTTTTCATCCACTGTGTTTTCGGTCAAAATGTGGTGGATCACCACGGTTTCCGCTTTCTGTCCCTGCCGCCACAGTCTGCCATTGGTTTGCTGGTAAAGTTCGAGACTCCAGGTAACACCAAACCAAATCAAGGTTGAACCGCCGCTCTGGAGGTTCAAGCCATGTCCGGCGGAGGCGGGATGAATAACGGCAACGGGGATAACACCGTTGTTCCAATCACTTATGTCTTTTGAGCTTTGCAGCTCCCGTACAGCAAACTGCTGTTTGATCCTCTCAAGGTCATGCTTGAACCAGTAGGCTATAAGCACCGGCTTGCCGTTTGATGCTTCAATTAAATCCTCCAGAGCCTCTAGCTTTCTGCTATGGATATTGATTACGTTCTTGTCTGCGTCATACACCGCGCCGTTTGCCATCTGGGACAGCTTATTTGAAAGTGCCGCCGCATTTCCGGCATCGATTTCACTGCCGCCAATCTGTAGGACAAGGTTTTTCTTTAGTCCATCATAGATTTTCCGCTCACTGCCGGATAATCGAACGCGTACTTCATTGATCACGCATTCGGGCATTTTGAGGTAATCGGTGCTTTTCATCGAAATGGTAATATCCGATATCCGCCTGTAAATCTCTTCATCTGCACCCTCTTTAGGCTTATAGGAAAAGATGACCTGCCCGTTTCGCTTATCCGGCAAAAAGAACTCATCCCGGTAATGGGTGATGAATCTCCCCAGCCGTTTCCCCATGTCAAGGATTCGGAACTCCGCCCACAAATCCATCAACCCGTTGGAGGAAGGAGTTCCGGTAAGGCCCACCACGCGTTTGACAAAAGGACGGACTTTCATCAGACTTTTGAACCGTTTTGATTGATGGCTTTTGAAGGATGACAGCTCATCGATAACCACCATATCGTAGTCGAACGGAATCCCGCTTGATTCAACAAGCCAGCTCACATTTTCGCGGTTGATAATATATACGCTGGCAGGTTTTTGAAGCGCCGCTCTTCGCTCGGCTTCCGTACCAATTGCAACGGAATATGTAAGACCTTTTAAGTGGTCCCATTTATTGATTTCCGCACTCCATGTGTTTCTTGCGACTCGCAGCGGGGCAATCACAAGAACCTTACGGATTTCGAAGCGGTCAAGACACAGTTCAAAAACGGCGGACAATGTAATAACGCTCTTGCCAAGCCCCATATCTAAGAGGATCGCGGACACCGGATGCGTCTCAATGAAATCCGTTGCAAAGGTCTGGTATTCATGTGGATTGTATTTCACTTAATACCCCTCCAATCGCTTCTATGCTGTCAATAACATAAACCTTAAAGCCCAGACCTTCTAACTGCCGTTTTCTGTATTCCTGCAAGGGCCGCATTTGTTTTCCCGGCGCTTTCAGTTCCGCAAATGCCAGTTTGCCGTTTGGCAGGAGGATGATGCGGTCAGGCACCCCATCATAACCCGGCGATACAAATTTCAGGCAAAGACCGCCGTGTTTCTTAATTGTCCGGGTCAATTTCTGTTCAATCGTTTTTTCTCGCATTCCACATATTCCTCCCAGCATTCCTCAAAAGCCTCATAACAGGCAGAACACGCTCTTCGTTTCTCTAAATAATCATGAATCAATCCATGCCATCTGTTAAATTTGCAAGAGCGGTTTTTGGGGAAATCCATGCCATCCCGCTTTATATCCCTTGCAAGATCGCCTTTGGCAGAGGCTTCAGTCAAGTAATTCCTCATCATGTATGTATAAAATGTCATTTGTCGTCCCTCCATGTTCTTATACACTAAAAATCCCTATACGCGCGTATATATGCGTTTGCGTACCATTTTCTTCTATTTCCTTTTACTTTACTTTTAATAGTTAATATTAGGAACATAAGAACAGCGGTTAAAAAACAGCAAGCTGCATAAGGGGCTTCCGCTGTTCTTATGATGTGTTCCAAAAGTGGGAAACGGGTTCAATTCACCTTTTCAAGAACCGTTCTTAAAAAGGAATGTTCTCAAAAATTTAGTTGGTTTCAGCCTTAGGTACATAAATATATTGTGGACCATAAAGCGGTACACGCTGTTTTGTTTCTTTGCGTTTCCACCCCATCTTTGAGAGGATGGCAATCAGCTCGTTTGAATCAGAACGCCTTAAGTTTGCCCGCTCTTTCCCGAAACACTCGCACCATATTTCCATATTTGTGACCGAGGTTCTGACGACTGTACCGGTATGTGTATCGCCGCCAAACTCGCTGCCATTTAAGAAATTCCTGCGTTCATATAAAGACATATTGTCCCATTCAGCCGGAAGCAGGGTTTCAAGGTAATCACGAACCAAACCTTCCCGTTCATCGGACTCCATCGCCTCCCGTTGTTCCGCTTTGGCGAGAGACTCAAGTTCAGGCGAAAGGTGGAGCGTTTCGCCGTTTTTCACATAAACCATAACCTCCGCCCATATTTGGTCGATGTCATTCTGCGTCATATCCCATGAATGCTTAACGCCTGTGCCGGGAGTCTTTATAGGCCAGAAGCGGCGGTTCCCGGTGGTGTCGCGCAAATACCCTGACTCCGCGTTGGTTGTTCCAAAGAACACACATTGACGCGGGTGTGGCGTGGCCCTTCTGCCGAAAGAAGCACGGTATACATCGTTTTGCCTTGAGAGGAAGGAGCGCAGCGTTTCCACTTCGGCTTTGCGAAGGCCGGCAAGCTCACCGATTTCCATGATCCAATATCCCTGCAGTTTCTCAGCGGCAGTCTTGTCCTTGGTATCGCTTAAGTTTAAGCTGTCGGAAAACCATTCGCCGGCGAGTTTGGAAATCAAAGTACTTTTACCGACGCCTTGCGGGCCGTTTAGCACTAGCATGGAGTCAAACTTACAGCCGGGGTTCATTACACGGCATACAGCCGCGCATAGGATTTTGCGTGTAACAGCACGGACATACTCGTTGTCTTCGGCTCCGAGGTAGTCCACAAGCAGGGTGTCAACCCTCAATTCGCCGTCCCATTCAGGCAGGCTTGAGAGATATTCCCGGATGGGGTGATAGGAGCGGTCATCGGCTACTTTAGTTACGGCAATCTCATAATTCCGTGCCGAGAAGGTCCCGTATCGTGAGTCGATATAACTGATGAGCTGCGCGTCATCTGCATCGCGCCAGTATTTAGAAGGGTGATTCCACGGAACCCGGCCTTTGATTTCCATGCCGTCCAGCTGCTGGTTAAAAACAATGGCTTTCAGGTTCGGATCGTTTTCGAGGATTAAGCGAAGGTTACCGAGGGTGTTTTTAACCACCATTGTGCGCGGCTCGTACTCAAGCCTTGCCTCCCAATCGGCATCATCCTCGGTAAAGTCAGAAACCGCCTCGCATTTCCGTTCCTCTAAAATTGTCTGCTTTACTCTTTCATCCTTTATGGCAAAATCGGCCATTGCTTTAAAACCCGTTTTTTCGTCAGAGTCTTTAAACTTATGGACGCGCACTACATCAAAGGCATTCAGCAACTGGCCGCTTGCAGGATCGGTTGCATGATGTGAGTACGCAAATTTGTCATCGTAAATGACAACACCGGCGCTGCTGTCGGCAGGGATGTAGTCGTATCTGCCTGGGGCTGCCGAAGGTGCATATATGCCGGAGAGAAACTTATCGATTGCTTCGGTTACCGTATATGTACGGCAGAATGTACCCACGATCCCGTCTTTGGTTAATGGATCTGCCTGCGCCTTTACCGTTCTTTTTATTACCTCCGATTGCCTCGACGAAACCGGCCAGGTGCTCACATCACGCCAGTCATGATAGCGGGCAAGATAACTGTCCGGGTCGAGTAAGGCTCCAGCCTTCATATCACTGAAAAATACACCGTTTACCGGAGTGGAAGGCCAGTACATCAATCGGCACGGCTCGTAGGTTGTGTCATCAAACAAATCCATGCCGATATCCTGAGCCACCATTCTGCCAACCGCTGGGTACTCGTCTTCCGATATATCGCGGGAAAGGGGGATGATAAGCCGCAGTCTCGGATGTTCCTCGGTGTGTTTATGCGTAGAATATACGCAGCATTTAAAATCATAGAGCAGCTTTATCTGCTCCCAGATATCGGGCGTGGCATAGTCCATATCCAGCGTCAGCATACTGCGGCATAAGACATACCCGTTTCTGCGCCTGCCTTCTTTTAAGTGACCGCCGACAAAACCGCCCACATCCTTGATATTATCCTGCTGTCCCTTTTTCATTTTTCTGTATTCCTCAACAGTCTCGGTAGTGCGGAGTGTACTGCTTATTTTCAGGCAAAAATCCTCCCAGGAAATTTCTCGGTTTTTCCATTTCTTATCTGTACGCCTGTTGCCGGTTGCTATCTTCATTTTGGCACCTCCTTACATCCCTCTGTGAAGTATCGGATCGGCTGCCCCTTGCGCTTTGCGTTTTCAATTTCAATGCCCATACCTTTCGTAATGTTTCCGCCGAACACCCACAGCTGTGCACACTTGGACAACAGCGCAATGTCCATAAAAAGCGCGAGACGGCGTTCATCTGTATCCTTATCATTCATAAACTGCGGAAACAGCAAGTGCGGCGCAAGGGGAATGTATCCGCTGTCAACCGCAAAACGGCAGTATCTGCGGGCGTTCTCTGCGTTGCGTTCCACATTTCCGGAAAATGGGGAGCAGATATTTACCACCGGCCGATAGGGCTGACGGTATTTCTCTTTTTCTATTTTTGTCAGGGCTTCATACGGAGTAGGGTCATGATAGCCCTCCGGGTTAAATTTATTTACGCTCATATTTTTCATCAGTCCTTTCTGTAGAAATCACATACATATCCGTCGGCGCGGAGCAGGAGGCCGCCCGCCCATACCGGCGTTTGTCCCATGATGAAACAAATATCTTCAAGAGATGATGCCGTCGGCGCTTCAATCACAACCTCATCGTGTATATGCATTACGATTTTGTATCCGGCCTTATCAAGGCGCAGCATGGCTTCGGCAAGGATATCCCTTGCAATTGCCTGCACAATGTTTTCCACGAATTTCGGACCGTAGCTTTCAATCCGCTCCCATTTCTTTGCCGTACCGATGCCTTCATAGGTAACAGCTTCACCACCGAATTTGTTTTCACCTATTCTCGGCTTCACATAAGCAAGCCGTCTGCCGGAGGGCAGGACAATAAATAGGATACCGCTTTGATACATAAACCTTATGCCGTGTGCCTGTGTCGTGGTTTTCTGCTTCACACAGTCTTTGACCGCACGGTCAACCGCCCACCACAGCTGTACGATTTGGGGGTTGGCCTGCCGCCATGCATCCACCAGCGGTTTGAGTTCTTCTTCCGCAAGCCCCATCTGCAGTGCCCCCATCGATTTTAATGCTCCGACTGATCCGCCGTAGCCGAGTGCAAGTTCCGCAATTTTTCCCTTCTGCCTTAAATGACCGTTGACGCCATGCTTTTCTACCGGGACATGGAACATTTGAGATGCGGAGGCGCAGTAAATATCGCCGCCATCTGCAAACACCTGCTGTCTCCAATGTTCGCCTGCAAGCCACGCGATTACCCGTGCTTCAATAGCCGAGAAATCCGCCACATAAAAACGGCAGCCCGGTTTGGGGATGAACGCGGTTCGAATAAGTTCTGAGAGCACTGTCGGAACAGAGTCATAGAGCATTTCCGCCGCCTCGAACTGCCCGTTTCGAATCAGTGTACGGGCCTGTTCTAAATCCGGCAGATGATTTTGGGGCAGATTTTGTACTTGGATAAGCCGCCCCGAATAGCGCCCGGTTCTGTTTGCTCCGTAGAACTGTATCAATCCCCGTGCTCGGCTGTCAGAGCCGACCACGGTTTCCATTGCGGTGTATTTCTTGACGCTACTTTTCGCCAGTTCCCGGCGTAGCATAAGTGCCTGTTTTGCTTTGTTCTGCGCCTTTTCTAAAAGCTCCGCCACAGCGTTTTTGGATAATGAATCGGTTGTAATGCCATTTCGACACAGCCATTCCTTCAACTGCGTCGGAGAGTTTGGATTTTCAAGTCCTGTAATCCTGCGGGCAAGCGCCATGTTGTTTTCTTTGAAAGAAACGTCACAGGCAATCGCCTGCTTTACCAGTCTGCGGTCGAGCATAATGCCCCGGTCGTTGATTTGCTGGTCAAGCAGATAATTTTCCCATTCAGCATCGGGAACAGGAAATTTTGAGAGCCGTTTCTGAATCCCCATTTCCGTTTCAACATCGCGGAGATTGTATGACTTAAAAGCCTCCCAACGTTGCGGATCATCCGCAGGAAGATGCCGGCATAGCGTTCCGTCTTTTTGTTTGGCCAGCGTACAGAAATACCGGATGAGGTCTTTGCCTTCCTTGAGTTTTTGCTTTTCAAGGCCAAGAACTGTGCCTACGCCTTCCAAGGACAGCGGCAGCCCCAGCGTTGCCGCCCATACCATCGTACAGCGCCATGAAGAGGGATCAAGATACCTACCAGCAGGCAAGTTCAGATACCGTGACAGACACACCCGTTCAAACTGCGCGTTAAACGCCCATTTGAGGACTGCCGGATCAGTAATCGCCGACAACACTTCATACGGAAGTTGCTCACCATTTGCCAGGTCTATCACCCGTGGCGCATCGCCGTCTATGGAATAGCCGAACAGAAGTATTTCAAAATCATCACTTTCGCTGTAACGATATACGCCGGATTTTGCAAGATTTACAGACGAAAATGTCTCAATATCACAACTTAAACTGCTTATTTTAGCCATCCAAATGTTCTCCTGTTCTTTATATTACTTACAGTACTTTCGCTGACGTCAAATATTTTTGCTATCAACCTTCCTGTATAACCACACAGCAAATAAAATCTTATCTTATAAACATCGTCAATAGACAATTTGCGCCACCGTTGACCTTGAATATAAACATCAAGGATATTTTCAGTCCTTGTGCCATAGCGCAAATTTTCAACTCGATTATCCTTTGGATTTCCATTTTTATGCAACACTTCGCAATTAGGCGGACAGTTTCCCAAGAAAGTTTTTGCTATTAATTGATGTACGGGAACACCTGGATTGCCTTTTCCTAAAACAACAGATACATGACCTGTTTTACAGTATTGCCCCGGCTGCAACATTCGTTCGTTTACTGTTCTGTAAAATTCCTTTCCAGTATAGTGGCAAATACTTCGCACCGAACGTTTAAGACTTTTTATCCGTCCTTTCGTACTTGCCTGATATTTACCCTCATAACCGGGTATATCTTTCCATAGCTCTTTCATTTTTCCTCCTACACGTATCAGCATACAGAGGGGCACACCCCTCTGTCGCCGATATGTAAACCACCGAATTAATCTAAGAAATCATCATCGTCCAAGGTGGTAAAGTCATCTGCCGCATTGCTTCTGCCGCCGAGCGGTTCGCCGTCACGCACCTTTTGAATGTTTCCAAGTCCACAGGCGATACCGCGATTGCCGTTGGAGTTGAACGCATAAAAAGTAATAGACACTCTGGCATATACACCGCTGTAAACCTCACTGCGGTCAAGGATTGGCTGCACTTTTGTATCCACGATCTGCGGCGGAGTTAAGCTGTTAGCGTTTACAAAATAGCTGTCCGCATACGCTTCATCCTCACGCTCTAAATCTCCGTCACGGAGCGGAAGTTTCAAAGCCGTTTTATTCGGGATTTTACCTCCAAACTTGGACGCTCCCTCTTTAATAGCGTTATCAATTGCGGCATTGATTGCGTTGATTGTTTTGGTATCGGATTTGGGAATGATAAGTGAAACAGAGTATTTTTCTGCACCGCCGTTAACAGACTTTGGCTCCCACACATTTGCATAAGAGAGTCTCACTACACCTGTTACAACTTTTGTATTATTTTGATTTGACATAATTTTCAGTCCTCCATATTTTCATTAAATTCTATTTTTACATCGTTTAGCGTAATAGCCGGACGCTTGTCCGAAGCAGAAACAAGTACCGGTTTGCCTTTCGGCTTATATACAAGGTTCCCGAGAATTTCTGCAAACTGTTTTTTGCCCATGAGCCGTTCCATTTCGGTAATGGTAATAAGGCTCTGCTTATAAATATCCTTGTAACCTGCTTTCATTGCCGTTTCTGCGACTGCGTTCTCGTCCGTGTATTTACGGTTGGAGCGCCCTTCGACCAACTTAAAACCTCGCCATACTTTTCCGTGGTTGATAGCGGCATCCTGCGCATATGCTGTAATTTCGTTTGCCCATTTGGTAAGGTCATCAAGTTTTGCTAAAATGTCCTCAATTTCTGTATCTGTCAAAAGCGGCGGCATGGCAAATTCATATTTTGCAAGACTCAGCTTTTCCTCAGCTCTTGCCCGGCATTTTACAGCCGCCTTGCAGAAGGTACACCATGAACCTGCACAGTATTCGCCTTCACCCTTAAATGCCGCCTGTGCCTTTGGAATGAGAGTATTATTTGCCCAGACATTAAGTTCCTTTACCGGAATCGTCCATGTGCTGATATTATCCCGACGGGGTTGATATATGGTCATTGAGATTTCCTCAATATCATATAGCCCATCGTAAATCTCCAACGCGCCGAGTGCATACAGCATCATTTGCGGATTGTTTTCCGCTTCCACAAGAATGCCTTGTCCGTATTTCAAATCAATGATATGCAAGGTTTTGTCAGCAATAATAATGCAGTCGCCTGTGCCAAATCCATCGGGAACAAATCGAGTAAAGTCGAGTTTCTGCTCGATCAGAATGATGGGGTCATTGCATCGGACTTTTGCTTCCCCTAAAACTTCTAAGATAAAAGCAACATAGCCGTCTGTGTAATCGTCCATTTCATCACAGTCGTATACAGAAACAGGCTTTTTTGAACGCATTTTGAGAGCCTTTCGGAGTTTATGTTCGGCAAGCGCATGTGCGGCTGTACCTTCTGCCGCAGCTTCGCTTTCTTTGTTTTCAAACTTCACCTCAAGCCTTGCCGACGGGTTACAGTTCAGCCATCGATGGGCAGACGAAGCAGATAATATGGCGTGTTTTTGCGGCGGCATTTACAACACCTCCGCATCTGCTAAAAGCGCGGGATAATCATTAGGGTCAATGTCACTCAGCCGGTTATGCCCGTACTTTCCAAGCAGTTCCCGAATTTGTGCCCCGTGTCCTTCTGCGCTTTTTTTGCTTAATACAGCACGTACTTCCTCCAAAGTGTATGAAGGGGTATCCGCTTTGGGTTCGCCCACCGTTGGAACCTCCACGCTTACTGTATTGGGAGCAGGCTGCGAATCGCACATCATATTTGCCGCTGCTTCCAAACTATCTGCAAGAGAACGCATATTGGAGATGACATCAAGCAGAAGTTTTGTTTTTCTCATACTGTTTCACCTCCTGTCACTTCATTGATTGACAGCGACTCAACGCTGTCACCCGGAACAACGATTGTCAGCTTCGTCGGCGTACCGAGCAGAAACCGCAGCAGCCGTTCCCGTACCGAAACATGGCGGCAGCTTACAATACCTCCGTTGTTCGGCTGCTTCGAAACACTGATACTTAAATTGTGTTTCATTCTTTCGCCTTCTTTCTGAAAGGCTTATTTTGTATGCCTTTCAATATACGGAGATTGGCGGGGGTATTTGTGAGGGTATTTCATAAAAATTTTTTGACTTTTTTGCGAATACCCTCAAACGACTCACTGATGCTCTTGAAAGAAACCTTTTGTTTCTCAGCTATCTGCCGCATGGATATTCCTTTTATGTATAAGGAAAGTCGTTCTCTTTGAATCTCTGTTAGGGATGCAAGGAATGCTTGCATCTTAATGCGGCTGTCTTTTTCAGCTTCTTTGCCAAGGAGCAGTGCTTCGGGTGTGTTATAGTCGGCATAATCATCACCTTCTTAATCTGCCCCTTCAATATAAAAACAGTGATATCGTTCCTTTCGGTTTTGGTTTGACTCAATTCTGCGGGAATCTAAAATGATGTTTCCGATATTTTCGCTTACCTCAATCTCTGTTACTTCACCCGTGATAAATTTGTACTTAATTTTCATTTTCTGTTCCTTTCCTCATTCGAGTGAAGCAGGAACAGCTTTTTAGGTATAAAAAACCGGAGTAAAGCTATAAATGCTTCACTCCGGCCATTTGGTCAATCGTTGCCCTCTAAACTACACGATGGGAGTTTCTGCTAAAGCATAGGGATCGTTGCCTTTGCTCGGTAGCTGAACGCTACAAATGAATTGATATTATTTTTCTATTTTATTGTAAGTCTGGGACTGCAATTGTTACGATTTTATGACAATTTGGGCACTTGAGCTGAATTTTAAAATTGCCTTTTGGTGATGTTAGTACATCAAATGCTCGCCTTCCGCATTTGGGGCAGCATAATGATAGTATCGCAGATTTCGTCTGAACAATTTGTGCTTGGGTTTTCATTTTCATTCCTCCATTCATAAGCCGTTTTTATTTGGGCAATATTTTAAATTTTTATTATGTTTCTACCTATCCCGTCAAAAACCTTTATATCTGCACCTTTTTCATTATAAACAGTTGACAAGTGAAGTTTTCAGATGTATAATAAACTCAAAAGTTCACCAACTTCACTTAAATTATATAACGTAAAGGGAAGTTTGTCAATACAGAAAGTGAAAATAGTGAAGAACAGATGAAGTTATTGATTAGAAAGGGGCTATGTCATGAAGACTTTTGCCGAAAAAGTTAGGGAAGCAAGAATCGCACTGAATTTGAACCAGGAAATGCTGGGAAAGTTGGTCGGAGTAAGTAAACGTACCATTGTTGCTTATGAAAACAACCAGGCAATTCCACGACCTAACAAACTAGCAAAACTCGCCGAAGTACTGCAAGTTTCTGTCGATTATTTGAAAAATGACGAAATTGACAATCCGCTATATGGAATAGAAAAACAACCTTTCATAGATGAAGCCAGAGAACGATATGGGAATAAAGCCGCTCGTGAAATTGACTTTTTAATGGAACGGAATATTGCGCTGTTTGCTGGCGGCGATATTAGCGATGAGGCAAAAGAGGCGTATTTTGAAGCAGTAATGCAGGCGTATCTTGAATGTAAGGCACGTGCAAAAGAAAAGTTTGGCAGAAAGAATAAAAAATCTGAATAACTATTGATTTCTTGAGGAGAAGATAAAAAATTTTTGTCAGGTTTAAAAAGAAAGGTGATTTCTGTTGACCGGCTTTAATTTTATTTGTGAAACGGTACAAAAAATGAAAAAGAAATATGATGAGTCCGACCCTTTTCAGGTGTGCAAAGAAATGGAAATTCCTGTTTTGTACGCTTCTATGGGGACAGGTGATGCGTGCTGTAAAGGGTTCTTTTTTCCGCATAGCAGAATTCGCACAATTACTATCAACAGCGATTTGTCCCGTGACATTCAGCGAATTATATGTTCTCATGAGCTTGGTCATGCTGTGCTGCACCGCAAATGCACAGGTGTTAAGGCATTTCATGATTTTGCTTTATTTGACACGGCAAGTAAATATGAATATGAAGCAAATATCTTTGCGGCAGAGTTTTTATTGCCGGATAGCAATGTTCTGGAGGTTCTCAATGGCGATTTATCCTTTTTTCAAGCCGCAGCGGCACTTTATGTTCCGGCAGAAATCCTTGACTTTAAATTTCGCATTATGAAACAAAAGGGATATGCTTTGGTTGATCCGCCCATAATAACTAATGGTAACTTTTTAAAAAATATAGATATTCCAATAAATTATGAATACAATTATTGTTAAACGTGAGTTTATTTATCATTTGGAAATATAATTTTTCCCTTTTTATTCCACATAGGAACTTTTTTATCATAAATACGTCTAATCTTATAAAAGGTTCAAAAAAATACATAAAAAGGAGAAAAAATTATTATGAAGAAAAATTTTGTTATTGTCGCTTTAAGCGGCGCTTTAATCTGTATGGCATGCGCTCCGGCAATGGCGGCGCAAGACCCGATACCTGTACCAATCTCTGCTCCTGTAATGGAAGAATCTCAGCAGCTGCCCGATAGCGTTTTATATTATGGGCAAGTTAAAGAGATTCGAAAAGCGGAAGACGGGACGCTTTCACAGCTGCTGCTTACTTCCGACCGGTATGGCGAATATATGATGAATATTTCTTCCGAAACCGTTTGGATTGACAGCGGCAACCAATGTGCGGATGATCCTTCGGATTTGAAAGTAGGAGAAAGAGTTTACATATTCCATAGTCCTGTAGAAACCAGGTCATTACCTGCACAATCCGCTGCTTTTGCAGTTGTCCGTAATATTCCGCAGGATGTTGGATGCGCACAGTATCACGAGGTAGAGGCGGTTGCTGAGGAAGATGGACAGTTGAAGATTACCACAAGCAACGGTGGACTTTTTATCCTTGCTGATGAAAAAACGAAACTTTCTTCCTACAATGCAGACAAAGACGTTTCGCCAGACAACATTAAGGCAGGCGATCATGTGATGGCATGGTACGAAGCTTATGCGGCGGTTTATCCCGGTCAAACGCATGCCAATCATCTCATGCTGTTAGATACAGCCGAAACGCAGCCCCTTACGCGTGCCGGTTTGGTTACCCTTTTGTACAATGCGGCAGGAAACCCTGTGGTAGAGTATGAAATAGATTATAATGACGTGACCGATAGTGATACTTATGCTGAGGCTATTCGCTGGGCAAGCAGCGAGGGATTTATTAGCGGATACGGAAATGGAAGTTTCGGCCCCAATGATGCAATCAGCCGTGAGCAATTGGTTACCATTCTGTGGCGTTATTCCGGCAGTCCTATGTTAATGGACTATCCTGGTTTGACTCAGTTTAGTGATGTTGGGGAAATTTCTCGTTTTGCACAACAGGCAATGGCTTGGGCGCATCAGAAAAAACTGATTTCTGCTACGGAAGACGGAATCCTCAACCCCCAAGGCACTGCAACATTAGAAGAAGCAGAACAAATGCTGGCGTTGCTTAAGGCCTAACAGGAACGCTATAAAAATAGGACTGGAGCATAATATTTAGTATCATAAAAATTTAATAGAATGGATGTTTCATATCCATAATACACGAAACGGTGCTGAGAATCATCTCAGCACCGTTTTTATATTCATTTTTTTATTATAAGCGATCTAATGTTTTATGCAAAAAGACTTTTCCTATTTTTAGTTTCCGTGCCCTATTCCTTTTTATTTCTCATCGCTTTCATCATTTGCAATATTGCTTCTCTTTGTTCAAAAGAAAGACAAGCCCATTCATCAAGTAATTGCTTTAAATCCGGAGTAAGTTCAATCATATCATCATCGGCAAAAAATTGAGAAAGCGTTATCCCAACAGATTTGCATATTATTTCAAGAGTACCAATGTTAGGTGTATTTCCTCTGTGAAATATATTTGTTATGGTAGATTCGGATAATCCGCTTTCTTTTGAAAGCCTGTATCGAGTCCACCCTCTATTCTTCAAAGTTTTGCGAAGTCTATCATGAATATCCACAAATCCACCTTCTTTCTGTATATATTTTACAGTTAAATTTAACCGTTTTGCAGACTAAATCTTGAAATGTATTTACGGTTATGTTAAACTGTATTTAGGTATGTCCTTATCAGTAAATAAATATGTAAAAAAATAAAAGGAGATGGTTGCATGATTATTTTTGCCTGTTTGGACGATAATGGCGGCATGTTATTTAACAACAGGCGTCAGAGCAAAGACAGCAGAGTTATTGAAAAAATACTTGAAATAATAGGCGACAAAAAAATATGGATGAACCACTATACAAACAAGCTGTTTGAGGGACAGCAATACAAAAATATAAATATCGATGACAACTTTTTATCTGAAGCTGCCCAAGACGATTATTGTTTGATTGAAGGTCAGTCAGTAAAGGCTTATGAACCATGGATAGAAAAAATTATTTTGTTCAAATGGAATAGATCTTATCCTTATGATGTTTTATTTGATATTTCTCTCCGTGATACCCGCTGGAAATTAAGTTATACTGAAGATTTTATGGGAAGTTCTCACGACAAAATAACGATGGAGGTATATGAATGATGAAGAAAGTACAGCCTCTTGTATTATCGTTTCTCTTATCCTGTTTATTACTGCTTTCAGGATGTGCCGGAACGAACGATGTCATCAACTTACCGGAATCAAGCGTTGCGCCCGGATCAACAATAATGGCTTCACCTGCGTCGGATGAATCTTCATCTGTTCGAGAGGAACATAAAGAAACTCCGGCAACAACTCAAATACCGAAAGCGAAACAAAAAACAGGGGTTTCCCAACTTTCAATTTCCGATATCCCCGTATATTCCGGTCAGGCATACACGGAAATAAATAACAATGTACCATATTTCATAGACGCAGAACTGACAACAGCATCTTATGAAAAATATAGTTCTCTGGATCATTTGGGACGTTGAGGCATTGCAATTGCATGCGTTGGAACTGACATAATGCCTGTTGAGGAACGCAGCTCTATAGGCCAAGTAAAACCTTCCGGATGGCATACCATAAAATATGATAATGTTGACGGCAAGTATCTGTATAACCGCTGTCATCTTGTGGGTTACCAGCTCACAGGCGAAAATGCCAACGAATGCAATTTAATAACAGGCACACGGTATTTAAATATACAAGGAATGCTTCCATTTGAGAATATGGTGGCTGACTATGTCAAAGAAACCGGCAATCATGTGATGTATCGGGTGACACCAATGTTTGATGGCAGCAATTTATTAGCTACAGGTGTTCTAATGGAAGGGTATTCCGTTGAAGATAATGGTGAAGGGATTTGTTATAATGTATTTTGCTATAATGTTCAACCCGGAATAAATATTGATTATGCTACGGGGGACAGTTCATCCAAGCAAGGGTCAATTGTTCCCGAACAGCAATCAGCGGGTAATTCGGCACCGGCAGTCTCACCTAATAAGGGCAATTCTCACAGTTATATAGGCAATAAAAATACAAAGAAATTTCACTATCCATCCTGTAGCAGTGTGGATCAAATGAAAGAAAGCAATAAAATTTATTTAGAGTGTACACGTGAGGAAGCAATATTAAAAGGTTATGACGCGTGCCAGCGTTGTCGGCCATAAATGGAGGGTTCATTTATGAAAAAAGAAGATAGGATCAAAGAGATTGGCATGCAAGCAATAAAAGAAATGTTAGAGCACGGCATGTCGGAAAGCGACATTGAAAAAATGATAAAATATAGTTTAGCCCAAACGCTTGTTGAGGCAAAATGTGAAAAAGATGAAGTTGAACTTGAAAAATTCTTAAATAAACTACGTAAAGAAGGAGTATGGCCTACAAAATAGGAAGATTTTTGCAAAATGATGGAAAAACATTTACATAAATCTATTCTTGTGATATAATTATAAAAAAATATATTGTAAAAATTTTAACTAAAAATGAAAAAGCGAGATAATTTTATATACAGGGATAGTTATATAATTTTTTGTAGTAGAATTTGAGACAGTGTGTAAAGGATAGATGCCAGATGTTGCATTTTTTGTAGCGTCCGATATATCTTATTTGCATTAAAAATATTAAAAATATAAAAAAGGAAGGTGTAGTTATGAAACACAAAAAGGCAAGTAAAACTCTCGCCCTATTGATGGCTATTATTATGGCATTGGGGTTGCTTCCTGGTGTAGCGAGTGCTGCAGACGGTGAGGTTTTAAGTGCAGATGATTTGATTGCAGCCGCACAGACCGGCGGCAAAATTACGCTGGGGGCAAACATTACGCTTAATGAAGGGGTGACGTTCACGGCGGATGCTGTGCTGGATTTAAAAGGTTACACTTTGGACTATACGGCTTCAGACAGTTACCAAGCGGCTCTGGAAGTGACAGGAGCTGAAACGTCCTTGACAATTATGGACAGCAGCGGAAATAATAGCGGTACTATTATTAGCCGCAAAGGAAAATATGTGGTTGAAATATCGGACGGTGCTACCGTTACCCTTGAAAGTGGAACAATTACCACTGCTGAGGACGTAAGCGCAATCGAAATTTACAAACAAGCAGGTACCACCTTTATTATGAACGGCGGTGTCGTTCGCAGCAATGATGCAACATGGATTTCATTTAACGATACAATCAAATTTAACGATGGTAAAATCTATGGTCCTAATAGCATTAATCTTAAGTATGTGGATATCGAAAATGACATCCTTGTTCGGGAGGATGACGGAGCACTTACTGTGACAGAGAAGGAAAATATACCGACTAATTTTCATGTGAATTATGGCGGATGGTATTATGATTGTTATGGTACCATTGCTAATGCCACTGCCGGTTTGTATAATGCCTATAAAGACACAAATGGTGTTGCCACTGTTACAGTTAATGAATCGGGCTCAGGAGATGTACCGGCTATTATAGTTACAAAAGGGCAAACCATTCACTTTATCCTCAATGAAGGCGCTAAACTTACCACAGGCGGGAAAGCGATTAAGCTGGAAGAAGGCGCAAAAGTAATGGTTAGTGGCAACGGTACCATTGCAGATGGAGTTCTGATGCCTTACGAAGAGACGATGATTCTTCAGAAGGATACGGCAGAGGGCATAACGACGTATACTCCTGTGCATCCCATGTGCTTTCAGGTAGGCGAACAGCAATTTAACGATATTTCTGTGGCAATTCAAGAAGCTATTGATACAAACAATACCATTAATCTTCTTATGGATGCAAGGTATGAAACTTTTTCCATTCCGGAAGGTGCAAACGTTACCTTTGATCTCGGTGACAATACGCTGATTTTAGACGGGACACTGACAGTGTCAGATACGGAAATTGCGGCTGGAGGCAATACATTTACTTGCGCTGCAGAAAACAAAGGAAGCTTAACGATTCAAAATGGCATGTTAGATATCTATGGCAACAAACACGGTATTGCAAATTTTGGCGCGCTTGATATCAAAGCAAATGCAACCGTTCATACAAACTATGTTTCGTTTAAGAATAATTCGACAATCTTGAATTTTGGCGGAAATGTTGTTTCAAATGGTACCATTTCCAGCGCTGCTAACGGCGGTATTGCTACATATGGCGGAACAGTTCGCATTGAGGGCGGAAACTTAACGGCAACGGGGACAAAAAACGCTTCAGGCATCAATATTTTTAACCGCGCCTACAATAATGAAAGCGCTGGTGCGCAAGTACTGATTTCAGGCGGAAAAATCAACACAAAGCTTTATGCTGCCACAACCAATTATCTTTACTCTGGAGGCAGTACACCCAGTCATCTAACCATTACCGGAGGTACCATCAATAGTGAGAAGTCGAGTATTTACTGGCCTTCTGCGGGAACGGTGACGATTGGGGAAGAAGGTAAGACAACGGGGCCGGATATAGTAAGCAGCGAAGGAAGCTGTATCGATATTTGCGGCGGCAAACTGATCGTTTACGGAGGAACCTTAACAGCACAGTCATTGGCTGATACACCTACCGGTATAACAGATGAAGAGTTGGTAAATGCCTATCGGCAAAGTTCTGGAAGCGGAAATTGCGGCGACGCAATTACTGCTACAGCACGCCGTAGTGAGCTGTACGCGCTCAACCCTCTTTCTGTGACTATTTTGGGCGGCAAATTTTCCAGCGCAAATGAGTATGCACTGCGGTTTATGGACTGCAACCGGACAAGCGGCGCGGAACAATTGTCACAGGAAGTGTCGGTGTCTGTACGTGATGGCCGTTTTGAAGGCGGACTTGGGGCATTGGACGCAAGCTTTGTAGGCGGCGAGGAACAAAAAATTATCTCCGGCGGAACGTTTACGAGTGCCATTCCGGCTGAATACTGTGCTATTGGTTTTGCACCAAATGACAATGGGGATGGAACCTTTGGAGTTACTTCTTCTATTCAAGAAGTAACCAATCAATTAATTTTTAAAGCAGATACGCCAAGCATAGATAACCGAGCTACATATGGCTATCAGTGGAACAAAGACACTTTGACTTTAAGTTTGAGTGGTCTTAAGATGAATATTGCGGACGAAGGTGACCTTGGAGACGGTGCAATTGAATTGCCGGAAGGTGCAACCATTGAGCTTGCTGCTGGTACAGACAATCAGATTGAAACCAGTATGATTCCGGTGTCCGCATTGGGCGATTTAACGATAAAGGGGAGCGGTAAACTGACTGCAGAACAAATTTCTGCTATGGGTTCTGTTACAGTGGAGCAGGACGTGACCGGGCTTTCCGCACTGGTTGTTGAAACGCGGATGGAAGGGATGACGTTCTATTTTGATACAACGGTTTACGGGAATGTAACGTTAGACAACTCCTATGATACGTTCTTTTCCGAGCTGGGCGCCAAGATTACGTTGGATGATGATGCGGTTTTGACTATTCCGGAAGGCGTTACCATTTATTTGGGAACCCAGGGAACCTTTGGACCTACGCCGGGAATTTTTGGCAACGGTAAAATTATTTTAAACGGAACCTTGATTTTGCCAGATGGTTATACTACAGACCAAATTGACGCTTTAAATATTCAAATAGGCCCTAACGGAAAATTGTTGATTGGAAAGGCGGACGGCGGATCAGAACCTGTTCCTGAAAAGTGTTTCCAGGTAGGAGAAAAAACTTTCCGAGAAATTAATGATGCGATTGAGACTGCAGAGACGACTGGTCAAGCGGTAAAATTATTAGAAAGTGTCACGGTTGACCAGGATATCATTCTAGACCATAGCCTTACACTGGATCTGAACGAAAAGACTTTGACATTGGGCAAGGATAAAAAGATTCAAATCACTGGTGCAGGGAATAAGCTTTCAATCAATAACGGCAGTTTGATTGGGGATCGTACTTTAATGATTCTTTGCTATGAAAGCGCAACTGTTGAGCTGACAAAGGTAATTGGGGAAAATAAGAGACCAGAATCGAATGATTCTTATTCCAATTTTGTGCAGGTTGGAAGCTGGCTGAGTAAGACTTCGTACAGTCCGGGTTTTGCAACGATTATAGATTCGAAACTTACCGCGGGGACAAATGCGGTATACATATTAGGACCGGACATTTCCGACAGCAGTGCAACGCCGTCCTCCTGCGAGATTACAAATAGTGAAATTACATCAAGATATGCAATTTCAGGCAATGGAAACAGTTATGCAAATGTAACAATTAATAGTGGAACCTTTACCGGCAGTTATGGTGACGGCACAAAGACGAATACAGCCGCGGTATACTGGCCCGGTAAGGGAACATTAGAAATTAAAGGCGGTATCTTTAACGGCGGTGCTGCGCTTTATATCAAATCCGGAACCGTGAAAATTTTTGACGGTCAATTTTCAGCCATTGCACCAAAAAGAGACTATACCTATGTTGGTAGCGGTTGTTACGAAACCGGTGATGCGGTTATTATTGATAATTGCGGCTATCCTGGCGGTACGCCTTCTGTTTCCATTAAGGACGGCACGTTTACGAGCAAACACGCAGGTGCTGCTGCGAGCTATGCTGGGAACGGGCAGACTGAGACTGTTGCAGGCTTTATATCAGGCGGCACGTTCAGCAATTTGATTCCGAAC
The DNA here is from genome assembly GCA_944393605.1 of uncultured Clostridia bacterium. Classification (GTDB taxonomy): domain Bacteria; phylum Bacillota; class Clostridia; order UBA1381; family UBA9506; genus CALYAO01. The sequence goes on from CALYAO010000057.1 coordinate 22,199, forward strand.
ACATACTGCGCTGTGGGCTTTGAACCGGTTGCCAATGGCGATGGTACATATAGTGTAGTTGAGGGCGAGCCTGTTGCCGCGGTGACAATTGACGGCACGACAACCGAATACCATTCCTTTACAGCTGCTTGGGAAGCGGGAATAGCGTCGCCCCATAAAACTTTTACAATAAAAATGCTTGCGAATGCTAACACAAAGGATTTTGTTTGGGCAGATCATTCTGCTCTTAACGGCGACGGAGATATTTTAATCAAAGATGCGGACATCACGCTTGATTTAAACGGATTTACTTTGTCGCACGACAATAGCAGCAGCGATGTTTTGTTTTATTTATGGAATGGTAAGCTTACGATTGATGATACCAGCACAGATAAAAAAGGAACCATTACAAGCCCGATTGTTTATGAAGGACAAACCGTGAATGCTCAGGAAGCAGGAAATGGATTTATTATGTGGTCTGATGCTGACAGCATTCTGACTATGAACGGTGGAACAATTACCGGAATCCAGGTAGCAGAGGGTCAAAAACACAGCATCATCAATGCAAACAAAGGTCAATTTATCATGAACAACGGTAAAATTACCGGCAACGGGTGTACCGCGGTCACCGCAAGATACGGCGGAAAGTTTGTTATGAACGGCGGTGAAATCAGCAATAATACAAGCGCACATATGGGCGGAGGCGTATTGTCCCGCTGGGGAATTGTAGAAATCAATGACGGTGCGAAGATCCTAAATAATACGGCGCTCTATCCCTATGAGGGTAAAGACGGCAATGGCGCGGGCGGCGGTATTGCGGAAATCACCAATGGCACAAGCGGCAATGCAAGTTCGGCAACCTCCGGGATTACGTTAAGCGGAAAGGTAGATATCAGCGGCAATAAAGGTCCAAACGAACAGAATGACGACATTGCGGTGATGGGGCTGCAGCACTCGATCATTTCTTCGCAGGATCCGGTTCAGTTTAAAAGCTATGCTGTGACCATCGGCAAAGATTTTCGAGCAGAAAAGCCAATTGCTGTAAGGGTATTGGACAATTCCGCCCAGGAGGTCGTTGTTCACAAAGGTGATACAGATCAATTAACTCATTTTTACTCGGGGAATCCAGAGTTTGTTTTGGGTAAGCTTGAAGATAACAGTTTGAAAATGGTGAAGCCATCTGAAGGAAATAAAATCAAAGCAAAAGTTCAGGTAGACGGCAGAAATGTTTCATTAAGCGAAACTGCCGACGAATATACGGGGATTCCGTATGGGAAGGCAGATCATCTTACCGTTTCTACATCGCCGTCGTATGATCCGGAGCCCGCCTTCCAGATTGCTTATGAGGATATGGACGGGGCTGTTTTAGAAAGTTTCCCGACAGAGATTGGAAAATATAATGTTACCATATCCTATATACAATATAACTTGAAATATGGTTCGGTATACACGAAGACGCAGACATTTTATTTGGAGATTGTAAAAGCAGACCCGAGTTATACGATTCCAACCGATTTAACAGCGACCTACGGCGATACACTTGCAGATGTTACTCTGCCCGAAGGCTGGACATGGGCAGACAGCTCACAGAGCGTGGGCGATTCCGGCAAGCATACATTTAAAGCAACTTTTACGCCTGAGGATACAGAACACTACAATATTATATCAGATATTGAAGTCCCGATTACGGTAAACAAAGCAGGGTCTGAAACAGAAATACCTGCTGACTTAACTGTAACCTATGGTGATACGCTAACGCTTACAGCAAATGTAAAACAGTCACAAGCAAACGGTATGCTTTTGGCTGCTGCGGCAGAAAATAAAGTGGATTTTTACGTCGGTGATGTGTTGCTGGGTTCAGCGGACGTAAGCTATGCGGATGAAAACAAGGACAGCGGAACGGCGGTTCTCACAGTCGATACGACAGAGAAATTGCTTGCAGTCGGAGCGAATACCGTCACAGCACAGTACGGCGGCAGTGTGAACCTGAACGAAAGCAGCAGTAATAGCATTACGGTTATGCTTGAAAAAAAGGCGCTGACTTACACGGTATCGGCAGAAGGAAGACTGTATGACAGCAGTACGGCAATCAATGTGACCCTGACCCCAACTAATCAGGTGGCAAGTGATGAAATAACACTGACTGCGAACGGCAACATTGACAGCGCGAATGTTGGAACATACACGACTGTCAATGTGAACAATGTCGCAATTGGCGGCAAGGATGCAGGTTATTACAACGTTCCGACAAGCGCCAATCAGGTGCCGTTAACGGAACAGATTGAAATCAGTAAAGCGCCAGCACAGAACCCTGATACGCCGAATCCGGCAGCAGTGGATTATGCCCCTGATAAAACGCTAGCAGACATTACATTGGATGGTGGCTGGATATGGGCGGATAATGCGGCAGTTCCAACCGTGAATAATACAGGATATATGGCTTATTATGCTATTGCGGATGAAATAAACTATGACTGGAGCGAGATAGACGGTTACGTAGCAGCAGAACACCGTTTAGAAAGAGTTATCTCTCTGACGGTCCATCCAGCTACACCGGTGATTGCAGAAGGTGAAGAACCTACAGCAAGCAGGGTACAGCAAGGACAGAAACTTTCCACTTCGGAAATAACGGGTGCAATAGTGAATGGCATAGACGGTCAACCGTTAGAAGGGACATGGAGCTGGAAAGACGGTGACAAGGATATGGAGGAAGCCGGGACATTTGAGGAAACTGTTATTTTCACTCCTACGGATACCAATTATGCAGCGATTGAACTGCTGGTTTCGGTAACGGTTTATCGTCCTTCCTCCGGTGGCAGTAGCTCTACAATCCGTTATACGGTGACTTTTGACACGCAGGGTGGCAGCAAAATTAGCAGTATGCGTGTAGTGAGAAACAATACCATTTCAAAGCCGGCAGAACCAACCAAAGAGGGTTATACATTTGAAGGTTGGTTTACGGATAAAGAATGTACGAAAGCTTTTGATTTTGATACAAAAGTGACAAAAAATATTACGCTATATGCAAAGTGGACAGAAGAAAAAGAGGAACCGACCGATCCTACTGACCCTACTGACCCAACAGATCCCGGCGAATGGAACAATCCATTTACGGATGTGGACAAAGACGACTGGTTCTATGGTGCAGTTCAATATGCAAATGAAAACGGATTGTTTAGTGGTATGACGGAAAATACATTTGCTCCTGATGAAGCAATCACCCGAGGTATGCTGGTTACTGTTCTGTGGCGTATAGAAAAGCAGCCGGTTGTAAATTATCTGATGCCGTTTGACGATGTAGACCAAAGCGCATATTACGCAGAAGCAATCCGCTGGGCTGCAAGCGAAAAGATTGTAAAAGGATATTCTGATACAGAATTTGCACCGAACCAGAATATCACTCGCGAAGAAATGGCAGCAATTATAAACCGTTATGCTGACTACAAAGAAATGATCGGCACACAAGGTGAACTTTCCAATTTCGCAGATGAAAGCTTGGTGGCAGACTGGGCTTACGGAAATATGGAATGGGCAGTCGGAACAGGCTTAATTTCCGGCACAGATGAAAACAAGCTGAATCCGCAGGGTAATACCACTCGTGCAGAAACAGCGGCTATTTTGCAGCGGCTGTTGGAAAAATAAAAGATTGAGAGGGAGCTATAAAGCCCCCTCTCATTTTATTTATATGGGTATGGCAATAGTGCCATCACAAAGTGCCTTTCCTTGTTTGGTTACACTTGCGGACTTATTTTCAAAAGGTTACACCTGCAAATTTTTCTTTGAAAAAGTTACATTTGTATCATTTATTGTGTTTTAACAGATGTAATTTATTTGGTAAAAATAATTTTCAGTAATTATGTAAAAGTTTGCAAATATTAATATAGTGACTTACACAAATAACAGTAAAAAGAAAACGCTAATTCAAAAGGAAAACGCTAACTTTTAATTGTTAGAATTCTTTATGAAATATCCGCTTCGAAAAATACTTCAAAACGGATATTTTTATGCTTATAAAAGTCAGAAAATCCTTATAAACCCCTGATTTTAGGCAAAAAACAAGGACGTCAATTTTTTATCAAAATTGACGTCCTAATTTGGTGGAGATGAGGGGATTCGAACCCCTGACCTCTTACATGCGAAGCAAGCGCTCTCCCAACTGAGCTACACCCCCATGCTCCGCAATGGAACAGTTTCCATTGCGGACAACGGTACATATTTTACCACAAAGCAACAACAGAGTCAAGTATTTTTTTGTTTTTTATCATACACTTTGCAAATAGGTACCTTCGGATACCACTGCACCATACCCTGCAAACGGATTATCAATGACAATGCGGCCTTCCTGCGTATCCCCCAGCCCACTATAAAGATCCACCTTGCCATCTGGGCGCACCACCATGCCCGAGGTAAAGCAGCAGTCGGTCAGTTCGGGAATCTTTGCTGGCCCCTGGGGATAACACGTTCGGGTGCCAATGATCTTTTTGTCTTCGACGCACCGCGTTTGGGGATCAAATACAAACGAGATATTGAGGTAGACCTGTTTCTCCACGCCATCCACGGGTTCTTTGTAGCACTGGTGTCCGATAACGCCAATCTTTCCACTCTCCAGCAAGTAACACTGGTTACAGCCGCCCCATTCTCCCGGGCCAAACAGGCCATCCACAATGGGCGCATTCTGCACGATATCTGCACTCAAATCCTCCAGCTTGTCCATGATGGCAAAGCCAACCACCGATTCGCTGCCGTATTTCTTTAAAATGTCTTCCCCACGCGGCCGGGAAAACACACCAATCTTCCCATCCGCCAGCGGCACCAAACGAATATCTTTCATGTAATTGGGACCTGTTGTGAAATAATACAGGTTGTCCAGCTCTGTCCCTTTATAAAAATAGCTGAAATAAGTCGCAATGTGCCCCCGGTCATATTGCACATGCACGCCGCCCAACACGAGTTCCTGTCCGATGTGGGCGATGTACGGGTCCTCCAGCTGCGAAATAACCGCCTCCGGAATCGCGCGCCATGCATCCTGCCCGACTTCTTCAAACAGCCGCACGCGAGAGCGCGCCCACTCTCCCCGGCGCTCCACCCGGCCAAAGAGATACCGTTTGCCATCCTTCCACTGGAACGGGATGGAGCAATTGTAGACGTCAAACCCTTCCACGCCTGTAAACGTCAGTGTCGCACTTTCATAAATCCGCTTTTCTTGTTCAAAAATCACTCGTTCCTGCGCCAACTCCATGGTACTATGTACTCCTTTCATCGTTTTCCAAGAAATGCCACCGAAGTACCGGCAGCCAAGACCGCTCGTCTTTGCACAACATTGTACCATACATACCCACAAAATGCAAACCCTTTTTGGAACCATCCAAACAAGGCAGGGGCCCGGCAGACGCCGCATCCCCTGCCATCAGCGGCTACTTGGTGAACATGGGTGTGGACAGATACCGCTCTCCCGTATCGGGCAAGAGCGCCACGATGGTCTTCCCCGCGTTTTGGGGCCGCTTCGCCACCTCCGCCGCCGCATGCAGTGCGGCGCCCGATGAGATGCCAACCAGTACCCCTTCGCAAGCTGCCATGGCGCGTCCGGCCGCAAATGCATCTGCATGCGCAACGCCGATAATCTCATCATAGATGTCCGTATTGAGGGTGGCTGGCACAAAGCCCGCACCGATCCCCTGCAGCTTATGGGGGCCCGGTTTGCCGCCCGCCAGCACAGGGGAATCCGCCGGTTCCACCGCAACGATCTGGACCGATGGCTTCCGGGCCTTGAGATACGCGCCGACGCCCGACAGGGTGCCGCCCGTCCCGACCCCCGCCACAAAGATGTCCACGCCGCCGTCAGTGTCCTCCCAGATTTCAGGCCCTGTGGTGGCCTCATGAGTCGCAGGATTGACGGGATTATCAAACTGCCCGGGGATGAAGCTGCCGGGCAGCTCCGCCGCAAGCGCCTCCGCCTTCTCGATGGCCCCGCGCATGCCCTTGGCCCCATCGGTGAGCACCAGCTCCGCCCCGTAAGCCTTGAGCAGGCTTCGCCGCTCCACGCTCATGGTATCGGGCATGGTGAGAATCACACGGAAGCCCATACTGGCGGCCATGCTGGCAAGGCCAATCCCCGTATTGCCGCTGGTCGGTTCTATGATGACCGCGCCAGGCGCCAGTTTTCCCGATGCCACCGCGTCTTCCAACATGGCCTTGGCAATGCGGTCTTTGACGCTGCCGGCCGGGTTAAAATACTCCAGCTTGGCAATCACATCCACCGGCAGCCCCAGCTGCCTGCTAAAACGCGCCAAACGCAGCAGCGGCGTATGCCCTACCAGATCAGTTACTCGGCTTGCAATTTTTCCCATTTCATCCGCTTCCTTTCTAAACATGCGCGCCGCCGTCCATCGGTCTCGTCACGCGTTTTCTTGCACTGTCTAGGATGCCCACTAACACCAGACGCGAATCATCCGTTTTCCGCTTTTTTTATTATATGGTACATACAGCTAGATTACAAGCCTTTTTGGCACGGAAAAGAGCGCTTATCCAATGCCAAAACGGCCAAAGACCATTCCGCAGCACACCTCACCGGCGCATCTGAATGGGATTGCACCATCAGTATCCCATTCGTCCCAAACCACGGGTCGGTTTATGACACAAAAAAGGCCATGCGGCATTCTCCGCATGGCCCTCTTGCTACTCTCATTTTCACACTAATCCACAAAGTCAGGGATTATCTGTGGTTTGCAAAGCAGTCGCTGCAGTAAACGGGACGGTCGTCTCTGGGCTCAAAGGGCACCTGCGCCTCTTTGCCGCAATCCGCGCAAATCGCCGTGTGCATCTCGCGCGGGCCTCTCGCCGCCTGCTTTCTCGCAGCTCTGCACTCCTTGCAGCGAGTTGGCTCGTTTTCAAAGCCCTTCTCAGCGTAAAACTCTTGTTCGCCGGCTGTGAAAACGAATTCCGCTCCACAATCCCTGCAGGTTAATGTCTTGTCCTCGTACATTGTAAATCCCTCACTTTGGAAGTAAAATAAATTTATAAAAACGCTTTCGCATTTTTACCAACCCACAACCACACAACATGTCTTACAGCGCGCCCACCGTCAGATACTGCTCCACCTTCCGTTTAATCCGCTGAAGCGCATTGTCAATGGATTTTGGCTTCCGACCCAGCAGTTTTGCAATCTGACCATATTTGACGCCCTGCAAATGATACATCAAAACACGCGCCTCAAAACCAGACAAAAGCTTATCAATCCGGCATTCCATGCCCGCAATATTTTCCCGCTCGATTACCAGCTGCTCCGGGTTCACATTCTTCCGGCGCACCGATGCCTCATAAAAATCATTGGCCACCTCGCCGCCCGAGAGCGATATGTAATAATTGAGCGGCACATGCTTCTGCCGCGTTGCGGACTTGACCGCCGTGATGATATGCCGGGTGATACATAAATCCGCAAATGTCCGAAAAGAGGCGTTTTTGGCGCGATTGTAATCCCGCACCGCCTTAAACAGCCCTATCATTCCCTCCTGGACGACGTCTTCCCGGTCGCCGCCAACGAGGTAATACGAGCGCGACTTGAGCCGCACCGTCTCTTTGTATCGCTCCAAAATCCAACCGAGCGCACGCTCATTTCCCGATTGCGCAAGCGCCACGACCTCTTCCTCACACAGGCCGGGAAAGGGCTCCCTTTCACCCGTCACCAACAGTTCCCCTCCCACACAAATCTCCGGCACAGCCAACACCGCGTGCCGGTCTGTTGTTTTCGCCCAAATATACACGGGGACGAAACCTTCCGCTGATTCAGTATGCTCATTATATGCCAACCACCTACAAAAGTCAAGCATTATCTTTGAATTTTGGACATATTTTTTCCGTTTACCACTTGACCTGCTCCTGCAAAATTTGATATACTAGTATAAATATTTCTACAAATTTCTATGCGGATGCAGTTCGCGCCGCGCCATGCGCGGCCCAAGACCACGGAGGAGGATTTATTTATGGCAGGGTTATCCATCATTGAAGGCCTCACATTTGACGACGTTTTGCTCATTCCCCAAAAATCTGACGTGACGCCTGACCAAGTCGCTTTAACGACGCAGCTGACCAAGAAGATTCAGCTAAACATCCCGCTCATGAGCGCCGCGATGGATACGGTGACCGAATCTGCCCTCGCGATCGCCATGGCACGGGAAGGCGGCATCGGCATCATTCACAAAAACATGACCATTGAGGCGCAAGCGATGGAAGTGGACAAGGTCAAGCGGTCGGAACATGGTGTTATTGTTGACCCCTTCCATCTCTCCCCCTCTCACACACTGCAGGATGCGGACGAGCTCATGGGCCGGTATAAGATCTCAGGCGTTCCCATCTGTGAAGATGGCAAGCTCGTGGGAATCCTGACCAACCGCGACCTGCGGTTCGAGGAGGATTATAACCGAAAGATCAGTGAAGTGATGACCAAGGACAACCTGATCGTCGCGCCCGAAGGAACCGATCTCAAAGCAGCGCAAGAGATTCTGCGCAAGCATAAGATCGAAAAACTGCCCATCGTAGACAAGGACTTTCATCTAAAAGGCCTCATCACCATCAAGGATATCGAAAAAGCGGTTCGCTTCCCCAACTCCGCGCGGGACGAGCGCGGCCGCCTGCTGGCGGGTGCGGCAATCGGCGTCACCAAAGACGTGTTAGACCGCGCAGGCGCGCTGGTGGATGCGAAGGTGGACGTGCTGGTGCTGGATTCGGCACACGGGCATTCCCAGAACATCCTAAACTGCGTGGATTTGATCAAAAACAAGTTCCCCGATGTTTCCCTCATCGCGGGCAATGTGGCGACAGGCGAGGCGACCGAGGCCCTGATCAAAGCTGGTGCGGACGCGGTCAAGGTGGGCATCGGCCCCGGCTCCATTTGTACGACGCGCGTGGTTGCCGGTATCGGTATGCCGCAGATTACCGCCATCAGCGAATCCTTTGCCGTGGCGGATAAATATGGCATCCCCATTATCGCAGATGGCGGCATCAAGTATTCGGGCGACCTGCCCAAGGCCATCGCAGCCGGCGCCAATGTCATCATGATCGGCAGCCTGTTTGCGGGATGTGACGAAAGTCCGGGACGGGAGGAGATCTTCCAGGGCCGGAAATTTAAGGTATACCGCGGGATGGGTTCCCTCGCCGCCATGGAAGTGGGCAGCAAGGACCGGTATTTCCAGACCAACAGCAAAAAGCTCGTACCCGAGGGCGTAGAAGGCCGTGTGGCATACAAAGGGCCGCTGTCCGATACCGTGTATCAGCTGCTGGGGGGTCTGCGCGCCGGCATGGGATACTGCGGCGCACGCGACATCGAGACATTAAAGCGGACGGGGAAATTTGTCCGCATCACGGGTGCGGGCCTCAAAGAAAGTCATCCGCACGATATCTACATCACCAAAGAAGCGCCGAATTACAGCGCACAGATTCAATAAGTCACTTTTTTCAGAAAAGAGCCGCGAAGCCGTCTGGTTTTGCGGCTCTTGTGTTGCGGCGCGCATGCCGGCCGGTATGCCTGCCGCAGGGAGGAGGAAGGACACCATGCCAAGAGATATCTTCGCATACCGCATCCTGGTGGGCTGCATTGCCGCATTGCTATTGCTGTTTTTGGCGGGCATGTGGCAAAGCCGTAAGCTGAAAACCATCCATTACACCATAGCATCCGACAAGCTGTCCGCTCCTATCCGCATTGCGCTGGTGACCGACCTGCATGCCTGCTGGTATGGGGAGGAGCAGGCCGAACTGGTGGATGCCGTCCTGGACCTTGCGCCCGATGTGGTGCTGCTGGGCGGGGATATCTTCGACGACGAACTCCCCTTTGACAACGCGCGCGCCTTTGTCTCCGCCATCGCAGCACAGTTTCCTACCTATTATGTCGCCGGCAACCATGAACACCGGCGGGGAGAAATGGACACCATTCACCAGATGGTGCGAGACGCAGGCGCAGCGGTCCTCGCGGGAGACTGCGTGCCGCTTACAATCGGCACGCAAACCATCAATCTCTGTGGCGTGGATGATCCTGAGGGCATGGACGCCAACGAATACACCGCGCAGTTAAACCGGACCTTTGCCGCCGCGGAGCCCGGCCGTTTTACCATCCTGCTCACCCACCGGCCTGAGCGCATCCAGGAATACTTGGCCCATTCGGTGGACTTGGTGCTGGCCGGACATGCGCATGGCGGACAATGGCGCATCCCCGGCCTTCTAAACGGCCTCATTGCCCCCAACCAGGGGTTGTTCCCCAAATACGCAGGCGGCAAATATGACTTCGCTTCAGGCGCCACCATGGTCGTGAGCCGCGGTCTTGCCCGGGAAAGCACGCGGATTCCGCGGGTATACAACCCGCCCGAGCTGGTCTTTGTGGAGCTGACGGGACGGGGAACTTGACAAGCGGTCACGGCATCTGCCCCGCCTGCATTTCCACGCTGCACAACCGCCTCTGGTATAACCGGGGGCTTTTTTCATGCCCGTAACACCCGCCAAGCCGCCTGTTCCGCCCGGCGGGCATACGAGCAAAAAGTGCGGACGCAAGCTTCACTTCGTCACATCGCAGTGGTCACTGCCGCATGCGGATACATCCCGCGCGGCGCCAATGAGGACTATGCGCGTGCGGCCTAACATGTTCCAAACGCACACCCGGCAAAACGTCATAAAAAAACGCCGTGGAAGGAATTCCTTCCACGGCGTTTACCATCGACCGTCAATCTGCCAGCATATTGTATACGATCATGACCGTTTCTCCATTGGTCACATTGCTGTCGGGGGAGAAGTTCCCCGCGTCATCCCCGCTGACAATGCCCAGGCCCGTTGCGATTGCGACATAGCCCTTATACGCATCCTCAATGGCATCCCCATAGGGATACACAAAGATGTCAGACAGCTCTGCAACCTCGGCGTAGCCCAGCGAACGCACCACGAAGCGCACCGCATCCTTGCGGGTGACCGCTGCGTCAGGCGCCTTCTCGTCGGCATTTATGATGCCCAGGTTTTCCAAAACGCCATATAGCTCCTCCTGGTCCTCGGGCGCATACCCGCTGACCGTCCGATACAAAAAGCGCAGGAAATCCACCTGAGAGATGGCCTCATCGGGCTTCACTTCCGCCCGGTTGAAGTAGATGCCGTTTTCCGCGAGCTTGAGCGCCGCATCCCGGCACCAGTGGTCCGCGATGTCGGTGTAAACCGGCGCCTCCTGCTCCACATATGCCGTACCGTCCCCGTTGATGCGGGTCGCGGTAAACGGATCGTACATCGCATAGCTGTTCTCCAAGAAATCATAAACCAGCAGTTTATTCTCGGTGAAATTGCGATACATCAGTTCATAGGACAAGTCGTCGGCCGCCGCATCCAAAATCTCGCTGTCTGTCTTAACGCCCGCAATGGAGGGGAAGGAAACGTCATCAAACCAATTGCTGTCATAGTTATAAATCTCACCCGTCACAAGATCGATGGAAGCGCGCAGGTAGTTGTCCGAAACAGCAATGCCGTTCTCCTGCCGGACATACCGCACCGAAAGCACAGATGGCACTTCTTCCTCCTCATTTAAGGGGATGGGGCGCGGATACACCCGGTTCTCCTGTTCTGCTTCCTCGGATTTTGCAAATTTGTCGGGACTGATGCTCCGAATAAACGCAGCGATCTTTTCTTTTCCTTCCTCCTGCGTCAGCGTGTTTTCTCCTTCGCTGGCGGCCATGTTTGCCGGGCAGTAGAAGGACAGCAGCTCGCCTGTCTTGGCATCCACCGAGGCGCTGCCATATTGTTCCTCACTGCGGAAGGACAAATTCCAGACATACTTCTCCTTCTCCCAAGCGTTCCGATACAGCCGCGCATCGCTCGCCTCATACCCGTCTAATCCCGCCACAGCGGAGGTGACCTTCTCTATGGCCTGTTCCTTGGTGAGAAGACCCGCAATCTCTTCCACCGCAGCCATCTCTTCGGGCGTCAATTCATTTTTCAAACTAGATCCACCGCCTGACCCAGCATTGGTATCCATGGCGGCTTCTTCGGCCTGGGGTGCAAGCCCGCGGTATGCTTCCTCCGTCAGATCTACCACCGTTCCATCCGCCGCATCAATGGCAAGATTGCCCGAGCTGATGGTATAGGCCGGGAACATATGGATGGTTTCAGTTTCATAATCGTAATAAGATTCATACGTGAGCTCCACCCCGATCTCCGCGAGGTAGGCCGCCTTTGCAGCATCCAGCGCAACCACACCGTCCGCCGCCGGATAGCCCTGCCCGTCGTCATAGTTTCCATAGTAAGAGGTGACTTCCCCCGTCATCTTGTCCACTACAACCACCAGATTGTTGTCCGACACTCTGATGTCATTGACGTACTGATAAAACCGATAGGAAAATCCCGCATACGCAAGACTGCTGCTCTCCAGCTGGAGGCTCCCATATGTATCTCCCGTGACGTTCTGCAAAAAGGCCTGTGCCGCAGCAAGCCCTTCCTCCTTGGAGATCTTGGAAAGCCCGTCTTCCCGGTTGTCCGAATCCCGGCTGATGTTGAAGTTGGTCAGCGTTCCGTCCTCCCGGATGGTCGCCGACAGTCGCTCGGTGTTGTCCGAATTCCGCCAGGTCAAATGCCAGCTCTTTTGCCCATAGACCTCATCGCTGCCATAGCTGAATTCTGACAGCTCCTCGGGAACCGTCACCATGGACTTGACGCGCGTGATGGCTTCGGCGAGCCCGTCCTCCTGCGCCCCATACACCACACTGACACTCAGCAGCATCAGAAGGCTCAAAAGCAATGCCAATCCCTTTTTCATGTTTCCCATCCTTTCTATTGTTTTAATATACCCGATTACAAAGCTACAAGGTTTAGACTGCTATCAGCGGAAAAATGTTCCGCTTTTTTTAAAATCTTCCTTCCCACCCTTTCTCCTTGACGGAAAACAAGAAGTTGGTTATAATAAAGTGTATGAAATGACGGATCGTGGCGCTGTTTTTTTACCTTTGCACCATTCGATTCCACAGCACAGCGGGAAGTTGACATCCCGAGGAGGCACACGACATGACCAAAGCGCAATACCGTTCGCATTTTAAGGCCCTGCGGGACCGCGCGGCAAATGAGCAAGCTTCCGCCGCCATTTGCCGCCTCCTCTTGGCCAGCCCCGTCTACCATGCGGCAAGCCGGATCATGACCTATCTCTCCTTTGGCAGCGAACCCGACACGCTGGCGCTTGCGCGCATGGTATTATCGGACGGCAAGGCGCTGTGTGTCCCCGTCTGCAACCCCGCAGACTGTACCATGACTCCCTGTGCCGTCTACGGCATGGACGAGCTGCAACCCGGTCACTATGGCATTTTAGAGCCCGCTGCACTGCACCCCGTGCCGCCCGGCAGCATCGACCTCGTGGTGGTGCCCGGCATCGCGTTTGACCGCATGGGCCACCGCATCGGGTATGGAAAGGGGTACTACGACCGGTTTTTGTCCCAAACAGCCGTCACCGCCGATACCGTTGGCCTGTGCTTTGACCCGTGCCTTGTGGATGCACTGCCCCACGATGCATACGACATCCCGGTCCGGCACATCATTACCCCCAGCGGGATGCTTGACAGCCAGGAACCGTCATAAAGGAGCGTGTCAGCAGGTGACAGAGCGGGCCCGATATGCCGCATAGACAGGCATCAGGCAGGTCAAATCGGGGCATAGCGCGACGGGAGCGCGCATCTGACAGCCATCGCACATGTATATCACTCGCATTGTAAGAGCAGGAGGGGACCCCCATGTATCAAACACGCATACGCAAGCTGCTGGACGCCATTTCGGCGGAAGCGGCATACATCACCAGCCCGCAGAACCGCTATTATTTCAGCGGATTTACCGGGACATCCGCCACGTTGGTGCTGTCTCCAAAGGGCCTCTATCTCTTCACCGACTCGCGGTACCGCGTCCAAGCGGCCCAGCAGGCCAAAGATTTCACAATATGTGACATTACTGATGGGAGCCTTTGGAACCTGCTGGACGGTTTCTCCTCCCTTGCCATCGAGGAGGCATTCTGCACCGTTCGGGACTTTCACCGGCTGCGGGATAAGCTGGGAAGTACCGCACTGTGCGATTGCAGCGCGGATATCGGGCAGCTCCGTGCGGTCAAGGACGCGCAGGAGCTTTCCCATATCCGAACGGCGGCGGAGATCGCAGATCGGGGCTTTGCCCACATCCTGCCCCAGCTCACCCCCGGCAAGACCGAACGGGAGCTGGCCCTCGCGCTGGAGTTTTTTATGCGGGAGCAGGGGGCGGAGGCCCTCAGCTTCGAAACCATCCTGGCATCGGGCGAGCGCAGCGCCATGCCGCACGGGACGGCATCGGACAAGGTGCTGGCAGAAGGGGAACTGGTGACGCTGGATTTTGGCTGTAAATTTGCGGGGTATTGCAGCGACATGACCCGTACGGTGGCGCTGGGGCAAATCGACGACCGCGCGCGGGACATCTACGAAACCGTGCGCGCCGCACAGCAGGCCGCGCTGGATGCCATCCGCCCGGGCGCAGCCTGCCGCGACGTGGACAAAGCGGCGCGGGATGTCATCGCCGCACAGGGGTACGGGGAGCACTTTGGCCATGCGCTGGGGCACTCGCTGGGGCTGGATATCCACGAATCCCCCAACTGCAGCCCCCGGTCGGAGGACACCCTTGCGCCCGGCATGCTCATGACGGCCGAGCCAGGCATCTACCTGGACGGCATCTGCGGTGTTCGGATTGAAGATCTGGTGGCAGTGACAGCAGACGGGTACGAAAACTTCACCACCTCCCCCAAAGAACTGCTGGTTCTGTAACAGGTTGAGGGCGAAGGGCCCCGCCCTATTTACGACATCTCATGTGACAGGAGGGATGGATATGATTGCAACCATCCAAAGCTGCGGCCTCATGGGCATTGACGGATACATCGTGACCGTGGAGGTGGACACCGGGAACGGCATGCCCGCATTTGATGTGGTGGGTCTGCCCGATGCGGCGGTCAAGGAGTCCCGGGAACGGGTGCGCGCTGCCATGAAAAATTGCGGCCTCCCCTTCCCCCTAAAGCACGTGACCGTGAACCTCGCGCCCGCCAACATCCGCAAAGAGGGCCCCATTTATGACCTGCCCATCTGTGTCGGCATGCTGGTATGCTGTGAGCAGGTGAGCCAGCAGAGCACCGAGCATACCATGTTTCTGGGAGAGCTGTCCCTGACGGGGGAGCTGCGTCCTGTCATGGGTGCGCTCCCCATGGTGATGGCAGCCCAGGCCGCCGGCATCCAAAACGTCATTCTGCCCGCCGCCAACGCGCTGGAGGCGGCTGTGGTGAGTGGAGTCCATGTCCATCCCGCAAACAATCTCACCGAGATCATCCGGCACCTGCGGGGCGAAGCGCCCATCCCGCGCTTCACGGTGGATACCGCACAGCTGTTTGCGCGCGGCAACCAGTATCCCATTGACTTTGCGGACGTCAAGGGGCAGGAGAACGTGAAGCGTGCGCTGGAGGTCGCGGCAGCGGGCGGGCACAACTGCCTGCTCATCGGCCCGCCCGGCTCGGGTAAGACCATGCTGGCACAGCGCCTGCCCACCATCCTGCCCAACCTCTCCTTCGGGGAGGCGCTGGAGGTCACCAAAATTCACTCCATTGCAGGAACGCTGCCGCCCGATACCCCGCTGCTCGCGACGCGGCCCTTCCGCAGCCCCCACCATACCATCTCCGCTATGGGGCTGGCGGGCGGCGGGCGCATCCCCAAGCCGGGGGAGATCAGCCTCGCGCACCACGGGGTTTTGTTTTTGGACGAGCTGCCCGAATTCAGCAAGGACGTGCTGGAGGTTATGCGACAGCCGCTGGAGAACGGCGTGGTCACCATCGCCCGGGTGGGCGCCACCCTCTCCTACCCGTGCAACACCATGCTGATTGCGGCCATGAACCCCTGTAAATGCGGATACTACGGCGACCCCAACCACACGTGCACCTGCTCGGAGGCGCAGATCCAGCAGTATCTCGGCCGCATCAGCGGTCCGCTCCTCGACCGTATCGACCTGCATGTGGAGGTGTCTCCCGTGGCGTTTTCCGACCTGTCCAAGCGCGGGGACAGCGAACCCTCTGCGGCCATCAAAGAACGGGTGGACCGCGCGCGGGCAATCCAGCAGGCGCGCTTTGCGGATACGGAGGGCGTTTATGCCAATGCCCAGATGAACGAGCGGCAGATGGAGCAGTTCTGTGCACTGGGCAAGCAGGAGCAAAACATCCTCAAAATGGCCTTTGACCGCCTTGGCCTGTCCGCACGGGCACACAACCGCATCCTAAAGGTCGCGCGCACCATCGCGGACCTTGCGGGTGCGGAGCACATCGGCACAGAGCACCTGGCGGAAGCCATCCAGTACCGCAGCCTCGACCGCAAATTTTGGCGATAAGGAAATTTTTTCCATTTCTATGCAGTGTCTTTCCTACAACCCAAAAAATCCATTGCCTTTTTTGCAAATGTATGGTATACTGAAACAGAAGAATGTGGAAACTGCAAGTAGAAGGGAATGGATAGTATGGCTGCCAAAAAAGCAAAACTAGACCATCTGGTCTATCAGAACAAGCCGCTCCTGCGGGACGGCAATAAGATATTTTTAGGGGATTTTTCCGAAAAGTATATCACGGTATTTACCATCAACTCCACCAAAGACGTCGGCGGGCTGCAGGTCGCAGACGACGTCACCATCCAGCT
Organism: uncultured Clostridia bacterium; assembly: GCA_944393605.1. GTDB lineage: Bacteria > Bacillota > Clostridia > UBA1381 > UBA9506 > CALYAO01. The sequence continues at coordinate 38,857 of CALYAO010000057.1, forward strand.
GCTGGAAAAGCACGGTGCGGATATCTCCACCGCGCGGGTGGTCAAAAAGGCGGAGCGGGATACCCTGTATGCCGCGCTGGACATCGGTGCGTTCTGGCTGCAGGATGCGCTGGACCCCGAATTTTAAAAAACAAAAACCCTCATTTTGCACATGAGGGTTTTTTTGTTGTGCCTCAGGTGCACTGTGCCCGTTCCAACGGGTTGCAAGCAGATGCCGCTGGTAGGTATCCGCCCCTGAATATTTACAAATTCTGGATTTTGTTTGCATCTCCTTCACATATCTGCTATAATGGTATCACGAATCAAAACAGACCACATACAGGAGGACTACACATGGAACAGAAAAACCCCATCGTCACCATCGAGATGCAGGACGGCGGCATCATGCGTGCCGAGCTGTATCCCGATATCGCGCCCAATACCGTTCACAACTTTATTGCGCTGGTGCAAAAAGGCTTTTATGACGGTCTCATCTTCCACCGCGTCATCCCCGGCTTCATGATCCAGGGCGGCGACCCCAACGGCACGGGCATGGGCGGCCCGGGCTACGGCATCAAGGGGGAATTTGCCCAGAACGGGTTCCCCAATGACCTGCGGCACACCGCCGGCGTCCTGTCCATGGCGCGCTCCATGATGCCCAACTCCGCGGGCTCCCAGTTCTTCATCATGGTAGCGGATGCGCCCCATCTGGACGGCGCGTATGCCGCATTCGGCAAGCTCATCGAAGGGCTGGATGTCGCGCAGAAGATCGTTTCGGTAGACCGCGACCGCAATGACCGGCCCCGTGTTGACCAGATCATGAAGACCGTCACGGTGGAAACCTTCGGGGAAACCTATCCCGCACCACAAACGGTTTGATGTCAAAAATGGCCCATCCGACTGGATGGGCCATTTTTTTTACGCCTTGCCATCTTATTTTTTAATCTGTACAAACTCCGGCACCTGCTCATACCGAACGAAATTATAGTCAAAGCTGCCCATGCCCTGGGTCATGGAGCGCAGGTCAGACGCAAAGGACTGCATCTCCGCCTGCGGCACCTCCGCTGTGATGGTGACGCTGCCGTCGTCATTCTGGTCGCTGCCCAGGATTCTGCCCCGCCGTTTGTTGATGTCCCCCATGAGGTCTCCCATATACTCGCCCGGGACAGTTGCCACCAGTTCGCCCACCGGCTCCAGCAGCACCGGCCCCGCCTGCGGCAGCCCCGCTTTGTATGCCAGCGCGGCTGCGGTCTTAAAGGCCATTTCAGAGGAGTCCACCGCGTGATAAGAGCCGTCATACAGCGTGGCCTTGAGGCCCACGACGGGATATCCCTCCAGCACCCCGTGCTCCATGCTCTCCCGGAGCCCTTTTTCCACCGCCGGGAAGAAGTTTTTGGGCACCGCGCCGCCAAACACCTTCTCACAAAACTCCAGGCCTTCCTCCTGGGATGGCTCAAATTCAATCCAAACATGCCCATACTGGCCGTGACCGCCCGACTGCTTTTTGTGTTTGCCTTCCACCTTGACGCTCTTGGTGATGGTCTCCCGATAGGGAATTTTGGGGGGCTCCAGCGTCACGCTGACACCGAATTTTGCCTTGAGCTTGGCCATCACCACCTCCAGGTGCTGATCCCCGACACCCGATATGACCTGCTGGTGCGTCTCCGTATCGGTGTATGTTTGGAGCGTCCGATCCTCCTCCATCAGTTTATGAAGGCCCTGGCTGATCTTTTCCTCATCCCCCTTGGCCTGCGGCACCATCGCCATATGCATGACGGGCTTGGGGAAGGTGATGGCAGGCAGACGGACCGCATTCGCACGGGTGCACAGCGTATCCCCCGTATTGGTAGCGGTCAGTTTGGGGATGGCTCCCATGTCCCCCGCCGAAATCTGTTCCACCTCTGTCTGTTTTTTGCCCTTGAGGAGATACAAATGCCCCACCTTTTCCTCGCTGTCTGTGTTGACATTGTAAACCGTTCCTTCTTTTTTCAGCGTTCCGCGATGCACGCGGACAATGGACAGTCTGCCAATGAAGGGATCCGCAATGGTTTTCACGCACTGTGCCACCAGCGGCCCGTTCCCATCGGGCAGGACCTCCACGGGCTCTCCCGCCGGATCTTCCCCAATGACCGGTTCCCGATCTTCGGGGGAAGGCATGTATTCCACGAGCGCGTCTAGCAGCAGCCGGACGCCTTGATTGGTGAGCGCGCTTCCGCACATCACGGGCACGATCTCCCGGCTGTCCACCCCTTTTCGGAGCGCACTGTGGATTTCCTCTGCCGTAAATTCCTCCTCTGCGAAGAACTTCTCCATGAGGGCCTCATCCGTCTCTGCGACCGCCTCCAAAATCATCTCCCGCACGGGCGCAATCTGGTCCTCCATCCCGTCGGGTACGGGGATCTCCACCACCTGGTCTCCGTTAAACCGGCGCGCAGTCATGTCCACCACATTGACAAAGCCGCAGATACGCTCCCCTTCATAGATGGGCGTCAAAAAGGGCGCAATACACTTGCCGAACTTCTCTTTCAGCTCGTCTAAAACCTTGGGATAGTTGGCATGTTCGCTGTCCAGCTTGTTGATGAACAGCATAATGGGGAGTTTTCGCTCCTGACACAGCCGCCATGCCTTCACTGCCCCCACCGTCACGCCTGACTTGCCCGACAGGACGATGAGCGCGCCATCCGCCGCCGCGGCAGCCTCCAGCTGCTCCCCCACAAAGTCAAAATACCCAGGCGCATCAATGAGGTTCACCTTCGCGCCCTTCCACTCAAGCGGCAGGACAGACAGATTGATGGAACACTGCCGCTTGACCTCCTCAGGGTCCGAGTCGCTGACCGTGTTTCCCTCTGCCGTTTTGCCGAGCCGGTCGGTGGCTCCCGCGGCATACAGCATGGCCTCCGCGAGACTTGTCTTGCCGGCCCGGCCATGTCCCATTAACACAACATCACGCAGCTTTGATACCGGATAGTCTTTCATTTCGCTTCCTCCTCACTTTATTAAACGGACACGGCAGGGCGCCCGTTTCTTTCCAATCCGGATAACACTTCCCCTATTACTATACGATTTCCCTTTCTTACTATATACCACATTCCGATGGCTTTGAAACAGGAGCGGACAAAAAAAGTGGACAAAACCCTTGGATGGGTTTGTCCACTTTTTACGCGTCAAACAGGGCGGCAATCTCCTCCACGCTCATCTGGCTCACAAATTGTTCGCCGGTCTCCACGACGGTATCAATGAGGCCCTGTTTCTTCTCCTTCAGCCTTTGGATCTTCTCCTCGATGGTATCTTTGGTGATGAGCTTCAGCACCTGTACCTTGCGTTCCTGCCCAATGCGGTACGCACGGTCGGTCGCCTGATCCTCCACCGCCGGATTCCACCACGGGTCATAGTGGATGACCACATCCGCCCCCGTGAGGTTGAGCCCATTGCCGCCGGCCTTCAGTGAGATGAGAAAGACCTCCCGTTCCCCGCGGTTGAACCGCTCCACCTGGTCCATCCGTTCCTTGGGGCCGGTGGCACCGTCCAGGTAAAAAAAGGAAAATTGATGCTGTGCCAGCGCGTCCCCCAGCAGCCCCAGCATCTGCGTGAACTGAGAGAACAGCAGAACACGGTGCCCCGCACGTACACTGTCACCAATCAGCTCCAGCGCCAGCGCAAACTTGCCGCTCCCACCCGCATAGCCCTCCATGAACAGGGAGGGATGGCAGCACACCTGCCGGAGCCGGGTGAGAAGCGCCAAAATCTGCATGCCGTGCTGTTTTAAATCCCCCTGCTGCCGCTGCTCTGCGATGCGCTGCCGTGCCTGTACCAGGTGCGCAAGATACACCTCCCGCTGCGCTTCCGTCATGTCGCTTGCGACCACCGACTCAATCTTGTCGGGCAGTTCCTTTAAGACGTCCTTTTTGAGCCGCCGGAGCAGGAACGGCGCGACATGCTGGGACAGCTCCCGCGCGCGGGCCATATCCCCCTCCTTTACGATGGGCGTCTCATACTTGTCCCGAAATTTCTGATACGTTCCCAAATAGCCCGGCATCAGGAAGTCAAAGATGGACCACAGTTCGGACAGCGCGTTCTCGATGGGCGTCCCCGTCAGCGCGAACCGATGCGCCGCCCGGATACGCTTGACCGCATGGGCGTTCTGCGTGGCATGGTTTTTGATGTTCTGCGCTTCATCCAAGATACAATAGGAAAACACCGCCTCCTCATACAGGGCGATATCCCGCTTCAGCAGCTCATAGGACGTGACCACCACATCATAGTCCGCGATATGGGAGAGCAGCGCCGCCCGCTCGGGGACCGACCCCACCGACAGCAGCACGCGGAGGGAGGGGGCAAACCGCGCAAACTCGCTCTGCCAGTTGTATAAAAGCGACGTTGGCACGACGACCAGCGCGGGTTGTCCCACACCAGCCGCAGACAGCAACAGCGTGATGACCTGAAGCGTCTTGCCCAATCCCATGTCATCCGCCAAGATACCGCACATATCATACTGTGCCAGCGTGCACATCCAGCGGTACCCCGTCTTCTGATAGGGCCGAAGCACCTTTTTGAGGCTGTCAGGCACCGCAAAATCGCTGTCACCCGCATCCCGGATGTCCCGCACCATCTGTTTGACCGCCGGTCCGCGCTCCAGCCGCACGCCCGTGTTATCGCGGGCCAGGAGATCCAAGTACAGCGCACGGTACTTGGGCAGCTGTTTGCGCCCCGCCAGCATGTCCGCCTCCGTCACGTCCAGACCGTCCACGAGCCGCGCGATGCCCTCCAGCCCGTCGTTTTCCAGATTCAAAAATGCACCGTTTCGCAGCCGGAAGTACCGTTTTTTCATGCGATACGCCGCGAGCACCGCGAGCAGCTCCTCCGCGCTGTACTCCCCGAGGTCCAAGGTGAGTGTCAGCAGCTCCCCGTCCAGACGAACGCCCGCCGACACGGGTCGCGGGTACTGCACCCGGATCTTTTTAAACGCATCGGACAGATACACCTGCGCAAGTTGCCCAAGCTGTTCTAGGTGGTGCTGCAAGAAGTCGTACAGGTTGTCCCCCTCGTCGGGCAGGACGTATCGGTCGGTCTGCATGGTAAAATTGCTGTAAGCAAACAGGTTCTCAATCGCGTATTCCTGCTGGACATCCCGGTAGGGATTCTCCTGGCTGTTGCGAACGGTATACTCCTCATCTTCATAGCAATAGGCCACACGCGCCGTGATGGCGCCGTCCTCATAGTCCAGATACACCTTGGCAACCAGCGGAATGGTGCGGTAGGTATCCCGCAGGTCCTCCGCGATCGCAATCAGGCCCTGCTTGGCAAGCGGCGTGACCACCAGCGCATTGAACCGCGCCTCCTGCTCGGGCGCAACCCGCAGCATCCCCGTTGGAGAGCCCGCCAGCGCATCCGTGATCTCACACACCAGCTCCCCAAAGGATGGCGGAACATGGTAAAGAGTATCACCCCAGAACAGATAATATTGATCCCGGCTGCGGATGGTCTGGATGCGGCCCAGCATGCCGAATTGCACCTCTTCCCCGTCCCGCAGCAGGGTATACTGGATGTCGGGCGTTCCTTCCACCAGCCCGTGCAGCTCCGCGCCGTCCACCCGGCCATGGACGGGGATGCCCTGCATCCGCAGCAAGGAAAACAGCGCCGGAAACTGCCCTCCCACCAGCTCCAGCCGCCCCACTGGGCAGCGGGTGTAGTATTTATCCGCATAGGCCTTGTTGTCATAGTAACAGTCCCGCACAAACAGCAGCAGCGCCCGGCTGGATTCCTCAAACCGCGCCGGGTCGGGCACCAGGGTCTGTCCGCGGCCTAACGTCACGGGATGCAGCGCTTCGGCCGCTTCCAAAAACTCCGCCAGATCCTTTACCACATACAGCCGCTCCCGCCCCGCTCGGAGCGTCAGCTCCCACGTCCCCCGGATACTGTCATAGTTGAGCTTGCAGTCCGCCCGGAGATCCGCGGCGGCATCCTGCTCTGTGGGCAGTTCCCCCCGAATGCCGCGCTCCATGGCCGCGATGAGCAGGTCGGTATTGTGATCCGCCAGCGGCGGCACCTCCATATGGGACAGCGCCAGCAGCGCTGCGACGCAGTGCCGGCAGATGGTGGGATACCTGGAAAAGGCCGCACAGTCGCAGGTCACCGTGCCAATGCCCCCCTGTTCGGTATATACGGTGCGGACATGGTAGGTCTGCCGTTCCCCGCGCACTTGGGCCGCGATATCCAGATAATGCCCCGCGCGGCGGGACAAGTGCCAGGGGGAGACCGTCAGCTTGGTGACCCGTCCCGCCTCAAACAGCGCCACACCCCGCTCATAGAATTTTTGGTACAGCACCCGCCTTTTGATCCCCATCCGATCAATAAAATACATGGACAAGCCACCTCCTCCCTACGTAAAAATTCCTAAATTTGGTAGTTCGCCCTTATCCTTTTATTGTATACGAAAACGGGGATTTTTGCAAGTCCCACTTACAAAAATCCCCGTTACCATCTATGGCCTCTTTTTTTCACAAAGCCAGGATGCGCTCCTTCAGCGTATTCACAAATCGGGCGACATGAAAGCCGTCACACACCGCGTGGTGCACCTGTATCGCAAGGGGCAGCATATATCTGCCCTGCACGTTCTCAAACCTGCCCATGGTAAAAATGGGAATCAGATACCGAAAATCCGCCGTTTGCAGATGAAAACTCTCAAACCCCACCCACGGAATCATGGACACGGTAAAACAGTTGGGGGGCATATCGGGTTTCGCGTCAAAGGCCTGCACCGCACCATACCGGCGGATATCCTCCGCATAACTGCGGCAAAAGGCAGCATACTCGTCCGAAAACGCTGTCCAAATATTGGAAAACGTTTCGGTTTCTTTATGAAATACCGTGTAACAGGGCGACATCCTGTGATATCGCACCAGCCGGCCGTCCGGCAGGAATGCCATCCGAAACTCTTCATATTGGTTGACCGTCTTGGTCAAAACATACAGCATGGTTGGATAGAGCTGGTATCCCTTTTCCCGGATGGGGGTGATATCCAGCTTGGTGGTCATGCTGTAAGTACAGGGAACCGCCGACAGATAATGCGCAAAATACGCTTCCCGTTCCCAGGTGTCCCGGTCAATCACCGTAAATTCCATATTCCCACCTCAGCCATTCCTCGGTCTATTGTCCGCTCCGCCGCATCGCAACCATCCCCGTCCGGCACATCTCCAAGATGCCGTAGGGCCGAACCATCTGTTCAAAGGCGTCAATCTTATCCCCCGTGCCCGTCAGCTCAATGATGAGCGCATCGGGCGCGACATCCACCACCTTGGCACGAAAGATGTTGACCACCTGCACAATCTCACTGCGGTTGGTGGGGTCGCATGCCACCTTGATGAGAGACAACTCCCGCGACACGGCCTGTTCCGCCGGCAGATGCTTCACCTCAATCACATCAATCAGCTTGGACAGCTGCTTGAGCACCTGGTCCACCGTATGCCCGTCCCCATTGACCACGATGGTGGTAGCGGAGATATCGGGGTCCTGCGTGACACCCACCGCCAGCGAGTCGATGTTAAAGCCCCGCCGGGCAAACAGGCCCGCCATCTTCGCCAGAATACCGGCGTGGTTATTGACCAGCGCCGTCAGGATATATTTTGCCATGGATTATGTCTCCTTTCTCTTACAGCGTGCTCTCCGTACGATCCACCAGCACCTCCAGCAGGTAAGTCCCGGGCGTCTCCAGCATGGCCGCGATCGCACTGTCCACGTCCTGATTTTCCGCCACCGTTCCACAGGGGATGTCATACGCCGCCGCGATGGACGGATAGTGAGGATAGGCTCCCAGGTCCACGCCGCTGTGCCGGGACTGGAAGTTCACGTCCTGGTACTCATGCACCATCCCCAGCACCCGGTTGACAAACAGCACAATCTTAACTTCCGCGCCCCACTGACGGATGGCCCCCAGCTCGGGCATGGACATCTGGAAGCTGCCGTCCCCCTCTATGGCAATGACCAGCTCATCGGGCCGCGCCAACTTCGCCCCCATGGCGGCGGGCAGCCCGAAGCCCATGGTACCAAAACCGCCTGACGTCAAAAAGGTGCCAGGGCGGGCAAACTGGTAATGATTGGCAGTCCAGATCTGGTTCTGCCCCACCTCGGTGGTGACCACCGCGCGGCCGCCCGTAGCCTCAGACAGCCGCCGCATCAAGTATTTGGGGTTGACTGCCCCCCGCTTCTTTCCGTCGGGCAGCGGCATGGCGGCTCGCCGTTCCGCCGCTTTATCCGCCCAGCCGCCGGGGCAGGTATACCCCGCCAGCGCCCGCGTCAACCGGGGCAGAAAATCCGCCAAGTCCGCCGCAATGGCGAGGTCACATGGGATGTTCTTGCCAATCTCCGCCGGATCAATATCCACATGGGCAACCGCCGCACGTTTTGCCAGCGCTTCCGTATCCGACACCGTCCGGTCGGACACCCGTGCCCCCAAAAACACCACCAGATCGGCCTCCGCAAAGGCCGCATTGGCGGGCGGAACCCCATGGGAGCCCACCATGCCCAGATAGCGCGGGTGCGCACAGGGCACCGCGCCGATGCCCATCATGGTAGAGACAACCGGCAGGCCCGTCCCCGCTGCCAGTGCGGCAAACGCCTCGCTGGCATGGGCGATGAGAATCCCGCCGCCCGCAACGAGCAGGGGCCGCTCCGCCTGACGAATCGCATCCGCCAGCTGCGCCGCATCCGCATCCGTAGCAGGCAGATGGGGGCAATATCCCCGAATCTGCGGCGTTCCCTGCGGCTGATAGTCGACCCGCATCCGCTGAACGTCCATTGGGATGTCCACCACGACGGGGCCGGGCCGCCCCGTCCCCGCTATCCAAAACGCCTCCTCCAAAATGCGGGGCAGATCGTTTGGGTCTTTCACAAGGTAGTTGTGTTTGCTGATGGGGGTGGTGACGCCGGTGGTATCCACCTCCTGGAACGCATCCCGGCCCACCAGGCCGCTTGCCACCTGCCCCGTCAGCACCACCAGCGGGATGGAGTCCATATACGCATTTGCGATGCCCGTGATCATGTTGGTCGCGCCGGGGCCCGATGTCGCGGTACAGACCCCCACCTTGCCCGTCAGCCGGGCATAGCCCGCCGCCGCATGCACCGCGCCCTGTTCGTTGCGCATGAGGATATGTGCGATGCTGCTCTTGCCCACCGCATCTAAAATGGGCGTGTTTGCGGCCCCCGGGTACCCAAATATGTGCCGAACGCCCTGTTCCTCCAGCACCTGCACCAAGGCCTTGCTCGCCAACATCCGCATGAAATTCGCCTCTTTTCACATCATTCGTAATACAATTTGCCTCGTTTCGCGTCATTCGCATGCCTTATTGTAGCACGCATCTTGCCATTTGTCAATTTTTGCCCAATGGATGAAGGCAGGGATACATGCCTGCAGCTGCGGACATACTAACGGAAAACGGACAGGAGTGATCATATGAAAAAATTGGTAACGGGTATCTTTGATTCCTTTGCGCTTGCAGAACAGGCCGCACGGGATGCGCGCAGGTTCGGCATCGATCCAGCCGCGGTCTCCCTGGTGACCAGCCGCGGCACAGCACAAGGCAATACGGGCTATCCCGGTTCGGATGAGCAGGACACATTTGACATGGACGACCCGACTTTTGCGGTCTCCTCCGGCCTTATGATGACCATGACTCCCTTCCAGGTGCCCGCATATGGAATGTTTGGCGCGACGGGGCCCATGCTGGGCTTTTTGTCGGGGGACATCGAAGCAGACGGCATCGCAGGAACGCTGGAGCGCATGGGTGTCCCGCAGGTACATGGTCTGGACTACGAGACCGAGCTCAAACGCGGACGTGTGCTCTGGGTGGCAGAGGCACCCGAAGCAGATGCCAACCACGTCGCGGAGATGCTGCGACACGGCGGCGCAGACCTGGTGGATGTGCATGACACGGACAGATCATGAGACGCCAGCATGGCAGGCCAGCGATGCAAACAAAAAAGCGGAGGCAAGACCTCCGCTTTTTTGTTTGCAAGTAAAATGCCCTTTTTATGTCCCCGACATGTCATGGATGAGGCCGTCGTTGTCGATATTGACATGCGTGTTGACCGTAAACACGGCGTCTTTATAATGGGAAGGCCAGTCGTAGGCCTCCCATGCCGCATAATCGGGAAAGCGGATTTTGGCATACCGCCCAAACCCCACCACATCCGATTGACAGGCGACCGTCTGGGCCAAAAACCCTTCCAAATCCCGCTTTAGGCTTTCCTCTGCCATGCGGTTGAACCCATCGATGTCCTTTTGCCCATACTCCTCCTGCGGGCACTTGATGAGCTGCGCCCGCATAGACACCGTGAGGGTGATGTGGGGCACGCCGCCTTCTATGTGCACCTCCTTTTTGGGCGCCTTTTTCTGATGCATCTTGAGAACCACATGCTCCCCCTCCACCGCATCGGAGGGAATGTGGTAGTAAGACGGCTGATAGGCATTGATGCAGATGTTGTACATCTCAACCGATTTGGATGGCAAAAAGCCCGCCAGTTTTCCGCTCCGCATCACCGCCATGCCCGACACCTCGGTATCGTTGTCGCTGACACGGCCCGGCGACCCCGCGGTGTAGTTTCCCATGGCAGTATCTTGGGACTGCTCCTCCGATTTCGCCGGCACATCGGGACTCACGCCCACCAGCGGCAGCGCCGCCTCCTGCCCCGGCGCCGTGGTGTGGAAATACATCTCCCGAAGGGTCATAATGGGAATGAAGTTGGAATTCTTTTTGGAAAATACCAAGCTGTAATACTTGGCCGGATTGACCTCCATGGCGGGTTTCACCTTCTTGAGGTATGCCTCCGCTTCCCCCGCCGCAACCGCCACGAAGGTGGAGGGCCGGGTTTGGCTGTTTTTCATGAGAAACGTGAGGATCTCCTCCACCCCCTGCTCCGCCACCTCCCGGGAGAACACCAAAAGTTTCATATGGGAAAGGTTAATCTGCTTGGAGAGGGTATTGTTGACAATGTTGAGCCCTGTGAAGAGATCTCCCGCCTGCACCGTGACCACCGAGGAGCTGTCGCTCTCCGACTCCCCGCCGCTGCCTTCCTCCTCCCCCGAACCTGCAATCTTGAGGGGCTTGGCAAACTGGAAGGTAAACCGCATGGGCGCAGATTCCCCAACGTCCATTCCCATGGCCACCACATAGGCCATCTCGCTGATTTCATTGGAGTATTCACACCCCGTGAGCAGCAGGATACACAGCGGAAGGCACAGCAGCCGAACCCATCGTTTCATCGTGCCAGCCTCCCTTCTCTGCGTTGTTTCAAGATGGCCGCAAACAGAATCATGGAAGGAATCACAAGCCCCGTCGCCATCAGGATGAGGTCCACCTGCGCGCCAAACTGTACCGCCTCCATCATGTTCTTGGGGACATAGTTCAGCAGCACAATGGCAAGCAGCGCAGGAAAAATTCCCAATTTGTGGTATTTTGCGCCAAATCCGTTTTGCAGCGTCCGGGACACAAAAAACAGGCTGAGACTGAGGTATAACATGGAAGATACCAGCCAGAAGGGCAGGAAAACCGACTCCAGGTTCTGTGTATACTGGCCGAAGCTGATGATGCGGGACAGCTGGTATACCGGCATCACAAACTGCGCGTTCTGCGGGTATTCCAGCGCCAGGATGAATCCCAGGTTGGTGAGCACCAAAAACAGGCTCCCCAGCCCCACGCCCCACCAAGCGGACTGTTTAAACTGCCGTTTGTCATTCACATAAGGGTACAGCAAAAACAAAAACAGCATGTCCGAATAGAGGGAAGTAAAGCGCGCTCCCTGCCAGAGCGTGTTTCCCATCCCCAGTCCCCAGAAGGGAAACAGGTTGCTCGCATGGAAGGTATGCGCTGTAAAAAGATAGATGAACACCAGCGCCGCCAGAATCGCAGGCACAAAGATGGCATGCAGCCGCGCGATGCCCTCCACGCCGCGGTAGGCCGCAAACAGCATGGCAAACGCCAGCAGCAGTGTTGCAAGGAGGGGCGGGATGGGAAACGGCGTCGCAACCAACAGTCCTTCCACCGTGAGCCGCAGCACAATGGGCGCGCGGGCGAGCAGCGTCGCCAGCACCAGCGCGGCAACCACCCACCGCAGCGGCCGGCCCCCCACCAGCTCCGCGATGGCAAACAGGTCCTTGCCCTCAAAGTGGTCATACAGCCATACGATGAGCAGGATAAACAGGTACATGATGGCGGCGGACAGGATGGCGGACAGCCACAGCGCGCTGCCGCATGCCTCACTCATGAGTCCGGGCAGCCCCAGGAAGATCTTCACGAGCAGCACATTGATTAGAATGGAAGCCGTCTCCCACCGTCCAAATTGAATGATTGTCTGTTGCATAACTGCCTCCTAGGATGATTGGTCCGAATTGTGTTCCGATTGCTCCTGTTTGGAATTGTTGTAGTCGGGTTTGGAAGCAAACTTGCTGGCCCGTGTCACAAAGATGGTGCGGAACAGGCCTTCCCGTGTCCGGGGCGCAATGGGCGCAAACCCGCGGACGCCAAAGGAGCGCGCGGTTGCGATCATGAGCAGGTGGCAAAACAGCACCACCGTCACGCCCAGCATCCCCGCAAAAGCCCCCAGGATGATATAGGAAAACCGCATGATCCGGAACGCAATGCCCATGGAATAGCTGGGGGCGGACATGGAGCCCACCGCCGTCATGGCCACCACGATGATGACAATGGGGCTGACGATGCCCGCCGTGACCGCCGCCTGCCCCAAAATCAGGCCGCCTACAATGCCAACCGACGAGCCGCCGATGCTGGGGAATTTGATCTCCGCCTCCCGGATGAGCTCAAACGCAACCTCCAGCATGATGAGCTCAAACACCAGCGGGAAGGGCGTTTTTTCAAAGGATGCCTCCAGCGCGAACAGCAGGTCGGTTGGGATGATCTCATGGTGATACTGGGTCACCACCACAAACAGCCCCGGCAGCAGCACCGAAACCGTAAGTGCGAGGTAGCGCAAGATGCTCACAAAGTTGGCATAGGGCATGCGCAGGTAGCGGTCATCGTTGGTGTGTAAAAAGCTGAAGAAGGTCGCGGGCAGAATGAGCGCATAGGGGCTGCCGTTCACGATGATCGCGATGTTGCCGTCCGCCAGTTCCGCCGCCGTCCGGTCGGGCCGCTCGGTGGACAGCATCTGGGGGAGCAGCCGCCGGTTGGAGTCCTCAATGTGGTGTTCCAGCTCCTCGGAGGAGAAGATATAGTCCGCATTCACCCGGCCAATCCGGCGCTTGACCTCCTCCACCAGCGATGCATTGGCCAGATTCTTGATGTACACCACCGCAACCGCCGTCTTGCTCTTTTTGCCCACCATCATGTTTTCCATGACCAGGTTGGGGTCCCGGATGGTCTTGCGCAGCAGGGCGGTGTTGCCCCGGATGAGCTCGGTGAAGGACTCCTGCGGCCCCAGCACCGACTTGTCGGTGTCGGGCTTGCCGACGCCCCGCCGGGGCCACCCCTTGGTGTCCGCAACCCACCCCACGTCCACGCCGTCCACAAACAGCCCGCAGCCGCCAAAACTCACCTCATCCACCAGCCGTTCAAACGTGTCCGACCGTTTGACCGCATTCTGCGTGACCAGCTGCTGCTCCACAAACGTGTCCAGCGGCAGTCCGTCGGGTTTGATGAAGCTGGACATCTGCATGAGGGGGCTGATGATGTATTCACAGATGAAGTCGCTGTTGACCAGGCCGTCAAAGAAATAGAGAAAGGCATCGATCCGCTGTCCGTTGACCGTCAGCTTGATATTGCGCAGAATCAGGTCTCCCGATTCGGGATAGTGGTAGATCTCTTTGATTTTGGCAATGTTGGTGTAGAGATTGGCCGACACCCGCTCGTCCAGCCGAGGTACCGCCTCGGGCTTGTTATCCTGCTCCTTTAGGATGGGCCCTTCCCCGTCCCCATGGAATGCCAAAAACCGCTTCCATAGTCCCTTTGCGCCCTCCATAGCACCGCCTCCCACGCATGTCCTTTTTGGATAGTATGCCCGTGTGGCGCTGGGTTCATTCCAAAAAAAGTAATATTTGGAACAAATACCCTTGGTCCGAACACAAAAAAACGGCCCATAGGCCGTTTTGTAATCATATTCGTTGGCAAGGCTTCATGGCAGATATGACAACCGGCATGTATTTGGCAAAACGCCAAAACTGGCCCGCTCTCACTCTGCCAGGTATTCCTCCAGGCAAATGCCCCGCTCCATGATTTCTCGGGCAGCTTCCTCCCCGACATACCGATAGTGCCACGGTTCAAAGATAATCCCCGTGATTTCGGTTTTATCGGTCGGATACCGCAGAATAAACCCATACTCCGCGCAGTGTTCCTTGAGCCACTTGGCCTCAGGCGTTTCGGCCTGTGCATCGTCTAGCAGCTGATAGGATTGGGACACAATGTCCACCGCGAGCCCAATCTCGTGCTCACTCGTGCCGGGATATGCGACCACCGTCCTGGCTTCTTTTTCCGCCTCTGCCCGTGTATACCCTTCATCCAACCATTTCTGTACCTGTTCCTCAAACAGCTCCGTCTGGAATGCATGGGTCCGATATGCGGAGCAGATAAGCGGGGATAACCCCGCCGCCTCCGCATCCGCCAACATCCGCGTCAAGCTGTCCGCAATGCGGCTGTCCACCTGAAACCGCCCCACCTGCGCCAACGTAGGCGCAGCCGCCTCCTCCGGCCGGGGATTGCTGCCATTGACCAACAGCAGCTGCCATGCTTCCCCTTTGGGTGCTGTCTGGCCACCGGCAGACAGTTGATTTCCCTGCGCCAACTGGCCGGCCGTCGCGGCATCCTTCGCATCGCGCACCGCCACCATGGCCCACCAGCCAATCAACACAATGAGCAGCAGCAAAATCAGTGCGCGAAAGCGGCGCAGCCTCCGTTTCCGCGCGCGCCGCTTATGTTGTATCGCACGCGCCCGCATCTGGGACTGATAAGACAAGTGCATGGATGATCTTCCCATGTTTTCCTCCTTCGTTCTATCGAAAACGGTGCATAAAAGCACCCTCTAGCCTCTTTTTTCGCAACAGATACCCGCCAAATGTGTACCGCGCCTGGCTGCGGGGTTCCCGCCTTCCATGTGCCAAGCAGCGCCGTGACGCCGCCCGTGGCAGACGGCAAAAAACGCACGGGTATGCGCGTAGATATGCGCGCAAATGAAGTAAGTTTTATTATACCACAAATTTCGCCAAGCAACAAGAGGGATCCCCAAAAAATTCTCCCCGTCTGCTGTCCCTTTCCTTCCAAAATCTGTTATATTGCCGCCCGCTTTTTCATATATTTGGAACAAAGCGGCCAAATGACCATCTATCCTGCAAGGAGGGGACGCCCCATGAAAATATTGCTCTTCAAGCGAAAAACCATTGTGCTGACACTGCTGGTTGTCTGTGCTGCCGCCATCCTGTTTGCCGCCTACCAATCTGAGCCGCTGACCGTGAGCTCGGGCAACGTGGAGGAGCGGCTGCTTCCCATCTACAGCGTGGACCGCGGGGACGAAAAGATTGCTAGCCTCACCTTCGACGCCGCCTGGGACGACGCGGACACCGACCTCATTTTGGATGCACTGGCGCAGTATGATGTCAAGGCGACCTTCTTTATGGTGGGAAGTTGGGTGGAAAAATATCCCGAATCGGTCAAGAAATTTGCGGATGCCGGGCATGAAATCGCCAATCACTCCAATACCCATCCCCATATCAATCAGATTTCGGCCGAAAAGGTCAAAGAAGAAATCACCCTCTGTTCGGATAAGATTGAGCAGACCATTGGCAAACGTCCCACGCTGTTCCGCGGGCCGTATGGGGAGTACAACAACACCGTCATCCGCGCCGCAAATGAGACGGGGCACCAGGTGATCCAATGGGATGTGGACAGTTTAGACTGGAAGGATCTCGCGGTGGACGACATCGTGGCGCGGGTGACCAAGCGCGTCGGCCCGGGGTCCATCATGCTGTTCCACAACGGCGCCAAAAACACCCCTGCGGCCCTGCCCAAGATTTTGGAAAAGTTGACAGCAGATGGATACCGGCTGGTGCCCGTGTCCGAGCTTATTTACACCGAAAACTACACCCTGGACAACACCGGTCGGCAAAAACGCATCCAATAGCGCAAAAAAGACAGCGGCATCGCCGCTGTCTTTTTTAGAAAACGATCCCCAGCACCCACAGCGCCAGCTGCAACACGCATACCGCTCCAAACGCAACCACGCACCGCCGCTCCCGGATGCGCCGGACACCAAACAGGCAATAGCCAAGACAAGCTATCTCCAGTAAATACAACAACACGTCCCAAACCACCGTACCCAGCGGCCAGGCACACCAGATGCTGCATCCCTCTCCTACGATCTGTATGGGCAGCCGGAAAAAGGCAAAGGGCAGCATCTGTTTTTCAAACGCCTGCTTGGTCGCAAAATATCGCCGAAAAAACAGCCATTCAAACCAGTAAGTCAGATGATAAGCCGCAATGGCCCAAGGAAACGCAAATACACCAGCCAACAGGGCGGCCAGTAGCTCAAATGGACCATCTCCCGCTTTGCACAACTGCAGCAAAACGGTCAACAGCCATATGAGAACGATATAACACCAGCGCGCCCGCCGCAGGGGATACTGCAGCATCACCACATACGTATCATACATCCGTTTGAGCCACCTCAGCGCGTCCACCCCCGTTTACTGCTGAATCAGGCGCACCGCATCTGCTCCGACATACAGAAATAGCGCAACATAGGGCGTAAGCGAGCTGCCTTCATAAAACAGCTGAATCAGTGTATTGGCATCGCTTAAATCCTTGCCAAAAGGATTGCCAATCAGATAAGAGACCATTTCATAAATGATTTGAGCGGTGGCTCCTGAGCCTTTCCATATCATTTCAGATAGACCCCCGACCACTTCTCCAAAATTGGCATCAATCGCCTCTGCCGCGCTTCCAAATCGCTCATAATAAAGCCGATTCAGCGTATCAAGCGGGCTGACGCTCACGCGACGAATCCGCCCCGGAACCCGGACCGTACCTACCAGCTTCTGATCCCATATGATATCCACTTTTTCATTGCCATAGTTCACAAAATACAGAACCTTATCCCCGACGGTCGCCGTCAGCACATTGGTAATATCAAGCGCCTTGGCGAACTGATTGGAATTGACATACATCACACCATCTGGGTCCACCCAGGCCCCGACCACGCCATCGGTAAACCAGGCCTCTTTGCCATTTGGAAAAGACACCTGTGCCGTTTTGGTACTTGCGTCATATGTCACGGTCGCACCCAGCCGCTCCGCCACTTCCCGCAGCGGAATCCCCAGCGGATAACCATTCTCGTAATTTCCAATTTTGCCCACTTCCACCTGTGCAGGACGGATGGTGCATCGGCAATTGGGGTGTAGCTGCGGCAAATTGCGTCCGGCATGCGCCTCATCATTTGCAAACACCTGACCATCTAAAATGCGGCACATGGCGCAGGGCCCCTGATCCGCACATGCATACTGATATCCAGTATATCCCATGTCTCCAAATTTGTCAAGCATCCCGTACACTTCCGCCTGGTACAGCTTGTCACACATGCGGGACAGATGCAGTCGGATGGCGGACAATACCCCATCGCTGTCCAAACGCGTCTGCCGCTCTTTGATATCCGCAGCAAATGCCGCTTGATGACCCAAAATTTCCGCCGCCAGCTCCTGTGCCTCTTTGCGGACAGGCGGCTCATCCGACGCCCGCGCTTTTTGATAGATCTCCGAAACCGCGCGCGTAAATGGCTCTTTTCATAGGTGGTATAGACCCGCCACTGCCGCCCTGGGGTCCTCCCCGTTTGCCAGCCGCCCGGCCAGCTCCTGTGCCCAAAATGATATTGCATCCTCCGAAAAATAATATGCCATCCGATTCCCTCCCCTTTTGTGCCAGTATACCACACACGGGTAATCGCATGCCATCACAGCTTCGGGTGGGGACGGGTCACCCAAAGGCCCGGCGGGGCACAAACCCGTCTTTTTGTGCCTCTCTCACCTCCATGGTCTCCGATTTCGGATACCAACGCACCTCGAGCAGGGTCTTATCATTCCAGATATGCATTGCTAAAAATGCATCCTGCTCCACCGTCCCCACGATCCGCGTTTTTCCCATGTTGTTTGCCTCCTGCTGTCCTTTTATGATGCCAGATGACGGTTGACATGCCCTGTCTTGTGACGGGTATCCCGCTCATATCTACCTCCTTGTCTTTTTTCGACAATTCTTGATTTTCCCATTCATCCATGGTACAATGACTTGTAGAATTTTGTAACAATACCCACAAAAAAAACGGCGAAAACAGAGGATACCGTCATTCACTGTCTCCACAAACAGTGCTTGGCAGCTCATGCCAACCAATTCACCTGGTCTGCCATGTATTATATCCTCACATTTGTGTGTATTCAAGTATTTTTTGTCACACATAAATGAAATTCGTCGAATCGCACAAATTTTTAATAACTTTTTGTACAATTTGATGGGAGGATTATGAGGCATGGAATTTGTTGAACGCATCACCGCGCTGCTCGAGGAGCGCGGTATCTCCAAAAACAAAATGTTAAAGGAAGTTGGAATTGCATCGGGTGCCTTTGGCAACTGGCAGCGGCGGGGAACCATTCCGCGTGGAGAAACGCTTCAAAAACTCGCCGATTACTTTAATGTCTCCACGGATTACCTCCTGGGGCGGGAATCAACGAAAACAATACAGATCCTTGCCAAGGGCGGCAGTCATCGGGTCGTAGAGGTGACGGAGGAAGAGCTTGCGCTGGTAGAAGAGGTTTTAAAATCGGTTCGCCAGGCGCGATATCAAAAACGCAAAAACCATATATAGTCGATAATTGTAGAATATAGCAAAACATTGTCGAAAATGCTTGTGTTTCCAAAAGAAATAGCATAAAATAATGTCACTCATAAAATATAGAGGAGGCATTTTTATGCTAGGCATCGAAGTGATGGCTTACAGGTTTCTGCTAAAAAATGCAGCCTATAAACTCCCTGTAACATTTCATCAAATCCAAGACACCATCGCACAGATGGAGTGTCAGCTGGCGACTTACGAGGAAGGGCATGCTCTGCTCGTCCGGTGGGATCTGCTGGACTACGCGGCATCCTGTCCTTCCTTTGTCTGCCGGCTGCCCGACACCGAACAAACCATCCTGTTTTATTCGGATGGCTTGTCCCTTTCGGCCCGTACCTTTTGCGTCCTGCATGAGATTGGTCACCTCGTGCTGGAGCACACCGTCCATCAACACATCGTTGGTAACGACCCTGACGATATGAAACGGGATGCGCAGGAAGCGGAAGCCGATTCGTTTGCTCGGTATGTGCTGGCGCCCCCTTGTGTTCTGAGCGCATGTGGAATTGTGGACGCAGACGAAATTATGCGCGTATCACAGCTTTCCTCCAAAGAAGCGGAAGTGTTAGAACAGGAACTGCGCTGTCACCAAGGGCAACGTTCCAAATCGGGCTTACTCGAGGAAGAAGACCGCCTGCTCGCCCGGTTTTCTGCGTTCATCCGCAAATACCAGGAAACAAAACAGCGGAAGAATCTGCCCGAATCCCACGATCCCCAACCATTCCAGTCCAATCCTGCAGCGGCCAATATGCCAGCCGCGTCCGAACCAAAACCGGCTGCCGCGGCAGAAAAAACGGCAGAACGGTGGAGCATGGGCCGCATGCGCATCCTGTTGGCATTGTTGGCCGGCCTTCTTGCCTGCTTGATTCTGGTTGTTGTATTCCAAATGCTGCATGCACAAAACGACATTGATATTGTCGTAACGGGCACCAATGCCGCAACATCCATCACGCAAACGACCCCGCCTTCGTCTGCTCCAACCAACACGCCGGTCGCATCCACTGGTTCAGCTGACACGCTGGTCTATGTCATGCCTTCGGGCTCGGTATACCACACTGACCCCCACTGCCAATACGTGAACGAGCGGGCCGTCACCATCCCGCTCAGCCAAGCGCAGGAAGAAGACTTAACGCTATGCAAACGCTGTGCGGACTGACCCCATATCATTCAGGCCATTGGGCATCGCTTTATGATTCGCCCACACATCTGATGGACACAATGCGAAATAAACAGTATGGCACGTATGGCGCTGTGCTGTTTGTTTTTTTTGCGTAAAAAATTTCCCATTTTTGCCCAATATGCTGATTTTTTACAAAAAAACAGATATGCTTTCTAATTTTTTTACCAAAAATCCCATAAATCACTTGCAACTCCCGTAAGAAATTGTTACAATAAGGGGTGCTAGTACAAGTATGGCCTTACGCAAAGCGCCACGCTGCGGCGCTGTGCCTTTGAGCCAACCCCAGTCAGAGAGGGAGTACGCCATGGACCAGCAAACACGCTTTGAGAAGTATCTCATGCCGGATGAAACCGTCCAAAACAGCATGACACCTATATCCGTCCCGCTTTTTGACCGATACGACTTTGTTCTCATCCCGCTTACGGTGATCGCCAGCGGGTTTTGTATTGTCACAGCAGCCGCCCCATTTGCCGCGGATGCCGCAAAAGGGATCGGATCTTTTAGCCTGTTTGGTTTTCTGTTGCTTTTGGTTGCATTCTACCTGCTGATTGGGCGCGTTTGGTACCGCTACCGACGCCAAAAACGGGATGTCTATGTCATCACCGACCGCCGCGTCCTGCTCATCAACACGCTGCGGGAGGAATCCATGACCGCGCTGCCGCGGAATGCCGTGAAGCCTTGTGTTTGCGGTCGGCATACGCTGCTGCTTGACAGCCGCAACATCCCAGGCGACCTCTACTATGCTTTAGGGCTGGACCTGTTCTTCCGGTTTTCCATTCCAAAGACGCCCATGCTGATCGGGCTTGCTGACCCAAATGCGGTAAGCCGGATGCTGGCCGCCACTTCAGAAGGAACCACAAAATAAAAATCCATCAGGCGGCATGCCGCACCAAAATGGGGGTACGCAAATGAATACCATGCGATTGCCAGATGCCAAAAAAATGATACTTTCTGCCGCGGACAGTTATGCAAAGCACTTTGCCGATCTATCGGGAATCGAGGCATTTGTCATTCCCTATTACGATGGACCCGATATGGAAGAATGCACCAAAGGCTGTGCATTTTGTCGTTGGGCCGAAGAGATGGCGCATCCAGGGATTGATTGCCGGCTTGTGGTGACCGAAGCGGGCAAGCATGCCATCGAAACGGGTAATCAATATGCGTTTTTCTGCCGCAGCGGTTTTATCCACCTTGCCGCCCCCATCCGGCTCAAAAATCAACATATCGCAACCATGGTGGCCGGACCAATGCAGCTCTGTGTCTCGGGCGAGCAGGCGCTGGACGCCGTGATGCGGCAGATGCATATTCCGCCCCAACACAGTGCGGAGGCGATGAAACGCATTGTGGATGTCCCAAACCTGACGCCTGCCCGTGCCGGCAAGGCGCTCGCACTGCTGTCGTCCCTGGCCTGTCACGTGACCAACCTGGGGGAACAACTGATTGGAAGCCCCAATCTATTGGAAAAACATCATTTACAATCTCTGGAGCACGAAACCTATCTTGTGGAAATCATCCGCAAAGAAAAAAAGGCAGAAACCGCCAATGAGCTTAACCTGCTGCTCCGGCTTTTGGAGCCTTATTTACAGGGAGAGGACAAGGCGCATGGTAAAAACCTGGCCCTTATGTACCTCTTGTTTCTTGCACGCATCTATGCAGACTTGCATCCAAGCAGTTTCACCGAGATTCAGCACGATTTTGGCCTGCAGTATCTGCCTTCCATTCAAAATGCGCAAAATGAGCAGCAAATACGGGACTGCTTGATGGTGTATAATGCCGATTTTATGGAAAAGATATTTGCAGGGGGTCATATGGTCCATGACGGCATCATTGCCAAGGTGCTAGACATCATCAGCCACAACTATATGAACAAGATTACGCTGGAAAGCACCGCGGAACAGACCTTCCTCAGTTCCTCCTATCTCAGCAAGATCTTCAAAGAGGAAGTGGGATATAACTTCAATACATATCTCAACAAATTTCGGATCGAAAAGGCCAAAAAGCTGCTGGTGAACGATAACATCAATATCGTGCAGGTTTCCAACCTGGTCGGCTATGAAGACCAAAGCTATTTTTCCAAGGTGTTTCGGCGCATGACCGGGACAACTCCAAAAAAATTCAAAGATTCCAAGGCAGCTCACTAACAACGATAGGATGCGAAACAATGACATTGTTCACACAAATTGTACAGTTATTTTTCTCCTTTTTTAAAATTGGATTGTTCAGCTACGGCGGCGGACTTGCCATGGTGCCTATCATTCGGGACGAGATGGTCGCGAAATTTGGCATCGCCATCCAGGAGTTTGCGGATATCACGACCGTATCCCAGATGACGCCAGGCCCGCTTGCAGTCAACATGGCCACCTATGTGGGCTATAAGGTCGCGGGCATTGTGGGCAGCGTGGCTGCCACAATCGGTGTCGCGCTGCCCTCTTTTCTGCTTATCTTGCTGGTTGTATTCCTGCTGCGCAAAGTGGGCGACCTGCCCCAGATGAATTGGATTATGAAGGGCATCCGGCCCGTGACGGTTGGTGTTTTATGCAGTGCCGGCATCTTCTTCATTGAACAGTCGGTATTCCGCAGCGGCGCCTTGTCTTTTGATCTCTCAGACATCCGCTATATGTCCTTTGTGATCATCGGGTTGGTGTTGTTTTTATCCATCCGCTTCAAAAAGGTCAATCAGATCTGGTGGCTGCTGCTGGCAGGCGGACTGGGTCTTGTGCTCTTCTAGGGCTGTCTGTGTATTTTTGTCATAATACCATTGTAAATTGCATAAATAAGTGGTATACTATACTTAAAATTTCATGAGGAAGCTCTGCGGAAATGAAACGGATGGCAATCACCGAAACCTATATGATTTGCCAAATAGCGTTTTCTGCAGCAAAATGGCAAGGAGGGCACCAAAATGGAAGAAGAACTCTTAAAAAATGAACAGACAGAAGAGCCGATCATGCAGGTAGAAGGCGTGGAAGATAGCGTCGAAGCAAGCGACGACACTGCGCAAATTGGAGAAATTAAGATCTCTGAGGATGTCGTGCTCACCGTAGCAGGCATCGCAGTCAGCGAGGTCAAGGGTGTATCCGTTGCCAATTCCCTGACGGATGGTTTAGTGGAAAAATTTGTAAAAAAGAACTATGGCCGCGGCCTCCGCATTGTCATGGAAGACAATCACGTCAGTGTGGATATCCATGTCATCGTGGAGTATGGCCTCAAGATTCCTGACATCGCATGGGAACTCCAAGAAACGGTCAAAAAGAATATCGAGACCATGACAAATCTGATCTGTGATAAGATCAACATCTTTGTGGAAGGCATTCACATTGAAAAGGAAGCCAAGCCCGAAAGCGGGGAAGAATAATTTTTTTCCTATAAAATTGTATTATTTTTATGCTCTTTCGGGTTGTGTCGAAATTGTTAAAATTTTTTTAAAAAAAGTATTTACAAATGCGGCATTGTGTGCTATGATACCTTTTGTACCTGATACTAGGTTTTTGGCGACGCCTCGCAAAGTGACCATTAACGTGGTATTATGGTGTATTTTTATTTTAAGAGGAGGATGGTAATCATGATTACCAAAGAACAGAAAACAGCCATTATCGAAAAGTACAAACTGCACGAGGGAGACACTGGGTCTCCTGAGGTTCAGATTGCGATTCTAACGGAGCGCATCAACCAACTCAACGAGCATTTGAAGGTCAACAAAAAAGACCACCATTCCCGTCGGGGTCTTCTTAAGATGGTCGGTCAGCGGCGTGGTCTTCTCAACTATCTGACCAAGGTCGACATTGAGCGGTATCGTGCGATCATCGAGAAGTTGGGCCTGCGGAAATAAACAAGCGATTCATTCATTTTCATAGGAAGGTGCTGCGTTACTGCCATAGTCGCTGACGCAGCATTTTTTCATGATAACCCAAACTGCAAAAGGAGTGTTAGAGTCCAATGGGCAACCTACTGACTATTGTGATCGGGATCATTCTGGTCTATTTCGCTTCCCAGTATAGTTTCTGGCTGGGCCTTGTGGTATTTCTGCTGTTCTGTGCCTTTATTATCTATCGGAGCTATACCAACATCTGTATCGCTATTGCCATGCGAAACCAAGCCAAGGGCGAAATGGATAAATGTTTTGCCTGGTTTGAGCGCGCCAGAAAACATGGCATGAGTGTGACCCAGCGGGTCAACTATGCGTATTATCTGATGCGGGACGGAAGACTGGAGCAATCCCAGGAGATTTACAGCCGGCTGCTTAGCTACCGCCTCAAGCAGGAAGACAAGAACTACGCCAAGTCCAATTACGCCATCCTAAAGTGGAAGCAAGGAGACATTGACGGCGCCATCGAGGAGCTGGAGGAAATCTTCCCCTACTACCGCACGACCAATGTGTACGGCACGTTGGGGTATATGTATATCCTCAAAGGGGATCTGGAGAAAGCCAAGGCATTCAATGACGAGGCCTATGAATACAACAACGAGAATACCATTATTTTGGACAATATGGTGCAATTGTACCACAAGCTCGGCCAGGAAGAAGAAGCGGAACGGTATGCCGATGAGCTAAAGGCACAGAATCCCACCTTTGCAGAAGGCTTTTATGACATTGCTTTGGTCAAATTCGCACAAAAGAAATATGAAGAGGCCGCAGAAGCGCTGTGGGCTGCCCAGGATATCAAACCTACCTTTATGACAACGGTATCACAGGAGCAGATTCAAACGCTGTTGGATCAGGTATATGCCGCGGCGCCCGAGCTGGCACAGAAGGCCGAGGGAGACAGCTCAACCGAAGCAGATGAGGCATAAAGATTGCATACACAGCAAAAAAAGCTGACCCTACCAGGTCAGCTTTTTTGATGCGCACTGCCTTTGTTATTCAATCACTGCAAATAGATCCGCCGCCCAACCACCATGGACTCAGGCATCCGAAGCAGGCCTTCGAAATACCGATAGCATGCGCCTGGGGTAATGATGCTGCCAGGCGGGGTGATACAGTCCTCCCCAAGCACCCCCATAATCTCATCCACCAACATGGCACAGTTGGTATTGAGCACAAAATAGGTCTTAAACTTGCTCCCTCGCCGGAATTTGAAAAACCGGACATCCACCTGTTCCTGCAGCAAACTGGCAGGGTCATTGAATTTTTTCCGCCGGGTCTTGAGCTTGCCCCGCCGCCACAGCAGCGCATCTGAATCCCATGGGATAAGCGCACTTTGAAATTCTGCCAGCCGATCCCGCACTGCTGTCTCCTGCTCCGGCGTGAGCAGCAGCTGATATCCAATCAGCACCTTTTTTTCTTGTTGAATACAGTAATTCAGATATGGCTTACGGTCCGAAACCGCAAGCACGCCATCCGATATACAGCCAAAGAGGCGGTTTGCGCTGGAATCATAACACCCATAGGAGATCACGCGGTCGTCAAATGCAAAATCCATATGCCCAAACGCAGTGAAGCCCTCAAACAGATGAAGCAGCACCTCCGCTTTGCTGGCCGATGCCTCATAGGCCGCTGATGCTTCGGGCCGCATATACGTATGCTCCTCGCGCACTGTGTTGGCATCATCGATCAGCAGCTGTTCTTTGATCATATGAAACAATGTTTTTGGAAAAAACATTTCAATCCAAATTGGCAGATATTTGCTAATCCTGCGCCATTTCTTCATCGGTGGTTTCCTTCCTAGCCGCTTTGGCCTTTTCTTTCCGTTCCCATGCCCATTCATACGTCAGTTCGCCTAGGCTGTATATGCCATACAGCGTAAAATACAGCCCTGTGACAATCGCCGCGATGTATACCGCAATGCTCTTCCCCAAAAACGCAAATAAGCTAAAAATCAGCGACCCAATCCCCGCCGCAAGCGGCAGCTTCCAGCTGTTTACGCCGTCCCGCCGGTATTGATATGCCACGATGAGCTTGACAATTCCCATGACAGCGGCCCAGATGCCAAACAACAGCAGCAGCGCCATCTTCATAAAGGCCACATTGAGCGCCAGAATCACGCCAAACACCAAGGTGACCAACCCCGTCAGAAAACGCATCAGCGAAGTTTCATCTCCTTTGTGCCGTGCCACAAAATAGCCGATCAGCTGGATGCCGCCCAATACGATCAGGGCCAGTCCAATCAGCAGCCCCAGCCGGTCAAACGCCTTTTCGGGCCCAAAAAAGAACGAAATGCCGAGCGCCAGAAAAAACACGCCTGTGAGCACCTGTGTCCAACGGTTGTCACCCGCCTTTTGCATACAGAATCCCCCGCTTTCTATCCAAGTATACCTTTGCTTTTCACAAATCGCAAACCATCACTTGCCAACGCAGAATTGATGGAAAATGCGATCCACCACTTCATCCGACACCGACTGCCCTGTCACCTCGCCTAGGGAGCGGGCCGCGGACAGCACGTCCACCGACACCAGATCCAGCGGGAGTCCACCCTCCGCCGCATCCAGCGCATGCCTCACATGGACCAGCGCATCCGCCACCGCCTGTGCATGCCGCACATTGGTGAGGATCGCCGACGGGTCCCGCTCAATCGCACCGAGGTCAAATAACGCGCGGATCGCATCCCGCACCTTGTCCAACCCCTGGCCCGTTTTGGCAGAAATTGCTATTACGGGC
>CALYAO010000058.1 GCA_944393605.1 uncultured Clostridia bacterium
TAAATCCTCCTCATGTGTTTTAATTTTGACTGGCAGGTCAATCTTATCTTAACACATGAGGAGGATTTTTGCTTATCGGTTAACCTCTTTCCAACCACGCGACTATCGCGTGGTTTTCGTATTACAATAAAGCCCCTTGGGGAATTCCCCAAGGGGCTTTTTGTATGCCAGCAGCTCATATAGCAGCCACACCGCACATCAGCTGATGAGTTCACAGGTGTCACTGGAAAATGCCGCCGGATCCTCCACCGGCAGACCCTCCATCAGCAGCGCACAGTTGTACAGAACACCCGTGTATTTTTTAAGCCGCTCCTTGTCCTGTGCAAACAGCCGGTCCAGCGTCGCCATAATGGGATGGGAGACATTGATCTCCAACAGCCGCTCCGCCTTCACCTTTTGATCGTTTGGCATGGCGTTTAGCACCTTCTCCATTTCCACCGACAGCTCCCCGACGCTGGAAATGCAGACAGGATGGGATTTCAGCCGCGTCGTGGGCCGCACGTCCGTCACCTTGTCTCCCAGGGTTTCTTTCATGAACGCAAACAGGTCCTTATGTTCCTCCTGGGCCTTCTGCTCCGTCTCCTTGTCCTGGTCATCCGCCAGCCCCAAGTCGCTTGCGGATACCGATTTGAATTCGTGTTCCTCATACTTCATGAGTACCTTAATGGCGAATTCATCCACATCCTCCGTGAAATAAAGGATTTCATAGCCCTTGTCCTTGACCAGCTCGGTCTGGGGCAGCTTGTCAATCTGTGCAACGCTGTCCCCGCATGCATAGTAGATATATTTCTGATCCTCCTTCATGCGGCTCACGTATTCCTGTAAGGTGACGAGCTTTTGCTCGGTGGAGGAATGGTACAGCATGAGATCCACCAGAAACTCCTTGTCCGCACCATAGTTGTCGTACATGCCGAACTTGAGCGGGCGGCCGAAGCTCGCAAAGAACTTCTCATAGGTCTCCCGGTCGTTTTCCAGCATGTGCGCAAGCTCGCTTTTGATCTTCTTTTTGAGATGCGCCGCGATGGACTTGAGCTGCCGGTCATGCTGCAGCATCTCCCGCGAGATGTTGAGCGACAGATCCGCCGAGTCCACCAACCCCCGCACAAACCCAAAGTAATCGGGCAGGAGATCGGCACACTTATCCATGATCAGCACGCCGTTTGCATACAGCTGGAGCCCCTTTTGGAACTCCTTGGTATAATAATCAAACGGCGGGCGGGCCGGGATAAACAGCAGCGCCTTATAGGACAGCATGCCGTCCGCGCTGGTGTGGATGACCTTTAAGGGATCTTCAAAATCAAAGAACTTTTCCTTGTAGAAGTTGTTGTACTCTTCCTGTGTGAGCTCCGACTTATTTTTGCGCCAGATGGGAACCATGCTGTTTAAGGTCTCTTCCTCCTGGTAGCTCTCATACTCTGGCTTTTCGCTGTCCGTCCCCTCCTTGGGGCGGGATTTTGTGACCATCATCCGGATGGGATATTTGATATAATCCGAATACCGCTTCACCAGGCCCCGGATGCGGTATTCATCCAAAAACTCGTCATACTGCTCATCCTCGGTGTTGGGCTTTAAGGTCAGCACAATCTGCGTTCCGACGGTGTCCTTGTCGCACGGCATAATCTCATACCCATCCGCGCCCTCGGACACCCAGCGATACCCCTCCTCGCTGCCGAACCGACGGGAGGTGACCTCCACCTTATCCGCCACCATAAAGGCGGAATAGAATCCCACGCCAAACTGCCCGATGATGTCCACGTCGTCTGTCAGATCGTTTTCGCTCTTAAACGCAAGGGATCCGCTCTTTGCGATGGTACCCAGGTTGTCCTCCAACTCCTCACGGGTCATGCCAATGCCCGTATCCGTAATGGTGAGGGTGCGTGCGTCTTTATCTGCCGCGATGTGGATATAAAAATCATCCTGATTAAAACGGATATTCTCATCCGAAAGGGACAGGTAGTATCGCTTATCCAGCGCGTCGCTCGCATTGGAAATCAGCTCCCGCAGAAAGATCTCCTTGTGGGTATAGATGGAGTGGATCATGAGGTCCAAAAGCCGCTTGGACTCCGATTTGAATGCTTTTTTTGCCATGCCGTATCATCCTCCGCTATCCAAAAAAACTTTTGTAATTGCAAACATTAGCACTCTATCCTTGCGAGTGCTAATACTATTGTACCATGCAACGCGCATTTGTCAAGTGGATTCATATTTTGTTTACAATCTTTTCCTGACATAAAAAAATAGAAAGCGATTTCGCCGCTTTCTATTCTCTTCCCTACCTATGGCAGTGCCGTAATCACGGGCTGAATCTGAATGCCGTCCAGTGCCAGTTTGAGGGTATCTGGGATTTTGGTCATATCCGCCACCAGGGAATTGTGCTTATCAAAGGGGGCATCCTGCCGGAAGGGCACAAAGAAATAGTGCTTGGCATTTAGGAGCACCCCGATGTTCTGTGCGCTGGCGCCCAGCCCATCGTTGGTGGAAACCGCCACCACCACCGGCTTTTCGTTGCGCAGGCTGGCCTTGACTGCCATGGTGACGGGCGTATCGGTGATGCCGCCGGCCAGTTTGCCCAGCGTGTTGCCCGTACAGGGCGCGACGACGATGGCATCCAGCGGGTCTTTGGGCCCAATGGGCTCCGCCCCCGCAATGGTGGTGATTGCCTCATGCCCCGTCATATGCTCAATCTTGCTCGCAAAGTCAGCCGCCATGCCAAAGCGTGTGTCAATGGTCGCCGCATTGAAAGACAAGATGGGCACCACGTCTGCGCCCAGCGTCACCAACACCCCAATTTGTTCCACCGCACTCTTGAAGGTACAAAATGAACCGGTTAGCGCAAAACCAATCGTTTTGCCTGTCAGTTCCATCATTTCACCTCCATTTCGTGGATCATGTTGAGGATGGTGTCCTTTATGATGTTCCCCGCCGTGTTGGGCGCGACCTTCCCCGGCAGGGACAACGCCCAGATGACGTCCCGGCCAAGCTGCTGTGCCGCCCCAAGGTCCACCCCGCCCGGCTTGGAGGCAAGATCAATGATGAGTGCATCGGGGCTCACCCGCTCGAGCATCCTGCGGTCTAGGATGGTGGTCGGGATGGTATTAAAGATCACATCAAACGCGCCTATGTACTCCCCCAGATTTGCCAGATGGACGCCTTCGTAGCCGTATGCGTCAATCCATGCGAGATCCTCATACTTGCGCGCCTCCACACAAACCCGCGCGTCCAGTGCCTTTAGCTTGTGCGCCAGCGTCTTGGCGACCCGGCCAAAGCCCAGCACCAGGCAGTCCGCGCCGTGCAATGTGATGGGCAGCTCCCGCAGGGCGATTTCGATGGCCCCTTCTGCAGTAGGGATCGCATTGGCAATTGGCGCATAAAACAGGGCCGCCCAATTGGACGGCCCGTTTTCTTATACCGGCTTTGCCTTCTCTTTGCCCGATTTCGCCTTGCCCTGGATCTCCGGAACAGGCGTCACGTCATTTTTGGGCGTATGCACATTGTGGTTGCGCCCGCCGTGGATGTCCCCCGGCTTGTAGCGTCGCATGCCTTGTTTTGCCATTACCGTTTCCTCCTCGTGTTGGGCCCCAGTGCCTGTTTTTTTGCTGTTCGGCCCTTGATTTTGGTTTTTGACCTGTCCGCTGTCCTCCTGGTTGGAGCTCTCAAGGCTCACCCGGCCGTTGTAGTCTGTCTTTTTGTCTGCCATTTTTTCTCCTTTCTGTGTCGCCGTTCTCCGACAAATGGTACTCAAAGCCCGCATGGGGGCTGGTCAAATCAAACACCAGCCGGCCCTTCTCATATAACACGTACCGCACGGTGCTGGCCGCACACTCATAGATGGTGCCGCGCATGCTGCCCCGGCTGGGCGCGCGCAGCGGCCGCGGATTGCCAGCTGTCTGCATAACCTGGAGCCGCATCGTCCCCTGGCACAGCGTCATCCCTTTGGGTCCAAATTCTGTCACATGAGCGCCTCGGTAGGTGGCGATACGGTACTCCCGCCCGCCGTATAGGATGGCGCAGAGGCACCCGGTAAACCCCAGGCCCGCCATGGGGATGTGTGCCGCGGCAGCGACGATGGCACAGGAATCCGCCCCCGGAAAGACATTGCACTGTGTCCAGAGGTATCGTTTGGGAAAGGAGCACCCCCGGTCGGATTCCACGTACCCTCTCCCGCCGTCCAGTGAAAAGCGCTCCCCGTTGATGCAAAGCTCCCCCGCCAGGTCATGACCCATGCTCTGGACGCCATGGCGGCACTGCATATGCGGCACCCACCGAAAGGGGCCCATGATGTCACGGGGCAGCGGACAAAAGCCCCGATAGGACAGGTCACCCGTCACCGTGAGCGCCGGATGCGCCACCGCGAGATGGCACCCCGTATCCGAAAACCAGCTGTCCCCCAGCCGCACAAACAACCGGTCTTTTTGTGCTGAGAAATCTTGTGCGGCATAGGGAACATGGTAGGATGCGTCATCCGTGATGAGCTGCAGGGATGCCGATTTTTGTCCCTGTTCGTCGATGTGGTAGGCCGGGATAAACGCAAGCGTATGATCCCCCGCCTGACACTTGACGTACCACCCCTCAAAGTATGCCCGGCGCCGGCGGGCCCCATGAAAGCTACGCACGATCCAAGTCCTCCATGGCGGGATTGTCTAAAAGCTGCCCCGTGTGGTCAAAGCGGGAGCCATGACAGGGGCAGTCCCAGCTGCGTTCATCGGGGTTCCACTCCAGCTGGCACCCCAAATGGGGGCACTGGGCGGACACCACAAACACCTCTCCGCTGTCATCCTTATACACGCCCACCTTTTGTCCCTCCACCTCCACGATGCCGCCATGCCCACTTGGCAGGTCGTCTGCCAGTCCGCGCGGCAGCCCCAAGAAGCCGCGCGCGAGCCCCTTGACCGACTGCTTGCCATCCGCCCACAGCGCCTTGGCGGATGCGGCGAGGTGAAACCGATGGGGTGAGAACACATCCGCATAGGGCGGCCGTTTGCCCGCCAGCTCCTCGGACAGCAGCTGGGCCGCCACCATGGAGGTGGTCATGCCCCACTTTTGAAAGCCCGTCGCGACGTATAGGCTTTGGGTGTCCTCCGCATATTGCCCGATATAGGGGATGCCATCCAGCGGGATGCAGTCCTGTGCGGGCCACTGGGCCGCGACGCGGGCACCCGGATAATACTGGGATGCGGCATCTTGAAGCGCCCGGTATTTGCCGCCCGCCGAATTTTCCCCTGTGCGGTGCTGACTGCCGCCGAACAGGAGCAGACCGTCATATTCCCGGAAGGAGTACCCGTCCGGCTCTACCCCCAGGTACATCCCATGGAGCACCGGCGCCCCTTGGAGCGCCAAGACATAGGAGCGCTCCTGGTGCATGCGCAGAAAGTAGTAACCCGGCACATTGATGAAGGGGTAATGGGTCGCCATGACGACCGCCTTGGCCGTCACAGTGCCGCCGTCGGTCTCCACGCGGTTTTCGTGGACAGCACGCGCCATGGTGCGCTCATACACCGTGAGCTTGTCTGCCACAGCGGCCAAAAATGCCAATGGCTGAAACTGCGCCTGGTTGTCAAACCGCAAGGCACCCGCCACCGGGAAGGGAAGCTCGGTGTCCTGCGTGAAAGCGGCCGAAAACCCCAGTTTCTTTGCCGCTTCCAGTTCCTGCTGCAGGGGTGCTGCATCCTGTGTGGCATAGAGATAGGCGGGCCGCCGGGAAAACCCGCAGTCAATGCCCAGCTCCCCTATCAGCGCCTCAAATTGGTCGATGGCCTGCCGGTTCGCCTCCGCATACTGTCGGGCGGCATGCGGGCCGATCTTCTCCAGCAGCATCCCATACCGCAGGGCATGCTGGGCGGTGATTTTGGCGGTGGTGTTTTTGGTCTGCCCGCACCCGACGCGCCCCGCCTCCAGCACCACCACATCCTGCCCCTTCTGCTGCAAATAATAGGCGGTGAGAATCCCCGCCATGCCGCCGCCGATGACGCAGACGTCCGTTTGGATATCCTTGCCAAGCGGCTCCCGTTCGGGCAAGGTCACGCCCGTTTCCCAAATAGAACCCATTCTGTCTCCTCCTTTGTCTCGCCCATAGTTTGCGCAGATTGCTAAAAAACTATGTACCCTGGAAACGGGTCAAGACCACCAGTAAACTGGTGGCTTGTCCAGCCCCTAGAAGGGGCTATTACAGGCTTAACCCCTAAAAGGGGCACTGAAAGTTTGACACCGCATTACCATCTCAGGCAGCCGCTCACGTGCGGCTGTCTTTTTTGCCCACTTGTTCTGGCTACCCGTAAACGGGTCTATATATTCCTTGATGCTGATTTGATCAGATGCGTAGTCCTCTTCTAGCTGATTCCTGATATACTGCTCTATCGCCTTTTTATTCCTTCCCACCGTATCCACGTAATACCCTCGACACCAGAAATGCCTTGAACCATACTTGTACTTCAAATTTGCATGTCTATCAAATATCATCAGCGAACTTTTTCCCTTGAGAAACCCCATGAATTGTGCTATACTTAAATATGGTGGAATACTTACCAGCATATGTATATGATCAACACAGGCCTCTGCTTCGATTATTTCAACGCCCTTTTGCTCGCATAATTTGCGCAATATTTCCCCAATATCTCGTTTGAGTTGGCCGTAAATCTCTTTCCGCCTGTACTTTGGCGCAAACACGATATGATACTGACAACGGTATTTTGAATGCGCTGTGCTTTTAATTGCGTTTGTGCTTTTCTTTAACATTGTTAAAAACCTCCATGATATTTTTGGGTAATGCGGCTGCCAAACCGTTACCAGTATATCATGAAGGTTTTTCTTATGCTAAAGCTTTCTTTCTTCCTCCGGTAGAACCGGAGGTTTTTTTCCACGCCTAAAGACGCCAAAAAAAAGGGCCGGCGGGAATGCTCCGCCGGCCCTTTGCGTCTTATTTTTACATCTGTGCCAAAAACTGCGCGCCATCCCGTTTCCCCATCTCATATACGGCCATGAGGCGCGGCACCTTGCGTTCAAACTTGCCGATTGTAATGGGCTGGCTGGGCGCAATCACCTGCACCGACCCCTCTTGCTCCCGCCGCGCAATCTCCGCGAGCGTCTCGTTGTATACCGTATGCCGCCGGGCGATGGCATCCGCCACCTTGGGGTAATCCCGGAGCACATGCCGGTATATCCGTTTGCCCACCTGGGGCTTTTTCTGGTATCCCCGGTTGCGCGTCAGCACCGCGACCACCCGGTCGCACCCATCCGCAAACGCCCGCCGCACGGGAATGGGATCGGTAACGCCGCCGTCCATATACATGCCGCCCCGGAAGGCCACAGGCGGGGAAAACACGGGCAGGGAGGAGGACGCACGCACGATCGTACAGTCGTGGTCAAGCGCCTCTTTCCCAAAGTATTCCGCCTCCCCCGTCACCGCATTGGTCACCACAACGCGGTAATCACAGGGATCCTGCAAAAAGGTGTCATAATCATAGGGCTCCAGCCGTTCGGGGATGTCCCCAAAGATAAAGTTCATGCCAAACAGCGACCGTTCCCGGAAAAAATTGCCAAGGCTCAGGTATCGTTTGTCCCCGATATAGTTGACATAGGTGCGCAGACCCCGCCCCTTTTGATGGGATGCAAAGGAAAGTCCGCCCGATGAGCCCGCCGAGACGCCAATGATATAGTCGGGCCGGAACTGGCCCTCTTCCAGCGCATCCAAGACACCAATGGTGTAAATCCCGCGCATGCCGCCGCCTTCTAATACAAGCCCCGTCTTCATATGGCTGCCTCCTGTGGTTCTGATTCACTGCTATATGCTCCCATTATACCAAACCAAAGGGGCAAATGCAAGTCAGGGCACCAGCGTGCAGCTTTGGATGCGGACAGTGTACCGCTCCTTGTAGCCGCTGGCGGTGCATACGACGCGGAAGGTCCCAGGGATGCCAAACAGCCGGATGCAAAGCGCATCCTCCTGCACCGTGATGGTCTCCACCACCTCCCGAAGCGCGTCAGGGCCCGCCAGCACGCCATCCACAGCCTCCGCCGCCCATGCGTCATCGGCCACATCCGCGGCGGTTTCCAGCCACGCCAGTTCCGCATCCACCCGCGCCTTACGGGTCCGCATCTCCTCCCGGGTCATATCTCCGGCGACATAGGCATCCAGGATCCGTTCCCGCTGGGCCAGCAGCGCCGCATGCTGCCGGGCGGTATCTTCTGCCCCTGCCGCTGCTGCCGTAAGCTCCGCCACCAGTTCGCCCCGCAGGGCGTCCATGGGCAGGAACAGCCCCAACACATGCCGCACGCAGGCCGACAGCATTCGCTCATTCACCATGCGCATGGCACAGGTCTTGCCCGGCCGCTTGCCCAGCCGGCATGCGCACCCCCATGCCCGGTATTCCTGCCCGTCCGCGCGGGTCGCCCTGCGCACCGTAAAGGGAGCGCCGCATGCGCCGCATACCACCTTTCCCGAGCACCAGTAGCGGGCGGAGTGGCGTGTCCCTGTCCGGCCAGCACGTGCATCCAGCTCCGCCTGCACCGCTTCCCACACCGCCCGTTCCACGATGGCAGGGTGATGATCCCGCAAATAGATCTGATCCGCTTCCTCCCGATTGATCACCTTTTTGTGGGTCAAAAAATCGGTGGTCACATACTTCCTTTGGCGCAGATCCCCCACATACTTTTCGTTGCGCAGCATCCGCAGCACCATGCTGCCCGACCAGGCCGCCGTATCCGGCTTGGGCGTTGGGACGCCCGCCTCGGTGAGCTCCCGCGCGATCACAGACGTCCCCTTTCCCTCATACAGGCACATCCCATAGACGCGCCGCACCACCGCCGCCTGCTCCTCCCGCACAGTCAGCATGCCCTGGTGGGTCGCAAAGCCATAGGTGGTATCGTTGCCGAACACCACGCCCCGCTCCATGGAGCGCCGCTGGCCCCACTTCACCCGCTCAGACGTCTTGCGGGACTCCTCCTGCGCCACGCTTGCCATGATGGACAGCCGAAACTCCCCGTCCCCCGCCCGGGTGTCGATACCGTCTCCGATGAACACCACGCCGACGCCATACCGCGCCAATTCCCGCGTATATTGCAGGGTGTCCACCGTATTGCGTGCGAACCGGGACACCTCCTTGGTCAGAATGAGATCAATCTCCCCCGCACGGCAGGCCGACAGCATCCGGCCGAATGCCGCACGGTGTTTCACCGATGTGCCCGACAGGCCTTCATCCGCATACACCGCCACCAGCTCCCAGTCCGCATGCGCCCGGATATACTCCGCAAAATAGGCCCGCTGGCTCGCCAGGGAGTGACGCTGGTCCTCCGAATCGGTGGACACCCGACAGTATGCACAAACCCGCAGCTTCATGTTGGCCTCCTTGGGGCAAGCTCAAAAAAGCGGCATCCCGCCCCTCGGCGATGCCGCTTTTGTCTTATGTGGTAGGCCGGCCCTTGGTAAGCCGCGCCAGCTGCTGCCCCGTCAGCCGTTTCTGTTGGTACAGCTGCCGCCAGACACCCGTTTTGTACCGCAAAACCAGTGCCTTTTTCTGTTTTTCCGTCACGCCCTCCATCGGCTCACCTCCACTACCATAATATGGAAGGTCCGGGCTGGCTATGCGTCCCGAGGACCATTTTTCATGCCCCAACCGCCAATGCGGCAGGGATCGCATTGCGGACCGTCAATTCCTCCCGTTCAAAATAGTCGAAATAGGTCACGCCATACCGCTGTGCCAACTCATCCACATCCGCATCAATCCGCCCCAGAAACAACTTTTGGGACTGGTCCAGCAGTGCAAACAGATCCGCAAACGGGATCTTTTCCCCGTACAGCGACGCATTGACGTGCTTGCCGTCCGTTGTACAGGGCAAGGGCAGAATGATATATTCCGCGTCTTGCACTGCCTCCCGCAGCGTCCCTTCCCGCTGAACGCTCCCGGCAAAGGCCACATCGGGCGAAAACCCAAACACCTTCACCTGATTGCCTTTAAAGGAAAGCTCATTTGCCATCATGACGATCCGGTAGTCGCCGCCAATGACGGCAAAAGAGTGCGTTGTCATAAACCACACCTCCCAATCTTGATAGTCTCTTCTCCTCGGTATAGTACATAGTATGAAAAGAGGATGGGGTTCGTGCTTGGCTTTGCGCCGAAAATGCGGGATCAGAGACAGCCGGCGACCACTACTGATACTTTTCAAAGATGCCCTTGCCCCGCCATGCAAACGGGTATTTGCCGTATTTACGGGCAAACCCGCGCCCTGACAGCGCCGCAACATCCGCAAGGTCCAGCGCGGGCAAATGGTCCTGCCGGAACGCCGCAATGGGCGTGATGGGCAGATCCCGGTTGTGGGGACACACCTCTTGGCACACATCACAGCCATACACCGTGCCGCATGCGGCAAGAAGCGCCCGTTCCTCGGATGAGACCTGTTTTTGCTGGGTGAGCGCAGACACACACCGGCCCGGGTGAAACGTCCCATCCGCCTCCAGCGCATGCCCGGGGCAGGCGCTGGCGCACCTGCCGCAGCCCATGCAGCCGCCGGGCAGCGGCGCGTCGGGCAAGAGGGGCAGGTTGGTGAGCAGGGAGCCAATAAACACATAGGAGCCATAGACCGGATGGATGAGGCTGTGGTTCTTCCCCAACACGCCCAACCCGGCACGGTATGCCACATACCGGTCCACCAGCGGGCCGGTGTCCACGAAGGCGCGCCACGCAAAACCCGGGCATTCCGCCGCTATCCCTGCCGCCAACTCGGACAGCAGACCATGTGCCACCCGGTGGTAGTCGGGCAGCTGCGCATAGCGAGACAGGTTGGACGGCGCAGACAGCCCCGTATAGTACGGAAACAAGCACACGATGATGGAGCGCGCGCCCGCAAGGTGCATGCCCGGCGTGGTGCGGGCAGGGATATCCGCGGGCTCAAAGGGGCTTTGTTCGTCCCGCTTTGCCAGCCGCTCCGCCAGTGCATACTGGGGTTTGGCATCCGTCACGCCGACACAGTCCAGCCCCAGCGCACGCGCCAGCTGCTTGACCCGTTCTTTGTCCATGCCATCTCCCCCTCTCTATCGTTACCTGTATTATACCCAAAAAGCAAAAAAACGTCAAATGCAGGAAGGATTTCCCTGCCCTAGCCCGAATACAATACAATAAGACCATTTTTGGGACAGGAGGAAGCAAACCATGGGGAAGGTAACCATCACGGAGACGACCTATCAAAACTACGGCAAGTGCCTGGAAATTTCCAACGGCACGGTGCAGCTGCTGGTGACGACCGATATCGGGCCCCGTATCATCCGCTATGCCTTTGTGGGCGGCGAAAACATGCTGTTTGAGGACACCGCACGCTCGCGCAAGGAAACGGGCCCCGCCTTTGACAAATTCGGCGGCGGAACCTGGTACATCTATGGTGGGCATCGGCTTTGGACCAGCCCGGAGGGCATGCCAAAGAGCTACTACCCAGACAACGAGCCGGTGCATGTGGAAATCATAGAGAACGGCGCAGTCTTTACGCCGCCCGTCCAGAAGTGGAACCAGTATCAGCTGTCCATCTCTGTCACCATGTGCCCCGATACGGGCAGCGTGACCCTTGGGCACACCGTCACCAACCACGCGGCATGGCCCGTGGAGCTTGCGCCCTGGGCGCTCACCGTGCTCGCGCCGGGCGGCACCGAAATCGTCCCCATGCCCACCCGCGACACGGGGCTGCTGAGCAACCGGCTGCTTGCGCTGTGGCCTTATGCCAAGATGAACGACCCGCGCGTCACCTGGGGGGACAAGTACATCACGCTGCGGCAGCAGCCCGGCGCCACGCAGAACTTTAAGCTGGGCCTCAACTCGGAACATGGATATGCGATGTACTTCAACCATGGAGATGTGTTCATCAAGCGGTTTACCCCCGTTTTGGACGGTAACTATCCCGACGGCGGCATGTCCTTTGAGACGTTTACGGACGGCAGCTTCCTGGAAATGGAAACCTTGGGGGAAACCACCGTCATTGCACCCGGCGATACGGCCGTACACGAGGAACGGTGGATGCTGGCAAAGGAGGATGCCCCGGCGATGGACGAAGCGGCCTATGACGCGCTGGCGGCAAAGTATGTGAAATAAGATGAATCAGCTGATTGTTGCAACAAAGAACAAAGGAAAACTGGCAGAGATGAAGGCCATCCTGGCGCCTTTTGGCTATGAGGCGCTGGGGCAGGAGGAAGCGGGCATCACCGTGGATGTCAAAGAGGATGGCACGACGTTTTTGGAGAATGCGCGCAAGAAGGCGGTCGCCGTCATGGCGGCCTCGGGGCTCCCCGCGCTGGCGGACGATTCTGGACTGTGCGTGGACGCGTTGGATGGCCGTCCGGGCATCTACTCCGCCCGGTATGCGGGCCCCGGCGCAACCGATGCGGACCGTACCGCAAAGCTCCTCGCAGAGCTCGCGCAGGTCCCCCAAGCGGAGCGCACAGCGCAGTTTGTCTGTGCTATCTGCGTGGCCTATCCCGACGGGCGGTTTTTGGAGATTGAAGAGGCGTGCGCAGGCCGCATCCTTCCTGCGCCGCGCGGCGAAAACGGCTTTGGGTATGACCCCGTATTTTACGTGCCCGAGCTGGGTAAAACTTTTGCGGAGGCGACGGACGAGGAGAAAAACGCCATTAGCCACCGTGGCAAAGCCCTCCGAAAGCTCATGGATTTTCTAGGCAACGCCCTCACATAAGCAAAAAAGACGGCCAGGAGGCCGTCTTTTTTGCTGACCGCCTTTTCCACAATATCTGCCAAATCCCCTTGTTATTTGCCACTAAATATTGTATAATAGAAGCAAACGGTGTTGTCACATCCACAGCACAACAGAGCATCCCATCCAGACCGGCGGCATGCAGCCGCAAACAGCGGATGGGTGGCATGTGCCAAAGAAACAGGCCCGCGTCGCAAACGGCAAGAGCGCCGCATGCCGCACGGCCATTTGGGAGGCCCACTATGGGATTTGTTCACTTACACGTACATACAGAATATAGTCTGCTGGACGGCGAATGCCGGCTGGACAAGCTGATTGCGCGCACCAAAGAGCTTGGCATGGACGCGCTCGCCATCACCGACCACGGGGTCATGTATGGGGTCGTGGATTTCTATAAAAAGTGTAAAGCGGCCGGTATCAAGCCCATCATTGGGTGCGAGGTGTATACCGCGTCGGTGTCCATGGCGGACAAGTCCTTTCATGCGGGCAACCAGACCAACCACCTCATCCTGCTCGCCAAAGACCAGACGGGGTATCAAAACCTCATCAAGATTGTCTCGGCGGGCTTCATTGACGGGTTCTACTACAAGCCGCGCGTGGACCTCGCCTACCTCCGGGACCATGCCGAAGGGATCATCGCGTTGTCTGCGTGCCTGGCCGGGGAGATTCCCGCCGCCATTTTGGCGGGCGACGAGGCGCATGCCAAACA
Source organism: uncultured Clostridia bacterium (assembly GCA_944393605.1). Taxonomy (GTDB): domain Bacteria; phylum Bacillota; class Clostridia; order UBA1381; family UBA9506; genus CALYAO01. Next base: position 13,394 of record CALYAO010000058.1, read on the forward strand.
GCTGATTGAACAGCATATGGGAATATTTGGCAAAGATAATTTTTACCTGGAGCTTCAGGATCACGGCATCCCCGAACAGAAGCAGGTGAATGCCGCGCTGGTGCGGTATGCGGCGGAGTTTGGGCTGGGCCTGGTCGCTACCAACGACATCCACTATGTGGACAAGCAGGATGCACGGGACCAGGACACCCTGATGTGCATCCAGATGAACAAGCAGATCACAGACGACGACCGCATGAAATTTGCGACGGACGAGTTTTACCTAAAGGGCCCCGACGAGATGGCAGCGCTGTTCTCCGCCTTCCCCGAGGCACTTTCTAACACAGAGGACATTGCGGCCCGGTGTAACGTGGAATTCACGTTCGGGCATCTGCTGCTTCCCAAATACGATGTCCCCGGAGACGGCGACCCATTTGCCTATCTCAAGAGCCTGTGTGAGGCCGGGCTTGCAGAGCGCTATCCCGATGACCCATCGGAGGCCAAAGAACGCCTGGACTATGAGTTGGGCGTCATCGCCCAGATGGGATATGTCGACTATTTCCTCATCGTCTGGGATTTTATTAAGTATGCCAAGGATCACGGCATCCCCATGGGTCCCGGCCGGGGCTCCGCCGCGGGCAGTATCGTGTCCTATGTGCTGGATATCACCACCATCGACCCGCTGCGCTACAACCTGCTGTTTGAGCGATTCTTAAACCCCGACCGTATCAGCATGCCCGATATCGACGTGGATATCTGCTACGAGCGGCGGCAGGAGGTCATTGATTACGTGGTGCACAAATATGGCGCCGACCGCGTCACCCAGATTATCACGTTTGGAACGCTGGGCGCCAAGGCCGCCATCAAGGACGTGGGCCGCGCCATGGGCATCGCCATCCCCGAGGTGGATGCGATCTCCAAGCTCATCCCCAACGAGCTGCACATGACGCTGGAGAAAGCCCTGTCCCAGGTCAAAGAACTCAAGGAGCTGTACCAAAACGACCCCCGCATCCACCAGCTGATCGACCAGTCCATGGCGCTGGAGGGCCTGCCGCGGCACGCCTCCACCCATGCGGCAGGCGTCGTCATCGCGCGGGAGCCGCTGACCAACTATATCCCGCTCCAAAAAAACAAAGACGTCGTGACCACCCAGTTTCCCATGGGTACCATTGAGGAGCTGGGGCTGCTCAAGATGGACTTTTTGGGCCTGCGCAACCTCACCACCATCCGGCGCGCCACCGACATCATCCAAGAATCCCGCGGCATCACGGTGGATATGGACCATGTACGCCTGGATGCACCTGAGGTGTATGCGCTCCTGTCCCGCGGGGAGACCGAAGGGGTGTTCCAGCTGGAATCCGCCGGCATGAAGCAGTTTATGAAGGAACTGCAGCCCCAGTCGCTGGAGGACATCATCGCAGGCATCTCCCTCTACCGGCCCGGCCCCATGGAGCAGATCCCCCGCTATATTGCCAACAAGACCCATCCGGAGAGCATCACCTACCTGCATCCCCTTCTGGAGGACATCTTGGACGTGACCTACGGCTGCATGGTGTACCAGGAGCAGGTCATGCAGATCGTGCGGACGCTGGCGGGCTATCCGCTGGGCCGCGCTGACCTGGTGCGCCGTGCGATGGCCAAAAAGAAGATGGACGTCATGACCCAGGAGCGGCACAACTTCATCCACGGCATCGTGGCCGAGGACGGCACCGTTGAGCTGGAGGGGTGCATCCGCCGCGGCGTCCCAGAGGATGTGGCAAACCAGATCTTCGATGAAATGATGGACTTCGCCAAGTATGCCTTCAACAAATCCCACGCCGCCGCCTATGCCGTGGTTGCATACCAGACAGCATACCTCAAGACCTTCTACACCGCGGAGTACATGGCGGCGCTGCTGTCCTCCGTCCTGGGCCAGGCGGCCAAAATCGCCAGCTACACACAGGAATGTGCCAAATTCGGCATCAAACTGCTCCCGCCTGACGTCAACGAATCGTCCAGCGACTTTTCGGTATCGGGCGGCAACATCCGCTATGGGCTCGCTGTGGTCAAAAACGTGGGCGTTGGCTGCTGTGAGGACATCGTGGCGGAGCGCAGGGCAAACGGCCCCTATGCCGACTACACCGACTTTGTGAGGCGCACGGCGGGTATTCCCTCCATGACCAAGCGCACGCATGAAAACCTCATCAAGGCGGGGGCGTTTGACTCCTTTGGCGCCAAACGGTCCCAGCTGCTTGCCGTGTACCAGGACATCATAAACGACGTCGTGGAAAACCGCAAACGGAACATGGACGGGCAGATCTCCCTGTTTGAGCTGGGGGGCGAAGAGGCCGAAAGCGCGGTCGCCATCACCCTGCCCGATATCCCTGAGCTGGATAGCAAGCAGAAGCTCTCCATGGAGCGGGAATGCCTGGGCTTTTACGTGTCGGGGCACCCCTTGCAGGAATTTGCGGAGACCGCCCAGAGCCTTGCCACCCTGTCCGCCGCGGATATCGCGGAATTCATGGAGGCGGAGGAGCAGGAAGATGTTGTATACACCGGCCCCGTGGAGGAAGGGGCCAGCGTGACGGTGTGCGGCGTCATCACCTCGCTGCGCACCAAAGCAGACCGCAACGGCAACCGCATGGCGTTTGCCACCATCGAGGACCTCACGGGGCCCATTGACCTCATCCTCTTTGCCAAGGTGTATGCCGCCTGCCAGCCCTACATCTTTGAAGAAGCGGTTGTCACCGTAAACGGGCGGCTCAACTTCCGGGAAGGGGAAACCCCCAAAGTCCTGTGCGATGCAGTCATGCCCATCACGGCACAAGCGACCGCCGCACACAAGCTGCACTTAAACGTCCTGCTGGGCAAGGACCATCTCATGCTGCTCGCCCGCCCCATTTTGGAAAAATATCCGGGAAATGACCCCGTATATGCTCATTTCGAGGAAACCAAACAGACCACGCTGACGTCTAAAAACCTGTGGGTTGCGGTTTCCGACCCACTTTTAGACGAGCTTTCCGCGCTGTTTGGCGCAGAAAATGTCGCCGTCCGGTAGATTCTATTATATTTTTGTGACAAATGCCGGGATTGGTTGCATTTGGCAAGAAAGTGTCTTATAATGAGGATAGTATTACCATGATACAATCCTGTAAATTGTATAGACAACGAAAACCAAGGAAGCAGAGGAGGATAAGAAGATGGGAAAAAAATTATGCGCAATGGTGCTGTCGCTGGTGCTGGCTGCAACATCGACCTTCGCAACCGTCAGCGCCGCTGACTTTTCGGATGTCACAGCCGCCTATGACTGGGCCAGCGAGGCCATCGATCAACTCTCAGACGCCGGGATTGTAACCGGTTATCCGGACGGGACCTTCAAGCCGGGCAACAGCGTCTCCAAGCAGGAGAGCATCGCGCTGTTTGCGCGCATGATGGGCAGCACAGAGGACATCAACAGTGCCATCTTGGAATTTGCAACCGATACATACGCGGATGAATTTGAACATCTCGACACCTTTGCCAACAAAGAAATGTCCTATTTGATTTACAAGCATGCGCTCGCGGTATCTGACATTCCGACTTACCTCAACAATTCTGTCATGGACGCGCCCACCAAGCGGTATGAAGCCGCGACCCTGATCGCCAAGTGTCTGGGCGGGGATGTTTGGCTCAAAGGAAATCCAACCATTGAAGTTTCCTTCCCCGACAAGGATCAGATCCCGGACAATGCACTTGGCTATGTGCAATATGCCACCAATCTGGGTATCATCAAGGGCATGGACGACGGGACCTTTAACCCCAACGGCGACGTGACGCGCGCCCAGATGGCTGTCATGCTGCAGCGCATGATCGATCTCATGAACTTTACGTATGAGAAGGGCAACGTCAGTGAAATCCACACAGGATACAGCACTGTGACGCTAAAGCTGGCGGACGGCACCTCCAAGACCGTCAATATCGTCACGGATGTCGCCATCAACGTAAATGGCGAAAAGTCCCCCATGAATCTCCTGGAACCGGGGATGGAATGCGTCCTCACCTATTCGGACGGGCGGCTGTATTCACTGGATGCGCTGGACATTGCGCCCGATTCAGAGATCACCGGCAAATATGTCTCCTATTCCCGCGTGGATAATGTTTCCACCATTCGTGTCGCACCGCTGGATGGTTCCTCCTCAGACGCGGAGTCATACACCGTTTCGGAAGATGCCGTCATACAGATGGACGGTCAAACCGTATCCATCAGCTCTTTCAAAGCGGGGGATCAACTGACCCTGACCATTAAAAATGGGAAGGTGGTTGAGATTGCGGGCAAAACCAAAACCGGCACGCTGGACAACTGTGTCGTTGAATCCATCAGCTTTGACCCGGTGGTGGCAATCACCGTCCGCACCAGCGACAACGAGGTGCTGACTTATGAAGTGCTCTCCTCTGCCACCATTCAGCGCAACAACGCCACGGCGACCTTTTCCGACCTCGCAGTAGGCGACCGGGTTTCTTTGACGCTGGAATATGAAAAGATCAGACATGTGAGCGCAACGGGCACTTCCAAAGTGCTGGAGGGTAGCATCGAAGAAATTGTGATCAATAAAACGCCCTCCATCAAGATCAACAAAGACGGCAATACCGAAACCTATGCCATTGGCCAAGACGTGGAGATCACCTTAAACGGCGAGGCTGCGACCATATATGACCTCCGACTGGGCTATAATGTCAAGGTGTCCCTCACCAGTGACACCGTACGGGAGATCACCGTTCAGGCCGTTACCGCCCCGCTGCAAATGACCGGGGAAATCACGTTGGTGAACGCCGCATATGGGATGATTCGCGTGAATGTGACCGATTCCAACGGCAACGTCCAAAATGAACAGATCTTCATCAAGGATTCTGCCAAAATTTTAGATTCCACCGACAACAACAAATTCAAAGACATCGATGACCTCAAGGCGGGCATGATGGTGTCCTGCACGGGTGCGGAAAACATCGGCGTCTTTGAAGCAACCAGCGTCGTTATTGTCGCGGTTGCGAATAGCAACAGTTAATTCGCATATACTGAAAACCGCGGCGCTGTTTTAGCGTCGCGGTTTTTTCACAATACCCCAAAGAAAGCAGGTATGATACCATGGTCAACCATACCATCACCTTTGAACAGATCGCAAACAACGAAGAAATCCGCACATATCTGCGGCAAGGGCATGCGGTTTTGGGCGCAATGGGCTATACGGAGCACTCCTTGGTGCACGCCGGCCGCGTGTCCTATACCGCGGCACATATTCTGACATCTCTGTCCTATGACGCACGCACGGTTGAGCTCGCCCGCATCGCAGGATATCTCCACGACATCGGCAATATGGCGGGCCGCTATGAGCACGCACAGACGGGAGCAGTGTTTGCATTCCAGCTCCTGCGCGAGCTGGGCATGGACCCCGCCGAAACCGGTATCATCGTATCCGCCATTGGCAACCACGATGAAGGCAGCGGCAACGCGGTCAATCCCGTATCCGCCGCCCTGATCCTCGCGGACAAAACGGACGTGCGCCGCAGCCGGGTGCGCAATCAAGACCCCGCCTCCTTTGACATTCACGACCGCGTGAATTACGCCGTCACCGATGCCGTCACCACCGTGGATGCGGCCAACAAACAGATCACCCTGACCCTCACCATCGACCCAGCGCTGTGCCCCGTCATGGATTACTTTGAAATCTTCCTGAGCCGCATGATCATGAATCGCCGCGCAGCAGAATTTTTGGGCACTCGATTTGCCCTTGTCATCAACGGCAGCAAGCTGCTATAACGCCCCATATGCTACAGCCCCAGCGCGTCATGCGGCAGCGTGCCGCGTTTTTCCGCCCGGTATTGCAGCGGCGATATGCCATATTTCTCTTTAAACTCCCGGCTGAAGTAGAAGGCATTGGAAAAGCCCACCTGCGCGCCCACCTCTTTGACCAGCAGATCGGTGCTGTCTAACATCTCCCGCGCCGCATGCAACCGGCAGTCCCGGATAACCTGCAGCGGTGACTGTCCCGCCTGCCGGTAGAAGATGTTGCGAAGCGTCCGGTCGGACATGTGGTGTGCCTGCGCCAGACCACTTACCGTCAGATGTTTTTTCAGCCCCGCGTTGATTTCATACAAAATCTGCTGAAACAACAGCCGCTCTCCGTCACCGCCAATGTCCGTATTGGAAATCCAGTAGGACAGCAGCGCAGCAAACATTGCCGCGCCATACTGCGCCTGCTTATGCCCCGTCTGGATCAGGCTCCTGCGGCACTCGGACAGATACAGGCTTTCCGATTTCTCCATCGGCAGCGCATACACCCGCTCCAGCGTCAGGCCCATGCCGCCCACCCAATCGAACTCAAACCAAAAAAAGTCCCAATCCTGATGGGTGGTTGCATACTGCTTGATCGCGTTGCCTTGAAATACCACCAGCGACTGTGCGGGTGCGAGCACCACGTTCCGCTCGGTCACAACCGTGCCGCACCCCGCAACGGTGCGCACCGCGACGAGTGTATCCCGCGCTTTTTCCGGGCGGTTCACCCGATAGCTTGCATCGGCACACACCTGCCAGATCGCGTGCAGCTGGCACTGCGGCGAGTGCGCCGGCGTCTGAGCCACATATGCCTGATTTTGCATGCCATCACCCCTTTTTCTCTATCATACCATACCAGACAAAGGCAAACAAGCTTTTCCGAAAAATATATGTTTTTTTCCGAAATCCAGATTCCCATTTGCGCCCCATTCTGATATACTGACTCTGAGGTGATGACAGATGGAGCGATCCATACAGAAAATGCAGGACTTCTATAATCACGTCCCCGGCGCGGATATTGTGCAGGAAGAATTTGGATATTATTGTCTGGACCGTTGGAAACGGGAGGGGCATATCACAGATGCCACCGATCTTGCGGCGCTGTTTGGCTACGATCCGCCGGCGCGACACTCCCTGGGCCAACTGGGCTGGTGCGAAGCGGGTTTTTGCCCGGTCTTTCCCGAAGTCATTTTAGAAGACCGCGGCGAGTATGAGGTCGTGCAGGACTTTGCGGGGCGCCATGTCCTGTATTTCAAAGGCCGCCGCGACGGATTTATGCCCGAATACATCGACCACCCCGTCAAGGATATGAAAACCTGGGAGGCGCTGAAATGGCGCATGGACCCCACAACGCCCGAACGGTACACCGATTTTGACGCGCGCATGGCGGATGCAAAGGCAAAGCAGGCGGCGGGCTACCATATCATCCAAAATCTGGTCGGCGGCTACATGTACCTGCGTTCCCTCATGGGCCCCGAGGATCTGCTCTACAAGTTTTATGACGACCCCGACCTCATCCATGCCTGCATGCAGACATGGTTTGAGCTGGCGGACGCGGTGATCGCCAAGCACCAGGAGCACGTCCAGATTGATGAACTCTTTATGGGAGAGGACATCTGTTACAACAACGGTCCCCTCATCTCCCCCGATATGATGCGGGAATTCTTACTCCCGTACTACCAGCAGCTCATCGCCAACATCAAAGCCCGCCAAAAGGATAAGACCAAGCATTTGTTCATCCAAATCGATACGGATGGGGACTGCCGCCCCGTCATCCCGGTATATCAGTCCATCGGCATGGATTACATGTCCCCCTTTGAGGTGGCATCGGGCTGCGACGTGGTGGAGATTCGCAAGCAATACCCCGAGCTGCTCCTGCGCGGCGGCTTTGACAAACGAATCCTCGCGGCGGGCAAAGAGGCCATCGCCCGGGAGGTTGACCGTATCATGCCTTTTATGAAGGCACAGGGCGGATACATCCCCTCCTGTGACCACGGCGTGCCTGAGGAGGTCAATTTTGAGGATTACCTATACTACCGTGAGCTGATGAGTCAGTACTGACGTATGCCCTTTTTGATGGGATATGCCTCTGTAAATCCATTTGCAACCGAAAGGGTTCGCCTTTCGGTTGCTTTTTTATTGGCTTCCAAACCATCGCTGCAGCGCGGTGCACACCCTTTGCATTTTGGCCGCCAATATGGTATCATAAAAGTCCAAAGACAAACCGTATCTGCGGTCCTGCGAGATCTTGATTGCACAAACTGTGAAAGCAGCTTCAATATATGGAACAAAAAAAGGGGGGGCACGCAGCATGGTCCGAAAGGCAACCAACACAGATATTCCCACACTCGTCCAGCTTGCGTCCTGCCTGTGGCCCGAACATGCGCCGCAGTCGCTGGCGGAGGAAATGCGGGATCTGATGAAACAAAAGGATGCGGCATACTTTTTGGCCGAAACACAGGGCATCCCTGTCGGGTTCGCCCAGTGCCAACTGCGCACCGACTACGTGGAAGGAACGCATACGAGTCCCGTTGGGTATCTAGAAGGCATCTATGTGGCAGAGCATTGCCGGCGGCACGGACATGCCTCCGCCTTGCTTGCGGCCTGTGAACAATGGGCCGCCGAGATGGGGTGCACAGAATTTGCCAGCGATTGTGAGATTGGCAACGACGTCAGCCTGCGTTTTCACCTGCATGCGGGCTTTCAGGAGGCCAATCGCATCATATGCCTGACGAAAAAACGATGAATTTGGGTGTTCCATGCAGAGGGTGTGAATCAGATGGAATGGTACGGATGGGGACTGCTATGGCTGCTGTGGAATGGCGTTGTTTTTCTGGTGTATGGCCTTGACAAATGGCAGGCAAGACGGGACGGCCCGCGGGTACGGGAACGGACGCTGCTGCTCCTGGCCTTTTGCATGGGGGCGGCCGGCGCCCTGTTTGGCATGCACCTCTTTCGACACAAGACCAAGCACCTGTCCTTCCGCATCTTGGTGCCGCTGGGGCTTTTGTGTAACATACTGATCATCGGAGGGGGCATCTGGCTAGTTTCGTGGCAGATGGGCGAAAGAACCCGCTACGAGGCGCGCAACACTATGAATCACTCTGAAGGATCGTTTCGTTGCTCCTTTGGCGATGAAAAAACGCAGCATTTTGCCGCAACCGTCTGTGCCGGGAACCGCGCGCCATACGACAAGAGGCTTTTATGGGGGCCGATTCGTTTACCAATAAAAAACAGCGGGCAGGCAAACGCGCCATCCGCTGTAAAAAGTCTTGGCATCTCATGAAACCCGTTTTGCCCCACATGCAGGGCATACCCATACAAAAAACCGGGAAGGCAATTGCCTTCCCGGTTTTTTTTCTTATTGAAATTCAATGACGTCAATCCACTTGGAGAGAAACTCTTTTTCAGAATCCTTCCGTTTGGTCATCTGCGCCGCCGCCACGATGGGCAGCCACTGCTGTACATACTGCTTTGCGGTGTCGCTCTTTTTGCAGAACAGGGTCATATACTTCTCCGCCAGTTCCTCCGACTCCAGCGCAAACAGCAGATAGGTCATGGCTGCATCGCCGCTGGCATTGCCCTGCGTCGCATGGGACCAGTCGATCACATATGCGCCCTTTTTGCTGATGATCACGTTGGAAGGGTTGAAGTCACCATGGCACACCTTGGTGTGCTTGGGCATGCCGTCCAGGCGAGTATGCAGCTCATAGCGCGCGGTGGCATCCAGCTCGCCTGCCAGGCTATCAATCTGCCGGATGAGCTTATCCTTGAGTTTGCCCAGCAGCGGAGATTTTTTGGAGTGAATCATAAGCTGCAGATCCACAAACTGCTCCATATAGTCATCCACTTTATCCGGATTCTTCTTCATGAGCTCCGCCATGGTCTCGCCTTCAATGTACTCCATCGCGATTGCCCACTTTCCATCCGTCTTGCTGACTTCCAGCACCTTGGGGATATTGAGGCCGGTCTCCTCTACCCGCGCATGGTTTAAGGCCTCATTAAAGACATCTGCCTTGGGGTGGCTTTCGGCAAACACCTTGACCACCGTATCCCCACACTGGTACACCATCTTATGCGGACGCTCCGCAATCAGTTTTTTGTTATCTAAATTCATCGCTAATACCTCCCTTTCTACTCTTATATACCCAGTTTTACCATGGTTCTAACAGCATTATTTCCCGTAATAGGATTTGAGGTACAGCTCTTTGATCTCGCTGATGAGCGGATAGCGCGGGTTCGCCCCGGTGCACTGGTCATTGAAGGCATTTTCGCACATCTCATCCAGCGTTGCAAGGAAGTCTTTCTCCTCGATGCCATAGTCCGCGATGGTCGGCTTGATGCCAATCTTCACCTTGAGGTCTTCGAGCGCCGCGATGAACTTTTCAAAGGTATCGCGGTCATCCTTGCCCACAATGCCGCAGAACCGCGCAGCTTCCGCATACCGCTCCAGCGCATGCGGATACTGGTACTGGGAGAAGGTCCCCATCTTGGTGGGCACGTCGGCCGCATTGTAGCGCATCACGTTGGTCAGCAGCAGCGCGTTGGCCACGCCGTGCGGCAGGTGATGGTATGCGCCCAGCTTATGCGCCATGGAGTGGTTGAGGCCCAGGAAGGCATTGGCAAACGCCATACCCGCCATGCAAGCCGCATCCGCCATCTTCTCGCGCGCTTCAGGGTCATTTGCGCCGTTCTCATAGGCAGACGGCAGATACTTTATGACATTTTTCATCGCCTTTAGGGCCAAGCCATCGGTGTAGTCGGTCGCCATGATGGACACATATGCCTCCAGCGCATGGGTCATAACGTCGATACCCGACGCACTTGTGAGGCCTTTGGGCTGGCTCATCATGTTGTCCACGTCCACAATCGCCATGTTGGGCAGGAGCTGGTAGTCCGCCAGCGGGTACTTGGTGCCCGTCTTCTCATCCGTGATGATAGCAAACGGCGTCACCTCCGAACCGGTACCCGAAGAGGTCGGGATGGCGACAAAATAAGCCTTTTCACCCATTTTCGGGAAGGTGTAAACACGTTTTCTGATATCGATGAAGTCCATGGCCATGTCCATGAAGTTCACGTCGGGATGCTCGTAGAGCACCCACATGATCTTGGCAGCGTCCATCGCGGAACCGCCGCCCAGCGCGATGATGACGTCGGGCTCAAACGAGCGCATCTGCTCCGCGCCCGCCAGCGCACAGCCCAGCGTCGGGTCGGGCGCAACCTCGTAGAAGCAGGTGTGCTCAATGCCCATGGAATCCAGCTTGGACTCAATGGGGTTCACATAGCCATTCTTGTAGAGGAAGGTGTCCGTCACGATAAATGCCCGCTTCTTGTGCATGATGGTGCCGAGCTCGTCCAGCGCCACCGGCATACAGCCCTTCTTAAAGTACACCTTTTCAGGCGCTCTGAACCAAAGCATGTTCTCTCTCCTCTCGGCAACCGTTTTGATGTTCAAAAGATGCTTGACGCCGACGTTCTCCGAAACGGAGTTGCCGCCCCACGAACCGCAGCCCAGCGTGAGCGAGGGCGCCAGCTTGAAGTTGTACAGGTCACCAATACCGCCATGGGAGGACGGGGTGTTGATGAGGATTCGGCAGGTCTTCATAGCCGCCGCATGCTTGGCCATCTTCTCAGTCTGCGCCGGATGGATGTATAGAGAAGAGGTGTGTCCATAGCCGCCGTCTGCAACCAGCTTCTCCGCCTTGGCGAGCGCATCGTCAAAGTCCTTGGCCTTGTACATCGCCAGAACCGGCGACAGCTTCTCATGCGCAAATTCCTCCGAAATATCGGTGGATTCCACCTCGCCGATGAGCACCTTGGTGTGCTCAGGCACATCCACGCCCGCGAGCTTGGCAATGGTATACGCGCTCTGGCCCACGATTTTGGCGTTGAGCGCGCCGTTGATGAGGATGGTCTTGCGAACCTTGTCCAGTTCATCCCCCTTGAGGAAATAGCAGCCGCGTGCCAAAAACTCCTGTTTTACGGCGTCATACACCGAAGCCAACGCCGTCACCGACTGCTCAGAGGCACAGATCATGCCGTTGTCAAACGTCTTGGAATGGATGATGGAGCTCACCGCCATCTTGATGTCCGCCGTCTCGTCGATGATAACAGGGGTATTACCCGGACCCACGCCGATGGCCGGCTTGCCCGAGCTGTATGCGGCCTTCACCATGCCGGGGCCGCCCGTTGCCAGGATGATGTCCGCGCTCTTCATGACCTCGTTGGTGAGCTCCAGCGAAGGCACGTCAATCCAGCCGATGATGCCCTCAGGTGCACCCGCCTTGACCGCCGCTTCCAGCACGACCTTGGCCGCCTCAATGGTACAGGCCTTGGCCCGCGGATGGGGGCTGATGATGATGGCATTGCGCGTTTTGAGCGCGATCAGCGTTTTAAAGATCGCGGTGGAGGTGGGGTTGGTGGTCGGAATAACCGCCGCAATCAGGCCGATGGGCTCCGCAATCCGCTTGATGCCATACGCCGTGTCTTCCTCAATCACGCCGCAGGTCTTGGTGTGCTTATACGCGTTGTAGATATACTCCGCAGCATAGTGATTCTTGATGACCTTATCTTCCATGACACCCATGCCGGTCTCTGCAACCGCCATCTTCGCCAGCGGAATCCGCTGCTTGTTGGCAGCCATCGCCGCTTCATAGAAGATCTTGTCCACCTGCTCCTGCGTGAAGGTCGCAAACTTGCGCTGTGCCTCCCGCATGGCCGCCATCTTGGCGACAAGCGCGTCTACGTTGTCAATGATGGCCGGCAGTTCTGTTTTCTTTGCCATAAACAATCCCTCCCAAATATGTGGTCCATACGTCTGCTTACTTTGTTATTTATTTCACAATATCAGTATACTATATTGTTAAAAAAATGTCAATATCTTTCCGGATATATTTTTGCACAAAGTTTCGGCCGCATCCCGCTGTCATTTTGTGAAGTTTCCCGCATAGGGAAATATGGGACACAAAGCGGGTCAATCTGCATCCTCCGGGAGCGCCTCAATCAGGAAGCTCACGGGACGGAAGCCATCATTGCAGGAGATCATGGCGGAATGCTTGTCCTTCATCCAGCCGCCATACAAATCCGTCCCGCCATGGGCGAGCGCCATGACAAACGCGGACATGCTCTCCCATGCGCTGTCACACAGGCCTTCGGGCTTTTGCCAACCGTTTGCTAGAAACACTTGCCCCACCCGCATGTCACACGCGTGCTGGATGGGGTTTTCATATTGGTCCATCAGATCCTGATAATGGGCCATTTTCATGACCGTAATCCTGCATTTTTTCACGGTGCCATCCTCCCTATTGTGCCTGCAACGGCCGCCTAACATACCAAAACAAAATGGGCATTTACTATTATATCGATTTGGCGGAAAAAATGCAAATGGTTTTCATATCTATTTTCCCCGCAAACCATTTTGGCCCAATTTTTTTGCCTTTTTATATCGCAAAATGACAATCGCATACAGCCGAAGTCTTTGCTTTCCTTATGAAATTCACTCTTGTAAATGCGTCCGAAAAAAGATATAATGATAATAAACATACAAGCAGAAAAAAAGAGGGGAAAAGCTATGAAATTAGAACGGTTTCGCAAATTGATATACAGCAATGCATTGGCCAAGCCGGTTGATGTAAACGATTTTGTTATGGAAGGGAAAGCCGCTGTCAGTTTCCCGAGAAATCGAATGCGATTGGAATCGCTTTTGCCGCCTGAATCGGGTCAAAAAGCCAACTTGGTATTTTGGTGCCCGATTACATTTCCCCACGATGTTGTGATCCAATGGAAATTTTGCCCGATATATGAGCCGGGATTGTGTATCATGTTTTTTGGCGCAAAAGGAGTCGCGGGCCAAGACATCTTCGACGAACAGCTTCACAAACGGACCGGCGAATATCAGCAATATCACCACGGTGATATCAATGCATATCATATATCATATTTCCGCAGACCCAATCCCGATGAAACGGTTTTACATACCTGCAACTTAAGAAAGAGTTATGGCTTCCATATGGTCGCACAGGGCGCAGACCCTATACCAACGGTATCTCAATGCAAAGATCACTATGAGATAACCATAGCAAAAGACGGCGCACAGATCGCATTCTATATCGACAATTTAAAAATTTTAGAATATGAAGATGACGGAAAGACGTATGGTCCTGTAATAGCTGGCGGAAAGATCGGTTTTCGTCAAATGTCGCCGCTAATTGCGGAATATTGGGATTTAAAAGTATATACCAAATAACGGATGCGCAGGGATTTTGGAGCGGTCTTCCCGCTGTGATACATGTGTCCAATGTTTTGGGGGTAATCCCATTTGCAAAAAGCACAGCTGCATGATTCTTGCTGCTCCAAGTCTTTATCCCCCATCCTGGTACCACAACGTACCCCATATGACAAAAGGAGGTTTTTGTATGTTCGGAGAATTTACCTATTGTAACCCCACCCGCCTGTATTTTGGCAAGGAAGCGCTAGACGGGCTGCGAAAAGAACTGGAAAAATATGGACCAAAGGTGCTGTTGTCCTATGGCGGCGGTTCCATCAAGAAAAACGGGATATAAGACCAGGTGACCGCCATTTTGCAGGCGTGCGGCAAGACGGTCATTGAGGACCCTGGTGTCATGCCAAACCCGACGGTCGAAAAGCTCTATGAAGGCTGCCGCCTGGCAAAGGACAACGCTGTGGATTTAATCCTGGCTGTGGGCGGCGGCTCGGTCTGCGATTACGCCAAGGCGGTATCGGTTTCGGCCTACTGCAATGAGGACCCATGGGAGAAATACTACCTGCGCATGGAAGATGTGGATAACCCCATCATCCCGGTTGGGTGCGTCCTGACTATGGTTGGGACGGGCTCGGAGATGAACGGCGGCTCGGTCATCACAAACCATGCGCAAAAGCGCAAGATTGGACACGTGTTTGGAGACAACGTATTCCCCAAATTCGCCATTTTAAACCCCGAATACACCTTCACCCTTCCCGCATACCAGATGGTTGCAGGCTTTTTTGACATCATGTCACACATTTTAGAGCAGTATTTCTCTGGGGAGGATGACAACACCTCCGACTATATCGCAGAAGGCCTGCTGCGCTCGCTTATCCATTCCTCCCGCATCGCGGTTAAAACGCCCAACGATTATGAGGCACGCAGCAATATCATGTGGATTGCGACCTGGGCGCTCAATACGCTGATTGCCATGGGAAAATCCACCGACTGGATGGTGCATATGATCGGCCAATCCATCGGCGCATACACCGACGCCACACACGGCATGACCCTTTCGGCCATCTCCATCCCGTATTACCGGCACATCTGCCCCTATGGGCTCGCAAAGTTCAAGCGGTATGCCATCCACGTGTGGGATGTGGATCCAGCCGGCAAAACGGATGAACAGGTTGCCGCCGAAGGGCTGGACCGTATGGAGGCCTGGATGAAGGAAATCGGGTTGGTCATGAACATCACGGAATTGGGCGTCACAGAGGACATGCTAGATGGTATCGCCGACGGCTCGTTTATTATGGAGGGCGGGTACCATACACTGACCCACGATGAAATTGTACAAATTTTGAAAGAGAGTGCGAAATAAATGACACAACAAACAAAGAAAAATTGGATCCTTTCCGCTTTGTTCCTAGCGATTGGCCTGGTTTTGCCTTTTTTAACGGGGCAGATTCCACAAATTGGAAATCTTCTATTGCCCATGCACATCCCTGTGCTCCTCTGCGGACTCATCTGCGGCTGGCAATACGGCGCAATGGTCGGATGCATCCTGCCCTTCCTGCGCTATGCTCTTTTCGGAATGCCGATCCTGTTCCCAACGGGGATCGCCATGTCCTTTGAGTTGCTGACCTACGGTCTCGTCGTTGGGCTGTGCTACGGGTATTCCCGCTGGCAATGTATCCTCTCGCTGTATCGCTCTCTGATTGCCGCGATGTTGGCCGGGCGCGTCGTTTGGGGCATTGTCCAGATGATTCTGCTTGGCATCACGCAATCCAGCTTCACGTGGCAGATGTTTCTGGCAGGTGCGTTTGTGAATGCCATTCCTGGTATTATTTTACAGTTGCTTCTGATCCCCGCCATCATGGTCGCCCTCAACCGCACCGGGCTGGTTCGGTTTAAAAAGCGGCAGGCGGTGCCCGACGCGGGGACCAATATATGAGGGAGCAAACACTTGCTCGGATACGAGCGGCCATCGAAAAGCTCCCAAAGACGACAACACCCATACTGATTGCCATCGACGGCCGATGTGCCGCGGGCAAAACCACCCTGGCCGCCAAGCTGCAAGAAGCCTTGGACTGCAACGTGTTCCACATGGACGATTTCTTTCTCCCGCCCGCGCTTCGGACACCCGAGCGGCTTGCGCAGCCCGGCGGCAATGTGGAATATGAACGGGTCTATGATGAGGTGCTGCTGCCTGTGATGCACAGCAAAGCCTTTTCATACCGGCCATACAGCTGCCGGCTGAAGCGGCAGACAACACCTGTTTCGGTATTGCCCAAGCCCATCAACATCGTGGAAGGGGCCTATAGCTGTCATCCGCACCTATGGGATTGCTACGACCTTCGTATTTTTTTGGATATCAGCCCATCGGAACAGCTGCGGCGAATCGGGGCACGCAATGGAAAAGAGCAGCTGGCCATCTTTCAAGAGCAGTGGATTCCACTGGAGGAGAGATATTTTTCTGCGTTTCAAATCCGGGAACGCTGCAATTTGTCTTTTTCGCATGCCGAATAAAAATCCAGTATGTAACAGCATTGTACATGAAAAAGGAGTGACAAAACGATGATTTACAACACATTTCAGGACATGAAGCTGTCCGCCCTTGGCATGGGCACCATGCGCCTGCCTGTCGTGGACGGAAACGATGCCCACATTGATGAAAAGGCGGCAGAAGCCATGGTCGCATATGCCATGGAACATGGTGTGAACTACTACGACACCGCATGGGGGTATCATGACGGCAACTCTGAGCTCGTCGTAGGAAAAGCGCTGAGCAGTTATCCGCGGGAAAGCTACTATTTGGCCACCAAATTTCCGGGCTACGACCTTGCCAATATGGACAGGGTGGAGTCCATCTTTGAAAAACAGCTGGAAAAGTGCGGCGTTTCTTATTTTGATTTTTACCTGTTCCACAACGTCTGTGAAATGAATATCGACGCGTATCTGGATCCCAAATACGGCATTTATGACTACCTCATGCAGCAGAAAAAGGCCGGCCGGATCCGCCATCTGGGCTTCTCTGCCCATGGCAGCTTGGACGTGATAAAGCGTTTTCTTGCGGCCTATGGCAAAGACATGGAGTTCTGCCAGATTCAGCTAAACTATTTGGACTGGCGTTTCCAAGATGCCAAGGCGAAGGTGGAGCTGCTTGCGGAGCACAACATCCCCATCTGGGTGATGGAGCCGCTGCGGGGCGGCAAGCTGGCCTCTCTTGCTCCAACGTATGAAGCGACGCTCAAAGAGATGCGGCCGGAGGAGGAGATCCCGGCCTGGGCATTCCGTTTCTTGCAGAGCATTCCCAGCGTGACCGTCACCCTCTCGGGCATGTCCGACATGGAACAGCTGCAAGCCAATCTCCGTACCTATGAGGAGGACAAACCGCTGAGTGCGCAGGAAATGAAGACACTGCTCGCCATCACGGATGAAATGCTCGGCAAAAAGACGCTGCCCTGCACTGCCTGTCACTACTGTACCAGCCATTGTCCCAAAGGGCTGGATATCCCCGCGTTGCTGGCGCTTTACAATGAGCATTGCTTTGCCGAAGGCGGTTTTATCGCGCCGATGGCTCTCATGGCCATTCCAAAGGAGAAGTGGCCCAGCGCCTGCATCGGCTGCCGCAGCTGTGAGGCGGTATGTCCGCAGCAGATCAAGATTTCAGAGGCCATGGCGGATTTTGCCCAGAAACTCAACGGCTGACAAGAAAGGAGCCACCGCATGGAATACCGGAAACTGCCCCATGGCGGGGAGCAAATCAGCATCATTGGCCTTGGCAATAGTTCCCTTGGTGCGGCGGGGGAAGCGGAGGTCGAAAAGACCGTCGCGCTGGCGCTGGAGAGCGGCATCAACTTTTTTGATATGGCCGCAGGAGACGCTGTCCCCTTTCCCGCTTATGGCCGCGCCGTTGCCGGCTGCCGGAAACAGGTGTTTTACCAGGTGCATTTCGGCGCAGATTACCGCAGCGGCGCATATGGATGGACGCTTGACATAGACGACATCAAGCGCTCTGTGGACTGGCAGCTTACGGCCCTGCAGACGGATTACATCGACTTCGGCTTTCTCCACTGCATTGATGAAGCGGCTGACCTCCAAACCGCCATCGCACAGGGGACCCTTTCGTATATGGAGGACCTAAAACGCCAGGGCGTGATCCGCCACATCGGCCTGTCCTCCCACACGCCTGCCGTGGTGCACCAGGTGCTGGATATGGGCATTTTGGACATGCTGATGTTCAGCATCAACCCCGCCTATGACTATCGGCACGGCGAATATGCCATCGGCAGCGGGGACGAGCGCGCCGCGCTGTACCGGCGCTGCGAAGCAGAAGGTGTTGGCATCTCGGTCATGAAGGCCTTCAGCGGGGGCCAGCTGCTGTGCGCGGAGACCTCCCCCTTTGGCCAGGCTCTGACCGAATACCAGTGCATCCAGTATGCGCTGGACCGGCCCGGCGTTGTAACGGTGCTGCCCGGTGTGCGAAACCGGGAGGATGTTCGGCGCATCCTGGGATTTTTGACAGCCAACGAGGACGAAAAGGACTATTCTGTCCTCGGCAGCTTCACGCCGCAGGAGGCCGCCGGAAGCTGTGTCTACTGTAACCACTGTCAGCCCTGTCCGGCAGGACTGGATGTCGGGCTCATTAACAAGTATTACGACCTCGCGCTGGCTGGGGATGCGCTGGCAAAAAGCCACTATGCCAATCTGGGCACCAAAGCCTCAGCCTGCCTGGCATGCGGGCACTGTGATGCCCGGTGCCCGTTTGGGGTGCGTCAGACACAGCGGATGCGGGAGATTGCCGCCTATTTCGGCGAATAGCCGTCGCTTTTTACACAGGCTGGCGCACGGCGCCCACTACACGTTTTATCAACAACAAAAAAACGCTGCGCGAACACGGATTTCTAAACCGTTCGAGCAGCGTTTTTCTTATCCGCTGTATGGGGCCGTGCCCCGTCCGTATTTCTCGATAAACCCCGGGATATCGTTAAAATCCAAAAGCCGCGCCCGGATGGTGTCATGGTCCCAATCCCACCAACGGGTGGATTCGATGCCCTCTATAATGGGGTCGGGAAAACGCATCCGGATCGTTTTGGCAGGAACACCCACCACAACGGCATAAGGCTCCACATCCCGGGTCACAACGGCGCCGCTTCCCACCACCGCACCGCTGCCAATGGTGACGCCGGGCATGACGGTCACGTTATGTCCCAGCCACACATCGTGGCCAAGCGTCACCGTCTTCTCCAAGCGTCCCGCAAAAAATGCCGCATCGTCCTCTCCAAAACCAAATAGACTGCGTCGGTAGGTAAAATGGTGCTGTGCCACCCGGGTATAGCAGGGATGGTTTCCGGGATTGATGCGCACAAAGGTCGCGATGGAACAAAACTTCCCGATGCGGGCAGCATAAATTTGATTGTAGCCGGCGCAGTAGGAATAGTCCCCAAACTGCGTCTCTTCCAGGATGCTGTGTGCCTTGATTTGCGTATATTTGCCCAGCTGCACGTTTTGGAGCAGCACATCTTCTTCCACCGTGGGCCGGTCGCTCAGCATATGGCGGTCACCCCGCTCTCCTCCGAAAGGCAGCAGCCAAGTCCCGGAGAATTGGGCTCATAGGCGCCGTGAAAATCACTGCCCCCCGTCAAAAATAGGCCATATTCCTTGGCATATGCCCGAATGATCTCTTTGTCCTGCTCCGAATTGGCGGGGTGATGCAGCTCCAGACCCGCCAGCCCTTCTTGCACCATTCGGGGAATGAGGGAAAAATTCTGCTGCTGGCCGCTGTGGGCCAGAACCGCCAGCCCGCCGGCCTCTTTGATGATCCGTATCGCCTCATAGGGATCCAAATATCGGATGTCAAAGGCACAGATACCCCCGTTTTTGAAGGTTCTCTGATAAAAATCGCCAAACATGTCAGGCGCCTGGCCGGTCTCAACCAGATACGCCATGATGTGCTGCTTGTACAGATAGGTGCCGTCCGCCCGATACAGCTTGTCTTCCTCAATGGTGAATCCATGTTCTTTGAGAATGGCAACCTGTTTCATAGAATTCTCATGGCGGGCCACCAGAAGCGGATGCACGAATGCCTCCACCAGCGCGCTGTTCTGGATGTGATATCCCAGCACATGTACCCGCATGTTGGCCTCGTAATCAAACGCGGATATCTCGATCCCAGGGATAACCTGAACAGGCAGACCTTCGGGAATTTGCCGCATCTGGGAGAGGGTATCATGATCGGTGACCGCGATGGCATCCAGCCCCCGCTCTGCCGCAAGATCGGCCAGTTCCCCGATGGTATAGCTGCCGTCCGACACACGGGAGTGGGTATGTAGATCCGCTCGTTTCATACCAGCGTCCCCTCCGAAATATTGAACACCTTGTCGCACAGCCCATCCATGAATTCCAAATCATGGAAAATTCCAATCATGCTCTTGCCTTTTTCCTTCAAGCGAACGAGCATATCCTTGACCAGCACCTTGGTCTTGTTGTCGAGCGAAGCCGTCGGCTCGTCCAGCAGCATGAAGCGGGGCTGTTTGACCATGGTATGGGCCAGATTGAGCCGCAGCCGCTCCCCGCCCGAAAAGGTGTTGGGATAGATGTCCCACAAGGCTTCGGGCAGGCGGAAATACGCGAGCATGTCTTCCGCTTTTTCCTGCGCCTCCGACATCCCGGCGCCCGAATCCAGCAGCGCGTTCATCACGTGCTCCTTGGCGGTGGTGCGAGGCATGACGTGCAAAAACTGGGACACATACCCAATTTCATTTTTCCGTAAATACAGGATCTCCCGTTCGGATGCCGTGGTGAGATCAATGCGCCCAAAGGCGGCACTGTTGTAGTAGATATGCCCCTTCGTCGTCAAATAGGTACGGTGGATGCACTTTAAGATGGTGGACTTCCCCGCCCCCGACAGACCGACGATCCCGACAAATTCCCCCTCCTGCAAATCCAGGGAGATGTCCTGGCAGGATCGGATGTGTTTGTCGGCATTGTGCAGATAAAATTCCTTGGATAAGTGTTGAATGGATAGAATTTCCATATATTACCTCCTGTATTCCACCCGAGAGGTGGTGCGTCCGTCCACCAGCACATGGGTGATGACCGGATAGCCGTCCAGCAATTCGACAATGAGCAGATCCGCTTTCTTTCCGGGTTCAATGGTGCCGTATTCACTGCCCAGGCCAACGGCTCTGGCCGGGTTGCGGCTCGCCTTGTTCACCATCTCAGGCAGCGGCACACCATGTTTCTCATGCATGAGAAACACGCCATGCAGAATGGACGGCGGGTAATAATCGGAGCACAGAATATCCGCGCATCCCGCCAAAATGGCCTCCGCCGCGGACATATTGCCCGAGTGGGAGCCGCCCCGCAGGATGTTGGGGGCGCCCACCACGGTGGCAAAGCCCAGCTCCTTGGCATAGGCTGCCGCCTCCACGGTGATGGGGAACTCGCTGATGTCCACGCCGATCTCCTGGTTGATCCGCAGCTTTTCGGGGGTATCATCGTCATGGGAGGCCACGGCGATGCCGTGTGCATGGGCCATCTGGCACAGTGCCCGCAGCTGCTCAAAGGTCAGCACCTCTTTGGTCTCTTCCCGTTTTAAAAAGTTCTCAAAATCGTATTCCTCTGTTTCACAGCCCTGATATTTGGCCAGCGTTTGCCGGTAGATGGCCAGGTCTTTATACTGCCCCTGTCCCGGGGAGTGGTCCATAAAGGAGACTTCATGGACAAGGCCCTGCGCAATCATATCCCGCGCGATGTCGTAGGCCTCCAGGTTGTCAATCTCCACCCGCAGATGAAACCGATGGTGAATGAGATGAAACCGGTCATGGATGTCGCGGATGAGCTCCGCCATCTCCTGCACACTCGCCAAGGTGCGCAAGGGGCTTTTGCCAAACCGCTCGTCTTTGTACAGAGACAGGGAATGATACATGGTGGTAATCCCCTGGTGCAGGAGCTCCCGCTCGCATTCTTTGAGCGCCAGTTCAAAATCAAACCGCGCGGTGGGCCGGGGCAGGATAAACTGCTCGATCCGGTCGGAATGGATGTCGATAAAGCCGGGTGTGACATACCGGCCATGGGCATTGATGACCCTGTCCGCGTGCGGGGGCAGGGTATCCGAGATGGCCTCGATGCGGTCCCCTTCTATCAGCAGATATTTGCCGTCCACAATCCGATCGGGCAGGACCAGCCGCCCATTTTGAATCACAATCATACCAGCGCCTCCTTACAGCAACGAATGTACCAGCTGCTGCGTGTAAGCATGCTGGGGATCTTCTAGGATTTGGTCGGTCAGACCACTTTCAATGATTTTGCCATCCAACATCACGATGGTGCGGTCAGCCAGCATTCGGATCACCGCCAAATCGTGTGAAACCAGCAGGATGGAGATGCCGTATTTCGCCTTGATCTTCCGGATGAGATCCAGCACCTTGGCCTGCACCGACAGGTCCAGGCCGGTGGTCACCTCATCCAGCAGAAGCAGCGCAGGGTTGTTGGCCAGCGCCTTGGAAATCTGCACCCGCTGCTGCATGCCGCCCGAGAAGTTTTTGGGCGCCTCGCTCATGCGGGAGGTGAGGATTTCCACCGCCTCTAAAAGCTCCTTTGCCCGCTCGGTCATCTGCCCGGCATTGCGGCTGCCGGCGGCAATGATCTTCTCCGCGATGTTGGAGGCCGCGGAGTAGTCCATCCGCAGGCCCCGAATGGGATTCTGATACACCATCCCCATGATGGTATTTTTGATATGCCGCTTTTCGGCCGCGCTGGCTTCCCAGATGCTCTTTTTGCCGGCTCCGTAGTTTTGCAGGTAGGCGGTGCCAGCGGTGGGTTCCAAATCAAAATAGAGGCTCTGCATCAGGGTGGATTTGCCGGAGCCGCTCTCGCCCACGATGCCGAGCACCTCGCCGGGATAGACATCCAGCGATACATCATTGGCCGCCCAGACGGCGCCGCATGACGTACAGCGGTTTTTTTCCAGATGTGACGCACACTGCGGGCAGCCATCGCCATAGCGGACGGTCAGACCACGTACGCTGAGCACGGGGGTTTCCTGTAACATCATTTCGAGCGCACCTCCTTGCAGTATGAGGTATCGGAGCACTGGTAATAGCGTTCTCCGGTTGCGGAATCGAAGATCTCGTCCAGGTAGGTGTCGGTGCTGCCGCACAGGCGGCACTTCTTGCCCCGGAAGCTCTCCTTTTCAAAAGGCACGTCGTCAAACGCCAAGGACACCACCTTGGTGTGCGGCGGAATCGCATAAATCTTCTTTTCCCGCCCCGCGCCAAAGAGATACAGGCATTCGGCGTCATGCAGCTTCGAATTGTCAAATTTTGGTATTGGGCTGGGATTCATGATATACCGGTCCTCCACCAGACAGGGATACTCCGCGCTGATGGTCACCTTGCCGTATTTGATGAGGCTCTCATAGAGCTGCAGCCAAATGGGCGCATAGTCCGATTCGGCATGCATCTTCTTGGTGACCGCCTCCTGGGGCTCCACAATCCGCAGGGGTTCGGGCAGGGGGACCTGCAAAACCAGGATCTGTCCATTGGTCATCGGCACTTCGGGAATCCGGTGCCGGGTTTGGATGATGGTGGCTTCCTGCGTACGAGTGGTACAGGGGACACCCGTGCACATCTTGACAAACTTTTTGATGTTGACCGCATTGACACTCTCATCGCTGCCCTGGTCGATGACCTTTAGGGTATCCTCCGGCCCAATGAGAGACAGCGTAAGCTGGATGCCGCCCGTGCCCCAGCCGCGGCCGATGGGCAGTTCCCGCGAGCCAAACGGCACCTGGTAGCCGGGGATCGCCACCGCCTTTAGCACACTGCGGCGGATTTCCCGCTTGGAGCCTTCATCCAGAAAGGCATAGTTGTATTTATCCATCATGGCGTTCCCTCCGTGTTTTCCGCACCGCATCCAGCTTGGACTGGAAGGTGACGTAATGCGGCAGCTTCAGATGGGAAATAAACCCGTTCATTTCCAGGCTGTCGCCGTGCAGCAGCACAAATTCGTCGTTTTGTGTGGGATAGTCCCCGGTGGTGTCCAGTTCATGGTCCAGCACCGCCATCGCAATGGCCTTGTTTTCATTGCGGCCCATAACAGCACCATAGCCACAAGCGAGTTTGAGTTGATCCTTGTCATCCGCCTCGTTGAACACCTCGACGTCGGTGAGCAGGATTTCCCCAATCCACAGGCTTTCAGCAGCGTCCTCCAGATAAGGCACCTCAATCTCCACGTAGCCGCAGCGCAGCTCTCCCACCGTGGGATGCACCTGGCCGAAGCCGCGCAGAACGGAATAAGCAAGCCCCGAAATGAAGCCGGTGTCCGCCCGGGATAACGTTTGCAGCCGTGCGCTGCGGGGTACCGGGAATTCCAGCAGGTTCTGGGTCACGTCGTAGGGCTCTTCATTGTCTTGCTCGAACCGATCAATCAACCCCTCTGTTTTTAGCTCGTCGGACACCCGCCCACAAGGCGCAATCTCCACTGGCTCCTGATCGGCCACCGTCTGATGCATCTTTTGGCAAAGGGCGGCTGCATCCTCCCGCTGAAGGTCGAAATCCATCAAACGATGGGTGTAATCATAGGACGCACCTAGCATCTGTCCGCCTGGGATGTCTTTAAAAGCCGCTGAGATCCGGCGCACAAGCCGCATATCCCGGGTATCCGCCACCAGGGAGTCATAGCTGCGCTTGAGGGTGGAGCGATACGCACGCAGGAGAAAGACCGCTTCGTCGCTGGAGCCTTCACACTGTTTGAGTGCCAGCGCCGCATAGGTCTTGGAATACAAGCCGGCCTCACTCATCACCCGGTCCACCAGCAGGCTCATCTTTTCTTGGATCACTTCCAGCTCCAGATCCTTTTCCGTCCCGCTCCGGTAGTATGACAACAGGCGGATGCTGGCCTCAATGGCCTCCTCCCCGCCCGAAACTGCTACATATGCCATGTCAGCATTCCTCCATTCTGACCAGTCTCGGAATGCAGAGTAACTCGCTTTCCGGCAGAAGAAAAATAAAATCGATCCCTTGGGGGTATTCATAGTCCTGACGATCCCGCAGCGCAACGGCCTGTTTCACATCCGAAGGCACCACCGCCGCCGCCAGCCCGTCCACGCCCGGCCCGCTCAAAAGAACCTGCTCGCCTGCCTGTCCTTCGGGGACTTTCACGATCAGCGTGGCCGAGGTATGCGGGTTTTCCAGCGTTCCTCTTTTGGCGGATGCAAGCATGCCGGGCAGCTGATCCTGTGCGGAAAGAAACACATAGTCCGCCTGCTCAAGTGGGACCGATTTGGCATGGGTGAGCAAAACGATCTGCTCGGTGAGCGCCGGATTTTGGGGCGCGCAGAAGCTGACACCGGCATCCAGCAGGGTCATGGCGACCGCCAGCATGTCGGGATCATCGCCGAACAGTTTCTCGCTTTGGCTCCTGATATCACACCGGCGCCCCGGATTGGCCATGGCCTCCAGCAGATGCCGAAAGACCTTCTGGGAATCAAATACCTCATCAAACGTATGTAGTTGTTTCATGGTGCCACCTCCGAATCCATGGACTGGAAGCTGACCATGGTTTGTAAAAACATGGCGTTCTCTTTTTCCAGCCGGAGCGTCTGCTCCTTCTCCAAGCGTTCAAGCTCCCCGTAGCCCGCAAAAACCCCTTTATTACAGGCTGCGTCGATGACCGCCATGTCCAACACCTTCTCAAAATCGTCTCCCATCAGCACGGCAACCCCTTTGGCGCCGTCCAAATCCACAATTGCTTCGCAGACAATCACTTCCCCCAGGTGAAACAGGCTCTCCCGAACCGGTTCCCGCATGCGGACCATGGCCAGCGACTTCTCAGGCGCCTTCACAATCACAGGAGAATGGGTCGCCTTGACCGCATCGGCAAGGCTCCTTACCTGTTCTTTGCTGGCTCGCGCCAATATCCTAGATATCCGTCTTTTTTCCATATACAGTCTCCTCATTTCACTTTTGCCTTGATTTTGGTGGAGATCATCTCCAGCAGAACCACGGCAATCACTACAATATAGGTCAAAAGGCCCATCTCATGCAGGTCAAAGTAAAAACTGCCCGCCATAAACAGGTGAAAACCGATGCCGCCGGCCCCGGCCGCCGCGCCCATGGCCACGGCGTTTGCAAAATTGATCTCAAAGCGCATGAAGGTCCATGCCACCATGGATGTGATGGTGGAGGGCACGACCGCCTGGCAGACAATCTGCCAGTACCGGGCCCCGTTGGCCCGCAGCGCCTCAATGACCCCAGGGTCCATCTCCTCAATGGATTCGGCATATGCCTTCGTGAGATAAGCAAAGCTGTGAAACGTCAGACCCACCACGGCCGCCACGCTGCCCAGCCCCGCCGAAACTGCAAAAATCAGCACCCACAGCACATTCGGAACCGCCCGCGCAACCGCCACCACGCTTTTTATGATATTCACACAGACCGGATGCGCCAGATTCCGGGCACACAGCAGCGAACAGAAAAATGCCAACACCGCCCCAATCAGGGTGGACAGCGTGCCCAGACAAAAGGTGACCAACAGCTGGTATAACACACCGCCGATCGTATCGGATGTGAGCCGAGGCTCTAAAAAGACGGTCTTGATGTTGTGCAGCGTGTCAGCAACTGCCTTGCCGAAATCGATGCCTTGATAATCGAAGGTTAAAAAAGCGACGACCGTAATCCCCAAAAGCACCAATACCAGAATCTTGATCGCCAATTGACTCTTGCTTTTGGCACCTATCTTGATTTTTCCTTTTCGGGAACGGTTGATAAACCGCTCCAAATTGACCG
This sequence comes from uncultured Clostridia bacterium, assembly GCA_944393605.1. GTDB lineage: Bacteria > Bacillota > Clostridia > UBA1381 > UBA9506 > CALYAO01. The sequence goes on from CALYAO010000058.1 coordinate 40,158, forward strand.
CCGATGACGGTCTGGCCGATATCCCGGCCGAAAGAGCAACCGTTTCATTCATCACAAAATCACCTTCCTGATTCTATTGGAAACCGTTTCAATGACCAACACCAGCACAACGATGGACAGCACCACAAGGCTGGCCGAAGCAAAATCCAGTCTTTTGTAGTACAGATCAAACAGATAGCCAATCCCGGTTGCTGTCAGGATGCCGATGAGGGTGGAAGAACGGATATTGGTCTCAATCATATATAAAACCCAGGTGGTAATTCCCGGCAAGGAGGAAGGAAGGATGCCTTGGAATACCTTCTGGATAAAATTGGCTCCGGTCGCGTCCAATGCCTCCACACAGTGGGAACTGACCTCATCCATGGTTTCGATAAAAGCACGGGTCAGCAGCCCGAAGGTGGTGAAAAACAGGGCAAAAAAGCCGGTCAGGACATTCTGCCCAAAGGAAAACATCAGCAGCATGGCCCACACAACATCCGGCACATTGCGGAAAAAGGCGGCCACAATTCGCACGATACGCTTGATAAACCCATTGACTTTGGTGATGTTTGCACCCAGCAGACTAAAGAAAAAGGCCAAAATGGCAGCTACCACGGTGACCGCAACGGACAACAGCGCGGTCTCCATCAATTCGCTTAAAATCTTGGGCAGCCGCTCCATCGCCTCGGCGTCTGGAATGAGATTGACCGCAATCCACTGCAGGGCAGCCGGAAAGGAAACGATGCCGTCAATGGGATGAAATTCTGCCACAATGGAGGCGCCGGCAAAGATTGCAAGGAAGGCCAAAAATACCAGCGTATATGTCAGCTTGCGTCTTCGAAATACATCCATGGTTTTCTGCATCACACGCACTCCTCCACATCCGTAATCAGATCATGGTCGCTGGACTGGTAGATCTCGTGGATTTTGTCCTTTGTCAGCCCGTCGGTGGGGCCATCGTACACAATCTTGCCAGCTGTCACGCCAATGATACGCTTTGAATACTTCATTGCCACATCCACCTGATGCAGGTTCACCAGGCAGGTGATGTTTTTCGTTTGGTTGATGGTTTTTAAATGGTCCATGATAACCTTGGAGGATTTGGGATCCAGCGAAGCAATGGGCTCATCACACAAAATCAGTTTGGGATGCTGCATGATGGCCCGGGCAATCCCCACCCGCTGCTTCTGTCCGCCCGACAGCTCGTCACAGCGTTTATAGGCCTGTTCCTCCAGCCCCATCTCTTGAATGATGCGAAACGCCTCCTGTTTTTCCGCTTCCGTGTAGTGGCCTGCCGCACCGCTCAAGGTGGATTTTTGACCCAGCCGTCCATGCAGGACGTTTTCCACGACACTCAGACGGTCCACCAAGTTGTAGTGCTGAAAAATCATCGCTGTTTTGGTTCGGATGTCCCGCAGTTCATTTTTTTTGCTGGAAGTGACGTTTTTGCCATCAAAAAAAATCGTACCCTGCGATGCATCCACCAGACGGTTGATGCATCGCAGAAGCGTCGATTTCCCGGCCCCGGATGGACCAATGATGGACACAAACTCCCCTTCTTCGATGGAAAACGTAACATCCTGCAAGGCCTTTGTGACACCATTGTAGGTCTTGCTTACGTTTTGAAAGCTGAGAAGTGCCATTTTCGAATCTCCTTTTTCTCTACCCGAATCTATTTGCTCAGTTCGCGGATGGGATCAAACCAAGCATCCTCCACCAGCACAAAGCGTTCATTTGCGACTTTTTCAAACATCCCCACATTGTCAGAACCCTCAGGAACGAAAATCAGTTCGTTGTTTGTGACCTCGTCCGACGTAAACAGGTCCTGAATGGCCTTTACATCAGCGGGATCCAAGGCTTCTGAGTTGTATACAAAGGGGCCGTTTAGCACCGGAGTGGATTGGATGATGACGAATTCCTCACCCCGCACCGTATCAAACGGGGCACTGGCGTCGTCTTTGATCGCATACACAGCACCGGTGGTGTTGGGTTCCCCTTCCACACATTCGGCATAGGGATCAATTTCAGTGTCACAGAAGGCAGCCACATCAGCCTTGGCCGACATGAGGTTGAATGCTGAGCCCTGGTGAGACCCGCCAAACAGAACTTGGGAGAAAAGCATGCCTTCGCCGCCCTCGATCAAATCATCTTCGGTGAGATTTCGGTCGCTGAAGTGGCCAATGATGGAGTTCGTCGGCACCTTAAAGCCAGAGGTAGAGCTGTTGGACACGAAGGACATCCGCTTGCCCTCGATGTTGTCGATGGAATAGCTGTCGCCATCGGCATATTCCCCCTCGTTGCCTTTTTCAACAGCCAGAAAACTATAATATTTCGCGTCGTCCAGGGTGCCCGATTCACCCGAGTTGACAAACAAAGGCATAACCGCATCATTGGCTTCTTTTGCTTCGATATAGCCCTGTGCACCCATAAAGCAGATCTGGGCGGTGCCACTTGATAACGACTCGATGGCAATGGCATAGTCGGTGGTCAATTTTTGCTCAATCTTTTTACCGGTGGCCTGCTCCATGAGCCGCGCATACTCCTCACGGGCCACTTCATAATCCTCCGCCGACTCGTTGGGATACCAAACAAGCGTGATGGTATCCGCATAGGAACCGCCCTGGGAGCCGCTGTCCGCACTGGTAGAGCTTGGAGTGGCAGAACATCCTGCCAGGGCCGAAACCGCCAAAACAGCACTGATCGCCAGCGCCAAAAAATGCTTACGTTTCATGATCATTTTCTCCTTTACATACCATAATGAAATCCACTATATCTTTGACAGCCTAACAGCTGTTATTTTTGTGTTCCCTTGCATCATGCTGCCTTTCTGTAAAAGCAAAAGCCGCGCGGCGTAAAGCCGGTGTCAAAACTTCCCCATTCCCATGCTTTTGTCTTGTAGCTTCCATTTGATCTGTTTATGCATGCCAGTTACCCCAATTTTTGTGGCCTTCTGCTGTTTTCTAGTTGATTGTATCAGACGAAAATCACCCGAACAAGCACGCGGAGGTAAAGGGTATGTAAAGATCTAGTTAAGGAGCAGGCGAAGCCAACCGCTCCAAAAGACAGGACCTGCAAACATGCACGCTCTGATTTACAAGCAGCATCCATGCAACGCACGCCTCAAAAAAACAGATCAGAGAAGCAGCTTGCTTTCGTACGAGCAGCCGTGCGGCGGCCGCATACGCAGCGTTATGTTCCAGAAAGCGCAAAGACTTGCCACAACGGGCCGGTAATCGGTATGCTGGTGTGAAAACGAGTGGTAACATGCCTGTACAAACACGACTCCATTGTCCATCTTTAAAAACCATTGACTTTTATCCGATTTCGGATTATAATGAAACTATCTGGATTGGAAAGAGGGGGAACGCCCATGGATAGATCGAGCTCGGACCCACAAGCCACATTCAATCAGCTATACAAGGAAATGGACGAAATCTATCATGCATACGCAAAAAGGCACGGAGTATCGGATACGGCGCTATGGCTGCTCTACTCCCTTTGCGAAAACAGAGCTGCATGCACGCAGAAGGAACTTTGTTCCGCTTGGCACTATCCGCCGCAGACCATCAATTCCGCCTTAAAGCGCCTGGAAAAACAAGGCCTCGTCACGCTGAGGTTTCGTTCTGAAAACCACAAGAACAAGTGGGTCATGCTCACAGAAGCGGGAAAAACATATGCGCAAGCAATCATTGCGCCCCTGATTGCTGCGGAACAAAGGACATTTCAAGGACTGAAAAAAACGGAAAGGGAGACGCTGGTGGCCCTAACGCAAAAATATGCAATCCTGTTGCGCGATCAAATCAACGAGATATAAATCGCCTGCTGCTTACCATGCTTGTTTGATCGCAACAAGCCTCCCATGCGCCTTGTTTCGGCAGCATCCGGCGCGAAATGGGACATTTTTGCTGCCGAAGTTTTCAAGAAATTTCCAATGAGAAAAACTGTACTGAAAGGAAGGACACACTCATATGAACTCCACTGCACTCTTTGCGAGAACGCCGCCGCTGCGGCTTTTCTTTCTGGCTTCTATTCCCGGCGCAATCAGCATGCTGGCGTCGGCGCTCTATCAGACGCTTGACGGGATTTTTGTGGGCCAATATCTCGGAGCAACTGCCTTTGCTGCACTCAACCTCGCCATGCCGTTTGTGATTATCAACTTTGCGCTGGCGGACCTAATCGGCGTCGGTTCGGCCGTTCCCATTTCTGTTTGCCTCGGAAAAAAACAGGAACAGCAGGCAAACAACATTTTCACTTGCGCCTGTCTCATGATTGTTGGTGCGGGCATATTGGTTGGCGCCCTTATGTTTACCACCGCCCCGCTGTTGATTCGGCTCATGGGCGCAGAGGGGGAATTCGCCACGTTGGCAGTCCAGTACCTGCGGGTTTATGCGCTTTGTTCGCCAGTAACAACAATCGTGTTTGCGGCCGATAATTACTTGCGGATCAGCGGATTCATCCGCGGCAGCATGTTTTTAAACATCCTGATGTCCGTTTTGATTGCGGTATTGGAATTTGTGTTTCTCAGCATATTCCATTGGGGAATCTGGGCAGCCGCACTAGCAACCTGCTCGGGCATGCTTATCTGTGCCATCATTGCTTTTATTCCCTTTTTTCGGGGAAAGGCGCTGCTCCGGTTTTGCAGGCCGCGTTTTAGCGGCAAGATGATTCGGCAAATTGTCGCATGCGGGAGCCCAAACTTCTTAAACAACATCGCAGGCCGAATCACCTCTATTTTAATGAATGCCATTCTGGTGCGTCTGGGCGGCGAGATGGCCGTTTCGGTATATGGCGTTTTGATGTTTGCAGATGGGTTCATCCTGCCGCTTCTATACGGGATGTGCGACTCCCTGCAGCCTGCAGTTGGATATAACTGGGGCGCGCAAAAGTTCTCCCGGGTGCGGGCGATTGAAAAATGCTGCTTTACGGCAAGCGGTGTCGTCTCCCTGCTTGCGGTGCTCGTCATCCTGCTGTTCCCGGAACAGATCACCAATCTGTTTGTGGCAGATGCCGGAGCGGATGTCCTGCATATTTCGGTTTTCGCATTGCGGCTTTTCAGCATTACCTACATCACGCGATGGTTTTCCTTTGCAACGCAGAGTTACATGCTGGCGATTGAAAAACCGCTCCCCGCATCCATCATTTCAGTGTCAACCGCGCTGATTTTCCCTGTCGTCCTGGTCGCGGCCCTTTGGCCGCTGGGACTGACGGGCATCTGGCTGAACTTTGCGGGGACGTCCGTTCTCGCCGCTCTGCTGTCCCTGGTCATTCTCATTAAGTTCCGCCGTGAGCTCAAGCAGCCCGACAAAGAGGTATAAAGCGTCCAAAAATGTAAAAGGAGGTTTCGGATATGAACATTATCACCATCAGCCGTGAATTTGGCAGCGGCGGCCGCGAAATCGGAAAACGAATGGCCGATATCCTGGGGTATGCCTACTACGACAAAGAGATTGAGATTGAAGTCGCCAAGCGTATGAACATGGACGTCGGATATGTTTCACAGGCCATAGACCGCGGGGTTCTCATGAACATTCCGCTCCACTTTGGCATGACATTTGCCGACTCCTATGCAATGAAACAACAGGTGGGCATTCTGGTGGAAAAACAGCGCATTCTAAAGGAAATTGCGCAAACCTCTCATTGCGTCATTGTGGGCCGTGCGGCGGATGTCATCCTGACCGAATATCAGCCTTTTAAAATTTTCGTGTATGCCGATATGGCATATAAAATCAGCCGTTGTCAGGGATATGCAGAGGCAGGAGAAAACCTCTCCCCCTCCGAAATGGAAAAAGCGATTCGGAAAATCGATGCCAAACGTTCCCAATATCACGGACTGTTTCCGGGAACAGACTGGGGCAGCAAAGAACAATACCATCTTTGCGTCAATACAACGGGACTCACCATCAAAAAGATCGTTCCGCACATCGCAGATTATGCCCGCTGCTGGTTTGAGGGCCAGAGGGAGAACTAGAGAATGGCACTTTCCCCATACATGCTTGCAGGCAGTCGCATCCTTCCAAAAGCATCACAAAACGCCGGGCCACAGCCCGGCGTTTTCTTCATAAGAGGCAACACAATCCTGCACAGCAACAAACGCCCCTCAGTCTGCCGCATAGACCGCCAGCGCACTGTTTGCCGCACTATGCCCATAATACTCCTCAGAGAGTGCCAGACCGCTGTCGATGCGTCGTTCGGTCTGGTCCACCTGCACATACAGCGCAAACTCGCCCGCCGGGGTTTTCCGCAAAAAAGCAACCTCACTGGGGTCTGACAGCACATGAGGCGCAAAGTCCGTGCCCTCCGAGCCCTTTGTAGCCGGATGGGCTGCGCCGTCTGCCAAGTCCATCCGCCAGATCCCCTGCGGCTGCGCCTCCCATGCCTCCAACGTCTTTTGCTCCTCCCTTGCGGCGTAATACAGCGTCATGCCATCCTGCGAAAATGCCGGTGTCATGGCCGTTTTTCCCGGTCCCAGCAGGGATTGCTGCCGGCCGCTTGGCACGGACAGCAAAACCAGCCCTTTGTTCCGGTTCATGCCTCGTCCTGCACCGCTTACGAAGGCCACCTGCGCTCCATCCGGTGCAACCGCCAAGTTGTCTGCATAGGGCAGCACCGTTGTATCCGAAAAGACACGGTACGTCCCCGTTGCCACCTCGTATACTCCCAACGGGACACCATCCGCCGACAAGGATGCCGATGTGGTTTTGTCCCAGAGAAACAGCTGCCGGCCGTCGGATGAAATGCCGGCCAGCGCGGGCGCCTTGCCAACCGCGCCTTCGGACGGCACCTCCGCCCGAAGCAGCACCTCCTCTCCGCCCGCGAGCGGATGAGCCGTCACGCCCACAGGGCGCATGGCAGGCCCGTCTGCTCCATGTTCCCCCGTATATGCGTCCGCATACACCACACCATCCCCAAACAACAGGCTATCATAGATATGCCCATTTGCTGAAAGTGTCGTGTGCGTATCCTCCTCCACGCCGTAGCGATACAGGCCGCCTGTCCGGGGTGCATAGGCCAGCTGCGCCCCGGACAGCCACACAAACGAAACCACCTGCTGCGCAACCGGCTGGACACGTTTCGCATCTGCGGCCAGCGAGGCAACATATAGCGCCTCCCCTTTGATGTATGCGGCATACCGGCCATCCTCCGAAATCAGCGGATGCCGGACCTTCCCGCCGCCGTCGAGCTGCCGCACGTCGCCGCCCGGAAGCGTCGCCAAATACAGCCCATCCGCCTTCCCATAGACCGCCAGGTCGCCGGCATAGCCCGCCGGCCAGTTGACCGGGACGCTACACCCCAGTATGCCGGCCAGTGCTCCCAATGCTGCCGTCAGCAAAACTGCCCGCATGCCCCGCAATAGAACCACCTCACTTGATAAACGGCTTTCCCATAAATTCCAATTTATTCCATTTTATTGTATCCCAACTGCTTTGTCAACGCAAGTCCACGCATCTTTCGTTATGCGCAAAACAGCCCGGCTAGGAAGAATCTACTCCCACAGCCGGGCTGTTTTGAATGTTTTTCACGCAATATGCCCTCTATGCTTCGGATCCGTCCGCCGTCTCCAGCAGCGCGGCAAGCTCCGACGGAATGGCAAACGTCTTGCCATCCAGATATTGCAGGATGCCGCAGTCCTCCGTGAGCGCAAAGGTCAGCCGACAGGAACACAGCGCCTGGCGCCGGAGCGCGGGGTGCTTACCCAATGTCCCATACTTGCCGTCCCCCAGGAGCGGATGCCCGATGTGCGCCAAATGGGCACGGATTTGATGGGTGCGCCCCGTCACCAGCTCCACTTCCAGCAGGGAAAGGCCATTTTTCTCCGCCAGCACCCGATACCTTGTCACAATCTCCCGCCCGCCGGGCATGGGCGCATCCGAGACCACCACGCGGTTGTCCGCCGCATGCTTCACCAGATACCCATGGAGCGTGTCAGACTGGTGCGGAAGGCGGCCATGTACCACACATTCATAAAACTTATGTACCTGCCGTGTCTTGATGATCCGGCTCATGATGCGCAGGCTTTCCGCGTTTTTTGCCGCGATCACAATCCCCCGCGTATTGCGGTCAATGCGGTTACACAGCGCGGGCGCAAAGGTCAGCGCCGCATGGGGGTCGTATTCCCCCCGCTGATAGAGATACGCTGTGATGTGACCAATGAGCGTGTTGGTGCGCTCCGTCTCATCTGCATGCACCACCATGCCCTGTGGCTTATCCACCAACAGCAGGTTGTCATCCTCATACACAACCGTAAGCTGCGGTGTCTTGATGCGGCGCCAGCTATCCTGCTCGTTTGGCCGCTCAAAGAATTCGTCATTGATATACAGCTCCAAAACATCCCCAACCGCGAGCTTATAGCCTTCCTCGCCCCGCTTGCCGTTTACTTTGGCGCGTTTTTTGCGAATGGCCTTATACACCATGCTTTTGGGCATGGTGGGCAGGGACTTGATCAAAAACTTGTCCAGCCGCTGGCCCGCATCGTCGGTCGATACCACAATTCGCTTCATAAACCCCTCCGCTATGCCGCCTGTTCATTCGCACGAATCAGCCGGTTGAGTCGCCTGATTTCAAACCCCAAAAAGATTGCCGCAATGATCGCGGACAACAGATCCGCAAGCGGAGATGCCCAAATGACACCATAGATCTCCTTGCCTTCGGGGAACAGCAGCGGCAGCAGAATGATCGCCGGGATAAACAGCACAATTTGCCGGGATGCGCTCAAAATGACCGAGGTCCGGGAGTTGCCGATGGCCATGAAATAGTTGGAACTGAGCACCTGGAAGCCCACCACCGGCATGAACAAAGAGGTGATGCGCAGCGCCATGGCGCCAAACTTCTGCAGATCGGGGTCATTGCGGTTAAAGATACGGATGATCAGCTCGGGCATGATCTGGGCGACCAAGAAACCCAGCGTCATCCAAATGGTTCCATACAGAAGTGCGGTCAAAAACACCTGTTTGACCCGTCGATAATCCTTGGCACCATAGTTGTAGCCCAACAGCGGCTGAATACCCTGATTGATGCCATACAGCGGCATGAGAAGCACCATGCCGAGGCTGGTCACGATGCCAAACGCCGCCAGCGCCACATCGCCGCCCCGCGCGCTGTCCATCGCGCTGCCATAGATGGTGAGACTGTTGTTGTACAGCAAAATGATGGCGGCACTTGCCACCTGGATCAAAAACTGAGGCAGACCCAACCGAAAGATGGGCAGGATACAATGCGGATCAAATCGCCGCAGGGACAGTTTGAGATGGCTGTGCCGGCTGAGGTAATAGGCGACAATCCAAACCGCGGAGACTGCTTGTCCCAAAATGGTCGCAATTGCAGCACCCCGCACGCCCAGGCCAAATCCAAAGATAAACACAGGATCCAACACGATGTTGACCGCCGCACCTACGACGGAGGTATACATGGCGACCCGCGCATTGCCCTCTGCGCGGATATTCTGATTGAGCCCCGCGCTTACCAGCTGGAACGGGATACCCAAAATGATCACAAACAGATACTCCTTTGCAAGCTCTGACGTCACCTGGGAGGTTGCCGACGTCCCCGACAGCAGCAGAATCTGGTCCAGCAAAAAGAAGGAAGGGATCATCACGATCACCGAAAAACAGAGGAGCAGCACAAAGGCTGTGCTGTTCACCCGTGCGGCTTCCCGCCGCTTTTTCTCTCCCAGCTTCAAAGAAATGATGGCAGACGCACCCGTCCCCACCAGCGCCGAAAATGCCGCGAGGATGGTGGTGTAAGGCAGCGCCGCGGTGACGGCACTGAGTGCTTCGCTGCACAGTTGCCCGACATAGATGCGGTCTACCAGATTATAGAGCAGGTTAACGATGTTGGCCAGGATGGCCGGGATGGATAACTTCAAAATCAGCTTTGTTACGCTTTCTTCCTGATAATTGCGCAGTTTGCTTTCCAAAAAGGTCACCTCATCTGCAATGGGATTGGATTATGCCTGGGCCTCTTCCACCCGATTGACACGTTTTTTGCGTTCCGCCTGCCGAAACTTGAGCGGCGTAATCTCCGTGGACTTCCGAAAGATATCGTTAAACCGCTGTTGGCTGGAGAAGCCAACCGTCGCCGCCACTTCCGAGATGCGCATATCGGTGTTGGCGAGCAGTTCTTTGGCCGCCTCCACCCGCACCTTTAAGATGTAGCTTTTGGGGCTGATCTGGAAGCGGTTTTTAAACGCATGCGCAAAATAGCTGTCACTCAAATAGATGTACTTTGCCACATCCGTCAGGCTGATCTCCTTGGCATAGTTCTGGTCAATGTATTCCTTCGCCACGTTCAGAAGCTCGTTGAGCTTTAAATTCCGGTTTTTCGTGCTGATATCCAGATCTTTTTTGAGATTGCGGGACACCAGCACAAACAGCTCCATAAACAGCAGGCTGGACAGAAAGTCCCCCCACTGCTCCTGCCGGCTGCGCTCCCGCACGATGCGGTTCATCACGTGCGCAATGTCGTTTTTGCGCCCCAGTTTCATGAAGATAAACGGGCCGCTTGCCTCGTCTTCCACGAACTCAATAAAGTCCGCCACGGCAACGTGGTTCTGCGGGCCGCCCTCCCGCTGCTTAAACTTGAAGCTCAGCACAATAAACTCGCAGCTTTCGGTCTTGACGATAAACTTGTGACTCTTCTGCGGTTTGATGATGACGACACTGTGCGGCGACATATTGACGTCCATACCGTCAATTTGAAACACCGCCGTCCCCTTTTTCATGTATACCATCTCAAAGTGGTCATGCCGGTTGGGCTGCATGGACCATTCCACATCATGGATTTTTTCAATGGTCTTGACAATCACCGGCATAAAGGGCAATTTGCTGACCATATCCTCCCACGCGCGCGGGAGCGGTGTCGGTTCCATAGGATTTCCTCCTCTTTCTTCTCTAACGCTCTTTGCCCGCCTCCCGGGCGGCTGCTTTGACCGCGTCCCAATATGCCTTGGCGGCCTGTTCGGTCTTGTTGTCCCCCGGCTGATAATACTGCCGGTCTTTGATCTTATCGGGCAGATACTGTTGCTCCACATAGTGCCCCGGGAAGGCATGCGCATATTGATACCCCGCGCCATGCCCCATCTTTTTTGCGCCGCCGTAGTGGCTGTCCTTCAGGTGCTTGGGGATGTCCCCCGTATCCATGGTCGCGATGTCCCGCATGGCAGCATCAATGGCGCACATGCCGCTATTTGACTTGGGCGCGGTGGCACACAGGATCACCGCATCCGCCAGCGGGATGCGCGCCTCGGGCAGCCCCAGCTGGAGCGCACTGTCCACGCAGGCCTTGGTGATGGTGATGGCCTGCGGATACGCCAGGCCAATGTCCTCCGCTGCACACACCAGGAGCCTGCGGCATGCCGACAGCAGGTCGCCGCCCGCCAGCAGCCGTGCCAGGTAGTGAATGGCAGCGTCGGGATCACTCCCCCGGATGGACTTTTGAAAGGCACTCATGACATCAAAATGGCTGTCCCCGTCCCGGTCATGCCGGAAGGACTTGCGCTGGGTCGCCTCCTCCGCGCCTGCCATGGTGAGCACATACTGGCCCTGTTTATCCAGCGCAGCAGCATTGACACACAGCTCCAGGCCGTTGATGGCCTTGCGCACGTCCCCGTTGGCGGTCTCAGACAGGTGCAGAAGCACCCCCTCCTCGGGCAGGATCTTTGCGGACATCTCCTGCTCCAGCACCCCGATACACCGCACAAGGGCGGCCTCGATGTCCGCGGGCGTGACGGGTTCAAACTCAAACACAGTGGACCGGGAAAGGATGGCATTGTAGATATAGAAATAGGGATTTTCGGTGGTGCTGGCAATGAGCGTGATGCTGCCGTTTTCAATGAATTCAAGCAAGGACTGCTGCTGCTTCTTGTTGAAGTTTTGGATCTCATCCAAATACAGCAGGACGCCTCCCGCCGCACCAAATCCGTCCAGGTCAGAGATGATGGCCTTGATGTCGCTTACCGAGGCGTTGGTCGCGTTGAGCTTATACAGCTTTTTGCCGCTCTTTTCCGCCGCAATGCGCGCCACCGTGGTCTTCCCTGTGCCCGACGGGCCATAGAAGATCATGTTCGGCAGCTCCCCGCCTTCGATCAGCCGGCGCAGCAGCTTGCCCTCTCCCAGCAAATGCTGCTGCCCCACCACGTCGGACAGCTCACCGGGCCGCATTCGATCCGCCAATGGCTGCATCCCTTCTCCCTCCTGTTCTTCATCAAATTTGCTCTCCGTTTACAATATCGGATATTATATCACTATTTTCAGTAAAATACAACCGCTTCATGACGATTTAAGAAACTCCTAATAATTCTAACATTTCTCTATTGACGTATGGATATAAATGTTATATAATAACATAGAAATTGATAATTTATCACTAAACGTGTGAATTATGGCCATCGGAGGTGAATAAAAAATGCAAGACAGGCAACTTCTTGTTGGAAATTACATCGATGAAAAGGGAGAAATGTCGCTCCGTGAACTAGAGGCTCTATTTCCCGACGTCTCCTCCATGACGCTCCGCCGGGATCTGGATGCGCTGGAAGCGGAGGGGCGCATCATTAAGATCAAGGGGGGCGCCAAATCCATCCGACACCTGTCCCGCAGCATCCTGTTTCAAAATGTGGAGGATGACTACGGGCACCGGGAGCTGGAAAACACGGCGGCCAAAGAGGCCATCGCGGAAGCCGCCGCAGGGTTGGCTGAGACGGGCTGCTCCATCTTCATGGACGCAGGCAGCACCCTCATGTGCCTGGCGCGGCGGCTGTCCGAGGAACGGCGGTTCGTGGTCACCAGCGGTATCAATGTCGCAATGGAGATGGCGCGCAACAAGCACACCATTGTCAACCTCATCGGAGGGCAGCTCAGCCGGGACAACCTGTGTGTCGCGGGCGCCGGCGCCCTCAACCACCTGCAAAACATCAATATCGATATCGCCTTCATCGGCGCGAGCTGTTTCTCCGCCGAAGCAGGGTTCACCTGCGGGGACTACAACGAGTGTGAGATGAAACGATATGTGGTATCCAAAGCGAAAAAGAAGTATGTGCTGATGGACAGCACCAAACTGGGCCGCAGCATGCCATATACCTTTGCGCGGCCCGAGGATATGGACTGTCTGATCACAGACAACACCACGCCCATGCTGGAGGAGATTGCGCAGCGCGCCGGCATGCGGCTCATTTTAGCACAGACAGGAGGATGCGATCATTGAAAACCAGAGCGGTTCGGCTATACGGCGCAAATGACCTGCGCCTAGAAACATTTGAGCTCCCCCCCATTGGGGAAGACGAGATCCTGGCGCATGTCATCTCAGACAGCATCTGCATGTCGTCCTACAAGGCGGCCGTGCAGGGCGCGGCCCACAAGCGGGTGCCCGACGATGTTGCGGAAAACCCCGTCATCATCGGGCACGAATTCTGCGGCACCATTGTGGAAGTGGGCGCCAAATGGCAGCACAAATACCAGGCGGGGCAGAAGTTTTCCATCCAGCCCGCCATCAACTACCAGGGGACGCTGGATGCCCCTGGCTACTCTTTCCCCCACATCGGCGGGGATGCCACCTACATCATCATTCCCCACCAATTTATGGAGTTGGGGTGCCTGCTGCCCTATGACGGGGATGCCTATTTCTATGGTTCGCTGGCAGAGCCCATGAGCTGCATTGTGGGCGGGTTTCATGCCAATTATCACACCAAGCCGGGATCCTATGTACATACCATGGAGGTAGTAGAGGGCGGCAACATGGCCATTCTCGCGGGCGCAGGCCCCATGGGGCTCGGCGCCGTCGACTATGCCATTCATAATGACCGCCGCCCCAAACGGCTGGTGGTGACCGACATCGACCAGGCGCGGCTTGACCGTGCGGCGCAGATCCTGCCGCCCGAAGAGGCGGCGCGGTGCGGCGTTTCGCTCACCTATGTGGATACCTCGGGACTGTCCGACCCGACAGCCCATCTCATGGAGCTCACGGATGGACAGGGCTATAACGACGTATTCGTGTTTGCCCCCGTCCGGCCCGTGGTGGAGCTGGGGGACCAGATCCTGGCACGGGACGGATGCCTCAACTTCTTTGCAGGCCCCACCAACCCCGCCTTCTCCGCTGAACTCAACTTCTACAACGTCCACTATGCATCCACCCACATCGTCGGCACGAGCGGCGGCAACACGGATGACATGCGCGAATCCCTGCGTCTGATGGAGGAGGGACGAATCAATCCCGCGGCCATGATCACCCACATCGGCGGCCTGGACGCGGTCATTCCGACGACGCTCAATCTCCCCAACATTCCAGGCGGCAAAAAACTCATCTACACGGGCATCGACCTGCCGCTTGTCGCCCTGTCCGACCTGGCGGCATCGGATGACCCCGTGCTCCGTGCGGTGGGGGACATTGTTGCGGCGCACAACGGGCTCTGGTGTGCAGAGGCCGAGGCATACCTGCTGGCACACAAATAATATGGAAGGATATTTGATAGGAGGAACGCTGATGCAAACCATATCTAATATCGCCCCTGTCCTGCGCACTGTGCTGGGCGGCGGCGCACTCACCTATTCCGAAGAAACCGGCCCCTGCGACCTGAACCTGTCTGCTATTCCCGACGACCCGACCGCCATGGCGGATGCGGTGCGCAGCAGCATGGGCAGCCGGACGGACATCCATACCATTGGGGTTGCGGGCGTTGGCACCTTCACCCGCCACAGCCCCGTCCAAAGCGGACGTCTGGCGGACAAGACTGCCATCGTGACAGGCGCTGCACAGGGCTTCGGCCTGGGCATCGCGGAAGCCATGCTGGCCGAGGGCGCATGGGTGGTCATCGCAGACCTCAATATCACGCTCGCACAGGAGATCGCCAAAACGCTGTGCGCCCGGTTTGGTGCGGGCCGCGCGGTGGCCGTGCGGGTGGATGTATCGGACGAGACGTCTGTCGCCGCCATGATAGAGGAAACCGCACGCATGCTGGGCGGGCTGGACATCCTGGTGAGCAATGCCGGCGTGCTCAAGGCAGGCTCGCTGGAGGAGATGGACGTGGAATCCTTTGCTTTCGTCACCCGCGTGAACTACCAGGGCTACTTTCTATGCACCAAATATGCCTCCCAAATGATGAAGCGGCAGCATGCGGCCGACCCCGATCGTATGTATGACATCATCCAGGTCAATTCCAAATCAGGACTGGAGGGCAGCAACAAAAATTTCGCCTATGCGGGGGGCAAATTTGGCGGCATCGGACTCACCCAGAGCTTTGCGCTGGAGCTGATTCCATACGGCATCAAGGTCAACGCGGTATGCCCAGGCAATCTCCTGGACGGGCCGCTGTGGTCCGATCCCGAAAAGGGGCTGTTCGTACAGTATCTGCACGCTGGCAAGGTGCCGGGCGCCAAGACGGTGGACGATGTGCGCCGGTACTACGAGGCCAAGGTCCCCATGGGGCGCGGATGTGAGGTGCAGGACGTCGCACGCGCGATCTTCTACCTCATCGAGCAGCAGTATGAGACGGGTCAGGCCCTCCCCGTAACAGGCGGACAGGTCATGCTCCGTTAGCAAATCCGAATATTTACATAGAAGGAGTGGTTCCATGGCAACACCGGTCATCATGCCCCGTCAGGGGCAGTCGGTCGAAAGCTGTATCATTGCCAAGTGGCACAAACACAAGGGAGACCCGGTGGCGGTAGGAGATCTCTTGTTCACCTACGAGACGGACAAGGCCACCTTTGATGAAGAGGCGCAGGTCGCAGGCACGCTCATTGACGTTTTCTTTGAGGAGGGGGATGATGTGGCATGCCTCCTGAACGTCTGCGTGATCGGAGAACCCGGAGAGGACACCGCACCCTTCCGGCCGGGCAGTGCCCAAGAGGATGCCGCCGAGGCACCCACCCCCGCGCCGGCAGCGGCAGAAGCGGCCCAGGAGGCCAAAACAGGCATTGCAGTCGCAGCTGTTGGGGCTGACAAACCCATCTCCCCCCGCGCGCGCAATCTCGCGGAGAAAAAGGGCATTGACTACCGCTTCGCAGAGGGCACAGGCCCACACGGCCGCATCATCGAGCGGGACGTCTTGGCGCTGGAAGAAGCAGGACTATCCTACACCATGGCCGCCAAGGAAGATGTGCTCGCGCAGAATGGCCGCATCCCTGGTACGGGGCTGGGCGGGCGCGTGACGGTAGAAGACGCTGCAGCCCGCCGGGCATCGGGCGGCGCCTACGAGGTGGCAGATGTCATCTCTGCCGCCATAGACCGTCCCGAGACGGAGGAGGTTCCGCTACCCAACATCCGCAAGGTCATTGCAAAGGCCATGCACACCTCGCTGTCCACCACGGCGCAGCTGACACTAAACAGCTCGTTTGACGCGACGGACATCCTGGCCTACCGCAAGCAGCTCAAGGCCCATGCGGAATCGCTGGGTCTGCCCAACATCACCCTAAACGACATGGTGCTGTATGCGGTGTCCCGGACACTGCCCGGTCACCCTGACCTCAACGCACTGCTCACGGGGGACACCCTCACACGGTACCACACCGTCATGCTGGGGTGCGCGGTGGATACGCCGCGGGGCCTCATGGTTCCCACCATCCGGAACGCGGAGCAAAAGAGCCTGGCCGAAATCGCGAAGGAGGCCAAAGCGCTCGCGGCGGCATGCCAGAGCGGGACGGTCAATCCCGACGTGCTGTCGGGCGGATCCTTTACGGTGACCAACCTGGGCTCGCTGGGCGTCGAATCCTTTACGCCCGTCTTAAACGCGCCGCAGGTGGGCATTCTGGGGGTATGCAGCATCACCCAGCGCATCCGGGAAGTGGATGGAGATATCCAAACCTACCCCGCGATGGGGCTGTCCCTCACGTTTGACCACCGCGCGGTGGACGGCGCCCCGGCGGCCCGGTTCCTAAAGGATTTGGTCTCCAACCTGGAGCATTTCAGCGTTCTTTTGGCACAATAAACCGAAAGGCAGGGTATGGCTATGAACTATGATGTGATCGTCCTGGGCGGCGGCCCGGGCGGATACTTGGCGGCGGAACGTGCCGGGCACGCCGGACTGTCCACGCTGCTGATTGAAAAACGGGCGCTGGGCGGCGTGTGCTTAAACGAGGGGTGCATCCCCTCCAAAGCGCTGCTCTACTCCGCAAAACTCTACGATTATGCGCGGCATGGCGACGCATACGGCGTCACCTGCGGCGCTGTCACCTATGATCACGCCAAGGCGGTGGCGCGCAAAGATAAGGTGGTAAAAACGCTGGTGGGCGGCATCCGCGCGCAGATGAAGGCAAACCATGTGACCGTCGCAGAAGGAGAGGGCGTCATCACGGGCAGAACGGCCGACGGCATCACCCTCACCGCAAACGGCGAAACATATACAGGGAAGCACCTCATCCTAGCGACGGGCTCCCTGCCTGTCCTGCCCCCTATCCCAGGCGTCCGCGAGGGGTATGAGGCGGGATTTGTGCTCACCAACCGCGAAATTCTGTCGCTTGACCACGTCCCCGGCGAGCTGGTCATCGTGGGGGGCGGCGTGATTGGCCTGGAGATGGCTTCCTATTTTAACAGTGTCGGCTCCCACGTCACGGTGGTGGAGATGCTGAATAAGATCGCGGGCCCCACCGACCGGGACATCTCGGCCATCCTCCAGAAAAACTATGAGAAAAAGGGCGTGACCTTCTGTCTGTCCGCCAAGGTGACGGGGATCGGAACGGACGGCGTGACCTACGAAGCCGACGGCAAGGCCCACACCATCCCCGCCGACAAGGTCCTGCTGTCCATCGGCCGGCGGCCCGTGACCGAAGGGTATGGCCTGGAGACGCTGGGCGTACACACCGAGCGGGGCGCCATTGTGACGGGGCGGGACATGCAGACAAGCATCCCAGGCGTCTATGCGGTGGGGGACGTGAACGGCAAGTCCATGCTGGCGCACACGGCCTACCGCGAGGCGGAGGTCGCGGTAAACAACATCCTGGGCAAGCGGGACGTCATGCGCTATAGTGCCATTCCGTCCGTCATCTACACCAACCCCGAGGTGGGGTCGGTGGGCGAGACCGAGGAGACCGCAGCCGCAAAGGGCCTGGCGTTTGAGACCGTGACGCTTCCCATGCAGTATTCGGGCCGCTATGTCGCGGAAAACGAGGGCGGGGACGGCATCCTAAAGGTGCTGTTGGACAAGAAGACCCGCCGCCTGCTGGGATGCCACATGATCTGCCCCACAGCCTCCGAAATCATCGTCTCCGCCAGCATCATGGTGGAGACCCAGATGCGGCTTTCCGACCTAAAAGAGCTGATATTCCCCCATCCCACCGCATGCGAGATCATCCGGGAGGGGCTGTTTCAGCTGCCTGATTGCTAAATCGGATACCTGACTGCACACCTTTTCGTTCTGCGCGAAAAGGCATCAAATATGGAAGGGCACATGCCCCGTGTGAGAAAAAGGAGTGTACACCATGCCAAAATCGCAATTCATGGATCCCGTAGAGCTGCGCAAAAGCGGCTGGGTCAAGTTTACCGACATCCCCGTGAACCAGTACAAAAAGACCTTAAAAGAAGAAAAGGAGCTCTACTCCACCGATGATTTTCTCCGTATCTACCACGATATGGCGACCATCCGGGAGTTTGAGTCCATGCTCCTAGACATCAAGACCAAAGGTGCCTACCGCGGCATCGAATACAACAACCCCGGCCCGGCGCACCTGTCCATGGGACAGGAGGCCTCCGCCGTAGGCCAGGCGTACATATTGGACAAAGATGACTACATCTTCGGCTCCCACCGCAGCCACGGCGAAATCATCGCCAAAGGCCTGTCCTGTATCCACAAGATGGACGATGCGACCCTGCTGGATATCATGGAGCACTTCCTGGGCGGTAAGATCTACCGCGTCGTGGAAAAGCTGCCCCATGACACCGTCAAGGAGCTGGCAATTGACTTTCTGCTATATGGTGCCCTGGCCGAAATCTTCGCCCGCACCACCGGCTTCAACGAGGGCCTGGGCGGCTCCATGCATGCCTTCTTCACCCCCTTCGGCATCTACCCCAACAACGCCATCGTGGGCGGCAGCGCGACCATCGCGATGGGTGCGGCGCTGTATAAGCGCGTGAACCAGAAGCCCGGCATGGTCATCGCCAACATCGGGGACGCCTCCATGGGATGCGGACCGGTGTTCGAGGCGCTCAACATGGGTGCAATGGATCAGATCACCCAGCTGTGGGAGGAAGGGTATAACAAGGGGCTCCCCATCCTCTTCAACTTCTTCAACAACCTCTATGGCATGGGCGGCCAGACGGTGGGCGAAACCATGGCATACAACGTCCTCGCGCGCATCGGCGCGGGCATCTCCCCCACCCAGCTGCATGCAGAGCGGGTGGATGGATACAATCCCCTCGCGGTCATCGACGCGATGCGCCGCAAGAAGGCCATCATAGAGGAAGGCACCGGCCCGGTTCTCTTGGACGTCCTGACCTACCGCATGTCGGGGCACTCCCCGTCCGACGCCTCCACCTACCGCACCAAGGAGGAGCTGGATGCCTGGGCGGCGCAGGACGTGCTGGCCGCCTACGAAAAGAAGATGACAGGTGGCAAAGTCGCCAAGGCGGACGACTTTGCCGCCATGCGGGAGCGCATTGCCGAGCGCATGGTCAAGATCGTAAGGCTCGCCATCGACGACAGCGTCTCCCCCCGCATGGACCTCAAGGCCAGCCCCAATCTGATCTCCGACCTCATGTTCTCCAACCAAAAGATCCCCAAGATGGAGGATCGGCCCTGCGACGTGCTCCAGCCCATGGAAGAAAATCCCAGAGTACAGAAGATCGCAAAAAAAGAACGCTTTGCATTTGACAAGGATGGCAAGCCCGTTTCCAAAAATAAGGTCTACCAACTCCGGGACGGGCTGTTTGAGGCCATCATCCACAAGTTCTACGAAGATCCCACCTGCATCGCATACGGCGAAGACAACCGGGACTGGGGCGGCGCATACGCCGTGTACCAGGGGCTGACCGAGGCTCTGCCCTACCACCGGTTCTTCAATGCCCCCATCTCGGAGGCCGCCATTGTGGGGTCGGGCGTCGGATATGCCATGAGCGGCGGGCGGTGTATCATTGAGCTCATGTACTGTGACTTTTTGGGCCGCGCCGGCGATGAGGTGTTCAACCAGCTCGCCAAATGGCAGTCCATGAGCGCCGGCATCCTAAAGATGCCCGTGGTGCTGCGGGTGTCCGTGGGCAGCAAATACGGTGCCCAGCATTCCCAGGACTGGACGGCCATCTGCGCGCACATTCCCGGCCTCAAGGTCATCTTCCCCGCCACGCCCTATGACGCAAAGGGCCTCTTAAACAGCGCACTCGCCGGGACGGATCCCGTCATCGTGTTTGAGAGTCAGCGCATCTATGACGTGGGTGAACAGTTCCATGAGGGGGGCGTCCCCGAGGGGTATTACGAGATCCCGCTGGGCGAACCCGACATCAAGCGGGCGGGCAGCGACGTCACCATCCTAACCGTCGGTGCAACGCTGTACCGGGCGCTGGATGCCGCAAAAGAGCTGGAAGAGAAGTATGGCATGTCCGCCGAGGTCATTGACGCACGCTCCATCGTGCCCTTCAACTACGAACCGGTCATCGAGTCGGTCAAAAAGACGGGCAAGCTGGTGTTGGCGTCCGACGCATGCGCCCGCGGCTCGGTGCTCCAGACCATGGCACAGACGGTGAGCGAGCTGGCATTTGACTATCTGGACGCGCCGCCCGTGGTGGTGGGTGCCAAAAACTGGATCACGCCATGCTACGAGCTGGACCACGACTTCTTCCCGCAGGCCAGCTGGATCATCGACGCCATCCACGAGAAGATTCAGCCCCTGCCAGGCCATGTTCCAAGTCACAACTTCACCGAAGTGGAGCAGCTGCGCGAGGCCAAGATGGGCGTATAACAGCAAACAGAAAAAGGCCGCAGAACCAAGATTCTGCGGCCTTTTTGCTGCCCGGCAATCCACCGGTCTGTTTTTTCCTCTGATAAGAATGCTTATGCATTCTCCTCCAGGAATTTGTTGATTTTTTCCACCAGTTCATCCGCATCCGCGCCATGCACCGCGCAAGCCATCTCGATGGACTCGCCGCTGGCCGACGGGCATCCCAGGCAGTGCATGCCCATATCCAGGAAGAACTGCGCCGTCCCAGGATTCATCCCGAGCACGTCCATAATAATCGTATCCTTGGTTACCTTTGCCATTGTAAAATCGCTCCTTTGATATATGAATAATTTTTTATTTCCTATCATATAGATTGGCGCCCGTCGTGTCAATGATGACGGTCACGGGCATATCCTCCACATACAGCCTGCGCACGGCCTCGGTCCCCAAATCGGGATATGCGACCACCTCCGCGCGTTTCACGCACTGCGCGATGAGCGCCCCCGCGCCGCCAATGGCGCCTAGGTACACCGCACCATTTCGCACCATGGCATCTATGACCGCATCCGACCGCTGGCCTTTGCCGATCATGGCGGCCTGCCCCAGATCCAGCAGGGTAGGCGCATAGGCGTCCATACGGCCACTGGTGGTGGGCCCACAAGAGCCAATCACATCCCCCGGCTTGGCAGGACAGGGCCCCGCATAATAGATGGTTGCGCCACGGATGTCAAAGGGCAGGGATTCCCCCGCCGCAATGGCTTCGCACATGCGCTTGTGCGCGGCATCCCGCGCGGTATAAAGTTCCCCTGTCAACAGCAGGGCGTCCCCCGCACGGAGGGTCGCCATGACCTCCCGGGTCAGAGGAAGCGTAATCTTTCGTTCCATTGCCTCACTCACTTCATTTCTGTCAGAATTTAGCCATCAACTCAGCATGCAAACTGCGGCGCCAACAACGATCCCCAGCGCAGCACCCGCAAACACCTCAAACGGCGAATGCCCAACCAGCTCTTTGAGCCGTTCTCCACTGCCTACCATGTCACCGTGCCCCAGCTTATCCACCAGATCATTT
>CALYAO010000059.1 GCA_944393605.1 uncultured Clostridia bacterium
AAGTGCATAAACTTGTGGTAGAATATGGGTATGACATATGGGGCCAGCAGACGCGGTATGCGGCGGACGGTGCGGAGACGACGTATGCGTATGATGCGCTGGGGCAGCGGATCCAGAAGACGACAAACGGCGCAACGACGACAGGGGGACCCCAAAAACGATGTTTTTGTGGAAAAGGAGAAGCAGCGAAACGGACGAAGCAACCCGCACAGTGGGTTACAGAGGGAGTGTAGCTCGCTTCGACGTGGGATCGTGGCTATGTGGTGCAGGAGGCTGCGGACGGCGCGGTGGTGTCCAACTATGTTGGAGCGCAGGGCGTATATGCGCGGGAGGACGGCGAGGAGATCACCCATCTGCTCAAGAACGGCCACGGGGATGTGGTGGCGAAGGTGACAGACGGCGCAGTCACGGGCACGTATACGTATGATGCATTTGGAAATGAGAAGGCGCCTGATGTCGCCGACACGAACCCCTTCCGGTACTGTGGGGAGTACACGGATAGCAAGACGAGGCCGTGTACCTGCACAATCGGTAGTATGATTCTGGGAGGGGAAGATGTGCGGATGCTTAATGGAGCCCGTTAAATATGATTTATGGGGCCCAAACGCGATATAAACGCTTGAATCTTTTGATGAGTCGGCGAAGACTTTCCAAAAATGGTTACCATCAACAATCACAAGAGAATCATACAAAGTTTGGCACGTTAAACAGTTGAAGTTAAAAGTGCGTCAGGCGTTGCCATAAGGGGGGAGCGCAGGATGAAGAAAGTGTACATTGCTATTTTAGGAATTTTCGTACTTATTCTTGTAAGTCTCTCTTTGAATCACTGTTTTACAACACGCGTGTTGATCGATGACCAGGATATTGGCCGGACCTTTATTTGGGAGCCCAATGAGCAAGGAGAATATACTGCTAGTCAATATGTTTATGCGGATCATGGTAAGGTAATTAAAGTAGATATTCATTTTACCTATCAACGAGATGAGACGGATCATTTGATGTTTGAAATACGCTCAATTTTCTCGAATGCCATACAAAACCATTTTTTTGGTCGATTTTATAAACACAGAACTGGGTATGTAAATCCAGTTGTGCAAGAGGGAGGAAACGTGGCATTCCAGTATCACATTGATTATACTATGTCGGTAGGCGTAAAAGTGGGGAATGAACCAGTTGGGAGAGATTATCAACTGCAGTTGGACGGGATTATGAAGATTGCACCTTTTCTCTAATACAATTTACAGTGAAGAAAGTGTCAATGCATCTAGCATTCGAACATTTTGGGGATAGATGCACAAGTTTTGCAATGGTTACCATAGCAACCTCAAAGCTTTCATGCTGGGTATCAGCGGGTATCCATTTGATGGGAGTGGAGCTTGCAGGCGCATATCAAATAGTACCTGGAAAGTATAAAGCAAAATATACTGTTGCAGAGGTGTATAACGGGGTTCCGTTTCGAAAGGAGCATACTGGATGCGTAGAAAAATCATCTGTGCCTCATGTGGTAATACTTGTAAAGTCAAACTCAGCCTTCTATGGGGATGGAAGATGAGATGCCCTCATTGCGGCTCAGTAATAAATTTATATGATTACAAATTACTGCGGGTCGTGGTGAAGATTTATACAATTTGTTCGGTTTGTCTAATGGTTTTGTTAAGGCCGCATATAGAAACTGCATTTCATATACCAAGCTGGGGTGCGACATTACTTCTTATAATCCTATTTTGCGTAGTTTTACCCCCCTTACTTATTGTTATATTACGATGTATCTACAACACCAAATAGGCGGCAACTTATGAAAGAAATGATGCTTGGAAGGGGAGATGCAATGTGAAAAAAACTGGCTTGCTTATCGCAGATGTTGGTAACAGCGATCATGATATGCATGCTGGGAGGATGCACAATGCCTCCTGAAGGGGATTTATCGGCGGAAGAAACGGTACAATACTATTTTGAACAATATAGCCAAAAAAATCAAAGTAAAATGGAGTCGGTGGTAGCACCAAGGATGCGTGGAGTGGTCTATGATCTTCATAACCTGAATTATGTGAATTTATTAAGCTGTTCAGAAGAGACAGAGCAAGAAAATATTGATTTTGATGAGAATTGGTATGCAAATGCATATCAAGTGACAATGGTTCACGTTGAATTTGACATCAATTATAAAAATGGATATGGCGCAGGCTTTCAAAACGGTGTATACAATTGGGAGTATTATTTAGCAAAAAAAAGCGAAGATGCGCCTTGGCTTATTGTTATGTGGGGGAATGGTTAAAGAATCGCTCCCACACAGCGGACGGCGCGGAGACGACGTATGCGTTTGATGGGCTGGGCTGGTGTTAACGGAGGCCAGTGAGCCCAGGAGGACGATGAAAAGCCCCACCTCAATGGAAGTGGGGCTTTTGTATGCTTATGGTGGAAAAAATCATAGAGTGGTGTCGTCGAGGGAGACGCAGGCGCGAAAGGAGACGCGGTTTATAGAGAAATGGTAACACTGCGCGGGGATGCGGTGCAATGGGGATATTGCATAAAATAAAACCGCCTAACCCTATTGGTTAAGCGGTTTGTGTCTGGTGAGTCATCGGGGAGTCGAACCCCGGACAACTTGATTAAAAGTCTTATTTGAGCTGTTTTTGGAGCATGTACAAATGGGTAAAACCCAGTGTTTATGCGCTTTTTGCGGAGCGTGCACGGCTCCTTTTGTGTGCAATGGTGCAATGCCTGTGCAATAAAGTGTGCAATAGATGTGCATGGCTTACTCCGTGTTGGTTGGGGGCGTGTTGGCCGCAAATACGTTGGTCATAACGTCCATGGCGCTCTTTTTTGTGTCCTCTATCATGTGTGAGTAGATATTGAGTGTGGTGGATGTGTTGGCGTGTCCCAGCACGCCCGACACGGTTGTAATGGGGATGTGATTCTTGATCATATAGGATGCTGCCGTGTGGCGCAAACCGTGGAACGTCACGCCGTGCAGCCCGATTCTCTCCGAAAATGTACGCCACCAATGGGAGGGCGTTTGCAGATTCATGATGCTGCCGTCCCATTGTGTGAAAATCCAATTGTCGCCCTGCCACTTGTCCCCTAGTGCGTGGATTTTGTCCTGTTGCTCCGCCTGGTGCTGCAGGAGCACCTGCTTTAAGGGGGCTGGCAAAAACAGCGTACGTGCGGATTTCGCGGTCTTGGGGGCCTTGGTGGTGGTCCCGCTGCCGCGCACGGCGGTTGCCGCGCGGCGCACATGGAAGCAATTTTCGTCAAACGCTACATCCTGCCACGTTAGGCCGAGGATCTCCTGCCGCCGCAGCCCGCACAGGGCGGCAAAGTAAAAGACGGCTTGATACTTGGTTTCCTCCTTGCCGATGTGCTGCATGACGAGCGCGATGTCCCGTTCGGATAGCGGCTGCTTTTCGCCCGCACTGTACGGGGGTGTGTCTATGCTGTCGCATGGATTTGTGGTCATGTACCCCCATTTTTGCGCCTTGTGAAACATGGCTTTCAGCAGCTTATATGCCGCATTGCGCGTCCTGGGCTGGTCGATTGCGTCCAGGATGCTGTAGATGGATTTCGGGGCGAGTGCGGAGAGTTTGGCGCGGCCCTTGTCCGCGATGTGGCAGCGCCAGATGTCCGAATAAAAGGCCGCAGTGCCAGCTGTGCAGTTGCGCGCGACATGGTTTTGCATCCACTCATCATAGAGCTGCCCCAGCGTTTCGGGGGCGCCTGAGCCTCTGGACAGCCGGTCGCGCTGGTTGTAGAACGCCATCAGGGCCTTTTCTGCCTCCGTGTCACTGGTGCAGTACACCACCTTGGAGGGCTGGATGCGCTTGCCGAACTCATCGAACCCGCAGGACAGGCGCAGAAGATACTTGCCGTCTGATAGCTTTTTGATGTGGCCAACCGCACGTTTTTCCTTTGCCATGTGCCAGGAGCCTCCTTTCGGTGTGGATGCGTATAAATGTGTATTGACATTTGCCGGACGTTGCTGTATAATAAAAGCAGATGAAGGGTGCGCCGTTTAAAAGACGGTTAGCCGCAAGAATGAATTACTAAAAAGTAACCGCTATCTCTTGGCTGGGAGGGCGGTTACTTTTTTATGTATCTGATAATCTCTTTTAGCGCCAATAGCACTATAATGAGTAAAACATACTCCAGAGCCTTATCCATACAAACACCCCCTTTCTGCAAGGGAGTGCTAACCGTCCTCAGTTCACACCCGATTCATCTGCCCGTGGGATGTCCCACAAGGAAAGTATAGTCGAATATCGCCTGTTTGTCAAGCGATCGCGCTAGTCCTCGTAATGGCCCTTACAGGACAGAATTAACAGATCGTGATCGCCGTTCACGGTGTATACCAGGCGATTTTTCTCATCAATGCGCCGGCTCCAGCAATTTGCCTTTCCTTTTAGCGGCTCTGGCTTTCCGGTTCCAGTAAAGTGATTCCGCTGGATATCCTTTAGCAGCCCATTGATTCGGCGCAATGTCTTTTTGTCCTGCGTCTGCCAATACAAATATTCGTCCCAAGCAATGGGGGCAAAGGTGATCTTATTCATCTTCCATTGCCTCTAATTCTTCCATGGTTTTTGTAACGCCTCTTCCGGTTTGCAGGTCATCCATCGCCCGGTCGATCTTGCCCAGATAATCGGCGTTTCTGGCCGCTTTGCACAAAGCGTTCCAGTCATCCAGACTGATGATCACTACATTTTTTTCGTTCTTACGGGTCACAATGACCGTTTCGTGATCTTCTGTCACGCGGTCACAGTATTCCTTCAATTTATTGCGAATGGTGCTGTAATTGACTGCTAGCATATCATCACCCCATGCCAAAATACTGTACAAGATATCGTACAATATTAGTATACACTATTATCCTGTGTTTGTCAATGGGATTTCATACGGATTTTTGTATTTTTGCAAGGCGGGGGCCAAATGGCTCCTGCTTTTTTTAATTACCGTTCTCTTTTTTCTGATATTCTGGAATTTTTGCAAGGTCCGTCATATTTCCGATGGCTTTATCTTGTCCATCTTCGTTCAGCTTTTCAAACTGATACAGAAGCTCGTCCCTGCGGCCGATCTCTTCTGCCTTGTCGCCGCCCACCGGGCCTGGGAGATTCCACGCCCCATCTTTGCGGTAGTGCAATAATGCTTTTTCAAGGGCTGGGTCAAGGACTTCCGGCTCTGCTAACTCCCAAACGTTTACCCCAAGTGCGTTTGCTATCTTCTGCAAGGTTTCTATTTTGGTGTTTAATGTTCCAAGGTCATATCTTCTGATGGTCGGCTCTGCTATATGGGCGCGTTCGCCTAATTGTTTTTGTGTAAGATAAGCTTTTTTTCTCGCATTCTAATACGTTCTCTGACAGTCGTGTTATCACCCCGAGTATCGTATAGCACAAAAAAAATGGAACAGCAACAAAAATGACTTATTCAGGGAATTACGATATGAAACGCAGAAATCAGATTCAATTGCATACAAAAAAACAGTATTGATATGTTTTTTATAATAAATAGTTGATTTATAGATAGAAAATAAAAATAGAGATCTTTTATAATAAAAAATAAGTGATATTCCAGAACAAAAACAATAACAGTGAAATGGGGGCATAGAAGGATGAAAGACGCAACAAAGATATTTCAAAGATATGAAGGAAATCCTATTATCCATGTGAAGGATTATGAGGGTGTGGCACAGATTTATAACCCATCCCCGGTTCAATATGGCGATGAAACAATCTTACTTGTATCGGTCGTTGAGCATGCGGCAACTCGGGGATATGGCAGAGATGTGGGACAGACCCGTGTGGCGCGAAGCAATGACGGTATTCATTTTGTTCTGGATGATCAAAATTTTGTTGACGTGCAGGCGGAAGGTTTGCCTTGGGACTTATATCATCATTTTATTGATAACAGAATCACAAAAATTGACGATACATACTACATCATTACGCCCGTTATGATAAAAGGGTATGATTGCCCTATCGGTATGCTGGGGAAGACAAAAGATTTTAAAACATATGAAAGAATTGAAATGATTACTGCGCCTCGCAATCGAGGGGCCAGTTTGTTTCCGGAGAAAATCAATGGGAAGTATTATAAGCTGGACAGACCGGGCGGTGGTGATGGTTCCAAGGGAGACATTTGGATATCCGCAAGCGAGGATTTGATACATTGGGGCGAATTTAAGCCTGTTTTGGCAGCGGGATATCGTTTTTGGAATGTGTCCAAAATAGGGCCTACCCCACCTATCAAAACGGATAAAGGATGGTTAGATATTATACATGGCGTATTCTCTCCGGCAGGCGGTACCTATTATTATTTAGGGGCAATCTTATTGGATTTAGAAGAACCGTGGAAGATAATTGGAAAAACCAACAGTTACATTATGGCACCAGAAACAGACTATGAAAGACATGGAAACTGTGACAATACCATCTTTGCCTGCGGCGCAATTGCGGATTATGACAAGGACCAAATCCGTCTGTATTATGGCGCCTGCGATAACTATATCTGTTTGGCAATTGGCTCAATGAGTGAACTGATAGATGCTTGTTTAAAAGGGCTGTAACGTAATGAAGAGGAGAGGGTGACCAGGGCTGGTCACCTCCTCTTCTGCCTTTTTAATCTACAAATTGAAGCATTGATAACAAAAAATGATTGTGATAAAATGAATAGATAGCTTTGGGCGGTAGGATGCATGTATGTTGTTGGAGATTCCAATGTTTTTTTTTGGATCTATACCATAGCAAGAGGTTATAGTATGTTAAAAAAAATGAAAGAAAGTTATAGTTTAAGGCTATTGGTTTCTTATTCCATATTAAATGTTTTGAATGCAGTTTTTATCGGCATCATTTCTAGCTATATTTTTACTTCCAGCTTGTATGGAATCATTGAAGCGAATTCTAATGATATTTTAAATCAGATTGTTGGCAATGCCAATAGTAAAATGATGGACGTGCAGAATATCGGTAAAAGCTTTGCGTTCGACTCAAAATTTCACTATTATTGTGGTATCAGAAATAAAGATGCAGATGCTACACTGATCCTTTCCGATTATTTGCTTCCCAAGGGAAACACATCGTTGATGCAGACAAATACCAATTTACATGCCAAGTTATATCTCAACAATGACAACATTCCAGAATATTATTATCAGCCAAATCCATCCGAAAATATCGTAAATCAATTTGAATTTGCCAAAACATCCTACGATCAGGGTAAATTTGAGATTTTGCATACCGACCGTATTAAGAATACGGGCTATTATCAATCCATCATGAAAAATGAAAATTATTATGTTTGGAAGCAAGTGGAAGATGACGCAAGACTTTCGAGAATTTCCTTTTTTATCAAACTGATTGACTATACCAATTTGCAGGATAACGGTATCCTGCGTCTGATTATTCCATTGGACGAATTGTTTGAAGCTTTAGACCCACAGAAGTTGAATTCGGATATGACAGTGACCGTTGGAGATGCAGTCGGCAATATGATTTACAAATATAACGTGTCCGACGATTTGGATCAGTCAAAGTATTACATCTTTTCCAAAAATCTCGATGGAACCGATTTGCATGTCAAGCTATATGTCAATAAATCCACGACTGCACATGATATTGGTAAGGTCATACGAAATTCTGTCACTATCAGCATGCTGGCTTTTGTAGTGACATTTCTGTTTGGTATGATTATGAGAAAGCATATGTATAAAAATATTAAAAATGTGATGGTTGGCATCAAGAATTTCCAAAATGGGGATTACGATTTTAGGATATCCGCCGATGGCAACGATGAGTTTTCTGAAATCAGCAAACTGCTCAACAATTTTGCGGGCAGTCTCAGCCATTTGATTGACGATGTATATGAGGTGATGATTCAAAAACAAGATCTTGAGCTTCAGGCATTGCAGGCAAAGGTGAATCCACATTTTCTCTATAACATCCTGTCCATCATACAGCGGTCGGCACAGGCGGGTAAGCTGGAGCAGATTGAGAGCGTAAGCGAAAAAACGGCTCATTTTTACAGGATGGCGCTTTCCAAAAATGTTTCAAACAACACATTGACAAACGAGATTGATATGGTAAAGGCATATGTAGCGCTGGTCAATATTATCTACAAAAACACGATCTTTGTGACATATGACATAGAAGAGCGCTATGCAAGTGCCAGAATCCCCCAATTCATCATTCAGCCTTTTGTGGAGAATGCCATCAAGCATGCGATGATTGACGGTAAAATCAACATCGTCATCCGGGCCTCCGCACAAGACGGCAAGCTAACGATTCGGGTAATCGACGATGGGATTGGCATGGATGAGGCGACGGTACAGTCCATGTTTTCGTACAAAAAAGAGGGGTATGGCCTCTATAACGTCAATGAGCGTATCCTTTTAAGGTATGGTGACAATGCATACGGGGTTACCATCAACAGCAAATACCAGGAGGGAACGGAAGTCATCATCACGCTGCCGCTGGAAACGGACGACGAAATGTACGAGGAGTAAATCGTTGATTTTTGATAAAAATAGTTGTTCTACCAGGCGCTGCATTTGGGACATTTTTATATAATGATAACCATCAACCAGACTGGAAAAAGACGCCTTTTGGGGACGCGGCTTGAGGTTCTATGGGGTGAAATCAATAAGGTCGGTGGGAGATGGAGGTCATTATGTGCAAGAGACTTACAAGTGTGATTTTGGTATTGACATGTGTGGCTGCACTCGGCTGCTGGCTGCCAGGCGTGGGCGTGTTTGCCGCTGAGACAAACTTGGCACAGGGCAGGCCAACGTCGGCATCGAGTTTTCAAAATGATGCAGGCGGCAGCTTCCTGCCAGCGTATGCGGCAGACGGCAATGCCGCGACAAGATGGACGGCGGTGGACAACTCAGTGCCATCATACTGGACGGTGGATCTGGGAGAAATCAGCGCGTTAACCTCAGTTGATATCGCATGGTTTCAGACCAGCAATGCCAATCCCGAACGGTGGTATGCCTATACGATAGCGGTCAGCAATGACAATGTGTCCTATCTTGAAGTCATTGACCAAAGCGACAATACGACCAATCATATTAACACCCATGATGTGCTGCCGCAGGGAACCGTTGGACGGTATGTCAAGATCACCATAACAGGGACGCACAATGACAAGAGCGCCTATAATCCACATGCGAGCTTTTGGGAGTGTGCGGTCAACGGGTATCGTGGCGGTATCGAGATGACGCAGCAAATGGCAATCTCGGGGTTTGCAGCAGGCGGGACGGCGACGGCGGATGTCACTGCGGTGAGCCACATCGGTGATACCGAGGGTATGCTCCTTCTGGCTTTGTACAATCAAAATGGGACGATGACGGATCTGGCATATGCTTCCGCAACGCTTTTAGATGGGTCGGAAGAGTCAATCAGCGTCAGCCTGCCGACGTTGCCGGACGATTTGACTGGCTATTATGCACGCGCGTATCTCTGGGATGGCTTTGCTGCCATGCAGGCATATGAAGAACCAGCTGTGTCGGTGGGCGCGGAGGAATTCCCACAGGCCGGCGAGCAGAGCGATGTACATACCGCAAGCGTGGACAATGCGACCGGGTTGGTATCGGTCAGTGGAAAGTTTGATCCGACAGTTGCGGGCCAAAAGGTTACGTTAGAGGTTTTCCGTCAGGGGAAAGGCATTGGCGATATCCAGACGGACAAGCCGGAAACCGTACAGGCAGCCTTGCTGCACCTGTACCAGACCAATGCGGACAGCGAAGGATATTATACCTTCCAGTTTCAGCTGGACGACGGCTGTACAAGCGGTGTATACCCGGTTAGAATCGGCGTAAAGGACATCCCGACGGCGGTGGAGACGTCGTTTCGATACGCGAATCCCAACGATACAGTTCTGCTCATCACCGCCATCAATGACGCGCAAACGATTCAGGATGTGATGGATGCGTGCACCCTGTATCGAGATGCGTTGGGCTTTGATTTTCCCCTGTTTGACACACTGGCGGATAAGAATGCGGTATATCAGAGCTTGGTGGATGCGCCCCAGTTCGATGTGGGCCAGGCGGACGCCAGCATCAACGGAATACGGGATATCTTAAAAAAGGCGACTGTTTTGCAGGCGGTGAACGAAGCACCTGCGGCCGATGCGCTTGTCGCCCTGCTGGCGGAACACCATACGCTGATGGGACTGGACGACAATCCGTATTATGTGGACCATTACGACCAATCCGGCGAGCAATACCAAAGCGACGTATGCGGCCATCTGTTAGAAGCACGGCCCCAAGCGGGCTTTGATTCGGCTGACGCCTTTGTAACCGTGTTTGATCAGAGCGTCACGGTGCAGTCGTTTGTCAGGGCGCATGACTGGGGCGAGATTGACAGCCTGCTGCATGCGATGAACGACACATGGACCCTGCAGCTGGATGCGGAAAAAGTAGCGCAGTATGACGGCTTGAAAGACAAATCGAAGGTTGCTGCCGCGCTTTTAGATCAGGATCTGGTAGCGTGTGCGGACATCCGCGAGCAATTCTATGCGGCGCTGGATGCGGCGCTGGATGCGCAGGACCGGCCGCAGACGGGCGGCACCACCAGCACCTCCTCCTCTGGCGGTGGCGGCAGCCGTCCACACAATGTTGTCATCAACCAACCCCAAACCCCGGAACCCGACGTGCCGACAACGCCGACGACACCCGATGCCGTGACGTTTTCGGATCTGGACGGATATGAGTGGGCACAAGAGAGCATCGAAGCCCTTGCAGAAAAGCATATCATTGAGGGCTATGATGGGATGTTTCATCCCGACAGTCTTGTGACAAGGGAAGAATTTGTGAAAATGCTCATAGAATCCTTTGCAGAGCTGGATGAAGCAGCCGTGTGCTCCTTTTCGGATGTCCCGGCGAATGCTTGGTTTTACCCGTATATTGCGAGCGCCGAAAAGCTGGGCCTCATCAACGGAACGGAAAACGGCATTTTTGGGGTCGGATCCTATTTGACCAGGGCGGATATGGCGGTCATGGCATACCGTTTTGCCACCTTTGGCGGCGTGCATTTGGCTTCGGAAAGGGAGCCGGTTGTTTTTGCAGATGACGAGGCTATTGCAGCGTATGCGCGCGCGCCGGTTGCTGCGATGCAGCAGGCAAACATCATTCATGGGATGGGAGATGGAACCTTTGCGCCGGATGCGAACACGACCCGCGCACAGGCAGCGGTCATCCTGGACCGGCTGCTCCAATCCAAAGCGGCGCCAAATAATGGGATAGAATAGGAGAAGAAGCGATGAAACAAACAATGCATATTACAATCATTTCGCTGCTTTTGACGATGTGTTTTTTCTGCCCTGCGGGATTGTCGATGGGTGTTTCGGCGGAAGACTACGACGAAATTTTGGTTTCAGTCGGACAGCCGGTTGAGGCGAGTGCCCAGGAGGGAGACAACCCGGCCAGCTGCGGCAATGACGGGGATGCGGATAGTCGCTGGGCAGTGCCTACCGGCGACTATCCGCAATGGTGGATGGTGGACCTTGGCAGGGAAACCACAATTGGGAAGGTAACCATCCAATGGTACCTGGGTAGGACCTATTATTATACCATCGACGTGAGCAGCGACGGCCAGACCTTTACGACCGTGGTGGACAAAACATCCAATACGGTGGCGGGCAACACCACCGACGAGCTGACAGCGACCGGTCGGTATGTGCGGGTCACCATAACGGGTGTGGCGGGCGGCCAGGGCTATGCGGGCTTCTATGAGTGCGAGGTGTTTGAAAAGGAGTTTCTGCCCGAACTGCCCGAGCTGGACGGCAGTCAATATGTCAGTCCCGTGCTGCTTGGTGCACAGGATGTGATCGGAACCCCCTATGAACAGGCTGTCGCAGTTCTGCTGGGGCTGGACATCGTGCAGCCCGCTGATGACGGGCGGTTCCGTCCGGATAGGAGCATCCAGCGGGCGGATTTCGTTGCGATGGTGATTAAGGCAATGGGCTTTGACAGCGCGGCCTTTGCGGTATCCGAGGCGCCCTTTCGCGATGTGCCGGCGGACCATCCGGCGGCCAATGCGATATCGTTGGCCTATGAGATGGGCATCATCGGCGGGGACGGCAATGGCGCTTTCGCGCCCGAAGACCCGGTAACGTTTGAACAGGCGTCCAAGATCCTTGTGAATATCCTGGGGTATGGCGACGTCGCGGCTGCGACGGGCGGGTATCCAACCGGCTATGTAACGGTGGCGCTGAATGAGGGCGTTGTCCCAAGAGACAGCGGTCTGCAGCTGGGCAGCCCGGTAAGCCGCGGGAACATCGCCCGCATGATTTATAACGCACTGGATACGGAGATTTTAAAACAGGTTTCCTTTGGAGACCGGGCTGTGTTTGAGGCGGGCGGAGGCAGGACGCTTCTGTCTGAAGGGCTGAAACTGAAAAAGGCCACCGGGACCATCACGGCGAATTCGGCTACCACCGTCTATGGCGGATCTTTGCGCTTGGTGAATGCGGTTGAAATAGATGATGTGATTTACGAGGTCGGCGACACAGATGCAGAAGCCCTGTTGGGGTATACAGTTACCTATTATTACCAAGATGAGGAATCGGATCCTGTGCTTCGCTATGTGATTCCAAAGAGTGGGGTCAATCAGACGCTGGTAATCAAGGCAGACGACATGGAAGACTATGCAGATTATACCTATCAGTATTGGGAGGACGACAGAATAAGAAGAGCGAGCTTTACAAAGGAGACCAATATCATCATCAATGGCAAAGCTGCGCCGAGTTACCGTGACGAGCAGCTCTGCCCCGATATGGGAGAGGTGCTCTTGCTCGACAACAACAATGATGGCGTTTATGATATCGTCTTTGTGACCTCCTATTTCAATTTGGTGTTACATCGGTATTCGGAGAGCGACGGCATGCTGTATGATAAGTATGATCCAGCCCGTCAGATTGCATTGGAACCGGGTGATTCGGATACGACGTATACGTTGACGGACAGCCAAGGCAACCCGATGGCGCTTTCGGAATTGCAGGAGTGGGATGTCATTGCCGTGGCGTTTGGGCAGGACTATCAAGGGAGCCGAAAATTATACCAAATGGTTGTCAGCCGGAACATGGTTGCTGGCGAAATCCAAGAGGTTTCCGATCAAGGGGGAAACGGGGCACAGCAGGTGGTGATAAACGATGAGACCTACGAGGTTGCACCGAGCTATGCGCAGGGGAATGAAAGCCTGCAAGCGGGACAATATATTGAATGCTATCTGGATATCGACGGAAAGATCGCGGCAGTCAGTGACAGCAGTTCGGTTGGAGGCGTGTACGGGTATTTGGTGGAATGTGCCAATAAATCGGGTCTGGATGACTGCATCCTGTTTCGAATCTACTCCTTTGTGGAACAAAAATTTGAAATATTGGAATCGGCCTCTAAAATCAAAATCGACGGTAACGATGTGGAAGCCGATGCGAGCAATATCCCCTTGGCGCTGCATGCCAATCCGACAAGCGACAGGTTGGTTCAGCAGCAGCTTATTCGATACAAGACAAATGCAGAAAATAAAATCATTGCGGTGGACACCTGTGCCGCAGGTGCGGGCGGAGACGGGGACAGATTGCATATGGTGACCCGCGCCAATAATTTCCGACATAAAACCGCATCGAAAATCTTTTATGGAATGGTGGATGGAAAATCCATACAAGTTCCTATCGCCTCGACTACGATTATCTTAAGAATTCCAGCGAATCCAGATGATTTGGACGAAGCTGGCTTTCACATTGAAAGCACAAGCGGATATTTTGGAAACGACGACGACAGGTCTTTTACGACCTATTCCTGCAAGGAGAGCGATGATGAGTTTGCGCCTGAGGTGTTGATTCTTTCCGCTGACCCATCTTTCCGGGGCAACAGCCCGGTTGGTTATGTCAGTAAGATCGTCAATGCGGTTGATGAAGAAGGCATCATTAAAATCAAGCTGACCATGTTCCAGAACGGGGAAGAAAAAGAGGTATTTTTAAACGGTGATTTGAGTGATACCTTTGCGTCTTATCCCGTGGAAATCGGTGATGCGGTACGGTATACGCTGGACAAAAACAATGAAATTGACCAGCTGCAGCTGGCGTTTGATTTGAGCAATGAGCGTGTCATCTCCGACCCATCTGACCCACTTGATCCCGACAAAAACGCAAATCCATATAATGACACAGATTGGGGCAAGAATTACAGGCTCATTTATGGCAGCGTCTATAAAAAGCAGGGCGATTTCATCCAGCTCCGGCTGGAGGGCGATCCGATCATTCACAATAACAACGTCTTTAACATAGCCGGCGCCAAAGTGGTGCGATACACTTCGCAGGGAAACAGGCTGTTTGCGGCAAGTGCGGACGACATCATAGATCAGGTGCGCGCGGGCGGCAGCTGCAGCAAGGTGCTGGTACAGACCTATTATGGGGCCGTGCAATCGGTTTATATTGTAGGGAACTAATTTTCGGTGAGATGATAGGCGTCTTGTCTATCATCTCATTGGTATATCTGGAGGTTGGTATATGCGAAAAAAAATGTTATCTTTTGCTTTCGTAGTGGTACTGATACCCATGTTTTTTTTCGGTTGCGATACAACACAAACATGGCATGGTTCCGAACAATATGAAACCCCTCCGGAAGAAACAGTGACATTGACTTATTGGTGCCCAATGCCGAGCGCGGGTCGGGCTTTTATGAATACGCTAGCGGATTCGGAGCTTTATCGAGAACTTGAAAAAAGAACCAATGTCAAAATCTCGTTTATTCATCCCTCTGTTGGTGAAGAACAGGAACAGCTGGGCATCATGCTTGCGTCGGGCGATTTGCCTGATATGATTGAAAGTTCGTTTGAGACCTATGCGGGAGGCATGGATCAGGCGTATACTGATGGCCTGATTTTGGACTTAAAGGAACTGCAACAGTCGTATGCGCCAAATCTGATGAAGATTTATGAAACATATCCGCAGATTTTATCGGAGGCAAGAAATGAAAATGGGAACTTTGTGTGCGTCCCATTTATTCGGGGCGATACCTATCTGCGGACATACCGGGGGCTCGCAATTCGGAAGGACTGGCTTGATGAGCTGAATCTGCCCATGCCTGAGACGATTGCGGACTGGCGATATGTCTTGACCCGATTTCAGCAGGATAAAGGGGCTGAGGCGCCTTTTATCACTGATGGGACGAAAATCGGGAGTGAAGGGATCAATGAATTCGGGACAAATTTTAGAACCGAAAGCATTATGGGGGCCTATGGTATCATCAACGGGTACTTTTTGGAAAATGACAAAGTCGTATATGGCCCCGCGGATATTAGATATAAAGCGTATCTAAAGGAAATGTCCGAGTGGTATCAAGAGGGGCTGCTCTATGCAAATTTTGATGAACCCAATGATTCCGAAAACGTGGACCGGTTGGTGTTAAATGGCGAAGCGGGCGCCATGGTCGCGTATGTGGGCGGCATGGTGGGCAGATACACATCCATGATGGAACAAATTGATCCGGAATTTTATCTGGTTGGTGCGCCGTATCCCTCTTTGACAAGGGGGGAACCGCCCAAATTCATGCATCAGGAGCCCGTTTTTAATAAAAACGGTGCAGTGGTGATTACTACCGCTTGTGAACATCCGGAAATCGCTATGAAGTGGCTGGATTACGGGTACAGCAAGGAGGGGCATTATCTGTTCAATTTCGGCATCGAGGGCGTTTCGTATGAAATGAAAGACGGCTATCCCCATTATACCGATATCATTACGAACAATCCAGATTATCCGTTTACGACCATTGCGACCAACTATTTCAGGGCCACCTACAACGGGCCATTTGTGCAGGATAAGAGGTACGCGGAACAGTATATGGATTTGCCGCAGCAGATTGAGACCATCCAAAACTGGACAAAATATGCAAAGGAAGCCGCACAGGCCAATACGAAAGTAAAAGGGACGCTGACGGTGGAGGAAAATACGAAGGTCGCATCCAAGCAAACCATGATTACCAATTACGTCGATGAAATGTTTTATAAGTTTATCAAAGGTACAGTATCTATTGAGGAAGGGTTTGCAGAGTATGTAAAACAACTGGACCAGTTTGGTTTGCAAGAGGTTATTGAAATCCGGCAGGCAGCGCATGACCGGTTTGTTGAAAAAAGCCCCGAGGCCGCCGAAACACTGGATTTTAACGTGAGTGATATTTATCAGTAGAAACCAAACCGACGGGCATGTTAAGAGGTGGGATGAGATTGAAACGAACGATGTTCATCTGGTTTTTTTTGATTGGGATTGTGCTTGTTGCTGCTGCCTGCATTCCTTCCTCCCAACATGCAAAGAACGGTGCAGATCAGGTGAATCGGTTTACTTGGTATGTTGACGGTAGGACATTTTCGGACGCAAGCCTAAATGAGCCGGATATCATTCGCGATTGGCTCAGGGAAAACAAGCAGGTTGAGATTGCTTACGTCAGTTCGGGTGGGGCGCCGGAAGAGCAGATGGCGCAAATGATCGCGGCCCGGCAATTGCCGGATGTTGTGCAGCTGGAGCGGGGCCAAAATGTTGAAAAAATGGTGCAGACAGGGCAAATTATCCCGCTTTCTCAATATATGATCCGCCATGAAAACATTAAACGTGACCTTGGCACCAGCATGATTAACATGCTGCGCAGCAGTGATGGGAAATTTTACCAGATTCCAAACAACGCTAACTCCACCGAGAAAACCAATGGGGACAATTGCTGGCTGGTCAATCAAGCGATCTATAACGAGCTTGGCCGGCCGCCGCTTGGGACTTTTGATGACCTCTATGCCTATTTGAAACTAGTAAAAAGCAGGTATCCGGATGTGATCCCTTTGGAAATCGGGGAGGAATTCGATATTGACGCCTTTGTATATGCGGGCATGCAGGAAGGCGCGTCCCCCGACGATTTACAGCTGTTCGGCTATCCGCAGAACGGGGCGCTTCTGTCCATCTTTGAGAGTCCGATATACCGGCAAACGATGATCTATATCAACCAACTGTTTCGGGAGGGCCTGATTGATGTCGATGCGTTGGTACAAACACGGGATCAAGTCGTGGAGAAAATACAGCACGGCCGGGTAGCGGTTATGACGGGGGACATCCGAATCGCAGATGAAACACGCGAATATCTGACGGGGCTGGGAAGTGACTGGGAAGTTATAGCACCTGTGCATCGGGCGGGACTGAGCGGGGATTGTATCACATTGTCCACATACGATCGGATGGGCAGCGATGTGATTGTCATATCCCGCAATGCGCAGAATCCGGAGGAGATTTTTAGTTACCTGGATTGGCTGTATAGCCCCGAGGGGCAGATTGTATATGAATACGGCCCCCAGGGCGGGTATTGGGATACGGTAACGCCTGAAGGCTATCCCGTATTAAAGCCTGAATATTTTGCAAGTCTCGACAGCCGGCTCGAAAACGATACAGGTACTGCATACAATAAATTGGTGAACAAACGGTGGGTGGACGATTGCACCAAATACGTGTTTGAAATCACCCCTGCGGAGAAACGGTCGTGGCTGAACCAGCAGCAATATAACATGACGTTTCGCACGAGCAAGGATAATACCGAGTTTTCGGGCCTGATACCGCAGTTTAATACCGAAGAGGGGATCATTTACCAGAACATTTCCGACCTCTATAAACAGACCAGGATAAGGTTGTTTTTCGCGGGCAGCAAGGAGGAGGTTGTGCGGATGATTGAGGAGTTGTCAGCGGAGGCCGACCGGCAGGGGCTGGACAAGCTGCTCCATACGATGACCGAAAAATGGATGTTGAACAGGGAAAAATTGGGAATGCAGTGAAACACAAGCTATGGGGTGAGATGCAATGTACAATGTATTATTGGTAGACGATGAGGCCATCGCCTTGGATCTCATGAGAGAAACAATAGACTGGGAAAAATTGGGTCTGTGCGTCAAGGATACCGCTGTAAATGGATATCAGGCTTACAATAAGGTGGTTGTGGGGGATTTCGATATCATCGTCAGCGACATCAAAATGCCAATTATGACGGGGTTGGAGATGGCAAAAAAAATTCGGGAGCTCAACAAACGGGTGGAAATCATCTTTATCAGCAGTTATGAGGAATTTGAGTATGCCAAGCGGGCCATCGACCTTGGAGCCATTTCTTATACGCTAAAGCCCGTAGACAACAATGAGTTGATTGAGAAACTGAAAATAGCGGTTCAGCGGCTCAAACATACCGTGCCGGTAGAACCTGCCCCGCCCCCCGTGGAAGAGCATACGGAAAAAGATATGAAAAGCCTTTTGATTGTGGAAGAAATCAAGGAATACATTGAGACGCATTTGACCGAAAAAATCAATCTCAAAAGCATTGCGGAGCATTTTTTTTACTCGCCCAATTACGTGGGCCAGCTGTTCAAAAAAGAGACGGGGATGTTTGTCAACGACTATGTGACCTATGTGAAAATGCAAAAAGCGGCACAGCTTCTGAAAGTTCCACAAAACCACATTTCAGATGTTGCGTTTCAGCTGGGGTATAATAATATCGCATATTTTACCAAATTGTTTAAAGACTTTCATGGGTTCACCCCGAAGGCATACCGGAACCGGGAAAATCGACGGTAGTATTGTTTGAGTGTTGAATAATATTAAAAATCGTTGTTTTGCATATTTCAATATTCTGTTATTTGCGATGTAATATGAGTAGAGAAAAATGAAAAGGAGATGGAAAAATGGTAAAAAAGAATGTCAGTTTGTTGGTAATCCTGTTGTTGGTATTGCATGTTTTGCTCACAGCCATACCGGTTTTTGCTGTGGGGGATGTGGTCAATGAGAACTTTAACAACGCAACAGTGGGCCAAGCACCGACGGGCTGGACTGTGAACGAAGCGGACAGCGTCAGCGCGGTTATCGCCGCCGATCCGGACGACAGTGGGAATAAATGCGTGAAAATCACGGATGAAAACGCTGGCTCGTCCGCCACTGTCACAAAAAAATTCACCTCGCAAACGGAGCCGGTGATTTTCGAATGGCGTTTTAGGGAAGACGACGTCAATGCATGGTCGCGGTATCAGATTCGAAATGGGGAAACCATCGGTGTCGAATTGGTCACCACGACGACAGACGGGGAAGTGGTGCTGAACATCATCAATGATTATGGTCATGTCATCAAGGTGATGCCCGTCCAAAACAATACGTGGTATGCCGTGAAAGTGGTGGTGGACCCGGCCGCGCAAAAGTATGATTTGTATGTGGACGGGGAATTGGCAATGAGCGGGATTCCGTTCTCCCGGGATGTAAAATCGCTGGATAACATGATTTTTTTAACGGGTATCTCCTATAAGAACACGATGTACATCGATGATGTCAGAATCACAAACGAAGAGGCCGCACTGACGACCAGTTCCAGCGTGCCGTATGTTGCGCCTGCTATGAATCTGCCCGAAATCCAAGATGCTTCGGTGTCCAATCCAGACATTGACAAAGAGCATGAGATTACCTATGAAAACTTCAAAGGAATCACATGGGGGATGGCGGTCAACACTTGGGATGACGGCAATGGAGGCTATTACCAAGCCGGGATTGACAGTGACATCGAGCAGATGCAGTATGCGGGTGCGCATTGGATCAGGATCGGCTTTGAAAATGCAACCATTGGCGACGGCTATGAGAAAGCTGACCAGATTGTAGAGGCGGTCAAACAAAGCGGCATGAAGCCCATCGCCCTGTACAAGAAAAAATATGCCGAAAAAACATATGGGACAGAAGCAGAGGAAAGACAAAATGCGGAGCATGTCAAAGAACTCGTGACGCGCTATAAGGATACCATCAAGCATTGGGTCATTGGCAATGAGCCCAACCTGGACGGTGAAAACTGGGATCTTGGCGGCAATGAGGGGAGAGGGACCGATGATCCAAACGCACCGTACAACATTGGCGTGAAAAAATACGTACAGTTTCTCAAGAATACCTATGAGGCGATCAAAGAAGCCGACCCGGAAGCGGTGGTTATTATGAGCGGCATCTCGGCCTCGGGCGGATGGGATATCTTTATGGACCGTGTGGCCTATGAAGGCGGCTATCAGTATTTCGATGAAGTGGCATTCCACCCGTATGCAAGAGTGCCCGAAGAAGTGATTGAAAGTTTTAACAGCTTTAAGGAGAAGGTAAGATCGTGGCCCGAGCCGTATAACAATAAACCCATTTGGGTGACAGAAATCGGCTGGCATTCCGAATCCAGCTGGGCCCCCTTGGCACAGATGGACGCGTGGA
This sequence comes from uncultured Clostridia bacterium, assembly GCA_944393605.1. Classification (GTDB taxonomy): domain Bacteria; phylum Bacillota; class Clostridia; order UBA1381; family UBA9506; genus CALYAO01. Next base: position 20,221 of record CALYAO010000059.1, read on the forward strand.
ACGAGGATGTCAAAGCGGGGTATCTCCTGCTGGGCATGCAGGGCTTGTATGACGCAATGGACATCAAACGCCCCGTCTTCTGGTACACTTCTCACGAATCCAGCCGGTCGCTGGGATTTGGTTTGTTCCAGACCTATCGGGAGGACAACGGGAATATTTTTCTGCGCCAGCTGCCGGCGCTTGAAGCCATGCGGAGCTTAAACGACCACGGAACTGCCGCTGTTGTTCCGCCGGTTGACAATCCGGATGTTTCCGACGATGGTACGATCGCTATTATGATCGACGGCGAACGGCTGCCCATTGCAGATCAGCCCCCCATTATGGAAAACGACCGGGTGTTGGTTCCCATGCGGGCAATCTTTGAGCAGTTGGGTGCAACAATCGAATGGGATGAAGCAACCAGTACAGTCACGGCTAGCACAGTATCCGCAACGGTGTCCCTGCAAATCGACAATACCACGGCGATGAAAAACGGCGAGGCGGTCCTATTGGATGTGCCGGCAAAGTTGGTAAACGGCAGAACAATGGTTCCAATCCGCTTTGTGGCAGAATCGTTGGGCGTTCGGGTGGAATGGCTTGGGGAAACGCAGACGGTTGAGATCACAACAGGAGAATAAGCCGTAAAACCTGAAAGGATCACATGAAAAGCAGGAGGGGAAATGCAAAATGAAAAAACAGATCAGTGTATTGCTGAGCGGGGTGATGCTGGCAGCATGCATCAGCGCGGTGCCAGCACCCCGTGCGTCGGCGGAGCAGTTTTTC
>CALYAO010000060.1 GCA_944393605.1 uncultured Clostridia bacterium
CCCGTAAACGGGTAAAAACTCGCTATTTTTTTACTTTGAAATAAATTTTCAAACCGTTTCTTCCATTTTGCGGCTTGCATGAAGCTCGCCGCTTTTTATTGCAGCTCCGCTCTTTTTTCTTCCCCCAGTAGAACTGGGGGATTATTTTCACATCTGAAGACACCATAAAAAAAGCGGCAGACCAGATCCGCCGCTTTCCACGATTTATTTCATCTGTACTGCCCGCTTCGCCTGCTCTGCGATATTGGCCGCCGTGAGGCCATACTCCTCCAGCAGCGCCGCAGGCTTGCCCGACTTGCCAAATTTGTCCTGGATGCCAACGCGAAGCAACGGCGCAGGATGCGTCTCACACAGCACCTCCGCCACCGCACTGCCCAGCCCACCGATGACATTGTGCTCCTCCGCCGTGACCAGCGCACCCGTCTCAGCCGCGGCCTTGGCAATCATGTCCCGGTCGATGGGTTTGATGGTGTGGATGTTTATCACCCGCGCATCAATGCCCTCCGCCTTCAGCAGCTCCCTAGCAGCAAGCGCCTCGGGCACCATGAGACCCGTCGCAACCAGCGTCACATCCTTGCCGTCTGCCAGCTGGACGCCCTTGCCAAGCTCAAACTGATATGTAGCGCGGTCAAACAGCACGGGCACGGCCAGCCGCCCAAACCGCAGGTAGACCGGCCCCTGGTGCTTGATTGCAGCCTCCACCGCCAAAATGGCCTCCGTCGCATCCGCCGGACTCACCACGGTCATGTTGGGGATGGTGCGCATGAGGGAGATGTCCTCAATGCACTGATGGGACGCACCATCCTCCCCCACCGAGATGCCGGCATGTGTTGCACCGATCTTGACATTCAAATTGGGGTAACAGATGGAGTTTCGGACCTGCTCAAACGCACGGCCCGCCGCAAACATCGCAAAGGAACTCGCAAACACCGTCTTGCCGCAGGATGCGAGGCCCGCCGCCGTACTCATCATGTTGGCCTCTGCAATCCCCATGTTGATAAAACGGTCGGGAAACTTCTTTTTGAAGGTGTCCGTCTTGGTGGATTTGGAGAGGTCCGCATCCAGCACCACAATGTCATACGTTTCGCCAAACTCTGCCAGGGCCAGCCCATAGGCCTCCCGGGTCGCCATCTTATCCGCCATGCTAGCACACCTCCAATTCCGCAATAGCCGCATCCAGCTCTGCCATCGCCTGCTCATACTGCTCTTTTTTGGGCGCAGCGCCATGCCAGCCTGCCTCGTTTTCCATGAAGGAGACGCCCTTGCCCTTGGTGCTCTTCATGATGACCGCTGTGGGCTTGCCCTTTGTCGCCTTCGCTTCCGCAATGGCATCCACCAGTTTTTGGATGTCATGCGCATCCGTCACAATCACGTGCCACCCAAACGCACGGAACTTCTCATCGATGGGCAGCGGCGACATGACCTCCGTGATGGGGCCGTCAATCTGCAGGCCGTTGAAGTCCACAAAGATGGTGTGGTTATCCAGCTTATAGTGGGGTGCAAACATAGCCGCCTCCCAAACCTGGCCTTCTTCCAGCTCCCCGTCCCCCAGCACGGAGTACACACGGTAGTCCTTCCCGTCCAGCTTGGCGGCCAGCGCCATACCGTTGGCGGCACAAACGCCCTGCCCTAGCGACCCGGTGGACATGTCTACACCCGGAACCCCCTTCATGTCGGGATGCCCCTGCAGGTAACTGTCCGCCTGCCGGAAGGTCGCACAGTCCTCCCGCGGAAAATACCCCCGGTTGGCCAGTGTCGCATACAGCGCGGGCGCACAGTGTCCCTTGGACATCACGAACCGGTCCCGGTCGGGATTTTTGGGAGCCTTCGGATCCACATTCATCACCTCAAAATACAACACAGCCATCAGCTCTGCGATGGACAGCGACCCGCCCGGATGACCCGACTGCGCACTGTAAACCGCGGTCAGCGTATCCTTGCGGATTTCATACGCGATGCGGGTCAGCTCACGGATTCTGCTTTGTTCCACTTTTGTCCTCCCCTTCCTTATGTATCCCGCGCATGGCGCGGAACGGTGATATATAAATGATCAAAACGCATCAGAACAGCTGCGGCATCCCGCCGCAGCAACGATAAATCTTCACACCCTGCAACCTGCCAATCAGTTTGGGTACACCCGAAAGCCTTCCCCCGAAACCTTGCGGGCCCGGGTCATGATGATAAAGGCCTTTTCGTCCACTTCACTGACGATTCGTTTGAGTTTTTGGAGCTCAAACTTTTTGACCACACACAGGAGCATCTTGGTATCCTTCCCACTGTACATCCCCGTGGCATATAGGCCCGTCACGCCGCGACTCATACTGGATAAAATGCGGCCTGCAATCTCCTCATGCCGGGGTGAGAGAATGTATACCAGCTCCGCAAAGTTTGCGCCTTCCAAAATGAGGTCAATGATATAAGTGCTCAGCACCACGGCCAGCAGACCATACAGCGACAGCTCATAGTTGCCAAACAGCATGCCGACCAGAACGATGATGACAAAATCAATGGCAGCAATCCACTGCCCGACATCCACAAAGGGCAAGAGCTTGTGCATGAGCCGCGCCGCGACATCCGTGCCGCCCGTGGTGGCGCCCGTAAGAAACACAATGCCAAGCCCAACCCCCATGAGCGCGCCCCCCGCAATGGTCGCTAAGGTCGCATCATTTGTAATGGGCGGGATATGGATGGTCACTTCCAAAAACACCGAAAGCGCCAACGTCCCATAGAAGGTCTTAAACCCAAAACCGCCCCCCAACACCTTCAGCCCAATCAGAAAGAGCGGGATATTAATCAGCAGAATGGTCAACCCCATGGGAAACCGAAACAGATTGTATAGCAGCGTCGCAATCCCCGTCACGCCGCCCGCCACAATGCTCTTGGGCACCAGGAACATATTGAGGCTCACCGCCATCAGAAGTGTCCCCAGTGTGATGATGCCATAGGTTTTACAGTTTGCCAAAAATACACGTTTTTTTGCAGATTTTTGCTTTTCCATCGACCAACACCTCACATTCCTACCATTAGTGTTGGTCGGTAGACATAAATTATGCTTCCAATTTCATATGAAACCTCTTTGTGATCTCTGATATCATGCTGAGGCCACGCTCTCACCGTCCAGACGCACTCATTATCCCGTTCGGAACAAGACCTTTGTGCCATCCGCACAGGTGCACGCACACCTGCAAGCAGTTAACGTTGCACCTTTGGCTTTGCAAACTTGCGTAACGGGAAGGGCAAAGACCCCCAAAAGCAAGCACTTCACTGTCATAAAGCAAAAAAATGAAATATTTTCTAACACATCCAGCGACTGGAGCACCATTTCAAAAACGTCACACCTGTGCAAAGCACAGCGCCAGCAGCTCAAAAAGCCGCTCTCGCTCCCCCTTGAGGTAGAGATAGCCCACCAGGGCCTCCAGCCCCGTCGCATGATGATACTCCCCCACATCCGCATTTTTGGGCACGTGGGGCGGCTTCGCGTTGCGCCCCCGCCGGAACACCGACAGCTCCTCCTCGGACAGCTGGTCCATGACCGACTTTACAATGGCACTCTGCGCACGCGCACTCACATACCGCTTTGCCTGCGCGTGCAGCTTGCCAGCCTGGGCACCCAGTACCGCCAACAGCCGCGCGCGGATATACAGCTCATACACGGCATCCCCTATGTATGCCAGCGACAGGACGGGAAGGTCCTCCGGCCGCTGAACAGCCTCCGGCATCTGCCACATGTCCATGTGATCCCTTCTTATCCGTAGTAGATTTCGTCGTAGCTCTTTTCGGGCTCTTCAATGTGGTAGAAATCCAGATAATACCGCTCCGCTTCGGGCACGTCCTCCGCCGGATGGTCCGCAAAGGCCACCCGCCCATAAAACTCCGGATTCTGCTCCAAATTCACGGCCGCCTCATCCATGGGCACACCCGTCAGGCGATACAGCCCATGCTCCTCCAAATCGGCACATACGACTTCCAGTTCCTCCAACAGGTCAATGTCCGCCTCCGCGAGCCGGTCCTTCTTCATCTTTTCTGCCATCGCGGCAATCTCCCCGGTCTGATACCGGAATCCACGCAGTTCTTCCCTGCCAATCACTCCTTTCGTTCCTGTTGCACAATGTGCACCCGGACGCCCTGCCGAGTGTCCTCCAATTCCACGCCCATGCCGCGCAGCTCCTCCCGGATCGCATCCGCACGGGCCCAGTCCTTCTCGCCCCGCGCCGCTTCCCGCTGTGCGATGAGGTCCTTTTGCGCGGCAGTTAAGGTATCCTCCTGCTTTTTATCCAAAATTCCCAGAACGCCGCCCAGCTCCTCCATGAGCCCAATGCAGCTGCCCAGTGTCTCTTTCGTCCATTCCTCGCCCCGCGCCGCGGCCTCCCGCAGCTGGGTGTTGATATAGCGCACCGCGTCAAACAGCACGCTTACCGCATCGGCGGTGTTGAGGTCATCATCCATCGCCGCAATAAACCGCCCGCGCAGCGCATCCATCTCAGCTATCACGGCCTGTTGTGCATCGCTTCCCTGTTTGGCCCGGGTTTTGGACTGCAAAAACTGCAGGTTGTACAGGCAGGTGTACAGCCGCTCCAGCCCCGTTTTGGCGGCAGACAGCAGCTCATCCGAAAAATTGATGGCGCTCCGATAGTGGGCGGACAGCATAAAGAAACGGATGACCTCATAGTCATACTTCTTGGCCACGTCCCGCACCGTGAAGAAATTGCCAGCGGATTTGGACATCTTCTGGTTGTCCACGTTGATGTATCCGTTGTGCATCCAATAGTGGGCAAACGGCTTGCCGTTGGCCGCCTCGCTCTGGGCAATCTCGTTTTCATGATGGGGAAAGATGAGATCCTGACCGCCCGAATGGATGTCGATGGTCTCGCCCAGATATTTGTTCACCATGGCAGAGCACTCGATGTGCCATCCCGGACGGCCCATGCCCCACGGACTTTCCCAGGCGGGCTCCCCTTCCTTCTGCTTCTTCCACAGC
>CALYAO010000061.1 GCA_944393605.1 uncultured Clostridia bacterium
CCTCCTCATGTGTTTTAATTTTGACTGGCAGGTCAATCTTATCTTAACACATGAGGAGGATTTTTGCTTATCGGTTAACCTCTTTCCAACCACGCGACTATCGCGTGGTTTTCGTATTACAAAAAAAGCGGACACCATCCCGGTGTCCGCTTTGATTCATTTTTTGCCCGCAATGAGCAGCTCCAGGTGAATCGTAATTTCTGTCAGGCCCTTCACATCCGCCTGGGTCAAATCCACTCCCTGCGTCATGGGTGTCATGCGAAGCAAATGGGTGCGCAAGTCAGACGGAACGGGAAAGGTTCGGCACACCTCTGTCCGCTCTATCAGATGCATATGCGAAAGCAGGTGCTCAGCCGCTTGGCTGCCGGCAGAATCCCCGCTCGCCAGCCGCCCTCCAACACATGCACGGACCTCTGACAGGTACCGCGCGCCCGGCACCACCTTGATGAGAATGCCGCCCTCGGACAGCACACGCGAGAATTCTCCATAATTTGCCGGAGACAAGATGTTGAGCAGGACATCCACCGCGCCGCTGCGCATGGGAATGTGCGAAAGGTCAGCCGCCATCCAGCAGGGCGCGCTGTCCCTGCGGCATGCCATGGCGACGGCATCTTTCGCGATGTCCATCCCAAACATCCGGCAGCGGCCCGCCAGGCCTGGCAGCGCCATGAGGCCGGCAGCATAGTAGCCTTCACCGCATCCAGCATCCAACACACATAACGGGTGATCTACCCGTGCACGACCGATCGCCGCTCCCATCGCCGCCAGCACCGGCTCATACCATCCCTGCGCAAACACCATCCGTCGGCTCTCAAACAACGCCTTGTCATAGAATGTTTCCCGATGGTTGGGGACAAAATTGACATACCCTTTTGCAGACAGATCAAAGCAGTGTCCTGTGCTGCACACCAGACTGCCCGGTTCCTGCAGCCGCACAGCAGTGCCGCACAGCGGACAGCACAAATCCTTGGCATACCTTGCCATTTTCTCATACACCTTACGGATTTTCATGTGTGCCCCTCCTTCACCGTTCAGTATAGCACGGATGGGAAAGACATGTCAACGCAAAAAAAGAGCATGCCGCAGCATGCTCTTTTTTTGCGTCAGCGCGGACGAATCAGCCCGCAGGCAATCTTGTGCCCTGAATTGCCCGACGGTTGTGTGGTAAAATCGTCGGGCGCACTGTGGATGATAACCGTCTTGCCAATGATTTCCTCCACCGTGAACCGGGCGGTCAGCACCGCCATCCAAGCGCTGCCGCCATTGCCAAACAACGGCGGCAGGTCTCCCGCGTGGGACGGATGGGGACAGTCCTGCGGGTTATAATGCGTACCCGCATCCGCAAACGGATCCTCAGCGTTCCCCGAACAGGCGCCGCCGGCATGAATATGGAAACCGAACACCGCCTGGCCGCAGGGGGCATCCGTCACCGGCAAACCGCGCACCTCCGCTGCCACCATCACCCCATTCGGTGTCTGGTAAAACCGCACCATGCCGCGGAGGCCCGGATGCGCCTCATCCCCCGCCACCATTGCATGGGCTGTCGGCCGCTGTTTGCGCAGAATTCCCGCCGCCTGCATGGTGGCCCAATAGTCATCCTGATACATACTCTCATCCCCTTCCCTCGCTATAGGATATGCGGGCAAAGAAGAAAGGGATACTTTCTTTTGGAAATAATATCCAATTTCTGTCAGACAACACCGCCGGCACAAGCCGCCAGCAGCTTAGCTGCGATGTCCATCAGGGAGCAGCCAGATGTCAGCCACGTATGCAGCGCAACAATCCGTTCATAGGATTCGCCGGCCGCATCCAACTTTAACACATCCCACAAGATGACCTGTGGGGATAGCTTTTCTTCTCCCTCCCGGGTAAAAGACAGGGATGCCGCGATCGCAAGCGCAATGTAGCCATTATCCACGCCCTGTTCCTCACACATGCGAAAAGCGCCCGCCAACCGGTCACCCGGGGACAGCTTGCGCCGGATATCCCCGCCCACACGGGCGATGGTATCCCCCAGCTGGCGATTGGCAAACCGGAACAGCAGATCGTCGATGTGGCGAAGAAGCTCTTCTAATGCAACACCATACCGTTTGCTCAGTGCCCGTGCAGCTTCCAGCATCGCTCGCTGCACACACAGCACAATCTCAGGTCGCTCCGCCGCCTCCCAAATAAACGTACAGCCCGCCAGCTGACCCAGGTATGCCATGGCCGCATGGCCCATATTATGGATGAACAACTTCCGCTTAATATAGAAGGAAAAGGGCGCACACGGGACGAGGTTGCGGATGTTTGGAATCTCCCCGACAAACGCCGCCTTATCCACCGGCAGCCAGTCGTATGCCTCCACGCAAACACGAAGCGGGTCGCCGTCCTGCATATCCGGTGTCTGCACGGGCACCATACGCCCGATGGATGCCTCCACAAAGCCCACCTGATCCAGAAATGCACGTTCTTCCTCCGACATGAGGTCCGCTATGAGCCCCCGCAAATAGCTGTCCGCGCCAATGAGGTTTTCACAGATGATGATATTGAGAGGTTTCTTGTTCCCCTTCGTAAATCGCTCCACGATACCATCCCGGAAGGGCTTGGCGGTAAATTTAAGCGCATTCACCCCCACCGCGGTGGCACAGATGTCCGCCTGTGCAATGGCATGCGCCACCTCCGCGGCATTGCTGCCGTCGATGCCATGGACATTTCGCACTACGATTTCCTCATAGGTCTCTCCATGCAGAATGCGCACCGGATACTGTCCCGCCGCACCCAGCTGCGCTAGCAGCGTCCGATTGACATCCACAAACCCGACCTCATAGCCCGATTGATACAACAGCTGCCCAATAAAGCCTCTGCCGATGTTGCCGCCGCCATACATGACGGCTTGTTTCCCCGCCATCAGCGCACCACCGCCGGATCGGAGAAGATGTCCGAATCGTCCCGGCTTTTGGTGGAAAATTCTGACACCACAGCGCCGTCAGGACCGGCCTGGAACCAGTGCAACGTATCGGGATAGATGGTATATTGATCACCTGGCAGCAGATGTACCTCATGGAATACGGTATATACCCCCTTCGGCGGATGCACCGCCGGAGATGCTACAGGTTCCCCCGCCACATACAGGTACACCTCGCCCCACCGACACCGGAAGGTCTCCTCTTTGCCGGGCATGCCGTCCACCGGCGGATGCCGATGTTCGGGGCAGGTCTGATGCGGGAAGAGCACCATCTCCTTGGCACATACCCGCTCGGTATTGATGTACGTAACCAGCTCCAGGCCCGACCGTTCCAGATCACCCAGCCCAAAATCCGCCACCTCAATGGCTTGTTTCTCCGCATCCGTGATTACAATACCAGCCGCCGCAAAGCAGGCCGCCGCCTTCTCTCTTGCCTCCTGTACTGTCATACCGCATTCCCCTCCATAAATTGTTTGATTTCCGCATAGGGCCGGATACCCGTCGTCGCACCCACTGCCATGACACAGTGCGCACCAACGGCATTGCCCAGCCGCGCGCTTTCCACCATGTTCATCCCATGGGACAAGCCATATAAGAACCCCGCACAGAAGGAATCCCCCGCACCGGTGGTGTCCACCGCTCTGACACCCGAATAGGCAGGCAAATAGACCCCTTCCTGCTCCCGCGATTCCCGCACATAACAGCCATCCGACCCCAGCTTGATGACCACATGCGAGACGCCGCGGTCAAAAAAGCGGTCCGCCATTTCAGCCACATCCTCGCACCCGGCAAACATCCGCGCCTCGTCCACACTGGGGATGAAATAGTCAATATATGGCATACAGGGCGCCAGCACATCCATCCAACGCCCCTTGTCATCCCATGCACTGTCTAGGACCGTCACTTTGCCCATCTCACGGCACCGCGCAAGCACCCTGGCACAGGGCTCCCCGTCAAACGAAGGCAGGAGCATCGTGCCGGCCACAAACACAATACGCGCATCCGAAAGCACCGAAAAATCCACGTCCGTATCGGTATATGCCCCATTCGCCCCCAGGCAATGCAGAAACGTACGTTCCCCCTCCGAATTGACAAGCGCCACCGACGCAGAAGTCGCATGGGCCCCACTCACCTTGAGCCCCCGGATGTCCACACCGCTCTTATCCAAGGCACCCCGGATGAAATCTCCAAAACCATCGTTTCCCACCATGCCCAATAAGGCCGTATCTGCCCCGAGTTTTGCCAGATCCACCGCCGCACTCATGGCACAGCCGCCCGTATACAAATTGAGGCTGTCCACTAGCCCCAGCTTACCCGGCTCGGGGATATGGTCCACCGTCTTCGTGATACAGTCTGCCACCACAATACCAATACACGCCACATCCAACACATCTGCCACCGCCTTTATCAAACAAATTCACGGCTATTATATCGTACCAGCTCATACAATACAAGAGAGCGGCGAAATTTCACAAAAAAAAACGTGTAAATATAAAAAAATAACACACATTGATGCGGCAGGTCAGAAAACAAAATGGAAAATTTTAAAATGCACCGCTGAACAATCAAAGAAGCCGCCTGATGAAACGGCCTTTCACCCTTTTGCAGAACAAACGAGGCACGAAATGGGGATCCATCCCGTGCCTTTCTCAGTTTGCTTTATGATGCAATTGCTCTAAAATTACAATCCATTTTTTGGACAGTCGAGAACCATTTTCTAATATGTTCCATTATCTTGATGTTCTCGTTAACGATGTAAAACCGCATTCCCAAACTGTGTCCCTCAAGTACGCCTGTCACTTGGCCAACCAGATGAGCAAGGCCTGCCAAAAGCGGGATGACAGCCTTGTTCGGATGCTGTAAAAACAGACTTTTCTGGATCGCTTTCCCTGATCAACGCCATCCTCATACCGGTCACATGGACCAGTACCATGAGAACCAGCTGCACCAATGCCGCCACCAAAGAAACGATGCCAGTACAGAGGACGCCGCCCACAAACTTACGTCACACCATAAGCTGATCCATCAGTGCCGCTTTTTATCCATGCATCATCACGCGCACAATGCCCGCATCAATGCGTTCCATCACGCGCCAGCGGGTGGGCGCTTCGCTCGCCGTCGCAACGCCAGCCGCGCCAGGCTGCGCCCAGCCGCCCACCTCGCACGTCCCGTCATCCGCCACCAGGAGCTTCCCCATCAGCCCAACCGCAGCCCACTCGGGCCGCTCACTCCGCGGCACGTATGCCTGCTCGGGGTCATACGCCGGGTTCAAAACCGGCCAAATCTCCGTCCGCGCCGGCCGCACCTCCTGCCCGGCCTCATCCAGCTCCGCAGGGCACGCAACCTCCTCAAACTGCACCCGCCCCCAGGCGTCCCGCACATATATGCCCTGCCAGGTGTCGTCATAGCTGTCCCCGACCAGGCCGCATGTCCCCGACGTAATGCCCAGCACATACGTGTCCGCGGTCTCTGCTGGCCGAATCTTCGTTCCTTCCAGCGTCACAAATCGACCAATCCTGTCCTCGCCGGACGGGTTTCCGTCCTGCCACTCGAACATCTCCGCATAGTCCGCGCCCGTCGAGTTAAACGCCGACAGCCCATACACCTTCCCGTCAAACGTCACCCGAAACGCGTTGCTCCGCGCCGTACTGCTCCCGCTCGTTCCATTCCCTATCACAAATGCATCTGCTGTTCCATCGTATGCCGTATCCGATGCCGTCGGCGTCACATTGAACCGCCCCGCTGTCAGCATCAGATATGCCGCCGTCGTGTACCGGCCCAGCGCCGCCGAACAATCCCCTCTCGCATAGGTGTACTCTCCTGCTGAAAACGAATAATCCCCATCCGAATTTCCGAAACAAGCAGAAAACGCACCTATGCCATCCGCGCCGCCTCTCCCAAACGCCGCCGCATAGTCACCTTCCGCATACGCCGTCCCCGCATTGAAGGATTCTACCCCGCCGCCTTCGTAATATGTCGCATACTTCGCATAGTCCACGATTCCGTCCCCGTCCGGGTCATACTCGCTCTTGTACATGTCTCCGCCGCTGCCGGCGGGGCCAGCTGGTCCCTGTGGGCCAGGATCCCCTTTCGGTCCCTGCGGGCCTGTTGCACCCTGCTCTCCCTGGGGGCCCTGCGGACCTGTTTCGCCCTGTTCACCTTGCGGACCTTGGGGACCAGGCTCTCCCTGCGGGCCTTGTGGGCCTGTGTCGCCTTGGGGACCCTGGGGGCCTTGCGGGCCTTGTTCCCCCTGGAAAACACCTGCATCCCGGTCCTCAATCAAATCGTCCCCCACACCTTTTGCATAATCCCCCTGTGCCTCAGCATAGGTGGCCGCTTCGTTTGCATCTGCTATCAACGCCTGCAAGACACTATACTCATCGGTACTTTCCACCGAATCACCCTGGTCTAGCTGTTCTTCTACCTTGAACTTAAATCCACAGGATGTCAACCGCTGGTCACCCAAATACAGTTCTACCGTGGCTTGCACCGTTCCGGGACACGCAATTTCATTCGAACCGACCGCATAGGAAACCTTACCGTTGGTGCCGTCCACCACCTCTGCTTTCCCAACAACAACCGTATCATCCTCTTTTTTCATGGTCACCGTTGCCGTCGCGCCTTCCGGAATTTGCAGGACCTCTGTTCCATCTAACAGAAAGATATCCAACGGGTATACCGCCACATCTCCCTGCACATATACAATATCTGTCTTTAACAGTTTCCCACGAATATCCAACTTGATCTCATAGCGTTTTTCCAATATATTCCGCTCCCTTCTTACTCAATATAGTCCGGCGTACCTGTAAACAGTGCCGTCACCCGTGCGTTCCCCTGCGCACTGCGCCACACATTGTCCGCATTTAAATATCGATACCAGCTTCCCCCGCCGATAAGTGCAACCGCACCATCTCCCGATACATATACATCGCCCGCGTTGGTTTCAATGGTGGTATAGCCTGAATCATCCGTTGGACACAAAAGCAGATTGCTGTAATGGGTGCCATCGTAGTCATAACCAAACCGAACCAAATCCCCCAGCCATCCGCAGCCCGCAGCATTGCTCGGCACCGTCATCAGCATCTCTCCCGAGACCACTTGTGCCTGCACCATCTTATCCCGCAGCGAAGGGTTTTTCAAATATGCGATGGCCAACCGCTTCCATGCCAGGCCGGGCAGCAACACGCCAACCGGATCATCAATCGGATTCCAATACTGACTGAGATGCGGTGTCGCACTCACGAAATTGGTCAGCCATGTCAGTGGAACCAACTGACCGTCAATGTACCGCCTGGTGCCATTTTTATTGAACAGTGTATAGTCATTTTCTGTATGCTGCACCTTGACGCCTTCAGGAGAGATGATGGTCTTGCTGCCATCTGTATTCTGGTTGATGATCTCCATCTGCCCGGCCTCCACCTGGTCAGCACGCACCTTGCCAGCATACACCCAATCCGCTGCAACCGCATCTGCCACCAGCGTCCCTTCACCGCCCAAGATACGCCAATCCCAGTCCCCATTGGGTTTTTTCTGGTTGGATAAGGCAAATTTTCCGTTTACGATCGCCAGTGCACTGGTGGGCTGATGCACATCATCCACCCAGATATCCCCATAATCATGGACCACAAACGGCTTGGCCATGTCCTCCTCAAAATCGCTGGCCAGCTTACCGCGAAAGCCATCCACATACTGTGTCTTGATGGTGCCGTTATGTAGGGTCGCATGCTCCACCTTGATGGTACCCGACGCCACTTTGTCAAACAGGCTGGCGTTGGCATCCATGTGATTGGAAAGCTTGACGGTGCCGCGCTGCGGCTCAAAGGGATAATAGGTCATCTCCACCACACGGGAATACACGTCAATGCCCAGCACCTCGTCCATCACGCGCACCCGGTCACCCAGGCCAATCCCCGACAGTGACGTGGCCTCCACCTCATAGGTCACCTTCGGCTTATCAATGCCATCCTTTTCCTCGCTGGACCATTCCAAAAGCGCCTTATCCAGCAGCTCCTGTGCATCCGCAATCTCATAGTCCAGATACCCCTCCTTGGGATAACTGTATTGGTCCGCAAGCGGACTGTCAATATAAGCCACACCATTGTTGACCGATGTGATATCCAAATCGTCCGTTCCATAGGGATACAGCCGGGTGATCACAGAAGACTCATCCATGATGCGTGTAATCCCTTTTAGGTTTTTGCCCGTCCGCAGCTGAACCCCGTTGTTTTCCCCGCGTTCCTGCAGCAAACTGACCGTATAGTTATCCCGGACCAGTTCCCCGCCGACATTTTCGATGAGTTGCGTGACAATGGCGGCCGGATTGGTCTTATAAGCAAAAATATCGGTGGGTGTGGTCACTTCCACGGTTCCCACCGTAAAGGGTGTGCCATCAAATGCGGCCTCCAAGATCCAAGCCGGCGATTTCCCAATCCAGCCATCCGCCTCTGCATCCCCATCTTCCGTCACCGTCATCGGGATATATTTGCAGTCCCCCGCTTCATACCAAACATGGTAGCAGGTGACCGATGCGGTCAGCTTGCCATCGGCTGACCGCCCATCTGTTGTCTCACGAATACGAAACAACTGGCCATCCGCCCTGACCAGGTTGTCATATTGCATATACTGCCACTTCTCATCCTCCCGCTGCATGGTAAAGGTGAGGGTATATTCCCCATTGATGGTCTCATGGATGGCAACATCCCGCGCACTGTCCAATACACAGAGGCCCAAGTGGTCAAAATCCGTTTCATCCTTTTTGTATACACACAGATATGCCATATCCCAGCCTCCCCTCACACATATTGCACCCGAAAGGCCACGCTGACCTGCAGGGACAATCCCGTGCCGGTGACAGTGATCTCATTCTGCCCGGGGGCCAGTTCAAAAAAGGTGCCATCCGCCGTATGGGTCGCCGGCAGGCCGTCTTTTGTGACCGTCATGTGCTCCATATCCACCGTAACCGATGCGCCGTCAAGCGCCTGTCCAACGTGCAGCGTCCGGTTGTTGCAGGTGAGCGAAAACCCGTCGGGTGCCGTACCCGACACCGTTATCACCGGTGCCACAAAATAGCCCGGATTGGAAACCGCAACCTCGCTGCCATCCCCCACGTTCTCCGCATCCACTTGCGTCATCCGTCTTGCAAACCGATATGGCTGGCAGCGAAATACCAGCGGAAAATAGCCCGAATAGGGGGTGATGGACTGGATCTGGTAGAGGTTCATCGCCCGTGCCAGATAAAACACATCGGACTCGTCATCGGGCTCCAGCCGCGCTTCTCCCGCCGTCACAAGCCAAGCGGCAATCTCTCTTGCCTTGCGGGCAAAACTCTCCTCATCCTCGTCTTCCCCCACAAAATGGCACTCATATTCCAGCAGTCTGGGCTTAAAAAACAGCCTTCCCTGCGGATTCATCCGGCTATAGTCAAACTCCCCGTCCACAGCCGAAACCTCCTCCACCGTCACCTTGGGTTCGGCAAACAACGGCCGCTGTTTGGGCAGCGCATAGATCTCCCAATCATCCAAAGAATGCTTCCCGGCAAATCGAAAGCCATCCATCAAATCTTCACCCCCCATGCCGCCAGCCGCGTGGGATTCCAATAGTCAAACCCCGTGTCGGGCGCATTGATATTTTTGGTTCCATAATCATTGACGTAGACCGTCGTAGAAGCTTGTTGGGTTCCCGCCGCTGCGGACGGGTCTAGCATGCCCAATGCCGCCATGCTGCCCGCAATCTCCGAAACAATCGCCGACAGGCCATCCCGAAAAGCGCCAAATTGGAGCAGCAGCCCACTCGTAACCGATGAAACCGCCGTATCCATGGCAGCATTGACCGACTGATTGAGCCCCGCTAACCCGCGTTTGCTGTCCTCGATGTAGCTGTCCTGCGCCGCAAGCGCCTCCTCATACTGCTTCCCGCGGGAGATATTGCCATCTTCATCCACAGCCAGTCCGAAGATCGCCGCGCCATCTGTGATCTTCTGCTCCAGCTCGGCAATCTTCGCATCCTTTTCCTGCAGGATCTTTTCCCGTTCCGCTGCCAGCTCCTGTTCCCAGTCGGCCTGTTCCTGCTGCTCATACAGGCGGTCCAGCTGTTCCCGAATCCGTTCCAGCCGGGCCTTCCCGGCCTTGGTCTGCGCGTTCTCATACAGGCGTTCCTGCTCCTTTAAGTCCTGGATCTCCTGCTTGCGTGCCGCTTCATCCTCCTGCACGCGCTGCTCCCGATACGAAGCTTCCAGCGCAGAAAGCCTGTCCTGCGTTGACTGCTCCAGAGCGCGCTTCTCCTCTTCCAGAGACGACACATAGGACCGATACTGCGCCACACGCTGGGCATAGATCCGCTGGTCCAAATCCCCCATCGCCTCCATATAGTCCTCATACTCGATTATGCCGTTGTCATAGTACTCCTGCGTATACGCCTGCATGCGCTGAAGCCCCTGAATGTACTCCGCTTCGGAGATAGCGCCATAATACTGCTGCTCCTCCAGCCACCGCTCCGATTGCTCAACGCGGCCTTGGTAGAGCGCATCCCCGATTTTTTCCATTTCTTCCTCATATTCCTCTGCCGTCATGAGCCCATCCCGGAGCGCCTGCTCATTTCTCTCCCGCACCCGCGTAAATGCCCCAATGGGATCATCCCCCATACTCTCCCAGTCCCCGAGCAAAACGCGGTCCGCAATATAATCCAAAGACTCCCGGTTGGCCTCTTTGGCCATCTCCGCCAGCCGTTTGTTATTCTTGGTAAAATATTCCACCTCATAGTCCTCCGCAATCTGCGTGAACTCCTTAAAATATTTCGCCTTTTCCTCCTCATTCATATCCGTGTTGGCCAGCACAGCCTGCGCCGCCTCCCGCATCTGACCGGCACGCTGCCCGATGGCATAGATCGCATCATTTTCGGTGATGTTCCCATACGCCAGCTGCTGCTCGTTCCACCGCCGATCCGCCTCGTCCGCATCCAACACCGCGCTCACCGTCTGGCTGACACGTTCCTTGCGTGCTTTTTCCGCATCCAGTGCCGCCTGCTTCTCCGCCGCCGCATTGCGTTTTTCAATGCTCTTATTGACCGCAAAGATGGCCTCTTCCAGTTTGCTGGCGCCCACCGGGTCATACCCAAACCGCCCCAGCATGCTAGTGAGCCGGCTGAGCTGTTCCTCCAGCGACATATCGCTGGTTTTCTTGAGATGCTGATACTCTTCCATGGCGAGCTGATAGGGCGTTTTCCCCTTGGCATACGCCGGAATTGGCACCACGCCGCCCTGCAGCATCTCCCGCGTCTGTGCCGCAGTATACACCCGGTCATCCTCCCCCACAAAGGTCAGTGCCGGCGATCCTTTCGCCATCCGAAACGTCCCGTCGGGGCTTTCAATGAGTTCGGGCCCCTCTTCGTTGACCACGGACAGCCCATCTGCAATCATGCGCCGAATGCCTGCCAGCCCGTCATTCTTTTCTTGAAACTCCATTGCCTTCACCTGCCTGTTATAGATTGTCCATCGCACCTACCGCGACAGAAAAGCCGCAATCTCCTGGTTGGAGCCGCGGCGTATGGGCCGTTTCCCGCTTTTGAGCTTTGCGGTCACGTACTCCGCCGCCTCATCAATACAAAAGGCGGTATAGCCATCCTCAATCTCCAGAACGCTGCTCACTGGACGCCCCGTCTGTCTGCTCAGCAGAATCGTCCGCATAAATGCGTCTGTACCGACGAAAAAATTCCAGCTCTTCGACGCCGCCCTTGGCAAAATGATACAGCTCCACCAGCTGATCGTCCGTCAGCCGTTCACAAACCGAATCGTAGCTGGGCGACACCAAACAACACTCCGCCACCAGATGCATGGTATCCGCAATCTCCGCCAGAGATGGCTCGGGCCCTGTCGTATGAAATTCAAACAGCCGCATCACCGCATTCATAAGCGGATTTGGAATCTTTCCTGCCCGCGCGAGGGACAGAATGCTGGGCCGCCGTACGGTGACCTCCATGGGTGTGCTGTCAAAAAATCCAGATATCTTGATCTTTCGCGTAGACTTTTCCATCATTTCTCCTTTCTGTCAACCAATCACTAGAAAGGCCACAGAGCGCCGTCCCCGCTATCCCGCACAGCCCCGGGATACGGGGGGCGGCGCCACATGGCGCCTGTATCCCGCGGCACACGGGCAGAAAGGGGCATCCCCTCGCCGCCCATCAGCCGCCTGTCTCCTGTTACTCCGTATCAGGCAACGCATCCAATGCCTCTACCACCACCGGCTTCTCCCCACGCTTCGCACGGGCCTTGAGCGTCAGCTCGGGCACATAAAACTCGCCGTCCCGGATGGAATACTCCACCGGCGTACCTTTGGCATGCTTAAACGTGAATTTGATATACGACGTGGTTGCCCCGTCGCAGTCCTTTTCCTCGGTGTAAATATTGATGGTGACCTTTTCCCGTTCCACCACCTCGCCCGCAGCAGGCGCTTCATAGGATTCAAACTTGTCGGTATCCACAGAATCATACGTGACGGTACCGCCGTCAATGATGCCCAAGAGCTCGGGTGAAAACGTATTGTTCACCAACTGAATGTCATACCCCAACACGATGTCCTCGGTGTTGTTCATTCCCAGAATTTGGTTCTTGACGCGGTGAATCTGCTCCTCCCCTTCGCTCACGAACGGAGTAATACCTGCTTCACTCGCGGTGGTAAACACATAGGTGTTCCCACCTTCTTTTTCTTCCACGATTTCGGTTCTCACGATGTTCGCAAGGACCATCTCCGACAATGCTTTTACGCTCATTTACATCCATCTCCTTTGTTTTTTTTGAGTACCCGGTAGGCAAGCACACGTGCATACGCCTGTACCTTGGTATCTATCGTAACGGCACTTTGCCGGCTTGTCAGCCGAAACTCGGACAAAGCCGACAGCACCTGACCTAAAAAACCATTCAGTTCACTGTATGCCGACAGCGGAACATACAGCGTCACCAGCAGTTCCGCCTCTGCCGCAGCGCCGCCCGCACGGGTCTCCTGCGCACCGTCTGCCAGCACCACATAAGGCGCATCGCAGCGTCCCTTGCGCTGTCCCGGCGAAAAGACGGAAATCCCAGCGTCCACAAGTGCCTGATACATCCTATGCCACATCCGACGCACCGCCTTCCGTCAGGGAAATCACCAACAAGACATCATACAGGTTCTCCACACGACTGACGCGATAGGAACTGCCATCCGCATCCACCCGGTCTCCCACCTGAATATCCGTCTGCACATCTGGTACCATGAGCATGGGCCGCCCATCCCCAGCAACCTCCGCAGCAGTCGAGAACGCCGACCCGGCATATGCATCGTTCATGGAACTGACAGACAGCAAAAAACCTGACACTTGCCACACCGTTTCCTCGCCCGTTGGTTCTCCATATGCGTTTGCCTGCCGCCGCCAAACGGAATATGCTGTGATAAGGCCCCGTTTCTTCATGGTCAGCGCCATGCGCTGGGCCTGCCGCGCAAAAATCGTCGTCAC
Organism: uncultured Clostridia bacterium; assembly: GCA_944393605.1. GTDB lineage: Bacteria > Bacillota > Clostridia > UBA1381 > UBA9506 > CALYAO01. Next base: position 13,430 of record CALYAO010000061.1, read on the forward strand.
CGCACATCCCTCCGTTCCATACTACCGGTCTGCGAGGTGCGGTACAGCCGGGCCAGCGACAGCCAATACGGACGGGAAGATCCCATGGTAAGGCCAGGAAAATTCACCTCATCCGCCTCCGCTTTGATCAGTAGCCCACGGTAGCTCGCCGCATCCACGTCTTCTTCCGCATCCGCCAGCAGCGCCGTGAGCTGTGCATCCGTAAAAAACGGATACGCAGCCTCCCGCAGATTCTCCTTCAGCTGTTCCAACGGCGTCATATACGCCACCGCCTTTCCCGCGCCGCACGATCCACGCCGTGCGGCGCCCAAAATTGATGCCGTATTTTATGCCGTAACGGCGGCCGGCTGCTTGGCCACCAACTTGATGGCCTTGCTCTCATTCGCCAGATGAGTGGCATAATGCTTATTGGCCGTAATGGTGGTGGTATCATGGACGATATCCCGCTGCTTCTCGATCTGAATATCTCGCTTGAGGTAGATCGCCAGCGCGCCCGGCTGTACAATGTAGTTGGTATACTTCCCGCCGCTGGCCGGAATCTTATTGGATACCACAACCTGGCAGCCATGGATACACCCAACCGTGCCCTTCATCAGCATCTCAACACCCATATCCGTTGCCTTGAGCCAGTCCTCCGACTTCCGCAGAGCCGCCAGCTGTTCAGGCGCAATGAGCAGCACCTTGTCGCCATCCACTTCCTCACCAAACTTCATAAGTGCATCCGCCACAAAATCCGCACTCAGCTCCTCCGTGCCGTCACCCACCGTCATGTTCGCAGGCACAGTATCCAGCGAAGTTAAAACATCATTATCCACCTTGTTGGCAATGGCGTAGCCCAGCTGACGCGCACCTTCCCCGATGGGGTCGCCGTAACCCGACAAAACCGCCTCGTCGGTCAGTTCAATCCCTTTTGCCGCCTTCTTGACCGAGACACTGACGCTGGTGGAAGACAGGCTGCTGATCGGGATCGCGCCGCCTTCCTCAACATCCGTCGCATCCCCGATATATGCATACTTGGGCAGCGTCACCGTATCGCCAGCACGTCCCTCCAGCGTATTGTCCACCATGCACAGCGGTGCAAACTTCAGCTTGTCCGCCATCTCCGCAGAGACCATCGTACCCATCACTTCCGGGTTGATCAAATTTTCCAATTTTGTCATCGGCATTGTGTAAAAACCCCTTTCTGATTTGTTGTAATATTTTTCCATTTCTTTCATAAAGGCGCACGAGCTGTCCGGGAATTGGTAACTTTTTCCGACGCTTTAGGCACTCTGTACCAAAACGTCGCTTTCCAAAAAAACTGATACCTTCCATTTTCGCAACATGCACCCTGACTTTGGGATCACCGCTGCCCTGTCAGTTGTTCATACAGGGAACGGTTATCACGAAACAGCGCCATTCGCTCCGCATAGTTCATCTTCTGGAACTCCTCCCGACTGAGGGAGGGCCCTCCGGCACGGGCAAAATTCCCCCGTCCGCCCAGGCCCGGCATGGGAATATCCTCAAACAGATACCCATTCTCCTTTCGGATTTTTGCCAACTGTTCGGATAATCCCTCAACGCCATTTTCCCCCAGCGAAAGCGATTTGGTATCCAGCAACGCCCGCACCGCTTTGGTGTTCTTCGCATGTGACCCAGCCAGTGCCAGCTCCACCGCATGGTCAAACTTCAGTCGGTCCATCTCTTGGTGCATAAGCTCCGTTTCTTCGTCATATCGCTTCTGCATCGCCGCCAGCTGTTCCACCATCGCGTTTCCCGTTTCAGCCCCTGACAACGCCTCCTTGAGTGATGCGATCTCGGACAGTTTACTGTTGAAATCCGCTTTCGAGACAAACCGCTTGCCGAGTTCTTCATGAAACTGCTTGATCTGCTCCTCCGTGATTGCCCCAAAGATCCGTTTTAAAACCTCTTTCATGTATATGACCTCCCTTGCGCTTGCCTTATTGGCATAACGTCCTCCCCGCGGTGGAGACCGCCTGCCGGCAGCCAGCCCTGCCATCGCGCCGTTTATTTGTATTCCGCCAACTCAGGCGGTATTTTTCGCTTTATCCCCTCTTGCCTGTGGGATTCGGTTGTTGGTCCTCCCGGGCCAACCGCTGGGCTGCCCGCGCCTCGGGCTTCGCCTTCCGGCTCCCCCTCTCCGGCATCCCATGCACTTCATTTACACCAACAAAAAAACGCCTACAAACGTAAGCGTTTTTAATCACCTTCACTCCACCCGCAGCGTAACTGCCGCATCCGTTTCTGCCAGTTCCTGCAATAAATCCAAAATCTTCATGCCATATGGCTGCAATTGCTTTGGCAGATTGGACAGCCCCTTTACCACAATCTCTGTCCCATCCTCAAACCATGGATACATAAAATCCCTCAAGGCTTTTGCAGTCCCAACGAGTCGATCACGACCTCATACAACGCATCACGCGTTTCTACCTCGGAAAAATCCACAACATAGGTACGCACCGTTATCCCTCCTCCTTTTTATAAAACCCCACAATGCTCCTATGATCACTATTTCAATTAAGAGCGCAGCAACCAATAATATGTATAAATAAATATCTCCGTTCACGTTGCTAAATGAAATACTAATAGCCGCAAAGAGGTATATAAAAAACAATGCAATCCCAGACAAAATAACAACAAAAACTTTACCGATATTTTTTAATATCAATTTACTGTCCATATGCTTCCCTCCATGATTCAATTATGTTTGTAAGCTCATTATACCATACCTCCTCCTCACTTCACAAGTTCCGCCTCCTGTGCCACCTGCGCAAGCTCTGCATTCCCATCGGGGTTGATGTTCCACTTCTCCGCATAGTTCTTCCGGCTGCGCACCTGCTGCGTCACTTCCTCCAGATCCAACTCGCGCTCCGCTTCCTCGTCCTCCATGATGGGATACACATGTGCGATCTCCAGCGTAAACGGACAATCGGGCAAATCATACAGCCCATACGCCCGGCACATCCACACCACTTTATCCACCAGCCACCGCAGCATGGCATCCCAGGCCTGCCACCGCTCTTCCACCTTGCAGATGAGCTCCCAGTACAGCGCCTGCATGCTCTTGCCCGACTGCATGAGCCCTCGCAGCTGCTCCAGCCCCACATTGGGCACCCCTAGCAACTCAAACATGTCGTTTTTCACACGGCTGACCGTATTTTCAAACGAAGCCGCATACGAAAAATCACTCTCCAAGATCTTAAGGGATGCACTTTTCCCTTCCTCCGCCAGCGCGGGCTCGGTCTGCAAATCCACCAAGGCATTGGGCGCAATCCGCATATTTTTGAGACTGTCCCCATCCGCATTCTCCGCCACCCGAACAGGAAACATATTAAACTTTAGTGTATCCACATGGTCGCTCGTGAGCTGGTTATACAGCGTCTGGCTCACCATGATCTCCTCAATGTCGCTCTCGCCGTTCAAATCCCCCGACAGGCCGTCATTGATGATGACATAGGCCGGGATAAAATCCAGCCCCGTATCCACCGCATCCGCCATAGATTCGGTCATCTTCCCATAACCATCATACACCGCCTCAGTCAGCAAACACCGTCCATCCACCATCTCAAATTTCTGTTTCCAAACCCGCTGGCTTGCGCGCTCCCGCTCATCGTTGAGCCCATAGAAGAACACAATCTTGGACAGCTCATCCACCTCATCCAGTTCCGTCTCAAATACAAACTCCAGCGAGGGCCGAAACATGATCTTGATGCCGTCCTTTCCACCCCATAGCTTGACTGCGACCCGCCTGCCAATAAAGCAGTCCCGGCCCGCTTTTACCAGCTTTTCATAAAACGCATTGTCCGATAATACTTTATTCACAGCCTCCTGCAGGACAAGCGACTGCGCATCATCTTTCGCCTTGACGGTAAGCTCCACAGGCCGCCCAAACATAAACCGCGCCTGCGCCTTGATGAGCTTCTTGGCATAGTTCGTGACCGCACGGGTCGGAACATAATCCAAATCATCCGGTACACCCCACAGCTGCCCCTTTCCATCATAAAAGTCATACAGCCGCACCAGTTCCCCCATATCCTTCAGCACATTTGCCCCATACAGCCCCTCCAGCTCAGGAGTCACCACTTTTTCCACCGCACCAAAATCCAACATACCAAAAACCGCCTCTCTTTCCTTTATCTTGAATAATTCCTTCGTCCACTTCGCCGCAGCACGGTGTAGCAAAAATACCGCACCGCATCCATCGCATGATCCTCCAGCTTCAACGGCTTGTCCTCCCCATGCTCTGCTGCCGCCGCATCCCATACATAGCCCAAAAACTCCCGTATGGTTTCCCGACACTCCGCACAAAATCGTAGCTTTTGCTCAGAGAGCATGCGCCCCACCAAGCGAATGCCATCCGCAACGCTGTTTTTCCCCTTCTGCACAGGCAGCCCCCGCCGCCTGAGCTCTGTGATAAAACTCGCCGCAGATGGATCTGCCACAATGCCACGCACCGGGATTCCCTCTAAAAATGCCTCCATCTCGTCCGCATATTCCCCATCCGTCATCTGGCGTCCCCGTTCTCTGCCCGCATAATAAAACTCCCGCACACAGTGCCAAACGCCCTCCGCTTCTCCCCACAGGAGAAACACCGTTGGGTTCTGCGTCCCATAGTCCAAGCTGACCCAATAATTGCAAAGCCCATCGGGCACCGACTTCTCCACGTGAACCTGCTCATCAAACATATCATAAACAGCCCCTTCGGCCGCCACCCATTCTCCCAGCACATACCGCCGGTAAAACACACCGCTGTACTGCCGCTCATACCGCGCCCGAATGGCATCCGTAAGGGATAAATTGTCCTCCATATGAAAGGTGAGCCGCAAAAGCCTGCGCTCCGCGGCCCGGTCAATCCACCCTATCTTAAACCAATGCCGGGGACTGCTCGGATTACAGTTAAACCAGAACTTGGAGCCCAACACGCTGCACCGCCCCGTCGCCTGGTTGACAAAGGACTCAGGCATGAGCGCAACCTCATCAAAAAATACCCCCGCCAGCGTCACACCTTGCACCAAATCCTGGCTGCGCTCATCCTTTCCGCCAAATAAGTAAAACAAGTTCCGCCGTCCATTTTTTATGACCACAATGAGATTCTCAGCCCTGCGCTCATACACCTCATACCCCCTCGCCATCAGCATCCGTAGCAACGGGGTCAGCACATTGCGCCGAAGCGCCCCCACCGTCTTGCCGCACACGCCAAAACACTGTCCGTCAAAGCAAGCCATGGCCCAAAACACAAAGGACAGCGAAAGCGCCAACGTCTTGCCGCTTCGGATGGCGCCGTCCGCAATAATGCCATCCGCATCCGCCACCGGTGAACGTGGATGCCACCATGTGAGCGCCTGTTTCTGCTTCTTGGAAAACTGCTCAAACCGAAACACATCACGGCTCATCCGCATCCGCCTCACTTTCTGTCTGCCACACCTCCTGGGCGACAATGCCAAGCGCATCTAAGAAGTTATCCTCCTTCACCTTCTTATCCCCGCCTGCAGGGCGGTCTTGCCACCTGCCCGGCATCCGATTCTTGAGCCAATACACCGCAGCCGTAATGTCAGGCGCCACATGCTTGCGAACCACCACCCGTTTCTTCTTGGCGTCTGCTTCCTCCATGCGTTCCTCCTCATACTCATAGCCAACTGCTCGCCGAAACAGCGCCTGCTCCACCTCCTTATCCGGTGACCTGCCCTTATGCAATGCCGCTCCCAATGTCGGATACTGCCGTATGTACCTGACAAGCGTGCTGGATGCAATCCCAAGCCGCCGCGCAATCGCCGCATTAGATAGCCCCTCTGCCGCCCATTGCTCCACCTCACACAACCGATCCGCAACATGCGTTTCATACTTTCCCATCCAATCACCTCACACCCTGGCTGTTCCCTCAGCCAGTCATAAAAAAAGAGAGCCGCCCATTTTGGGCGCCGCTCCCTTTTTCTTTCCACAATACCAGTATACCACAGTCCCTTATCGCATGCTATCACCTCTATTGGGTTGCACTTGCCTCCCGAGACATCCCCTGGCGAAAACATGACAGATACGCCAACCAACTCTCCTCATCCACACAAAACTCCTCCAACGCCCGCCGGTGCAGCTTGTGCATGTGCTGCCAGCTGTAGTTCATCACTTCAGCAATCGCCTCCCAAGTCATGCATCCAATATACCGGCATTCCAACAAAAATCGGTAAGTATCATTCTCCATCCGGTCAATTTGCTGCTTAATGCCATTGCGCAGCCAAACCAACCGGTCAATATCGGCATTGACCTCATTCGCCAATTGTACAATTTTGATCACCGTGCTCTCAACACGGCTGGAAACCTTGCTGGATTTGGGCATCCCCGTTAAAATGGGTGTAATCTGTGTAGAACGTGCACGCCAGTGGGCAAGCTCATCCATCTTTTGCTGGATTTCACTGTCCAACAGACGGTATGCAGATAGATAGTGCTTCTTTTCTTCCACAGTCATCTCATCACCTGTCCCTTCCCAACGTCCTCTTTTCCCCGTTTTAACAAGCCGTTTCTCCGCTGATGCAGTTCCCTTACATACTGGGCCCGCTCCTTAAAAAACTTGCATGTCCCTTGTTTGCACACCAGCTCAGTCAAAATTTCGCATTGTCCGAACCGATATCCAAAGCACTCAGTTCTTACTGCCACAAGTTTCCCCTCCTTGTCCAATTTTTTAGTACTTACCGATAATAAATTACAAGAATATTGTATCAGCAACACATATCGCATACCATCGCCATTATTGAATAAGTTGTTTCAACAAACAGGAACAAACAGCAACCAAAATCAACAAATTTCATCATTTTCGATGTTTTTCGACATTTCAAGTAAAAAAAAAGTTGAAATCAAACCTCACGGTCAGATTTCAACCTTTTTGGGCGATATTACAAATTATTTCATCATGCTAGCAACTTCATCCGCAAAATTGTCATTCCGCTTTTCAATTCCCTCGCCTTTTTCAAAGCGGGTAAAGCCCACAATGGTAATCTCCGTACCAATCTTCTCCGAAACTTGTTTGGTAAGCTGGGCCACGGTCAGGTCTCCATCCTTGATAAAGAGCTGATCCACCAGGCAAACCTCTTTGAAATACTTGGCAATACGACCATTCACCATCTTCTCAGCAATATTCTGCGGCTTGCCCTCATTGAGCGCCTGCGCCATCAGAATTTCCTTCTCCTTTGCGATGGTCTCCTCCGGCACGGAAGACTCATCCAAAAACAGCGGATTTGCCGCAGCAACCTGCATCGCAATATCCTTTGCATACGCACGGAATTCTGCGTCCATCTTCTTGGACTCATCCGCCAGCGTAAACTCTACCAGAACGCCGATGCGGCCGCCGCCATGGATATACGCCTCACAGATACCCTCACGACGGTCGAACCGCCGAATATTGATGTTTTCACCGATGGTCGCAATCTTCTCGGTCAGCATGTCCCCAATGGTCACAGACTCATCCGCATAGAACTTCTGCTTCAGCAGACAATCCCCTTCACCATCCACACAGCAGGGGGCCTTTTTTGCAATCTGTGTCGCCACATTCTTAACAAACGTCTGGAAATCCGCATTTTTGGCAACAAAATCGGTCTCAGAATTGACCTCTACCATGACGCCCAGCTTGCCGTCTTCACCGACCATGGCCTCCACAATACCTTCAGCGGCAATCCGGCCCGCCTTTTTCGCGGCAGCAGCCAGACCTTTCTCCCGCAGCAGCTCAATCGCCTTATCCACATCCCCGTCCGCTTCGGTCAAGGCACGCTTGCAATCCATCATGCCGCACCCGGTCATTTCTCTTAAATTTTTCACATCCGTTGCAGTAAAAGCCATCTTCACACACTCCATTCCGCCGCCTGACAAGCGGCTGTTATTTATCTGCTTCGTACGGTACTTACGTTTAAAATAGGACAAAGTCACCTTTGTCCTATTTTACCTATTTAAAATTTCACTCCGCAGCAGCCGGTGCCTCAGCGGCCTCCTCTTCAGCGGGCGCATCCATGCCCTGGCGGCCTTCCACGACGGCATTTGCCATGGTGCTGGCAATCAGCTTGACCGCACGGATAGCGTCATCATTCCCCGGAATCACATAATCCACTTCCTCGGGGTCACAGTTGGTGTCCACAATCGCCACGATGGGGATACCCAGCTTCTTCGCTTCTGCGATCGCAATGCGCTCCTTGCGCGGGTCCACAATAAACAGCGCACCCGGCAGACCACGCATGTCCTTGATGCCGCCCAGATACTTCTCCAGCTTATCGCGCTCCGCACGCAGCTTAATAACCTCTTTCTTGGGCAACAGATCAAACGTCCCGTCTTCCTCCATCTTGGTGAGCTGCTCCAGCCGCTCAATGCGCTTCTTAATGGTCTTAAAGTTGGTCAGCATACCGCCCAGCCACCGGGCATTGACCCAGTACATTCCAACGCGGCTTGCCTCATCCTTGATGGAATCCTGCGCCTGCTTCTTGGTACCGACAAACAGGATGCTCTTGCCCTGCGATGCGATATCCTTGACAAAGTTATACGCCTCATCCACCTTTTTGACGGTCTTCTGCAGATCGATGATATAAATCCCGTTCCGCTCCGTGAAGATATACTCCGCCATTTTGGGGTTCCACCGTCTGGTCTGATGACCAAAGTGAACGCCCGCCTCCAACAGTTGTTTCATGGAAATTACTGACATAAAAGTCACCTCCGGTTAATTTTTCGGCCGTTCCCATCACAGCCATACTACCCTCCACGCCGCTCAACCAGCCAAGGAACCGCTGTGCGGCACCGCCTTGCTGTCCCAGCGTGTGCGTAATCCGCGATATATTATAGCACACTCTCCCATCCAATGCAACCATTATTTTTTTCTTTTTTCCATTTTTTATGTGAAAAGATGAAGATCCCATTTCTTTTTGTGATAAAATGGGAAATACGATGTATTGCAGCACAAGCGCCGAAAAAAACTTGATACGGGAGGAGAAGCCATATGCGAAAAATCATCTTATTCATTGCCATGAGTCTGGACGGCTACATCGCGGACCAAAACGGCAAGGTCGACTGGCTGTCAGGACAGTCTACGGACATCGACACACCCGACACCTATACCACATTTGTCAAACAGGTAGATACGGTCATTCTGGGGCGGAACACCTATGAGCAGATTGTCAGTGAGCTGTCTCCAACCAAATGGCCATACCCCACTCTTACCAGTTATGTGATTACACACCATCCCCTTCCCTCATCCAGTTCCATTCGGTTCACCTCCGAACATCCATGCAGCTTGGTGAACACCCTCAAACAGGAGCCCGGGAAAGCGATTTGGATCTGCGGCGGCGCACAAATCATTCAACCACTGATGGCGGCAGATTTGATCGACATCTACGATATTTCCATCATCCCAACCCTTTTGGGGAATGGAATCCGCTTATTCGGAAATCCGCAACGTGAATGCAAATTACAGCTGACAAAAATCAGTCACGGAAACGGCATCATTCATCTGGTCTATGAACGCAAAAACGAACAAATATAGCAAACCATAACACTGCCGCTGCCTCTATTTTTAGGTAAAAATTCGGCCTTTTCTGGTAAAAATTCTGTCACTTTCAAAAAACACTTGACGAACCTTGTGGAAAGTGATACGCTATCCATAACAGGAATGATTCTCATTTAAATCCAACATAAAGGAGCGATTGACATGGCAAATTTAAAAGGAAGTAAAACCGAAGCAAACCTCCTGGCCGCTTTTGCAGGAGAATCCCAGGCGCGCAATAAATATACCTATTACGCGTCCAAGGCCAAAAAAGATGGCTACGAGCAAATCGCTGCCCTATTTACTGAAACGGCAGAGAATGAGAAGGAACACGCAAAAATCTGGTTTAAACTGCTCCACGACGGCGCCATCCCCGATACCATGACCAATCTCAAAGATGCGGCCGCTGGCGAGAACTACGAATGGACCGATATGTATGCCGGCTTTGCCAAAGAAGCCAAGGAAGAGGGCTTCACGGAGATCGCCGCGCTGTTTGAAATGGTCGCCAAGATCGAAAAGGAACACGAAGAGCGGTACAAAAAGCTAATTGCCAACATCGAAGGCGGCCTGGTCTTCTCCCGCGACGGGGATGCCATTTGGCAATGCCGCAACTGCGGACATATTGTGGTTGGTCCCAAGGCGCCCGAGCTCTGTCCCGTATGTAAGCATCCCAAAGCATACTTCCAGCTGCAAGAAAACAACTTCTAAAGCCATTCAAAACCAGGGTGCTTCGCGGCCCCTGGTTTTTTTACTCTCCATGGTTGTTGGGCGCCAGACTGCGCCTTCCGCAAGAGCCTGTACGCACCTTTTTTCCTTTTCTTGCATACAATGTAGCGTGGGAGGGCAATCCCCTCCCACAAACAGCGGCCGTATGACCCCTAGCGGCCGCACTGCCGTCTATCAAGGCAGATGTGTAACGCCCCTCACAGCAGCAACCATACCAAAGATTCCTTTCCTCCGGTCCCCTGGGTGTTTTTTTGGCACTCAGGGGACTTTTGCGTAAAATTGTGTATGGACTGCCCGCTGATTGCATAAAAATGAGGAGAGACAAACAGACAATTCCAGAAACAAGAGTTGCATTTCTGGGGGATTGCTGGTATAATGAATGCAATGAAAGGGTCCCTGTCCGATCGGGCTCTGGATATTCTGCTTGCTTGCCCCATACCGGGCTGGTTTTTTGCGTCAACAAGCGTACAGATATTGCCTTTTCGTTGCGCATTTTTGTTATTTGCGCTATAGATTGTAAACATACATACGCCGCTTTCGCGGCACTGAGGAGTGAAACGATTGTCCGGAATCAAAAAACAGACCTATTTGGAGGGTGCCGCGATTTTGGTCGTTGCCAATCTGTTAGTCAAAGTCATCGGTGCCCTTTTTAAAATACCGCTGGCATCCATTTTGGGCGAAGAGGGCTTTGCCATTTTTAATACCGCATATGTGATGTATGCGACCATGTTTGTCGTGGCAACGGCGGGGCTCCCCGTCGCGGTCTCCAAAATGGTCTCCGAAAGCGTCGCACGGCACAATATCGCGGAGACCCGGCGCATCCTCCGCGCAGCACTCACTCTGCTGTTCTTAATTGGACTTGCAGGATCTCTTACCTTATTTTTCGGCGCAGAAACCTTCGCTTGGATGGTCAACGCCCCCCAGGAAGTCACCGAGGCAGAACTGGAACGGATTTCCATGTCCCGCTATGCCATCATGGCCATTTCCCCTGCCATTTTCCTGGTGGCCATTGTCTCCGCCTTTCGGGGATATTTTCAAGGCTTTTCCAACATGATTCCAACCGCCATGTCGGAGGTCGCCGAAGCACTGGGCAAGCTCCTGATTGGCCTGCTTCTCGCTTATCTCCTGATTCCGTTCGGCGTGGCATACGCATCGACGGGAGCTGTCATCGGTGTCACCGCAGGCACCCTATTTGCCTGCATCATCCTGATTGTAACCTATCTCAAGAACAAAAACCGCATGGAACGCGCCATTGTGCAGGACAATACCAGCCGCTCCCGCACTACGAGGCACATCTTCCTCGCGCTGCTGACCATCGCGGTCCCCATCACCATTGGTGCAGCGGTATCCAGCCTGACCAACATCATTGATATGTTAATGATCCGCAACCGGCTGCGCACCATCATCGTGACCCCCGAGATCGCCAATACCCTCATCAACTATTATGGGGTTGAAAATATAGCAGACTACATTGAAATCGGTGCCCAAATGCTTTCTCAGCCCGCTGATGTGCTATACGGCTCCTATTCGGGCTTTGCCGTTTCTCTGTTCAACCTGCCGCCCACCATTGTAACCTCGCTTTCCATGAGCGTGGTGCCGGCTGTCGCGGGTGCCTATGCGCTAAAAAACCGCAAACAGAGCCGTCTGCTCGCAGAATCCACCATCCGAATTACAACGCTGTTTTCCCTGCCCTGTGCGGTCGGGCTGTCCGTGCTGGCCTCCCCCATCTTAATTGCCGTATTTAACAACGCCCGATCGCAGTATATGCTGTCCGTGCTGGCATACGCCGTGATCTTCGTCTGCCTCGTATCAGTAACAACCGCGATCCTGCAGGCGACCGGGCATGTTATGATCCCCGTCTTCAACATGTTGGTTGGGGGCATCGTTAAAATTGTAACAAACTATATCCTGATCGCAATCCCATCCGTCAACATCGGCGGCGCTCCCTTTTCAACGCTGCTGTGTTATTTCGCCATCGCGCTTTTAAACCTATTCTTTGTAATAAAGATCCTGCATCCGAAACTCACCATCAAAGGATTTCTGGTCAAGCCTGCCATCTGTGCTGCCATCATGGGCTTTTTGGTCTATTGGATATACCAGCTCGCCGCGAAAGCCATGGATTTGCCCGCCCTCAGCCTCGCGCTGCAATTCCTGCCGGCAGAAGCGCCTGTAACGCCCGTATCGGGCAGCATGCGCCTGATGGTCATCCTAGCGCTCGGATTGGCCATTGCCATAGGTGCATTAACCTATCTGCTGCTGCTTTTCGTAACCCGAACCATCACACGGACGGATATTGAGATGCTGCCCAAGGGGCAAAAAATCGCTTTTTTGCTCGAGCGGATGCACTTGCTGCCTCCGCAGCGCTCCAAAAAAATACCCAAATCCACAAATTAGTGATTGACAACCCCTTATTTTTGTAGTATAATCAATTTTGCTGTTGAAAACAAAAACCAAGAAGGAGGATCAATGCCTCCTTTCTATGTGCTACTGTGGCTCAGCTGGTAGAGCAGCTCACTCGTAATGAGCAGGTCGTCCGTTCGAATCGGATCAGTAGCTCCACGTCGTCGCGGACTATGTTTCGTCCGCGACGATTTTTTTGAAAAGTCACCGGCGCACTTGTGCCGCCGCTTCTCCTTCCCGCAAAAAGTCACACTGCGCTACGCCTCCTCGGTTGTAAACGCACTTGCAACGTTTCTGCATGCTGCCAACTTTTTGCGGCTTCGCTTTATGTAACTTACGGGTTTTTGTAGCATAAGGCCATGTCGGAACAAATTCGGCTTGTTCCGGCTTTTTTAATGTTCATTCAAGCTATCCTCACCGTCGCCCCATACATGCGATATTTGCATATTACGAAAAAGGCAGACGGCATTGTCCAAATCAGCCATACCGTTCCATATCCCAGTCCTTTTCTCAAGCCGGACAGTAGGCAAAAGCGGAAGACGCTCCCTCTCCGTCATTTGTGGCGAAGGGGAGCATCAGCAGCAGCGGCCCGGTAAGGATTCGCAACAGAAATGCAATGAAAATGATTTTTGGCGAGGTAAGCCGCCTGTATCTATCCAATAACATAGCGCCTTTATTCAAACTGGCTGTAGTAGAGTGCGGCATACGCACCTTTTTTTGCCAGCAGTTCTTGATGGTTGCCTTGTTCAATAATATTCCCGTGTTCCATAAACAAGATCATATCCGCATCTCGAATGGTGGAAAGCCGGTGCGCGATCACAAAGCTGGTTCGGCCGCTCATCAGCGTTTTCATCGCTTTTCCGATTTCCACCTCTGTGCGGGTATCCACGCTGGAAGTTGCTTCATCCAGAATAATGATGGGCGGATTACAGAGGAACACGCGGGCGATGGTGATCAGCTGACGCTGCCCGGCGGACAGGTTAGCCGCCTCGTTGTCCAACATGGTGTCATACCCCTGGGGCATGGTGCGAATAAAGTAGTCCACCTTTGCTGCCTTGGCTGCTGCAATGATTTCCTCACGGGTAGCATCCGGCTTGCTGTAGGCAATGTTTTCGGCGACTGTACCCGAAAACAGCCAGGTGTCCTGCAACACCATACCGAAGTTTTTCCGCAGGCCGCTGCGGGTCATCTCAGCGGCATTTACGCCGTCTACGGTGATCTTGCCGCCGCTTACCTCATAGAACCGCATCAGCAGATTGACCAGTGTTGTCTTGCCCGCCCCGGTGCTGCCCACAACGGCAATCTTTTGCCCAGGCTTTGCTTCAAAACAGATGTCCTTCATGAGCAGATGGTCAGGGGTGTAACCAAAGCTCACGTGTTCAAAGGCGATATTGCCGTTAGCATGCGCCAAAACGGCCGGTTTTTGCGGATCGGGTCTCTCTTCCTCGTCATCCAGCAGTTCAAAGGTACGTTTGGCGGAAGCCAGCGCCGACTGGAGGGAATTAATCATAAAAGACGCTTCTGTCAACGGCTCCGCCGTCTGATTGACATACTGGAAAAATGCCTGCACAACACCCACTGTCATCGCACCGTCCAGCATGGCCTTGCCTGCAATGATTGCGATCACCACGTTGGCAAGCCGGGTCAGCAAGCGAATCAATGGGTTGACACAGTTGGTTAAAAAGTCAGCTTTCTGGTTGGCGGCACGGTTCTTTTCCGCGGCCGCTGTCACCTGCTCCAAACTTTCTTTTTCATGGTTGTATGCCTTGATCACATTCCGCCCGTTATAATACTCCTCTACAATACCGGTCAGCTCTCCAATGGTTTCCTGCCGCTGGGCCGAATATTGTAAATTCTTTTTTGCTACGATTTGGGTAACCACCATGCTGATCAGCATAAAAATCAGAAAGATGCAAGTCAGCACTGCACTGTAATAAAGCATCACAATCAAAGAGCCGATGATGGTGCCGATTGCAACGACCAGTTTCAGCAGACCGGTCTGAAGCACCTCTGCGATTTTATCCAGGTCGCTGGTGACACGGCTTAAGATCTCACCCGCCTTGTTTCGGTCGAAAAAGCGCAGGGGCAGCCGGTTTAATTTTCGTGCAATTTGGTTTCTCAGTTCCAGGTTCAGGCTTTCCGCCACATTCGCCATCAGGTAAGACTGCAAATAGTAGAAAATCCAGGTAAAGAAATACTGAATGCTGAGCTGCGTCAATTCCTGCCCCATGTTGGTCCATGTGACGGCAAACGGAATGCCTTCTTTCCATGCCGCCTGGACGCTCTGCCAGAGATGATCAATCACCAGCGCACTGTACATAGGGTTATATATGCTGAGTCCAATATATATCACAATGGACACAGCGACAACCGTAAGCCGAACACGCTGTCCCTTTCGCTGGCCAAACAGCCTTGCAATCGTGTTGCGGCCGCTTTGTTTGTTTATCGTCTGGTTCATACTTCCTGCGCCTCCTTGGTCTGCGATTCGTAAATTTCCCGATAGACGGAACAAGTTTTCAGCAGTTCGTCATGCGTGCCGATGCCAGCCATCTGCCCTTCATGCAGCACAATGATTTGATTGGCATGTTGAATGGTGCTGACACGCTGGGCAATGATCAACACAGCAGCATCCTTGGTTTCTTTCGCCAAGGCTTTCCGCAAAGCCGCATCGGTTTTGAAGTCCAGGGCCGAAAAACTGTCGTCAAAAATATAGAGTTGTGGCTTTTTTACCAGGGCTCTGGCAATGGACAGCCGTTGTTTCTGCCCACCAGAGAAGTTGGTGCTGCCCTGCCGGCATCTGATAAACCGTTTCCTCCACCGTTATCCCATGCAAGGAAAAGCATCCCGTCGCAATGGGTCTCGCGGCGCCGGTGTCATAAACTATTCCATTTATATAGGTTTTCATAGCTGCCTCCAAACATAAAAATAGCCCGGTTATTGGTAACAATAACCGAGCGCACTCGACATCTTCTCCGGTCGTTGCGGCTGCGGCCGCAAACCATCCGATGAATCATCCCAAAACACACCATTTATGCACTTGTATCAGCCTTGGAAGTTGTTAATTCTTGTTGGATAAACTCACTGAATTTTCGGGTCAATTTGGTAAGTGCCGCCTGTTCCTCCTGGCTCATCCGCCTCCATGCACGTTCCTCCACCCAGTGCATTTGAACAACATGTTTTTCGACAAAAATTCGCCCCTCGTCGGTTAAAAAGGCCTGCTTGGACCGCTGATTTTCCTCATACGGTTCCAACCAAATCAATCCTTTTCTTCGCAGCTGCTTGAAAGCGGAATTCAATGTCTGCCGGCTGAGAAAAAGCCGGTCACTGATTTGCGTTTGCGTTGCAACGCCCTCGTAAATAAACAGCAGCGACCAATATTCGGCCTCCGATAAACCGCAGGACTTGGAAAACAGGGAATAGACATTGTCCAGCTCCATCGTGGCCTGCCGAAAGTCTGCTAACGTTTTGATGGGCGGATTGTTTGTTTCCATCTGCACACCACCTTTTTGTCAAAAATCATATTATACGAAATCGGACATTTTGTAGTATACACGTCTTTTTCTGTTTTGTCAAGACCTATTTTCACCCTTGACTGTCATTCGTATCCGGATGCCAACCGCTCCGCACCTCGTACGTGTTCTGCCCATCAATGGATTCTTGTCCCACAACCGAAAAGATGCCAGTCTGCTTTTCTGCGTTGCAGGATTCGCCACTGTGATTCAAAAATCCCCCGCCCACCCGGACAGCGTTTATATGCACACATCCCCTCATCCGTTTCCGTGTAAAATAATACAAGTACAGGATAAAATAATACAAGTCCCGCCCCATCCGTTGTGATATACTAAATGGTATTCCATTCCATAGGAGTGATGATTCATGCGCCTCGGCATCGGCATTGATACCGGCGGCACCTTCACAGATGCCGTCCTCTATAACTTTGAAACCCAAGAGATTCTGGGAACCGCAAAGTCGCTCACAACCAAACAGGACCTTTCCATCGGCATCCTGGGCGCCATCGACCGCCTGCCTGCGCAGCTTGTGCAGCAGGCCGAGCTCATCTCCCTTTCCACAACGCTCGCAACCAACGCCTGCGTGGAGGACAAAGGCGGGCGTGCCAAACTGATCTTTTTCGGCGGCGACGCCCGCATCATCGACCAACTTGGCGGGGCATATGGCCTGCCGCCTGCCAAAGACATCTATTTGCAGGAATGCCGCTCCACCTTCTCAGGGGAGATCATCCAAGAGCCCGACTGGGCGCTGTTTGAGCAACAGATTCAAACGGGATTTGATGGTTACGACGGCGTTGGCATCATGGAAATGAACGCCATGCGCAACGGCGCGGTCATTGAGAAAAAGGCCAAAGCCATCTTCGAGGAGACAAACGACATCCCCGTCGTATGCGCGCACGAGCTGTTTGCGGAGCTCAACTGTCTCCAGCGCGGCGCCAGTACCCTCTTAAATGCCGGCCTCTTCCCCGTCATCCGAACCTTTTTGGATGCGGTAAAGAAGGCGCTCGCTCTCCGCGGCATCCACGCGACGCTGGTCATTGTCCGCAGCGACGGCAGCTTGATGTCCGAATCCTTTGCGTCCCTGCGTCCGGTGGAAACACTCCTATGCGGCCCCGCCGCCAGCGCCATCGGCGGCACACGGCTGACCGACAGCCCCAACAGCATCATTGTGGACATGGGCGGCACCACGACAGACATCGCGTTTGTCAAAGACGGGCTTCCCGTCACCGTGGTGGACGGCATCTCCATTGGCAAATGGAAGACCTTTGTGGATGGCTTATACGTCAAAACGTTCGGCTTAGGCGGTGACAGCGCCATCCACTATGACGAGCAGTCCATCTACCTGGAAAATTATCGTGTCACTCCGCTCTGTATCGCAGCGCAAGCCTATCCTTCCGTGGTGGAAAACTTGAAAAATCTGGAACTGCGCAAGCATACTCGATTCCTTTACGAACATGTGATGCTCACCCGGGACATTGATGCGGATGCGCGGTACACGGACGAAGAGAAAGCCTTTTGCCGTGCCATTGCCCAACAGCCGCTCCTGATAACCGATGCAGCGGAGGCCGTTGGCAAGGATATCTACACGCTGCACATCGAGCGTCTCATCAAAGACGGCGTCGTGCAGGTCTGCGGCCTTACCCCCACGGACATCATGCACCTCAAGGGCGATTTTGATCAGTATTGCACCGAGGCATCCCAGCTCGGCGCAGCCTTTGCCGCATACAATCTAGACATATCCGTCTCAGAGCTATGCGACCGGGTCTACGACGAGGTCAAACGCAAGCTATACCTCAACATCGTAGCCGCCATGCTGGAAAATCAGTATGAAACCTATGGGAAGCATGGCATCAACCCTGATGTGGAACGCTTCATCAATGACACCTACCAGGCGGCAAAAACCGGCAAGCCCAACCAGCTGCTGTCCATCCAATTTACCACCCCCTTCTCCCTGGTCGGTATCGGTGCGCCCATCCACATCTTTTTAAAGGAGGTCGCCGCCCTGTTGGGGACACATGCCGTCATCCCCGAGCACTATGCGGTTGCCAACGCGCTGGGTGCTGTGGTTGGAACCATCAGCGCGACGCACACAGTTGAAATCAAGCCCAACACCTGCTCAGAGGGCATCACGGGATACACGGTGTATGGCAGCAGTGTCCAGGTGTTCCCCGAGCTGGAAGATGCAGTCCGCTGTGCGGTGCAGGAAGCGGAGACGGGCGCCAAGGCGGAGGCGCGCAGACGCGGTGCACAGGGCAAGCTGACCGTAACCTCCTCGGTGGAGCAAAACGACGCGGATGCCAAAGACTGCACCATCTACCTGGGCACTACGGTGGCTGCCTGTGCGGTTGGCTCTATCGGCTTCTGACAGCCTACTACCAAACGCATCCCATCCCCTGCATGCCTCTCACCTGCCAGAAAAGCACGTGCATACTGCCGAGTACTCTTTTATTTTGGGCAGCACAGACGCTTTGCTCACATTCCCAGCAACTTCACCGACATAAATCCGTAAAACGCTACCAAAAAAGCGGCCATGCAAAACTACATGGCCGCTCTTCTTATTTATTCTCTTCCCATCGCCGCATATGCGGCAATCCGTTCCTTTAAATCCGGGTATTTGGCAATTGCCGCTGGGGAGAACATGCTGCGCGACAGATCCATCGTCGCCTGTTTTTCGTGCCCAATGAGCGCCCATGTCGCTTCCATCAACGGATGAAAGGCCGGGTCTCTTAACTTCTCACAGAAAAACGCCTGCCGCGGGGTATTGATATCCTCTCCGCTGATTTGAAACAGGTGATATTGGTCACACAACGCCATCACCCGCGTCAGCTGCAGCATAGAATTGCGGGACGGCATATAGGTCACAGCATGAAACCCAAGCGCACTGAGCAGGCCAAACAACTCCTCCAAATAGGCATCTTCAAACTGCTGCGCCTTCTTGTCCCCCGTCACACTATCCCCCACGTCACCCAAATACGCATACGCACAGATGGCACGCACCTCATTGGCCAGCGCAACCACCTCCCGCACGTCGGGGCACTCCAGCTTGGCATCGATATAAAACTGGTGCACCAGCCCGCTCTTTAATACACCCAGCAAGTCATAGGCCAAATAGGGGTTATCGCTGTCCAACAGCCATCCCCGCACCTTGTCCGGAACTGCCACACCAAGCGTCTCCTCCAAAAACCGCACCAATGGCTCCCCCGTACCCACCTCCGCCAACAGCTTTTGACTGACGGCAAACAAGAGATGCCGCTCGGTCACGGTACCGCCGTTTGGATATTCCGAAAGCGGCAGAACATCCGCCTCAAAATCCAGCGTAATGCCATGGGGCGCCAGCAGCGCATTGAGATTGCCTGTCATCAGACGGTTGCGCACCATCCGAGCCGCAATGTATGGCTGAAAAAAGGCGGCAACCCGCGCAAACTGCGTATGCGGGATCCCGTGGAGCGCGATATACGCAATGGATTTCTGATCCGGGTTGTTAAAGCGCCGCCCCCCCAGCACGGTGTCGGACATGTCCACCCGGCACTCCACACCAACGGTGGTAGCGATTCCTGCCAGCCTGCCCGCCTCCACAAATTCCTCCGCTCCGCCAATGGAATCATGGTCCATAATCCCCGCTGTAGACAGCCCCGCCTCATATGCCTTTGCAACCGCCAGCGTTGGCGAATAGGGCGAAAACGAATAGGTGGTATGGATGTGATTATTGACCTGCCCGCTCACCTCTCCCCGCGTCAAAGTTCCCCGGGACAGTGCCTCCATCAGTTCCGCCAACCTCATCCGCCGATCAGGTTGATTCAGCCGCATTTCTATTTCTGTCATACAATTCCCCTCCATCTGGCCATACCGTTTCCCAAAGCAGGCCCAACCATATGCAACACAACAAGTATCAAGTATATACCTGGCATAGTATCACGAATTGCTTGGGTTGTCAATGACTCCCATGGGGGATTTACCAATTGTTCACAAATCCCCGCGCACCTTTTACGCAAGCCGTACCACATGGGCGCCTTCCGCGATGGATAAAAAAGACGCATGGCAGGTAAAATACAGCACCTGCACCCCCGGAAACACCTCTCCCAGCAGGTTCACCGCGGCCTTGGTGCGCGCGTCATCATATTCCGAAAAGCTGTCGTCTAGCACGAGAAGCGGAACATTCACTCCCAGAACCGTCTGAATGATGCCCAGCCGCAGCGCAAGATAGATCATGTCATATGTCCCGCCGCTCACATAGGCTGCATCCACGAGCGGGCCGCCATCCGCCGGTTTCAGGCACAGCTCAAACCGGTCATTGACCCGCACATCGGCATATTTTCCGCCCGACATCCGGCGCAAAATCGCCCCCACATGCTCACTCAGCACAGGTGCAAAATCCTGTTTCAGTGTCTCATAGCCATGCGCAAAAGCTGCAAGCGCCAACGAGAGCGCCTCATACTTCTCCCCAAGATCTGCCAGCTCTTCCTCCTTGCGTTCCCGCTCCTCCGCAATCTCCGCCGGCAGCCGCACGCCATCTAACCGATGCGCCAGTTCATATGCAATCTCCCGCCGCGCGGTTTCACAGGCCAAAATCTCCTGGTTCTTCGCCGTGATCTGTGCATTCAGCTCAGTCAGCGGCAATACCTGCTCATCGTCCTCCCGCGTCTCCTCCGTAAACGGAAAGGACGCCAAATGGGCCGTCACCCGGTCAATATCCTTCTTCACGGCCTCCTGCTGTTCCGAGATGAGCGCAATCTCCCGCTCCAGTGCAGTCCCTTCCTTCTCAAGACTTTCCCGTCGCGCCAACCCATCTAAAATCTCCTGCTCCGTCTTGACCTGGTATACCTCCAAGAGATCGTTAAGCTCCGCCTGGGTTTCTTCCCGCTCCGAAACCAGCTTGTCTCTGCCCAACGCATCCACAGTCTTTCGCTTTTCCGCAATCATCGCCTCCAGCGTCCGCCGTTTCTGCTGCGCTTCCTGCTGTTCGCGAATGCTCAGGCAGGACACCGCCACCAGAAAAATGCCCACCGCAAACACCGCAAACAGAATGGGATGGAGCACCACGCCACACACCACGCCGATAACCATCACCAGCAGTCCCAGCACCAGCATTGGCAAATTGACCCCCTTGATGTCAGGGATACTGTCCCGCTCCTTTTCCAGCGCACGCAGGGCCTCCCAGTGCGTTTCCTCTTCGGACAGCTGCCGCGCGAGGTCCGCTTCCCGCCGCCGGAGCTGGCAAGCGCGCTCATAGTCGGCCCGGCTCCCATCCGAAAACCGTTTTTCCCGTTCCATGGCCTCCCGCACCTCCGCCAACTTCCGGTTGGGTGCCTCCAGCTTATCGGGCTGCAGCCGGGAAGTCAGCGTCGCCAGCTCATCCTTTAAGCGTCTGTATTCCGCATACTGCCCCTGCCGCACACTCTGCGCCCGCTGCGCCTCCAAAGCCGCAAGTTCTGCTGACAGCCGCGCACTGTCCTCCGCCAGCATGCCAACGCGCGCCAGGTCCTCCCGGTGCTGGGCCAGCACACTGCGGGACCGCTCCTCCTCTGCTCGCAGGGAGGCGATCTCCTCCTCCAGCGCCGGCATGCGCCCTGCGCGCCCCGAAACACTGCGCAGGCTGTTCAGGAGGGACGTGAGCTGTGACGACGCCCGCTGATAGGATACGTCCTCTTCCCCCGTCTGCCGCAGATTGGCCAACCGGTCCAACACCTCATCCTCCTTATCGGGGGAAATGACGCTGGCAAGCTGGCCCGTATACAACGTCTTTCGAAAGGCTTCGGGACCGATACCAAAGAAATACCGACCCGCTTCCTCCTTGTCGGGAATTACGACCTCTTCCCATGTCGCACCATCCCGCACCGTCACCTTATCCTTGCGCCGCACGTCCCCCATACGGCGCTCAATCACATAGGATTTGCCCGCATGCGTAAATGCAACGCTGCCCGCCATTTTTTCCTCTCCCCATGGCATGTATCGGGCGCGCACATTTTCCCGCGTGGACTTCTTTTTGGAGTCATTGGGCATCCCATAAAACATCGCAAGCAAAAAGGCGCAAATGGTGGATTTCCCCGCTTCATTGGCCCCGTAAATAACATTCATCCCCGGCCCAAATGTCAGCTTGGTATCCCGAAATTTTCCGAACTGTTCTATGGTAATCTGTTGTATCTCCATGCTACAGCACCACCTTCTCCCCCGAAAGAGCCGCCAGCCCATACTGCATCGCCCGCCGTACCACGGGGGAATCCTCCATCTGCAGCAGCTCGTCCACAAACAGCCCCCGCAGCGAAAAATCCTCCCTGAGTGCCACAAGATCCAGCTGCGCCCGTGTCTCATCCACCACCTTGGCCGAAAAGCAAGGCAGACCATCCAGCAGCACATCGCTGTTCACCGGAAACGCTGCCTCTCCACACAACACGATCTGATAGAGGTCCTCCGCCGTTCCCGGCAGCGCTGCACGAAGCCTGTCCGCCAGCTCCTCATGGTGCGCTGCGCCCGTGACATCCAGTGTCACTGTGTGATACTGCCGCCGACAAAGTGACACAAACCGAAGCGAAGCTCCGTCCGCATCCACCTCTGCGACCACAGCACCCCGCGGCCCCGCTTCATCAAACCCGCGCCCCTCCGGGCAGCCGCACATCGCATAGCACGTCTTCCCCGCATACAGCGGTCCCGTATAGGTATGGGTATGTCCCAATGCGAGATAGGTAAGGCCGCTTTGTGCAATATCCGCTTCATAAATGGGATCATACTGGCTCTGCTGCCCCGTCCCCACCAACTGCCCATGCAGCAGCATGAGGTTGCATTTCTGCGGATCTTCCACGCGAAATCCCGCGAGCAGAGAGGCAGGTTCATACCGCTGTGAAAAGGAGCACCCGTAAATACACGCGTTCCACTGCGGCAGCGGAACACACTCCATCTGGGTGTCAAAGATATGCACATTGTCCGGCCAATCCAAAAGCCGGTAATACGAACGGGGCGTCACGGGGTCATGGTTCCCACCACACAAAAATACACGCGTGTCCACAAGACTTCCTAGTTTTTCCTGCACATACCGGATGGTCTCGGGGCTTGCGGTATCACCGTCAAGCAAATCCCCCGCAATGAGCAGCAAATCTGCCTTCTCTTCGGCTGCCAGCGCGACGATGCGCCCAAATGTCCGCCGCACATCCTCCTGCCGCAACGCGGCTTTTCGGGCATCTGCCAGCCCCGTAAAGGGCGTATCAAAATGAATATCTCCACAGTGTATCATCTTCATAGCCTCACCTCTCCCTTCCACACAGGGAAGACCTTCCCACTCATTTTCAGCATAAGAGTCCGTATATTCTTACAATATTTTTCAAGTGCAAAGCAATTATCGAAATGTGTTTTCAATCGGTTCGTCGCATTCCCAACGAATGATTTTAAAATTGTGCGTCTCAAGAAACGCTTCCGTATTTTCGGGCCCTATATAATAACAAGTATTTTTATCATACACATCAATGCTCGGTTCTATTGGCGCTGTTCTTTTATTGGTAGGTTCTCCCAAAAAGTATTCTGCATTCGCCACACTTAAAAGCACTTTAAGTGATCAATATTTTTTAAAACGATTTGATCATAGTCGGGTTTGCGGCCGCCTTTATACTCATTAAAATCAGGATTATGCATCTGTTCCACGCGCCAGGCATACAGCTCATTATTCTGCTTGTTCTCAAAATCTTCTTTCCATCTGCGTGTTTTCCCCCTGCCTTCATCAATTTGAAATCCATCAAATTCACAAATGATGGTATCCTCAATGCTCCTTATTTCTCCGTCCATTTCATATACGAATGTGAAGTCAAATTCTCCATATTTGATCTTAGGTTTTGGCGGCTCCGGATATATCCGCCACAATCCGACAGCGAACGATATCCACGGAGAAACAAGAAGAAAGACTCCCATGATACAAATCAAAATGCTTGCAATAATCGCAATCACCATTTTCCTGTTCGAGCCCACATTACCACCCCCAGCTTGAACAAATTGTTACCACATCCATTTATGCACCATTATAGCACATTCCCTCTCCCATAGCAAACAAAAAAGAGGATTTGCCCCGCAAATCCTCTTTGATTCCTATGCCTTTTCCTCGGGCTGAATCACATGCAGTTCGTTGTCCACGGTGGGAGCCGCCTTACCAGAATCTTGCACTTCTGCTGGCTTGGAACCCGACGCGTCTCCGCCGCCAGACGGCTTTTCCTCCTCATCCTTCTGCGCCTTGACAAATTCCTTGGCATCAATCCGATCCGTATGCGAGAACACCTGCTCGAAGGCATCCCCATCCAGCTTTTCGCTCTCTAGGAGCACACTTGCAACATTGTGCAGCTGGGTCATATGCGCCTTTAGAATCTCTTGGCACCTCGCATATGCCTCCTCGATGATCCGGCGAATTTCTTCATCAATCTCCGCCGCCACCTTGTCGCTGTAATCCGCGGTATGACCATAATCCCGGCCTAGGAACACCTCGTCGTTGTCGCTGCCAAAGGTCATGGGGCCCAGCCGGTCACTCATGCCATACTTGGTCACCATATCCCGCGCAATCTTGGTCGCGCGCTGGATATCGTTGGATGCGCCTGTGCTGATATCGTCCAACACCAGCAGCTCCGCGGTACGTCCGCCCAGCAGAATCACAATCTGGTTGATCATATCGTTTCTTAAAACGTGATTGTCCTTGTCTTCCTTGGGAATTTGGAGCGTATACCCGGCCGCACGCCCGCGCTGAATGATGGAGATTTCATGCACAGGGTCGGTCCCCGGCAGCACCTTGGTCACCACCGCATGCCCCGCCTCATGGTATGCCGTCAGACGTTTGTCCTTCTCGGTGACCACCGCAGAGCGCTTTTCTGGGCCCGCAATGACCTTGGTGATGGATTCTTCCAGCTCATTCATGCCAATCTTGGTCAGCCGGCGCTTCGCTGTCAGCAAAGCCGCCTCATTCATCAAGTTTTCCAGATCCGCACCCGAAAACCCCGCCGTGCTCTTTGCGAGCGTCCGAAGGTTCACGTCTGCTGCCAACGGCTTTCCGCGCGCATGCACCTTCAGAACCTCTTCTCTGCCCTTCACGTCAGGGTAGTTCACCACAACCTGCCGGTCAAACCGCCCGGGACGCAGCAGCGCAGGGTCCAAAATATCGGGGCGGTTGGTCGCCGCGATGATAATAATCCCCTCATTTGCGCCAAATCCATCCATTTCCACCAAAAGCTGGTTGAGCGTCTGCTCCCGCTCATCATGCCCGCCGCCCATGCCGGCGCCTCTGTGCCGTCCCACGGCGTCAATCTCATCAATAAAAATAATGCTGGGCGAATTCTTTTTTGCCTGTTCAAACAGGTCCCGCACACGGGACGCACCCACGCCCACGAACATCTCCACAAAGTCCGAGCCGCTGATGTTGAAAAACGGCACCTTGGCCTCTCCTGCGACCGCCTTGGCAAGCAGGGTTTTACCCGTTCCGGGCGGGCCCACCAGCAAAACACCCTTGGGAATGCGCGCACCCAGCTGCACATACCGGGACGGATCCCGCAGAAAATCCACGATTTCCGCCAGTTCTTCCTTTTCCTCATCCGCCCCCGCGACATCCCGGAAGGTGAC
>CALYAO010000062.1 GCA_944393605.1 uncultured Clostridia bacterium
CCCACGTACGGTGCAGCGCGGACAGGGTCTCATGGTGGGAGGGACCCGCGCGGTACACCCGCCCATAGGGCGCGGACAGCGGCGCAAGGTCGGCGCACGCACAGGTGAGCCGCAGGCTGCTGTATGCAACCTCATACCCCATGCGGCGGTAGAACCCGTAGTCAAACGGGTAAAGCAGAGAAATCAGCTCCCCGCGCTCCCGCCCCATGGCAAGCGCACGGCGCAGCATGGCCTTGGCCACCCCCTGCCCCCGCACCTCGGGCAGGACCGCCACCCCCGTGACACAGGACGCCTTCACTTCACCGCCCCGCACCCCAAGCGTATAGGGCAGCAGCTGGAGCGACCCGCCAATCCAAGGAAAGGCATGCCCCGCCTCATCCACATAGGCGGCATAGGGCTGTTGGAAGGTCGCAACCAGCGCGTCCTCCGGCCGCCAGCAGGTATCAAAATACCACGACAAAAAAGGGTCCCCCTCATTCAAGGCATAGACCCACATGTTTTTGACCTGATCCTTGTCCATTGGGGTTGCAAGCCGCAGCTCCATCTGCCCCCTCCTCTCTGATCTCTGTCTCCGCGCAGGGTTTCAAAAAACGGCATGCCTATGCGCCGCATCCCAACATACAATCCAGCACTTCGCACACCGGCACCATGTTTTCTCATAGGAACATATAACCTATCCCTTCCAGACGGCGTTGTACTTATCCACCATGAACGCGGGCCGATAGGCCTGTTTGGCACGGCGCAGGCCCTCCAGCCCCATGTCCTCCTCGCGGTTTAAAAACCGCGTATCCGCCCAGGCATGCTCCGCAAACTGCTGGTTGATGATATTAAAGGCCCCGCGCAAGGTGCTATCTGCAAACTCCACGTGCAGCAGCGCCATGTCCTCCGTGATGGGTTCCCCGATGGAAAACGCGATAATCCTGCCTCCCACGCGGATGACCCCGCCCCGAACGGGCAGCGCATGGTAATTGTCCAGCAGCGTAAAGGCTGCGGTGCGGGAATCCCCGATATACCGCATGTCCGTCTCCTTCTCGTCAATCCACCGGTCAAAGACCGCCTTGCATTCCGCCAGATCCGCCTCCGTGAGCGCACTGTAGGTAAAGTCATAGTTGTTCTTAAAATAGTTGACATGGTTGCGCTTGGCGTGCAGCTTTTTGCCGCTCAGCGAAATGAGGCTCGCCGTCTCATACACATAGTCGCTCGCGGTATCGTCCAGGACAAATTCAAATTTGCCCGGCAGGATGGCCTCCAGTTCTTCCTTCATCCAGCCCGACAGGTTCCGGAGCACCAGGTTGAGCCCCCGTGCTTCCATGTCTGCCCGGAGGGCATGGATGGCCTTTTCGGTATCGCCCGGCCCGACTGGGTATCCCGCCGTGATGGGGCCGTTTTTGTGCTGAAAAAACAGCACGAGCGTATCTTCTACCATCGCATACCGGATGTCATGGGACGTTCCCCAGATGAACATGTTGGTAAAATTATAGGTAGAATTTTCCATATTTGCAAAATAGTGTCCAAAGATCTCCTGGTCTGCCAGGGTGATCGGTTTTTGCTGGATCATGCATGCCACCTCGCTGTATCGTATGTAACAAAGCCAACGTTTCGGATGCTAAACAATGCGATACTCATCCAGGAGCGCCAACAGATCACGATACAGCGGCATCACATCCAGCTGCGCACCCGTAAAGTGCATATACGAGTAGATCCCCTGGAGCACCAGCATCCCCAAGCCGTTTACGATGGGCAGGCCCCGGCGCTTGGCCTCCTGCAAAAAGACCGTCTCCTTGGGATTGTAGATCAGATCGCACAGCACAGATCCCTCATGCGCCAGATCGTAGCGTGCAAAGGGGTTTTCCCGCTCCAGCGGATGCATGCCAAGCGGCGTTGTATTCACGATAAAGTCGTAGCCAGGCAGATTGTCCATATCGTCCGACGTTTTGGCGTCGGTATGCGCGTCAATCACATCCAAAATCTGGCGCACCTTCTCAGGCGTCCGCCCCGTCACGGTGATGCTTCGTGCGCCCTTCTTCGCAAACAGGTACGCCACCGACCGCGCGCTGCCCCCAGCGCCCAGCAGCAGGACATCCTTGCCTGCGACGGGGCCATGGTCAAACTCCAAAGACCCCACAAAGCCTTCCCCGTCTGTATTATACCCAATCCAACGTCCGTCATGATTGACCACCGTGTTCACCGTTCCCATGAGGGCGGCGGCCGGGTCAACCTCACTCAGATAGTCCATGACCGCAATCTTATGCGGTGCCGTAATATTAAAGCCGAGCGCGCCCGCATGCGCCATGGCGGACAGGACCTCCCCCAGGTGTTCTGGCTGCACATCAAACGCGAGATACGCGGTATCCATCCCCGCGCGCTCGGCAATGAAGCTGTGCATCTTGGGGGACAGCGTGTGTTCCACAGGTGTTCCAATGATACCCAGCAGTTTCGTATGCATAGAAGTCGCCATAAAGAATACTCCTTTATTCTGGCCGCTGGCAGAAAGCGGCCGTCTCAGTACAATGAAAAACGCCCAATCGGGCGTTATTGTTGTCTTACAACCGCCGGCACAACAAGCAGGCAAACATGTGCACCGGACCCAGCACTTACTTACTAATTGCCTGGCGGACGATGTTCTGGGAAAAAGGCCGAAGGTTCTCCACCTAACAGCACATCGAGCCCCCAAAGGGATCATTTCTTCTTTTTCCGTTTAACTGGGCGGACAAAGCTAATGAGCTTCCCCACCATAAACACAATCGCATTACACTTTAAAATTGCGATCCCCTTACCCAAGGCCTTGCCTCCGATGGTAAGCGCCGCAACGCACCCCATGAGCACAACGGTCAAGATCAATTCATTGCCGTTGGTCATGGCAAGCAGGCTCGCCACAATGGCTCCTGTCGCACTACCCGAGATGATACTCGCGATATCCCCGATGACATCATTGCAAAAACTGCCCACCTTTTCCGCATTCCGGATAAGACGGACGGCCTCCGCCGCACCCCGTACCTGCCGCGTACACAGCGAATGAAACGGCACTTCGGATGCCGCCGTCACTGCGACGCCAATGATGTCAAATACCACACCGATGGCAACAATGCCCGCCAGGATAAAAAAGGCAGCCAAAAGCGATGCATCGCTGATCAGGCCCATCTGCACCAGCTGCATGGAAGTGGAGATAAAAAAGGTCCAGATCGTGATGGTCACGACCCACTTATAACTGATTTTCCGATTTCCTACGTTGTTTGCGCGCACTTTAATACGCTTTTTTCGGCTGGGTTGGTCCCCGTCGCTCACAGTTGTTCACCATTCCTCTTCAAAACGTCCGGCATGCGGACATATTTGGCCGCGCCTCTGCTGGCGGCCGGCTAAAAAAGTGGTGATTTTGAAAGTAAATTTTGCGGTTTAGGTCCGGTAGGATTTCCCACGGCGGTACCGTCCTGTCGCCAGGTCGGCGGTTTCCCTTGAAACCACCGTCTGCGGGGTTACCCCGCGCAGGACCGGACTGCCACTCAATTCCGCACTGCAATCCTCCCAAAATCTCAAACATGAACAGCCTAGAGGTTTTCCCATACAGCCAGGCCCGTCCTTAGCCTCTTTTGCAGCCATGGTTTCAAACAGCAATAACACGAGCCCCTTGGCCGAGGAACAGGTGTCTGATCTGCTATCCGCCATACCCACTCAAGGCAGGCTACGCTGTACACAGCACGCCAAAGCCGCAAGGGCCAGTCGGCCCACAAGGCCGCCCCCCGTACAAGGTGACGGCTGCGGCAATCTTGTACCGCATAACAGGTTTCTCCCTCAGTCGTACTTTGCCGGTTGTCGGCCGCCCATGCAGGTGGTTAACCCACACAGCCGTCCGAGCGTGGCAG
This sequence comes from uncultured Clostridia bacterium, assembly GCA_944393605.1. Taxonomy (GTDB): domain Bacteria; phylum Bacillota; class Clostridia; order UBA1381; family UBA9506; genus CALYAO01. The sequence goes on from CALYAO010000062.1 coordinate 3,861, forward strand.
AGCACAAGCAAAGGTCTCCACGGAAGAGGGGTCGCACGCCGCATGCCATTGCGGCACGCCCCTGATCCTTAACTCCCAGCACCAACCCCCGACTGGGCGTCGAAAGCAAGCACCAGGAACTTCATCGATGTGCCCTTCAACGGATTTTTAGCCCCGTCCTGGGAACGAGCAGCACTGACTAGGATACTGCACCACTTTTTTAACCCGCTGTCAGCAGGTCTGTTTCCTTTATCATTATCTATACAATTTTCCTATTTTTTTCCAATGTGCTATTCTTTTTACATCATGCCTTCATCAAGCGCGCCAAAGCCGCCTTGATGGTATCCTCCACCGACAGGTCCTTTTCCACGCCTGCCAGCGCACTGGCCGCTTCAAACTGGCTGTATCCCAGCACCATGAGCGCCTCCAGCGCGTCATTTCCAGCCGATGGCGACGCCACCCGCGCCGCACCCGCATTGCCCGCGGGCAAAAGCGCATCATTTTTCAGTTTGTCCCGCAGCTCCAGCGAGATACGCTGCGCCAGCTTGGGACCCACCCCCTGCGCCCGGGCGATGGTTTTATAATCTTCCGTCACCACCGCAAGCGCCAGCTCATGGGGGGCCAGCGCAGAGAGGATGGCAAGCGCAGCCTTGGGGCCAACCCCCGAGACGGACAGCATCAGCTTAAACATGGACAACTCTTCCTTGGAAACGAAGCCATACAGGTCCATGATGTCCTCCCCCAGGCGGAGATAGGTATAGAGCTTCACGGTCTCCCCCCGGGGCGGAAGCGCCGACAGCCCGGCACCCGTCATAAACACGCGGCACCCCATGCCGCCCACATTCACAACCGCGGCATTCTCCTCCACGCTGTCTAGCATCCCGCTGACAAATGCGATCACACGATTTCCTCCTACATCCGCTCTTCCCATGGCTGCTCGCAGCCATGGCGCTGTCCAAGCACATTTCATCCACACGTTCTATTATCTTTCCTAAACAATTGCTATTTTATCATAACTCCTGGCAATTTTCAAGCCGAAAATGAAATTTCCCAGGATGTCCTTTAAAAAAGGAAGCGAGACAGCATCCGCCCGACGCATTTGGGGGTAAATCAAATGATTTTGATACAAATCGGATGATTTGCGACTTGAACGGCCCATTTTCCAATTTTTCAAAAAAAACGCACCATTCCAATGCTTGCAATATCCATAGGATGGTATATAATGAGTAAACGATTGAATTGGGAACTCACATCGCACGTGTGAGAGGGGGATGTTCACATGCTTCGATTTATCTGGGAGCTGCTGCGGAAGGACAAATGGTTTTACCTGTTTGTGATCTTTGTCGGCGTCGCAACCCTGCCGCTGCTGCTGTTTCGGAACACGGTCAGCGGGCAGATTGTGGATGCCGTGGTCTACAACCAGGACTACGGGGCGCTGTATCGGCTGCTTGGCTTGCTGCTGCTGGCGACGCTCCTGCGCGTGCTGCTCAAATGGTGGGACAACATGCAGCTGGAATACATCAGCCAGCGCGCCGCAAAGCGGCTGCGGGAAAAGATGTATTTTAAGCTGTGCAAAATGGACTTCAACTATTTCGACAAAACCCGGACCGGGGACATCATGACCCGCATGACAGCGGATGCAGACGCGGTCCGGCATTTTATTGCCTATGTCGGCTATGCGCTGATCGAACAGATCAGCACCTTTGCGCTTGGGCTGGGCATCCTGTTTTTCATCAGCTGGAAAACCACGCTGGCCATCTTGGTCGTGGCGCCGTTCGTTTTCTACTTTATGCAGCGGATGTCCAAGGAGGTGCACCCCACCTTCCAGCGGGTGCGTGCGCGCCATTCGGCGCTCAATACCACCGCACAGGAAAACATCAGCGGGAACCGCGTGGTCAAGGCCTTCGCCAAAGAGGACTACGAAATTGAAAAATTTGACCGGGTCAACGACGGTTACCGGGAGGCCAATTTGGAAAGCAACCGGATTTCTTCCAAATATCTGCCCCGGTTTGAGATCGCAGCGGCCATGCTGACGGTCGTCGCCATCCTGTTTGGCGGATACCATGTGCTGACGGGCGAGATCTCGGTCGGGGACCTGGTCATCATCAATTCCCTGCTTTGGACCGTCATGGGCCCCATCCGCATGTTCGCCTGGCTGGTCAACGACATGCAGCGGGCCTCCGCCAGTGCCATCAAGGTGCAGGAGATCCTGTACATGCAGCCGCGGATCAAAACCAAGAAGCGGGTCCTGTCCAAGGACAAATTCACGGGGGACGTCGAATTCCGGGATGTCTCCTTCCGCTATGAGGACGAAGTGGCCCTCGAGAACATCAGCTTCCACGTCAAAGCCGGGCAGACCGTCGCCATCATCGGCGCAACGGGTGCGGGCAAGTCCTCTTTGGTCAGTCTCATCTGCCGGTTTTACGACGTCACCAAAGGCGCCGTCCTGCTGGATGGCATCGATGTCCGCAATGTGAACGTCCGAAAGCTCCGGCAGAACATCTCGGTCGCCATGCAGGACATCTTCCTGTTTTCGGACACCATCGAGGGCAACATCGCCTATGCCAAGCCCGATGTCCCCTTTTCGGAGGTGGAGCGCGTCGCCAAGATCGCAGATGCACACGATTTCATCCTGCGCTTCCCCGAAGGGTATGACACCATCGTGGGGGAACGGGGCGTCGGCCTGTCTGGCGGGCAAAAGCAGCGCATCGCGCTGGCACGGGCGCTCCTAAAAGACCCCGCCATCCTCATCCTGGACGACACCACCTCCAGCGTGGACATGGAAACCGAACACCACATCCATCAGACCTTACGCGAATATTTCAAAGGCAAAACCACCTTCCTCATTGCGCACCGTATCTCAACCGTCAAAGATGCAGATAAAATTCTGGTATTAGACCAGGGGCGGCTCATTGAGGAAGGAACGCATGAAGAGCTGCTGGCAAAGCAGGGCTATTACTACGACGTATACCAAAACCAGCTGGGCGACTTTGATGTCCACGCGGGGAAAGGGGGTGCGCAAGATGGCCAGAAATAAGTATGACATTGACGAGGCGCTGGAGAGCGAGTTTAACCTATCCCACCTAAAGCGGCTTTTGGTGTACATCGGCCGGTACAAAAAGCAGATCGGAATCGCGCTGTCGGTCATTCTGGCCAGCAGTCTATTTACCACCACGGGGCCCACCCTCATCAAGATGTGCATCGACCTGCTCACCGAAAACGCGGGCAAAGGCTTAACGCCCCGGGTTGTGTTATCCATTGCCGGAATTTTATTGGTATTTTTGGTAATTTCTGTTATTGGCGCCTACTTCGTCAAGAAAAAATCCCGCCTCATGGCGCAGGTGGGCCAAAACATCATCTATGACATACGGCGGGACCTGTTCGTCCACTTGCAGGAGCTGCCCTTCTCCTACTACGACGCAAGGCCCCATGGCAAGATTCTGGTGCGCGTGGTCAACTATGTCAACTCCCTGTCCGACTTTTTGTCCAACGGCGTCATCAACATGGTCACTGACCTGTTCACCATGCTGGTGATTTTGGTGTTTATGCTGTGCCTGGACGCGCGGCTGACACTGGTGTGTATGATTCCGCTGCCGGTGTTTTTCCTGGTGCTGTTCCTCATCCGGAAGAAGCAGCGCAAGGCCTGGCAGATTCAGTCCGCCAAGCAGTCCAACATGAACGCATATATCCACGAAAACATCGTCGGCATGAAGGTCACACAGTCCTTCACGCGGGAGACCCGCAACCTCAGCATCTTCAAAAAAATCTGCGGCGAGACCATGGACTCCTGGATGTATGCCATGAAGTTTGACAAGGTGGTGTGGCCCACCATCGACATGCTGTCCACCATTGGGCAGGTCATCCTGCTGCTGTTCGCGGTGCCTCGGCTGGGCACCACCATCTCGGTGGGGACGCTGGTGGCTTTCCTTACCTATATTGGAATGTTCTGGAACCCCATCATCAACCTGTCCAACTTCTACAATATGATCATCAACGTCATGGCCTACCTCGAGCGCATCTTCGAGACCATGGACACCAAGCCCAACGTGACCGACAAACCCGGTGCGACCGAGATGCCGCCCATCGTGGGCAAAGTGGAGTTTTCCCACGTATCCTTTTCCTATGAGGACGGCGTCAAGATTTTAAAGGATGTGAACATGGTGGTGCAGCCGGGTGAAACCATTGCCCTGGTGGGCCCAACAGGCGCCGGTAAGACCACCATCATCAACCTCATCAGCCGATTTTATGATGTGGACGGCGGCAAGATCTTAATTGACGGCACCGATATCAGCGGCGTTACCCTCGCTTCCCTGCGCAAGCAGATGGGGGTCATGCTGCAGGACACCTTCATCTTCTCGGGCACCATCATGGACAACATCCGGTACGGCAAGCTGGATGCGACGGATGAGGAGGTGGTGCGGGCCGCGAAAGTGGTCTCAGCGCATGACTTCATCCTGTCGCTGGAGCATGGGTATCAGACGCAGGTGAATGAACGCGGGTCCCGCCTGTCCGTCGGGCAGCGGCAGCTCATCTCCTTTGCACGTGCGCTCCTGGCGGATCCCAAAATCCTTATTTTGGATGAGGCGACCTCCAGCATTGACACCAAAACCGAGCTCACGCTGCAGCGCGGGCTGGATGAGCTCTTAAAGGGCCGTACCTCCTTCATCATTGCGCACCGGCTGTCCACCATCAAGAACGCCGACCGAATCATGGTCATCTCACAGGGCACCATCATTGAGGAAGGGACTCACGAGGAGCTCATGGCGCTCCACGGGCACTACTACGACCTATATGCTGCCCAGTATAGCTTTTTGGAGAGTGTTTCCTAATATCAAACACAGCCTTTCCGCTTGCAGCAAATTTGCATGCAACAAAAAAAGCGCCGGCCAATCGGCCGGCGCTTTTTTTTGTGATGCATTGCCTAGTTTGCGTTTGAGATCTTGCTCACATCCCGCTCAAAGGGCTCATTGAAGATCATATGGATAAACACATCCTGTTTCTTGCCCTCAATCAAAAACTGCACCCTTTCAATGTAATTGAGCTCGGTCAGCGAGTTTACAATGGAGTAGATCGTCATGATTTCCGCCGCAGAACCACCGCTGTGCTTGGTGATAAAATCGCTGGACAGATTGACAAAGCAGACACCATCCTTGGTCTCAACCGACAGGATCTTGGTTTCCGCCGGGATGGTCCGCACCAACTGCTTGGTCTGCGGCCCCTTGATGAGCTCCTGCAGAATGATTTTCTCGGTGGAATCCTTCTGCTGTGTGGATACCCGCCGCAGCTCACTGCCCAGATACATCGCTTCGTTGTCGCTGAAGTATAGCTTCACTGTGGTTTCATCGTCGTCGTCTGCGCCCACGCTGAAGACCAAGTCATCCTCTTTGATCTCCCCCAGAGGCGTCTGATTGGGCCCGACCAACTCCTGCCCCTCTACCAGGATGCTGACACGGGTCACATCCCGGAAGCTGCTCAGGGTCTTAACAACCGTGGAGCTGGCGAGCACATCCATAATGGGCTCATTGTTATAAAATTCTTTGGTGAAGTTAACGGTCACCAGCCCGCCCTCTGTCATGTTGACATCAATAAGGCCCGTACCCGCGCGGATCACCCGCGTATGTTCTGTCTTGGTTGGACCCTCAAGCAGTTTATTTAAGGTATACTCCAGCACATTGTCGATATCTTCAGGCAGCTCCAGCGTCTCCGTCACCATCTCAGACTGGTCGCTGTTTGCAAAATACAAGCTGACCTCCCGACCGCCCTGGGTGGTCTCATAGGCGACCTCTTCCTCCTGGCCGCACGCCGCAAGCAACACCGTCGCCAGCAAACAGGCAACGAGCGCCAAAGAGATTGTCCTAAATCGTTTCAAGCATGTCCCTCCTTTTTCCTTTCTGTCTACTTTCTATTATACACGTTATTCGTTACAAATCAATAACATAAGTATAAAAAGTTGTTACAGCGCCGCTCGCTACTTCCGCAATTTTTTTGGCACACTTGGGAACCACGCACATATGATATTGTAGGAATGAGAGTGTTCCTAATATTTTTATAAAGGAGGTTTACGGATATGAACGAAAAGATTGTGGCTGGCCCGCTGTCGGGAAACAACAGCCACGAAGAGATCAAAGAAGCGGTTTGTATCCATACCGACAAGGTATACGATTCTTGCAAAGACAAGGATTGTATCGAAGATGCAAGGGTATTTTTGACCGCAAGCTCCCAGGAACTGGTTGACAAAGCTGTCAATGTCAAATGCCGCAAATCCGAAATTATTTGGGTGTTCTCAGATGTGGCACAAAACAAACCCATAAAAAACGAGGCGGCCAAAATGCCGCCTCGTTTTTTGTCTGCCGCACGGACCATGCGGCCCTAATCTTCCCTATCATACAGGTCCAAAAGCGCCGTCTCGGGCATCCAAAGGTGCAGCACCTGCTGCCATCGGTGGGGCACAAAGAGGTGCACCAAACCAGCATGCAGCACCAAATCCAGATAGGAGCACTGGTGGTTCCGAAAGGGGGTCGCAAGGGTCGGCGCGGCAGCATTTGCAAAGAAAAACCGCGGTGCACTCCACGTATGCCCCCCATCCGACGAAAAGGCCACCCAGATTTCCGACCGGTCCCGCATGATGTCCTCTTTTTCGCCGCTGAGACCCGTATAGTCCCAATCGTGGTGGCGGTTGTGGTGAAAGCACACCAGCGTCCGCCCATCCGACAGCAAAAACACCATGGGCGGCGCATCGGGGTGCACCAGCGGCGTGGGGGCCGGGTCGGTCCACGTCCGGCCGTCGTCCTGGCTCCAAAGTGCCCAGAGGTGCCCCTGCGGCGTCCGGGTCATGAGGAGCACCTGCCCGTCCCCCAAGGCCACCGCCCGCCCCTCATCCATCCGGTAATACGGTGTAACGCACCAGCCAGTGTGCCGCGGGCCGGGCAGCAGCGTCCAGGTCTCCCCCTGGTCCTGGCTGCGCAGAACATACTGTCGGGTGCGCGTGGGGGTGTATTCCTTTTGGGAGGTATGCGCCCCCAGCAGCCAGGTCCCCTGTGCCGTTTCGCACATCCGCGTGACGGACATGGCGGTAAAATCGGGGTCATTTTGGGGCCGGATGAGGCGAGGCCCCTGAAACGTCCTGCCATCGTCCTCGCTCCATAGCCATCCGATAGGGCCGTTTTCGGGCTCTGTCTGATACATCTCGGGTCGGTCCAGCACGGGTTGTGTTCCAAAGGAGCAGATGGTTCTGCTGCCCGACGGAATGAGCGGGATAAAGCCATGCTGGCTGTAGGGGATGGCAAACGGATGGTAGGGTGCGCTCCACGTCCTGCCGCCATCTGCGGAGCGGAGCGCCACCATATCGTTTTCCTTTCTGCCGGGCGTATGCGCATAGTGTTCTCCTTCGGGGAACATCACCAGGATGTCTCCAAGCGGCGTCACGGTGGCACGCACCTCATACAGCTTATCGGGCGCCCGGTACAGCACGTCCCCCGCCAGACCGTCCACGGCCACGATCCCAGCGGCGGCATTGAGATGCACACCTGGCGGGAGCGCATCTATGCAGATCCGACGGCACCCGATCTCCACCTGTCGTGCCAGGGGCAGCGGTTCATAGGTTGTCATTGGACACTTCCTCCGTTTCCTGTTCATTTTTCCCATTAAAAGGAAGTCGGATGCACACCGTCGTTCCCGGTCCGTCCTTCTCCATCAGCTCGATGCCATAGGCATTGCCAAAGCAATATTTGATGCGGCTGTTGACATTCCGAAGACCGATGCTGCCGCTTGATGACTGATATTTCCCATTCTTCAGCCCATCGCGCACCTCTTTTCGCCGCTCGGGCGACATGCCTGCCCCGTCGTCCGTGACCAAAAGGCAGAGGTGCTTCCCAAGCTCGGCGGACAGCACAATCCGCCCCGTGCCCGTATTTTTGAGGATGCCATGCGTCAGCGCATTTTCCACAATGGGCTGCAGCGACAAACGGGGCAGCAGTTCCTCATAGCATGCCGCGGGCAGGTCATTTTGGAAGGTGAATTTCCCGGGGTATCGTTTGGAGATGATGGTGAGGTAATTCTGGACGTTGCGCACCTCTTCTCCCACCGTAGCCAGGCTGTCGGTGCACAATGCATACCGAAAGATGTCCGACAGCGCCTGGATGATGCTGCTCAGCTCCAGATTCCCCTCCGTCAGGGACAGAAAATCCATCATCTCCATGGTGTTATACAAAAAATGCGGGTTAATCTGCGTCCGCAGGTTATCCAGCTTGGCATCCACCATGTCCCGTTCTGTCCGGTTGATCTGCCCATACAAAAAAACAATGACGCACCCCAGCAAAATGAAGATGATAAACCACAAAACAGCAGGGCTCCGGAATGCACCCGACTGGATCTTTTGATAGCTGACCAGCACCCAGTCACACCGGCTGAGCGTCTGATAAAAGACGTCATAGCCCCGGAACGTCTCATGCCCCGACTCCCCCTGGGGCTGAATGGATTCCATCGGCTTTTCTGCGCTCGAAAGCAGGATATTGCCCGCACCGTCCACGATGTCAAACCGGCTGAATTCGTTGATGAGATGTTTGGACAAAATATCCAGCTGCTCCATGTCCACGCGCATCTCCACATAGCCCACCGTTTCCACGGTGGTAAGATCAAAGATGGTCCGTGCGACATACAGTGTCCGGTCCACCACACAGACGGCCAAGCTCTCACCGTCCCGCAGGGTCTGATACCACGGCCGATCTTCCAGTTGGTTGGCATGCTGCATGTAGTTGCGCCGGGAGATCTGATAAACCTTGCCGTGCATATCATAGACGCTGATGCCAACGATCTGATCGTTTACAAATACATGGGGTGCAATGCTGCTTTCAATGTCCTCCGTCAGACGCAGCACAATTTGGGGGTCTGTCTCAGACGCCGCATCCTCCAAGGCCGTATAGACGATCTTATTGGAGGCAATGGCATAGGTGGACTGGTAAAACGTGTTGATCTGATTGTCCAGTTCCCGGCAGGTCTGGTCGACGCTGACAGCCATGTTGCGGTTGATGTCTGCCCGGAGCTGTTCGCGCTCTAGGCCATACATGGCGATGGTCGTCACACCTACAATGGCCAGCATCACCGCTGTCAGCACAAAAAACTGCTTCATCCGCCGGCTCTGATATCGTTTGTTTCCCACTGCCACACCACCTTCACTGTGTCCCTGTCTTGCCTTGGTTCCGAATCTTACTGGGAGAACACCCCGTGTGTTTGCGGATGATCTGCGCAAAATACCGCTGGTCCACATATCCCACCATCTCAGCGACCTCCCGGACCGAAAACCGCCCCGACGTGAGCAGCTGCACCGCCTTCTTCACGCGGATCTCGGTGACATATTCATAGAAGGTTTTGGCATACTCCTTTTTGAACAGCCGGGACAGGTGGCTGCGGTTGATAAAATTCCGCTCTGCGATGTCTGCAATGGAAATATTTTCCATATAGTGCTCCTCGATATAAGCCGCAGTCTCCCGCACAATCCGAAGGCCGCTGTTATAGCTCTCTTGCTGCTGTGCATCCGAAAACAGCAGCTGCCGGAGATAATAAAGGATGTCGCTCCGAAAGTCGCCGGGCGTATCACATCCCATCAGCCAGCTGTCGTCTAGGAGCGTGCTGTCGTCAAACCGCAGGTACAGCTCCGCCGCAATCCGCTTCCACGTCTTGTCCACCACGTGCTGCGGGACGTCGTCGTATGTAAACAACTCCTCCACCAGGCGGATGAGTTTGTCGTACTCTTTGGATAGGATGCTGTTGGAGATGACGGGAATCAGGCTGTCCGCCTTTTGGCGCCACAGACCAGCCTGCCCCAAACGGGCCGGCTGTCCTTCCTGCACCACGATGTTTCGCCCCAGTGTGAGTGCATGCCGCACCTGGGAAACCGCATGCTCGATCTCATCGTTGATGGTTGGTACGATCCCCTCATGCCACTTGCTGATGTAGGTCGTCTTGGTAACATATGGAAAATCGTTTTCCCGTTTGTCCGACGTCAGCTCAATCAGCAAATTGGGGTATACGGGATGCACAAAGGACAGCTCCTCCATGTTGTAGTCACTGCTCCAGCTCATTCCGCCCCCGCAGTTGCCCAGCATGGTGGCCCGGATGTAGTATCCGCCCGTCATGTTGGGCAGCTGCGGTTCCTGCTTGTCATCGTTGCCTTCAAATAGGATCTTGTTCATACTCTGCTTCTGTGCCAGCTTTTTTTTGCGATACTTTTCCGCCAGCTTGGGCACAAGCCCCTCTAAAATGCCATTGAGCGTCTCCGTGCTGATGGGCTTTAGGAGATAATCCGTCACCCCAATGCGGATGGCCTTCTGCATATACGAAAAGTCGTTGTGCCCGCTGATGATGACAAAAAAGAGATCGGGGCATATCTTGTGCAGGCGCTCGGCCAGCTCCAGCCCGCTCAGCGCGGGCATCACGATGTCCACAAACACCACGTCCACCGCGTCGCATCCGTGTTCCCGGACATAGTCGATCAGCTCCAGCCCATTTTCGCTGCTAAACGTGATCTCAAACGCGGGATGGGTCATCTTGAGCGCGATACTTTTGCGAATGAGCACCTCGTCATCAATAATGGCTATTTTATAAGACATACCTTTGCCTTTCTGCCCGCTACGCTATGGGCTTCATCTCCGTTAGACTATTCCACACAAATGTCCGAAGGACACATCCGTCCGCCTGGGTCACCGTAAGTTCCGCCTGGGGCGTCTCCGAGACGCACACGTCCGCCAGCACCCCATCCACATAAGAGGCCAGAATGAAGCAATATGCGCCGTCGGGCGGGTCCTGCAGTTCGGCGCGGACAGTGCCCTTTGGCGGATACAGCGGGCTGATGCGGCGGTCGCCTTGGTAGAACACCGCCTTCGGATCCGCTTCCGCCGGCACGCACACACGGAACCGAGACGGGGCGGTCTGCTGCCCATCTGCGGTGGCAGTGATAACACCGTCCACATAGGTGTCCGTCGCCGGCATGGCAAAGTCCGCCGAGACCTCCACACACTGCATGGGCGGCACCGTGACGGTGTCCTGCGCCAGGGTGATGGCATCGGAGGACGAAAGCGCGACTTCCCGCGTCTCTTCTGAGAAATTGTACACCGCCAGCGTAAAGGAAATGTGCTCCCCCGGCGCCGCCTGATAGTTGCGGGGGGCATACCCCGTCAAAATCCCGTCCGCACCAATGCTCTCGGACGTGACGGGCTGCACATAGGTATCCGGGATGTTGGAAAACAGCACGACGTCACTGGCGGGGTCGTCGGCCGCGGCGGGGGCTTCCTGCGGCGTTTGCACCGCGCCCCAATCCGCACCCACCACATAGATGGGCTCCGCCCCCACCAGCATGCCGGAGCCGCCCGATATGGGGTTTCCCATCACGTCATACCAAGCGGCCTGCGCAAAGGAAGCCCCGGCGGACAGCGCGTGGGGCTGCCCATCCCGGCTGTATACCACGGCGGTATCCCCAAACAGGAGGATTTCGTGGGTGGCATCCGAGGCATCCCCCGAAAACCCATCCGTCACAAGA
>CALYAO010000063.1 GCA_944393605.1 uncultured Clostridia bacterium
GCCAATACGGACAGCGAGCTGGAGGTGTTCGTCCACGGCGCGCTGTGTATGTGCTACTCGGGACAGTGCCTCATGAGCAGCATGATCGGCGGGCGGAGCGGCAACCGGGGCGGGTGCGCCCAGCCCTGCCGCCTGACCTATGTGCTGGAGCGGGATGGGCGGGCCGTCACCCAGGAAGGGCCGCTCCTGTCCCCCAAGGACCTGTGCCTGGTGGAACACCTGTCTGAATTGTCCGATATCGGGGTGCATTCCCTCAAGATTGAGGGCCGGCTCAAGAGCCCCGAGTATGTCGCCATGGTGACGGGGGTGTACCGTGCCGCGCTGACGGACGGCGTACGGGAGTCGGACATCGCGGACATGCTGTCCTTTTACAGCCGGGGCGGGTCCTGCACGGGGTATTTCTGCGGGAAGCCCGGCGGCGCGCTCATCCATCGGGGGGATGCCCCCAAGGTCTCGGCGGATCCCGCACTGGAGAGGCGCGTCCGGCAAACCTTTGCCGAGGGGGTACAGCGCCGCAAGACCCCCGTGCACCTGGCGGCCGCCCTACATGTTGGGCAGCCCGCCCTGCTGCTGCTCACTGCCGGGGAGGTCACGGTGTGTGTAGAAGGCGCGGTGGTGGAGGCCGCGCGGGAGCGGCCCATGGAGGAAGACCGCCTGCGGGAGCAGCTGGGGAAGCTGGGCAACACCCCCTTTGCAGTAAAATCCATGGAGGTCACCATGGACGGAAACGCCATCCTGCCCGTGCGGGAGCTGAATGCCCTGCGCCGGGCGGGCTGTGAGGCGCTGGAAGAAGCGCTGGCCGGATCCCGCAGAAGGCCCATGCGTCCCTGCGCACCCGCATTCCCCCAAGCCCTGCCGTGGGACGGCACGCATGTGCTCACGGCACAGGTGACCACCCAGGCGCAGTTTGAGGCCGTGTCCGGCCGCGGCCTGGCGCGCATCTACGTGCCTTGGACGCTGTGCGGACACATCCCCGAAGACGAAACGGTGGTATACGCGCTGCCCGCTATGCTGGACGATTTGACACAAGCGCGGCAGGTGCTGGCGGGCAAGCGGGTGCAGGTCAACAACCTGGGGCAGCTGCATGCCTTTGCGGGATGGGAGCTGTACGGCGGATTCCGCTTAAATGCCATGAACTCCTGTACACTGTCCGAACTGGGGCGGCTGGGCGTCTGCGGCCAGGTGCTGTCCCCCGAGCTCAATGTGGGCCAGCTGGGGCAGATTGTCTCCCCCATCCAAACCGAGCTCATGCTCTATGGGCGCATCCCGCTCATGCTGACGGAACACTGCGTGATAGGGAGCGAGACAACGTGTGACTGCCAGACTCATGCCTATGCCCTAAAGGACCGAAAAGGAGAGCGGTTCCCTCTGCTGCAGGACGCCTGCCGCACCACCATTCTCAACAGCAAACCCCTCTATGCGGCGGACCGCATCCAAGAGATGAATAAATTGAAAATAAATGCCTGGAATCTCTATTTTACTGTTGAAAATCCAAAAAATTGTGGTAAAATAGTAGAGGATTATCAAAATGCTATATTGGGCAAAGAAATACCCACCCCTAGGGCCTTTACCCGCGGCCATCTGTTTCGCGGCGTGAAGTAAGGGCGGGCGCCCGGGAGGAGGCTGTGATGGAGGTTCAGATAAAGCGCATGCGCGACGGCGTTTCGCTGCCGTTTTATGCGACGGAAGGCGCGGCGGGCATGGACCTTTCCGCGGACATTCCGGCCCCTGTCACCCTCGCGCGCGGGGCGCTTATGCGCATCCCGACGGGGATCGCCATCCGGCTGCCCAGCCCGGCCTATGCGGCGTTTGTGTATGCCCGCAGCGGGCTGGGAACCAAGCACGGCATCTGTCTCTCCAACGGCGTCGGTGTCATCGACTCGGACTATACGGGGGAGATCCAGGTGGGGCTCATAAACCTCGGCCCCGCGGAGTACACCATCGCCCCCGGGGACCGCATCGCACAGCTGGTGTTCGCGCCCGTCGCGCGTGCGACCCTTTGCGAGGTGGACGAGCTGACCCCCACCCAGCGGGGTGCGGGCGGCTTTGGCTCCACGGGCCGATGAACGAGCATGTCACCGCTTTGGACAAGCTCCTGTTTGTTGGAGTCGTCCTCCTGTCGGTCTTGGGCATCCTGCTCGTGGGGCTCCTGCCGCGGAGCAAAGGGGAGATGGTGGAGGTGCGGGTGGCAGGCGAACTGTACGGCACCTATCCGCTCTCGCCGCAGACCCTCCACATCCCGGTGGCATACGGGGAGGCGGTGGTGCAAATCGGGCCCGACGGCGCCGCCATCACGGAGGCCGGCTGCCCCGACGGGCAGTGTATGCGGGAAGGGCCCATCTCCCAGAGCGGGCAGTCTCTCATCTGCCTGCCCGGACGGCTGGTGATCACGGTTACGGGGAAAGGGGGCGGCGCGGATGTCACGACTTACTGAGCGCCGCACCGTGCGGACCCTGTGCCAATGTGCCATCTTAATCGCGCTGGGCATCCTTTTGCATGTGGCAGAAAATTCTATCCCATTTTTTACCAGTGCCATGGGCGGCAAGCTGGGCCTTGCCAACCTTGTCACGCTGTATGCTTGCCTCACCATGGGGCTTCCTGCGGCGCTGACGGTTGGGCTTGGCAGAGTGGTCGTCGCGGGGCTCCTGTCGGGCGCTCCCACCGCCATCTTGTACGGCGGGGCCGGAACACTGATAAGCGTGTTGGCCATGGTAGGCCTCGGGCGGCTTGCCGGGCGGCATATCAGCGCGGTTGGGCTGTCTGTCGCGGGCGCGGCATGTTATAACGTGGGGCAGATCCTGGTTGCCCGGCTTCTGTTGGGATCGGGCGCCGTCTTTGCCTATCTGCCCGTCCTGACGCTCATCGGCGCATTTGCCGGCCTTGCGACGGGCACCCTCATACACAGAATCAAACTACCAGACAGGAGATGACGGCATGGCGGCATATCGAAACGGACGGGGCATGCTCCGGGCATGGTACTACCTGCTCGCGGTGCTGATCGGCATCGTACTGGGCGGGCTGGTCGCAAAGCTGGTGGAGGGCAGCCCCTACCTCTGGTGGCTGGGCTGGGGCCTGGACTTCGGCTTTGACATGGACCAGCCGCTGCACATAGACCTCGGCGTACTCCGGTTTACGTTTGCGCTGGGGATCTGGATTAAGATCAACGTCGCCACCATCGTGGGCATCGTCTTGTCCATCCTGCTGTTCCGCAAGCTGTAACAACGAAAGAAACTGGGTGATATACGTGACAGAAAAGCTGATTTTGGCATCGGGCTCCCCCCGCCGGCGGGAACTGCTTTCCATGCTGGGCCTCTCCTATGAAGTGGTCACAAGCGACGTGGAGGAGGCCGCGGATCCCGACCTTGCACCTTCCCTCATGGTGGAAAAGCTGTCCCTTTTGAAAGCCGCGGATGTCGCGGCGCGCATGGGGCCCGATGCGTTGGTCATCGGCGCGGACACCATGGTATTTTTAGACGGCAACCCCTTTGGAAAACCCAAGGACCAGGCCGACGCCAAGGCCATGCTGACGGCGCTTGCGGGCCGGGCACACGACGTCCTCACGGGCGTGAGCGTGGTGCGCACAGCCGATGCCGCCAGCGTGTCGGTATACGAGGAGACCCGCGTGCACATGAAGGCGCTGACCGAGGAGGAGATGGACCGCTATATCGCCTCGGGCGAGCCCATGGACAAAGCGGGCGCATACGGCATTCAGGGGCTGGGCAGCCTGCTCATCGAGCGCATCGAGGGGGACTATTTTAACGTGGTCGGGCTTCCGCTCTGCCGCCTGGCAAGGCTGCTCGCGGAGGAATTCGACTTCCCGCTGCTCTAGGCAGTGGGACAAACAAAGACCAATCGCCACAATCTGGCATACATATCAAATTTAGGAGGCACAACATGGCATTCGGACATGATATCGGCATTGATCTGGGCACGGCGAACACACTGGTGTACTTAAAAGGCAAGGGCATCGTTTTGCGCGAGCCGTCGGTGGTCGCCATCAACCGCGACAACGGCGAGGTGCTCCGCGTTGGGGATGAGGCCAAGGATATGATCGGGCGTACCCCCGGCAACGTGGTCGCCATCCGCCCCATGAAGGACGGCGTCATTGCGGACTTTGAAGTGACCCAGAAGATGCTCAAATACTTCATCAAAAAGGCATATCCCGGCGGGTTGTTTAAACCCAGCGTCGTGGTCTGTATCCCCTCGGGCGTGACCGAGGTGGAAAAGCGCGCGGTGGAGGATGCGGTGCTGTCCGCCGGCGCCAAGAACGCATACCTGATCGAAGAGCCCATGGCGGCAGCCATCGGCGCAGACCTGCCCGTTTCCGAGCCCACCGGCAGCATGGTGGTGGACATCGGCGGCGGCACCAGCGAGGTCGCAGTCATCTCCTACGGCGGCATTGTCGCCAGCGTGTCTCTGCGCGTGGCGGGGGATGAGCTGGACAATGCCATTATTGGGTACATCCGCAAGGAATACAACCTCATGACGGGGGAACGCACCGCTGAACAGATCAAGCTGAGCATTGGCTCCGCTGCGCCCTATGAAGGGGAAGGCGAGTTGGAGGTGCGGGGCCGGGATCTCGTGAGCGGCCTGCCCAAAAACATCGTCATTTCCTCGGCGGAGGTGCGGGAGGCGCTGTCCGAACCCATCCACGAGATCGTTGACGCCATCAAGTCCACGCTGGAGAAAACGCCGCCCGAGCTGTCGGCAGACGTCATGAACCGCGGCATCACGCTAACGGGCGGCGGCGGACTCATCCGCGGGCTGGACACCTTGATTTCCGCCGAGACGGGCATGCCGGTCCATGTGGCGGAGAACGCGCTGGACTGTGTGGTCCGCGGGACGGGGAAGGTCATTGAATCCCTGGCGGATTCCAAAGACGTTTTGATGAGTGGTGGGAGACGGAAATGAACAGACGGAAACGGCTGACCTTATTGATCGTACTTGCGATAACCGTTTGCATTTTTATCATCATGGGCGTATCTGCGGCGCTTGGCCAGAATACGTCTGCTTCGGGTACGAATTTTTTAGGCAGCATCCTCCGGCCTGTGCAAAAACTCTTCACCAATGTGGGAACGAGCGTGACAGACTTTTTCTCCTTCGCCTCGGACATGGGGCGGTTTAAAGAAGAAAATGAGACGCTCAAGGCCCGGGTGGATGAGCTGGAGCAGGAAAACCGTTCCCTTGCCGCCCTGCAGGAGGAAAACGCCCGCCTGCGGGAGTGGCTGGACTTCAAAGAGGCCAACCCCAGCCTGGACATCGCCATGGGGGAGGTCATTGCGAAAGACCCGGGCGTTTGGTTTAACGTCTTTACCATTGACAAAGGCACGAATGACGGCATCCAAAAAGACGACGTCGTTGTCAATACCCGCGGCCTGGTCGGGCGCGTCATGGACGTGGGCGCAAACTGGGCCAAGGTGCTGTCCATCATCGACGAGGACAGCTCGGTTGGCGCCATCAACTCCCGCACACGGGACATCGCCATTGTGGACGGCGAGCTGCTGCTGGGGGAGGAAGGGCGGTGTAAACTCAACTACATCAGCAAGGATGCCAGCCTTGTGGTCGGTGACACCATTGAGACCTCGGGGCTGGGCGGGGTCTACCCGCCCGGCATCCTGATCGGAACGGTCGTGGAGATCAAAAGTGATCCACAGGGCTTCTCCCAATATGCGGTCATTGAGCCCTCGGTGGACTTTAAGCACGTTCAGGAGGTCGCAGTCATCCGGGCAAACACGACTGCGGATGCATCCGCGGACGAATAAGACAACGTTACCCAACATCAGCCACAAGAAGGGAGGGACGGCATTGCGGTATCTCATATGCGGGATTACGGCGGTGTTTGCGATCCTGCTCACCATCATCCAAACCACCATCCTGCACGGCATTGAGATCTTCGGTGTCATCCCGAATCTCGTGCTGGTCGCCGTGGTCTGTTACAGCCTGCTGAACAGCACCTTCCGCAGCATCCTGTTTGGCATCTTCTGCGGCGTGCTGCTGGACTGTGTGGGCGGGCGCATCGTGGGGCTCAACACGCTGCTTTGTATGTACATCGCGTATGTTTGCGGCATCACGGGGGAAAAGCTGTTCAACAACAACGTCTTTGTGGCGGTCTTGTTTGTGGTGTGCTACTCTTTCCTGTTTGAGCTGGCAAACTACCTGCTGCATTTTGCCCTATGGGGCAATACCGACGTGCTGTTCGCCGTCTTTGGACGGATCATTCCAACCAGCGTATACAACGGCCTGGCCGCGCTGGTTTTGTATCCCATTGTTTACAAGCTGTCTGACCCGCGCGGGAACGCGGCTATCTGACCCGTTTTTTGCGGCGCGAAAAGGAGGGACGCGTATTGCTCAACTGGTTTCGGAACCGATATCACATTTTATATATTCTGCTGGCCGTGGCATCGGTGCTTATTCTGCACCGGCTGTTTGTGCTGCAGGTGGTAGATGGCGCCAGTTACCGGCAGATTTCAGATGACAGCCTGTCCCGGAATACGCCCGTCAAAGCGCCGCGGGGCGAGATTTTAGACCGCTATGGGCGCCCGCTTGTGACCAACCGGCTGGGGATGTCCGTTGCGGTGCAGAAGCCCGAAGACGACAAGCCCAAGCTCAATCTGACCCTGCTCTCCTTGCTGTCCCTGCTGGAAGGGGAGGAATCCGCCTATGTGGACACGCTGCCCATCTCTGCCGAGGAGCCCTATACATTCCAGTTTACGGGGGAATCGGAGGAAGACCGGGCGCAGCAGGAGAAGACGTGGAAAAGCGAACGCAATTTTGATGAAAACGCCACCGCGGCAGATGTGATTGCGCGGTATGCTGAAAAATATGCCTTTGACGAGGGATACACCCAGGCAGAGATGCGCGCGCTGGCGGGCGTTTACTGTGACATGGAAAAGCGCAACTTTTCCGCCAGCACCCCCTATGTGTTTGCCACGGACATCGGCATGGAAGCGGTCACATGTATCAAAGAACAACGTGATTTATACCCCTATGCGACGGTGTATACCGAACCCGTCCGGGAATACGTGAACGGCAACCTCGCGGCGCATATCCTGGGCCGGGTCGGCATCATCGGTCCCGAGGAGTATGCGGAGCTCAAGGACCAGGGATACGGCATGACTGACTACCTGGGCAAGCAGGGCGTGGAAAAGGCATTTGAATCCTATTTAAAAGGGACGGACGGCGTCAACAGCCTGGAGCGAACCGTGACCAACGGAGAAAGCAAGCTGGTGTACAGCCGGGACCCCATCCCGGGCAAATCCGTCCTGCTGACCATCGATCTGGATCTCCAGCGCGCCGCGGAAGAGGCGCTCGAAAAACACATTAAGCAGATTTCTTCCAGCGGCGAAAAGGGCTGGGACGCGGACAGCGGCGCCGCGGTCGTGGTGGATGTGAATTCGGGCGAGATTCTCGCGCTCGCATCCTATCCGGACTTTGATCCCGCCCGTTTCAACGCGGACTATACCGCCCTGTACAACGACCCCGCCAAACCCATGCTCAACCGCGCAATCAATGGGCTGTATGAGCCCGGCTCCACCTTCAAGATGGTGACTGCGGCAGCCGCCATGCAGACGGGCTTTTTGGACCCCAACCAATACATTCAAACCAAAGGGATCTATCACTATCTGGGGCATGATTTTACCTGCCTCATATACAGCAACGGCGGCGGGACCCACGGAACCATCAACGTCTCCAAGGCCATCGAGGTATCCTGTAACTATTTCTTCTACACGGTGGCCGCGGAGATGGGGATTGAACCCATGGAGGACTATGCGCGCCAATTTGGGCTGGGGGAATATACGGGGATCGAGCTGGCGGACGAAGAAGCCAAGGGGTACCGCGCAGGCCCCGAAACGCGGGAGAAAAACGGCGGCGAATGGTATCCCGGCGACGTGCTCCAAGCGGCCATCGGGCAGTCGGACAACCGGTTTACCCCGCTTCAGATGGCCAACTATGTCGCAACGCTCGCCAATGGCGGGACACGATACGAAGCACATCTGCTCAAGGCCGTCAAATCCAACACCGAACACAAAATTGTGGAGGAAACGGTCCCCAAGGTCGCAAATGAAGTGCAAATCGACTCGGATGTGCAGGAGGCCATTTTTAAGGGCATGCGGGGCGTGATCCAAAACGGGACAGGCCAGGCCGCCTTTTCGGGCTTCCCCGTCGAAGTCGCAGGCAAGACGGGAACCGCACAGGTGGCGCGTGGCAGCGACAACGGGACGTTTGTGGGCTTCGCGCCCTATGACAACCCGCAGATTGCCGTTGCGGTTGTGGTGGAGCATGGTGCATCGGGTTCCGCCGTCGCAGGGGTCGCAGCGGACATCTTTGACGCCTATTTCATGCGGGCCGCGGAGACCAACTATGAGAGCACGCCTGTGGGCGAGCTATTGCCGTAACGGCCGCATACAACGATTATAGGCCCCCTTTGGGGGATAGGAGGATATACAACATGGCAGACGCAGTACAGCTCAAAGGCAGCGGTAACGGGATTGTGATTCACCTGGCGCCCGATGTTGCCTTTTCCGCATTGACTGAAAACATCACCCAAAAATTCAAAAGCAACCGGGCTTTTTTTGCAAGCGGCAGGCTGACCATCAGCTTTACGGGCCGAACCCTGTCCGAAGAGGAAGAGACTGCCCTCCAGGATATCATCCGGGAGCAGCTGGGCAATGAGGAACTCTCCTTCGTACCATACGTCCCCCCCACGCGGGACATCGCACAGGTGGATTTTTACGGTGTCAAGGAGGGGCTGACCAAATTTCATCAGGGGCTGGTGCGGTCGGGACAGCTGGTCGCATCGGAGGGCAACCTGGTGGTCATTGGGGATGCCAACCCCGGCTCGGAACTCATCGCGGGCGGCAACGTCATCGTCATGGGCGCGCTGCGCGGCATTGTGCACGCGGGATGCAAAGGCAACCGGGAAGCCATCGTGGTGGCGCTCAACCTCGCCCCCAACCAGCTGCGCATCGCCGACATCTTCACCCGCGCCCCCGACGACCAGGTGCACACCGAGCGCCTGTTTCCCGAGATGGCGTTTGTGAAGGATGACATGATCTATATCGACGACTATCTAACCAAAAAACGGCCCCGCATTGGCTGAATGATACCATCGAGCAGGCGCATGGAAGAGGCATATGCCTTTGTCCCTTCCATGCGCCTGCACCCATACCAGGAGGAAATATCATGGACAAACTCATGCTGCTGGACGGCAACAGCATTCTAAACCGCGCCTTCTACGGTATCCGCCCCCTCACCACCCAAGACGGCACACACACCAACGCGGTATACGGATTTATAAACATGCTGCAAAAATACCGGTCGGAGCTTTCCCCCACCCACATCGCCGTGGCATTTGACGTGGCCACCCCCACCTTTCGGCACCAGGCATACAAGGACTACAAGGCCACCCGCAAGGGCATGCCGCCCGAGCTGGCCGAGCAGCTGCCCATCATGAAGGAGGTGCTCGCCGCCATGCGCATCCCCATCTTGGAGCTCGCGGGGTATGAGGCGGACGACGTGATCGGGACGGTGGCAAAGCGGTGTGAGGAAGCGGGCGCCGGGTGTGTCATCGTGACGGGGGACCGGGACGATTTGCAGCTCATCACCGAGCGCACCCACGTGTACCTTATCGTGACGCGCAACCGGGAGACCACCGCCGAACTGTGGGACACCGCCAAGATGGCGGAGACATATCACGTCACGCCCCGGCAGTTCATCGACGTCAAGGCGCTCATGGGGGACAAGTCGGACAACATCCCCGGCGTCATGGGCATCGGGGAGAAGAAGGCGCTTGAGCTCATCGGGACGTATGGCAGCTTGGATGCGCTGTACGACGGACTGGAGGAGCATGGGTTCACCAAGGCGGTGGAAAGCAAGCTCACGGCCGGCCGGGAGGATGCGTTTTTCTCCCGCATGCTGGCCACCATCGACCAGGATGTGCCCATCACATTTTCTCTCCCCGACGTCGCCGTGCGCGAGCCCGACCTCCCCAAGCTGGTCGCACTGTATCAGCGGCTGGAATTTCGCCGGCTGCTCGCCCAGCTGGATGCACCCGAGGCGGAGACGGCGGCACGGCAGCCTTTTTCGGACGGCGCCTATGCCTTTGTCACAGACGACGCGCAGCTGACTGACCTGGCGCAGACGCTGGGCGCGCTGGCATCCTTTACCCTCTATCTGCACCAGGTGGATGATGACACCTATTTCCTGGGATTCGGGGACGGGAACACCTGCTGGTGCATCCCGCCAACCTTACCGCTCACAACGGTGCTTTCGTCGCTTCGGGATGTCTTGGAAAATCCTTCCATCGAAAAGACCTCCATCCATATGGGGCAGCTCATCGTCCTGCTGCATGGGTATGGCATCGAGCTTGCGGGCAAGCTGTTTGACGTCAGCATTGGCGCATACCTCTTAAAGCCGTCTGCCGCCCAGTATGACATCGCGGCGCTGTATGAGGAATATACAGGCATCTCCCCCGCCTCGGACATGGAGCAGTTTGGGCTGGAACAGGATGCCTACACCTGCCTGCGGCTGACCGCGTGCCTGCCCGCTATCCGTGCGCACGAGGAGAAGCGCATCCATGCGGAGGACCAGGACAGCCTGCTACACGATATCGAGCTGCCGCTGGTGCCCATCCTCGCCAGCATGCAGATTGAGGGCTTCCGGGTGGACCGGGAGCGGCTCGCGGCCTTCCGGGAGGACGTTGCGGAGCGGCTCGCGGCGGTGGAGCAGGAGATCTATGCCCTCGCGGGGGAAACCTTCAACATCTCCTCCCCCAAGCAGCTGGGGCCCATCCTCTATGAGAAGCTGGGGCTGTTTTGCCCCAAAAAGAACAAAACGGGGTATGCCACCGATGCGGAGACGCTGACGCGCATCATAGACGACCACCCCATCATTGAGAAGATCTTATATTACCGCCAGCTCGCCAAGCTCAAATCCACCTATGCGGATGGGCTGCTCGCGCTCATCCATCCCGACACGGGCAAGATTCACTCCCAGTTCAACCAGACCGTGGCGGTGACGGGGCGCATCAGCTCCCAGGACCCCAACATGCAGAGCATCCCCGTCCGGCAGGAGCTGGGGCGGGAGCTCCGGCGGGTGTTTACCGCGCGGTCGGAGGAGTTTGTGTTGGTGGGCGCGGACTACAGCCAGATTGAGCTCCGCGTTCTCGCACATTTGTGCGGAGACGACGACATGGTGGACGCCTTCACCCACGGCGGGGACATCCATGCGCGCACCGCATCCGTCCTCTTCGGCGTGCCGCCCGAGGAGGTGACGCCCGAGATGCGGTCCCGCGCCAAAACCGTGAACTTCGGCATCATCTACGGCATGGGGGACTTTGGCCTTGCCACCGATCTGCACATCTCCCGCAAGGAGGCGGCAGCCTACATCAAGGCCTATTTCGCGGGGCACCCCAAGGTGGATGCCTACATGAAGGAGACCATCGCGCGCGCCAAGGAGGACGGCTATGTCACCACCATGTTCCACCGCAAGCGGTATGTCCCCGAGCTGTCCTCGAAAAACTTTGCACAGCGCAATTTTGGCAATCGTGTCGCGATGAACACACCCATCCAAGGGGCCGCGGCAGACATCATCAAATTGGCCATGATCCGCGTCTATAACCGGCTCCAGGGCATGCGCTCCCGCCTCATTCTGCAGGTGCACGACGAGCTCATCGTGGATGCATACCGGCCCGAGGCGGATATGGTTCGGCAGATTTTAAAAGAAGAGATGGAGCATGTCTGCGCGCTGCGCGTTCCCCTGGAAGTGGAGATTGGCCAGGGGGATACGTGGTACGACACCAAATAAGCATAACACATGCGCATGCGGGGCACCTGCCCGCATGCGTTTTTTTATGCACCCAGCCCATACCGAAATGCACAAAAAAGATTGATTCCCCCGCCCGTTTGTGATACAATGATTGGTATCTATAGAGAAAGGGACGAGAACGCATGTTAAACTTGGGATTGAATGAAATCCGCGAAAAATATCTGAATTTTTTTGAGAGCAAGGGGCACATGCGGCTGCCCAGCTTTTCGCTGGTGCCCGAGAGCGACCCCAGCCTCCTGCTCATCAATGCGGGCATGGCGCCCTTAAAGCCCTATTTCACGGGCCGGCAGACCCCGCCTTCCAAACGGGTCACCACCTGCCAGAAGTGCATCCGGACGCCCGATATTGAGCGCGTCGGCAAGACCGCGCGGCACGGGACCTTCTTTGAGATGCTGGGCAACTTCTCCTTTGGGGATTATTTCAAGCATGAGGCCACCAAGTGGGCCTGGGAGTTTGCGACCGAGGTCATGGAGATGCCGGTGGATCGGCTATATGTCACCGTCTATGAGGACGACGACGAGGCGTATGACATCTGGGCCAATGAGGTGGGCGTGGACCCGTCCCACATCAGCCGGATGGGCAAAGATGACAATTTCTGGGAGATTGGAACAGGCCCCTGCGGCCCCTGTTCCGAGCTCTATTTTGACCGCGGCGAAGAGCATGGCTGCGGCTTGGCAAGCTGTAAGGTGGGGTGCGAATGTGACCGATTTGTGGAGTTCTGGAACCTGGTCTTCACCCAGTTTGACCGCCAGGAGGACGGCACTTATCTGCCCCTGGACCATCCCAACATCGACACGGGCATGGGCCTGGAGCGGCTGGCATGCATCAGCCAGGGGGTAGACAACCTCTTTGAGGTGGATACCATCATGGACATCACGCGGCATGTGTGCAAGATCGCAGGCGCGGAGTACCACCGCAATGTCAATACGGACATCTCGCTGCGTGTCATCACCGACCACATCCGCAGCACCGTGTTTTTGGTCTCGGATGGCGTTTTGCCTTCCAACGAGGGCCGGGGGTATGTCCTGCGCCGGCTGCTGCGCCGGGCCGCACGGCATGGAAAGCTGCTAGGGATTGACCACCCCTTCCTCTCGGAGGTTGCGGACACGGTCATCCGCCTGTCCTGTGGGGCATATCCCGCGCTGGCGGAAAAGCAGGACTTCATTAAGACAGTCATTCAGAAGGAAGAGGAAAGCTTTGACGCGACCATCGAGTCGGGCCTGGGCATCCTCAATGGATACATCCGGGAGCTCAAGCTCCAAAATAAGGACATGCTGTCGGGCGAAAGCGTGTTTAAGCTGTATGACACGTATGGGTTCCCCATTGACCTCACACAGGAGATTTTAGCAGAGCACAACATGGGCGTCGATCTTGAAGGCTTCGAACGGGAGATGTCCTCCCAGCGGCAGCGTGCGCGCAAGGCGCGGGAGGCGCTCGGGGAAGTCGGCTGGGAGGACAAGCTGTCTGACCTGCTTGCCACCATGCCCAAAACGAACTTTGTGGGCTATGATTCGCTGGATGCGTCTGCCAAGGCCCTCCTGCTGGTGGTGGACGGCGAGAAGGCTGAGCGTGCGGACGCGGGACAGGACGTTATCGTCGTGCTGGATCAGACGCCCTTCTATGGCGAAGGCGGCGGCGAAACCGGGGATACGGGTGTGCTCAAGTCAGAGCAGGTGATCATCTCCGTGACCGACACCAAAAAGACGCCAGATGGAAAATACTACCACATCGGTAAGGTGACAGAGGGTGCGCTGAAGGCGGGCGACACGGTGCATGCCGTGGTGGGCACGGCGGACCGCTTGGCAGTCCAGCGCAACCACAGCGCCACGCACCTGCTGCATAAGGCCCTGCGCAATACATTGGGTACCCAGGTGGGTCAGGCGGGCTCCCTGGTGACGCCGACGCGGCTGCGGTTTGACTTTACGCACTTTGAGGCGGTGCCGCAGGAAGCCCTCATGCGCATTGAACGGGAGGTCAATGAAACGATTTTGGCGGCGCTCCCTGTTACCTGGCAGGAAATGCCCATCAAAGAGGCCATGGCGCTGGGCGCGACGGCCATGTTCGGCGACAAGTACGGCGAGACTGTGCGTGTCGTGACCATGGGCGACTATTCCATGGAGCTGTGCGGCGGATGCCATGTGAGCAACACGTCCCAGATTGGGCTGTTTAAGATTTTGTCCGAATCCAGCGTCGCCTCGGGTGTCCGCCGCATTGAAGCGGTCACAGGGCTCGGCGTGCTGGAGGTGCTCTATGCGAACCAGCAGCTGGTTGACCAGACGGCGCTGATTCTAAAATGTACGCCCGATGACCTGCCCCGCCGTTCTGAGTCACTCGTCACAGAACTACGAGAATCGGCGCACCGTGTCAACCAGCTCCAGGACAAACTGGCAAGCGGCTCGGCGGATGACCTTCTCAAAGAAGCGGTGGATGTGGACGGCATCCAAGTGATAACTGCACAATTTGACAACATGGACGTGGACCGTCTGCGCAAGCTGGGGGATGCGATCAAGGCCAAGCTGGACAATGCCTTCATTGCGCTGGCCTCGGTGACTGACGGCAAGGTGTCCTTTGTCACCATGGCGACCAAAGACGCCGTTGCGCGCGGCGTTCACGCGGGCAATCTCGTGCGTGAAATGGCCAAGCTGACGGGTGGTGGCGGCGGCGGCAAGCCCGACTCCGCACAGGCCGGCGGCAAGGAACCCGGCAAGCTCCCGGCAGCCTTTGCACGTGCGCTGGATATGATCAAGCAGCTCAAAGCTGATCGGTAAACTTTTGCAGTAGGAGGGGTTTTCTATGGCAGAATACCAAATTCAAACGCGGTGTGTGCAGGCTGGGTATACCCCCAAAAACGGGGAGCCCCGCGTCCTGCCCATCAGCCAAAGTACCACCTATCAATATGATTCTTCGGCGCATCTGGCCGATTTGTTCGACCTCAAGGTGCCGGGCGACATGTACACCCGCATCTCCAACCCGACAACCAATGCCGTTGAGGCCAAAATTGCGTCGCTGGAGGGCGGCGTCGGTGCGCTGTGTACGGCGTCGGGCCAGAGCGCGATTATGATTGCCCTCCTGAATATTGCAAAGCAGGGCGACAATTTTGTCAGCGTATCCACCATTTACGGCGGCACCATCAATCTATTTGCCGTGACGCTGGCGCGTTACGGCATTGAGGTGCGGTTTGTGGAGCCGGGTGCAAGTGCAGGGGAGATTGAGGCACAGATTGACGAGCGGACGCGTGCTATATATGGTGAAACCATCGCCAACCCCGCGCTGACTGTGCTGGATTTTGACAAGTTCGCGGGCGTTGCCAAAAAACACGGCATCCCCTTCATTGTGGACAATACCTTTGCAACCCCCATTTTCTGCCGCCCATTTGAGCATGGCGCAGATATTGTAATCCACTCCACCAGCAAATATATGGATGGGCATGCGACCGTTTTGGGCGGTGTGATCGTGGACAGCGGCAAGTTTCGCTGGGATAATGGGAAATTCCCCGAACTGACCCAGCCTGACGAATCCTATCACGGCGTTGTTTACACGCGGGATTTCGGCGACGCCGCATACATCACCAAGGCGCGCGTTCAGCTGATGCGCGATATTGGTGCGACGCCAAGCCCCATGTCGTCCTTCTTGCTGAACATGAACCTCGAAACCCTGCATCTGCGCATGCCGCGGCACGCGGAGAATGCACTGAAGGTTGCGCAGTTCTTGGCGGGATGCGACCAGATCAGCTGGGTCAACTACCCCAAGCTACCTAGCAGCCCCGATTATGCGTTGGCGGAACGGTATCTGCCGGATGGCGCGTGCGGCGTGGTGTCCTATGGCATCAAAGGCGGCAGAGAGGCTGCGATGCGGTTTATGGATGCGCTCAAGCTCGCGCGCATTGTCGTGCATGTCGCGGATGCCCGCACTTCGGTTTTACACCCCGCCAGTACGACACACAGACAGCTTACCGACCAGCAGCTTGTGGAGGCGGGAATTACGCCCGATTTGATCCGCATGTCGGTCGGCATTGAGCATGTGGATGATATCATTGCAGACATTCAACAGGCCTTACAGGCACTATAATTCGCAGTATCACAGGCGCCTTTTTCAGGCGCCTGTTTTTATAGGAGGATGTGAACTGTGAAAATTCGAATTGGACACGGATATGATGTACACCGGCTCGTTCCCGGGCGGCCGCTCATCCTTGGCGGCATTTCCATTCCACACACGGCTGGCCTTTTGGGGCACTCGGATGCCGATGTGCTGACGCATGCGGTAATGGATGCTCTGTTGGGTGCAGCGGGACTGGGAGATATTGGTAGACATTTTCCCGATACAGATGCCGCATATGCTGGCATCTCCAGTATGGTGCTGTTGGCACATGTGCGCCGCATGCTGTCGGATGCCGGTTATGTGCTGGGCAATGCGGATGCCACTATCGTTGCGCAGAAGCCAAAACTTGCGCCCTACCTGCATGATATGGAAGCTATGCTATGTGGGCAGCTTGGTGTGGAAATGGACACGATCAATGTGAAAGCAACGACCACGGAAACGCTGGGATTTGCGGGGCGTCAAGAGGGAATAGCCGCATATTGCGTTTGTACCATTATGCATACGGACTAATGTTAGAATCGATTGACACCATAAAAAGGACGCCAATAATCTTTTGGCGTCCTTTTTGCTTTTCTCGTGCTGGATATTTCAATTTATACGTTGGATAAAAGAAAGAGGGTGCCAGTTGGCACCCTCCCCTTATGTCAGACGCAAGGCGTCCATTCTTACACTTACATTATTCCTCTACAACCGGGTCAGCAGACGCAGCCGGAGCTTCACTCGCTTCTGCATCATCCGATGCTTCGGGCTCTGCAGGCTCAGAAGGAGCAGCAGAGGGCTCATCCGTTACTTCCGGAACTTCAGGGGTTGCCGGAGCAGCAGAGGACTCGTCATCCGGGTCCGCGCTTGCACTCGCACTTGCGCTCGCACTTGCACTTGCGCTCGCACTCTCGCTCGGGGTCGGGTCCGGGGTCTCGGTCTCAGTCGGATCTAGCACTTCACCAGGATTAATTACGAAGGTCAGATCCTCAATCTCATCCGGCGTCAGATTAGAGAGATTAATCTGAACCTCAACAACATCGGTCAGCATATTGCCATCCATCAGCTTACCGATTGCAACGTATGCATACGGATCACCATCACTGCTGGAAGCACGGAGGCTGCCTACACCATTCAGAATAGTAATTGCATTGCTGCTCTTTCTCTCTTCGTAACGAGCCAGCGTGCTGCCATCCTGGGTTCTGACGTTGTATCTCATAGCAACAGCATCTTCGAAGCCTTCGTCACCAGCCTGAGCCGGCTCGGTCAAACCGAAGCGGTTCGTCAGGGTCAGACGGGTGCCATCAACTCTCGTCAGAATACCATAGACATATGCAACCTCATCCAGATCCTTGCCCTTAGAACTACCATCTGTCATCAGTCTATACGCAGAAGCATCATAAATCAGCTGTGCCTTGTTGATCTCATCGTTGCCATTGACGCTGTACATGAACACGTCACCCTTCGCAAGGCTAATGCCCTGAACGGAGGTTTCGCCATCCACAGCTTCCAGCGTATAGCTAATATCGCTGATTACCAGGTTCTTCAGCTCGCCACCCTGGACAAAGTATACCTTGGTAACCTCGTCGCCATCAACAGATGCGGTGGAAACGCTGTCAACTACAGCCATACCGCTGTTCGGGTCAACAAAATCAACGCCCTGCGTGAATACTGCTGCACCAACTGCATAGTTTCTGTTGACATCAAACACATAAGTATTTGCATAAGTCTCTGTCTCATCCAGAGAGGTCAGGCTCAGCAGGCTTACTTCGTTTTCATCAACATAACCGTCAGCCTCAGTCCCAGTCAGCGGGATAGAGAAGATCTTCGCACCATCCTTCAGGTCGTAGCTACCGATGGTCATCATATCATGATCCACCTTAGCATTCAAAGCATCATAGTTATGGTTGCTGGAAGAACCAGTATTGGTGCCTGCAAAGCTAATCTCACGCAGATTTCCATTGGTATCCAGCTTGTAAGCTACAAAACGCTTCGTGATGTTGGCATCATCATTCTCACCGTTTGCCCAACCCACATCAGTCTCAGCAGCACCAGTAACGCCCAGAGTCGCCAGGGTAGCAAGCGCAGCAGCATCCAGATTGTAGCCGCCCATGTAATCATAGTACAACAGGAGCATATCCTTCTTGCTGGACGAAGCCGTAGAAGAAGAAGTATACGTCGTTGTTTCACCATTCTCAGAAGCTGCGTAATCTACCACGCGGAAGTTGGTCTCCGACAGCGGAACCGTCGTAATATTGCCGTCGCCGGTGAAGAGCTTCATCTCATAGGTAGCACCAAAACCATTCACAGTGCGGCCCATCTTCAGGATAAACGCATAGTCACCCGAAACGCTTTCTGCCACGAAGTCGACGATATCACCATTGATGGACAGATAGAACGTACCAACATCATTCAGACTAATATCAGCAGCCTTGTCCTCATTAATCGCACGAACACCAGAAACATCACCGATCATAAACTCGGTCTTGTTATCCGTTGTAGTAGACTTCTCAGTTACAGTACCTTCCAGAACATCTCTGGTCACAATGATGTCAACATAGTCATATTCTTCTCTGCTGCCACCCTCGAAGACGATATTCAGCACATCGTTCTCCTGCAGGTCTTCCAGCGTGATCGCCTCACCATCAAAAGTAATGGTGTAATCCTTTGTGCCAGTCGAAGTAGAGGTATCCTCCAGCTCGATGGTCACATCAGTCGTATCAATGATCAGCTCTTCAATATTTACCTCTTCAACAAGGCCATACTCATACTTGGTAACAAATACCTTGTCGTAGTCATCATTGGAGGGACCAACAAATTTTACTTCATCAGCCTCCAAGATACGAGCATCGATTTCACCCATTACTTCCCGGTCTTTCACATCAGTACCATTTGCTCTACCAACGAAGGTCCCATTGTAAACAATCGCTGCATCAGGAGCAATGTCAAGATCGCTTACATCACGGTCGTTGTCTTTATCTTCCCAGTACTCAAAGACAGGAGCCTGCGAAGACGAAGCATCACTGAAGTGTTCAACGTTCTCGATGTCCCTGGTAATAACCAACTCGGAAGTCTTGCTCTTCTCGGGCGTGACAGCCAGAATCTCATCGTCGTCGTTGTCGTTTCTGTACAGATAAACAATGACATCATAGCCCAGGTAATCATCCGCATTGGTATCGCCGTAGTAAGCAATAACATGCTGCATGTCACCATAATCCGGATTGGTCACCGTGGGAGCCCAATAATCGTCATACTCAACATTGTACAGATCACTGATCGCCAGTCTTACCTGAGGTTCGCTGTTTCTTTTCAGGTCGATCTTGTCGTAGCCGATACCACTTCTGTTGTTTGCCAGAATCGTACCCTTTGCCTTCGTGATACCCAGCATGGAGCTAGCCATCGTCTTCTTGGCCGTGCCGCCGGTACCATCAAAGATGGTGTACCCCTCGTTGTTCGTACCAAACTCGGTCTGCTCCATAACAGGAACATCCAGCGCATTGTAGGTCAGCTGTGCAACAACCGCACGAGTTGCATCCGCCTCACCAGCAACCTGCAGGCCGTTGGTCACGCCTTGCGAAGCACCAACAACCAGGTAACCGGTCGGATAGCCGCCGCGACGCTCTGCCATGGGGGTGTAACCCAGAGCAGCAACCAACATCTTAACGAACTCCTGATACTTCAGGGTCTGGTCGGGAGCAAACGTGCCATCGCCCATACCATTGATGTACCCGAGGTTCGCAGCGCAGTTGATGTAGCCCAGCGCCCAGTGATCAGCCGCAACGTCCGTGAATCTGGATGCACCGGTGGAGCCCTGTGCCGCAGCTTCATTGCCCGTCGCTCTGATCAGGATAGCCGCAGCTTCCGAACGAAGCAGCGTCGAGTCAGGCTCGAAAGTATCCTCGGTCTTGCCTTCAACAATACCCAGAGCGGACAGAATGGATACCGCTTCATAGGCTGTTGAATCGCTTGTGACGTCAGCGAACTCTTTTGCACTAACGATGGTCGTAAATGTACTGATGATCATCGCCATTGAAACGAGTACCGCTAACAGCTTTTTGAGATTTTTCATCGTCTCTCAAATCCTCCCTTTTAAATTATTTTTAAAGCATTGTGAAAGAGTTGATTTTTCATACCACAAGCCCCTCTCTCACAGGCATTGTGGTACGTCGAGGGATAGGAAGAAATTCCTACCAGCATTTACGCATTGATTATACCACTCCACCCATGGTAAGTCAATGCTTGATTTGTAGTTGTAATAAAACTGTAAAATTATCACACTACAAACCTATATGCAATTGCACAAACTGTGCATCATTGCCTAACGCATCGCATTTTCCAGGCTATTCTTTATGAAATCTTTGAACAAAGGATGGGGCCGATTGGGCCGGGACTTAAATTCCGGATGGAACTGCACGCCCACAAACCAACGGCAATCCGAAAGCTCTACAATCTCACACAGCCTATCATCGGGGGAACGCCCCACAATGCGCATTCCATATGCCTCCAGCTGTTCCCGGTAAGCATTGTTGAGCTCAAACCGGTGCCGGTGACGTTCGCTGATCTCTGTCTCCCCATATGCCAAATACGCCTTGGAGTTCGGGTCAATCTTACAGGGATACTTGCCAAGCCGCATGGTGCCGCCCATCTGCTCAATATCCTTCTGGTCAGGCATGATGTCAATCACAGGATGCGGCGTTTTGGGGTCAAACTCTGTGGAATTGGCGCCTTCTAGGCCCAGCACATTGGCGGCATATTCAATCACCGCCGTCTGCATACCCAAACAGATACCAAAGTAGGGCACATCGTGCTCCCGTGCATACTGGCATGCAAGCAGCTTGCCGGCAATCCCCCTGTCCCCAAACCCACCGGGAACCAGGATGCCATCCACATCGGACAACAATTCATTCACGTTGTACTGGGTCAGATACTCCGAATTGATCCACTTAATATCCACGTCGGCGTCGTTTGCAATGCCGCCATGTTTCAAAGCCTCCACCACGCTTATGTAAGCATCCCGCAGGATGACATATTTCCCAACCAGCGCGATTTTGACTCGTTTGGTGAGGTGTTTGGATTTGTCGACCATGGCTGTCCAATCCGACAGGTCAGGTTCCCGCGTCTTAATGTTCAGCCTGGAGAGAACCACGTCCGCCAGCCCTTGTTGTTCCAGCATCAAGGGTACTTCATAGAGCACATCGGCATTCAAGTTTTGAATAACCGCCTCAGGCGCCAGGTTACAAAAGAGCGCCAGCTTACTGGTGATGTCCGCCTCCAGCGGCCGCTCCGCCCGACATACGACAATGTCCGGCTGGATACCGATTCCCAAGAGTTCTTTGACACTGTGCTGCGCGGGCTTGGACTTTTGCTCGCCCGACATGCTGAGATATGGAATCAGCGCCACATGGATAAAAACAACATTCTCTCTGCCCTTGTCCGATGCCACCTGGCGGATGGCTTCCAAAAACGGCTGGCTCTCAATGTCGCCCACCGTCCCGCCAATCTCGGTGATCACAATGTCGTTGTCATCGGTGGCCGCCCGGTAGATGCGTTCCTTGATCTCGTTGGTAATATGCGGAATGACCTGCACCGTACCGCCCAAGTAGTCACCTGTGCGCTCCTTGTTGATGACCGACCAGTAAATCTTGCCCGTTGTGACATTGCTGTTCTCGTTTAGGTTCTCGTCGATGAAGCGTTCATAATGCCCCAGATCCAAATCCGTCTCGGCGCCGTCGTCCGTCACGAAGACCTCGCCGTGCTGAATGGGGCTCATGGTGCCGGGATCAATGTTGATATAAGGGTCAAATTTCTGAATGGTGACCCGCAGCCCGCGCGCCTTGAGGAGCCTCCCGAGCGATGCTGCCGTAATGCCCTTTCCAAGGCCGGATACCACGCCGCCCGTGACAAATATGTATTTGTGCATCACGCCACGCATCCCCCTTTACGCAAATTGGCTACCTTATTCATTGTAATCGCTGGTGTCAGGAATGTCAAGGACTTTTTTTGTTTTTCATAAATTTTTCATTTTTTGCGCAGAATCGGGCCGGTTTGCCTTGAAAAATGGGGATATTTATGGTATAGTTGTGCACAGACAGGGCGTCTGCCCGCTTGCACTATTATAGACGATGAGGCGCGCAAAAAGTTTCATCCGTAGGCGGATTTTCTGCGTTTTTATGGAATAGGGGGACTTTGGTATGGTTCGAATCGGGATCATTGGCGCGGGCCGCGTCGGGACATGCCTCGCGGGGTATCTCGCGGCGCGCGGGTATCCCGTTGCGGGCTTTTTCTCCCGCACCTTTGCTTCCGCACAGACAGCGGCCGGCGCCATCGGGGGCCAGGCA
Source organism: uncultured Clostridia bacterium (assembly GCA_944393605.1). Lineage (GTDB taxonomy): Bacteria > Bacillota > Clostridia > UBA1381 > UBA9506 > CALYAO01. The sequence goes on from CALYAO010000063.1 coordinate 22,242, forward strand.
TATACAGACCTGTGCGCGCTGGCAACGGACTCCGACGTGGTGCTGATCACCACGCCCGACGATGCCATCGCGCAAACGGCGGCCGCCCTTGCAGCGGGTCTGTCCGAAGGGAAGCGCCGGGTATATATCCACACCAGCGGAGCCACGCCGGCGGCGGCACTATCCCCCCTTGCCCCCCATGCGGCGGGACTGTTCGCACTCCATCCCATCTATTCCTTTTCGGGCCGGTATCTGCCGCCCGAGGAGGTTGCGCGCATTCCTGTTACCGTGGAGGGCCAGGGAGAGGATGCTTTTATAAAGGAAGCCTTCCCCCATGCCGTCTCCATCCCCGCGGCACAAAAACCGCTGTACCACGCGGCGCTGTGTATGGCGAGCAATTTCCTTGTGACGCTCATGGCCCATGCGTGGCATGCGGCGGAGGGAGCGGGCCTGCCGCCCGAGATGCTGCGGCCGCTGGTGGAAAAGACGGTGGAGAACCTGTTTGTGCAGGGCCCCGAGGCCGCTCTGACCGGCCCCATCTCCCGCGGGGATGCCGGCACGGTGCGGGCCCACCTGGCGGCACTAGGCGACGAAACGGATTTTTACCAAATTTTGGGAAGATATACGGCCCAGCTTGCAGAACAAGCGGGCAGGCTGGACCAAACACAACGAAACAAGATTTTGGAGGTGCTGCAAGATGGCAAAACTTACAACGCATAAACTGAAGAAGATGAAGGCAGCAGGAGAACGCATCACCATGCTCACGGCCTATGACTACCCCATGGCCAAGCTGCTGGACGGCGCTGGTGTGGACATGCTGCTGGTGGGAGACTCCCTGGGCCCCGTCGTGCTGGGCTATGACGACACCACCCGGGTCACCATGGAGGACATGGTGCATCACACCCAGGCAGTCGTGCGCGGTGCGGAGCATGCCATGGTGGTCGCCGACCTGCCCTATCTCAGCTACCATCTCGGCATCCCCGAAGCCATCCGGAACGGCGGCCGGCTCATTCAGGAGGGCGGCGCTGGCGCCGTCAAGCTGGAAGGCGGCGAAAAGGTTGCGGATACCATCCGGGCCATGGTGGATGCAGGGATCCCCGTCATGGGGCACATCGGGCTGACGCCCCAGGCTATCCTGACGCTGGGCGGGCACTTTATCCAGGGCAAGACAGACGAGGCCGCCCAGCAGCTCATCCGGGATGCCAAGATTTTGGAGGAGAGCGGCGTGTTTGCCATCGTGCTCGAATGCGTGCCCAAGGCGGTCGGCGCCGCCGTCACCGAGGCGGTTTCGGTGCCCACCATCGGCATTGGTGCGGGCGCGGGCTGTGACGGGCAGGTGCTGGTGTCCTACGACATGCTGGGCCTGTTCCAGCGAAAGGTGCCCAGCTTTGTGAAGCCCTATGAGGACCTGTCCGCCCTCATTGACGAAGGCGTCCGGCAGTATGTCGCGGAGGTCAAGGCGGGGCAGTTCCCAACGGATGACTATTCTTTCTAATAATCAGCCACAGACTGGTTTGATACAGAGGAAACGGGTTTTCAAGGGCACGGACCCTTTCAGCAGCCGAATCCCCACAGAAAAGGCCTTGTCTCGGCGCAAAAGCGGCCCGGTGCATGCTTTTTTTACAAAACGCAGAAAAAATAAGGAGAGAGATGGATGCAAAATGTATTTGACGTATTGAAGGAACGCGGCCTCATCGCGCAAACCACCCACGAGGAGGAGATCCGGGAACTTCTGGGCCGCGAGAAAGTCACCTTCTATATCGGCTTTGACCCCACGGCGGACAGCCTGCATGTGGGGCACTTCCTGCAGATGGTGGTCATGGCGCACATGCAGCGCGCGGGGCACCGGCCCATCGCCATCATCGGCGGCGGGACCGCTATGATCGGGGATCCCACGGGGAAAACCGACATGCGGCGCATGATGACCCGGGAGGAGATTGACCACAATGCCGCGCAGTTCCAGAAGCAGCTGGGCAAGCTCATCGAATTTGGGGAGGACAAGGCCCTCATGCTCAACAACGCGGACTGGATCAGCGGCCTCAACTACATGGAATTTCTGCGGGACATCGGCGTCCATTTCTCGGTCAACCGCATGCTGACGGCCGAGTGCTTCAAATCCCGCCTGGAGCGGGGGTTGTCCTTCCTGGAGTTTAACTACATGCTGCTCCAGAGCTATGATTTTTATCTCTTAAACCAGCAGTATAACTGCAAACTGGAGCTGGGCGGAGACGACCAGTGGTCCAACATCATCGGCGGCATCGAGCTGGTGCGCCGCAAGACGGGCAAACAGGCTTATGGCATGACCTTCACCCTGCTCACCACCAGCGACGGCAAGAAGATGGGCAAAACCGAAAACGGCGCGCTGTTTTTGGATCCCAACAAGGTCGCGCCCTATGACTTTTACCAGTATTGGCGCAACGTCGCGGACAATGACGTCATCCGGTGCCTCAAGCTGGTCACCTTTGTGCCCATGGACCAGATCCGGGAGCTGGAAAAGCTGGAAGGCCAGGAATTAAACCGCGCCAAGGAGCTGCTCGCCTATGAGGTCACCAGTATGGTGCATGGCGAGGCGGAGGCAAAGAAGGCGCAGGAGACGGCCCGTGCGCTGTTTGCGGGCGCCGCGGGCGGAGATATGCCCCAGACCGTGCTGACTGCGGCAGAGGCGGCAGACGGCATCGGCCTTTTGGATGCCATGGTAAAGGCGGGGCTCATCCCTTCCAAAGGGGAAGGACGGCGGCTCATCGCCCAGGGCGGCATCAGTGTGAACGACGAAAAGGTGGCCGACCCCAATCTGGTGCTCACGGGAGACCAGCTCACGGGAGACGGTGTTGTGGTAAAAAAAGGAAAAAAGGTGTATCACCGGATTTTGGTAAAATAAGGAGTTTTGGTCAAAAAGAAGAGCGCCATTAGCGGCGCTCTTCTTTTTTACATCATCCATCGCAGATGCCCGCTCCCACAGATGCTTGTCCCCCGATGCCCGTCCGCTTACAGCATGGTATACTGCGTCCCGCCGTCCTCTGCGACCGACGTGGTATACCGCCGTGTGACCTCAGTGCCGTATTCCCCCACGATGCGTTCCACGTCCGCCACCGTGCCCGCGGGGCAGCGGAGCGCATAGCTGCACCCCTGGCTGATGGCCTTTGGCGTCTGTACGACCCGCAGGCCCCGGATGCCCTCCCGAACTGCCAGTTTTTTGATGCGGTTGGCCATGGTGGAGGAGGAAAAGACCAAGTAAATATCGCCCATGTTCTGTTCACCTCTTTATCTCATATGGCTTCATAGTATCATATTCGCGCCCGCCTCGTCTTGCCACAGAAATTATTTCCCTGTGGGTCTTGCAATGTACGGGCAAATTTGATACAATAATAAGAAGTAGATTGAATTCAAGCAGGATGGGAGTTTTTAGCATGGAGAATTGTAAAATCATTTTGGCGGGATTCGGCGGACAGGGCATCCTGTTTGCCGGCAAGGTTTTGGCATATGCAGGCCTGACAACGGACAAAAACGTTTCGTGGCTGCCGTCCTATGGCCCCGAGATGCGCGGCGGTACCTGTAACTGCAGCGTCGTCATCTCCGAAAAGCCCATCGGCGCGCCCGTTATCGCGAAGCCCGACGTGCTCATCGCCATGAACCGGCCCTCCCTGGATAAATTTGAGAATGCGGTGGCAGCAGGCGGATACATCGTCGTGGACAGTTCCCTGATTGACCGGAAGGCCGAACGCACCGACGTGCACGTCATTGAGATCCCCGCCACCCAGATGGCGCTGGATGCGTCGCTTGACAAGCTGGCCAACATGGTCATCATGGGCCGCATCATGAAGGAGACCGGTCTGTTTGACATGGATGCCCTAAAAGAGGGCTTAAAGAAGAGCGTTCCTGCCAGCAAGGCGGCGCTGCTCGACAAGAACATCCAGGCGCTGGAGCTTGGGTTCCACTATGAGAGCGCCGTTTGAGCGGATTGAAACCAAAGAGGGCCTTGCCTATTACCAGGCGACGGCCTTTACCCAAACCGGCCTGGTCCGGCATGCGTTTTCCACGCGGCTGGGCGGCGCGAGCCAGGGCGGCCAGCTAAATCTTGGCCGCAATACGCCGGATGACCAGGCGCAGGTATTGGAAAACTACCGGCGGTTTTGCCATGCGACCGGGCTTTGCAGCCACCGGATGGTGCTGTCCCAGCAGGTGCACGGCGACCACATCGCGGCCGTGGGGGAAGCAGATGCGGGCCGGGGGCTGTATGCGCCGGGGCTTTCGGGCGTGGATGGCCTCATGACGGACGTTCCGGGGCTCGCGCTCGCGACGTTTTATGCAGACTGTACGCCGCTGCTTCTGCTCGATCCCGTGCGGCGGGTCGTCGCATCGGTGCATTCGGGCTGGCGGGGGACGGTCCAGCGGATCGGCGCCAAGGCGGTCGCCGCCATGCAGGCGCAGTATGGCTGTGACCCTGCGGATATCCTGGTTGCCATCGGCCCTGCCATTGGGCCCTGCCATTTTGAGGTGGATGCCGACGTGCGGGACCTGTTTGTGGCTACCTTTGGGGATGCCTGTTTGTCACATATTGTGACAAAAGGAGCAAAGTTTTATATCGACACCCATGCGATCAATGTGACAGAGCTGTGCCGTGCTGGAATCGATCGCGCGCACATCTCCATCAGCGGCCTTTGTACGGTATGTCATGTGGAGGAATTTTTCTCTTACCGGGCAGAGGGTGCCAAAGCGGGCCGACTTTGTGCGGCCATTGCACTGCAATAAAAAACGGGCCCAAAAAGCCCGTTTTTTTACAGCCGTTTTCTCCTGCGCCGCTGCTCACGCTCGGCTGCCGGTTCCTCCTTTTCCATCTCGGCCATTTGAGCAACGGGATCATCATACATACCACCGTTATGGGTGCTATATCACAAAATATCTGATTGAATGACGCGAGGCCTTGAGAAAAATCATGCAATACCCTTGAAGACAGCGGGGTTGGTTCCCGGAGCTGATGACCGCAAAGCTGCAGTCGGCCGTGCCCAGCGCAGCGCCATGCCAAGAAGGCGGCGAGACCGCGGCATCGTTACTGAAAGGAACCCAAGAGCGCCTACTTGTGCCGGGTGTTCCGCAGGAAGCCTTGCCTGATATAAAAAAACAGCCATGGGGCCCCATGGCTGTTTTTCTGTTCATAAAAACCGATTGTTTATTTTTTGAGCTCTTTGCGATTCTCCCGCAGCATCTCCACCGTACTGATCAAGGTGTCTTCCAGACCCTTTAGGACCTCATCCGCATACTGATTGCCGCCCATCCGCAGCTCGTGCGCATGCGCCTGCGCCTTTTGGATGATCTGATTCGCCTGCTCATAGGCCTGCTTGGTGATCTCATGCTCGTCAATGAGCGTGACAATCTTGTCCTCCGCGCCCTTTACGATGGCCTGCGCCTCCCGCTGTGCATCCGCAATGATGCGCTGGCGCTCCTCTTTGACCCACTTGGCCTGTTTCATCTCATCGGGAAACTTCATCCGAATTTCCTGCAGCAGATCCAAAAGCTCTTCTTTGTTGACCAGGCCCTTATGCGTAAACGGCACAGCCATACAGCGTTCCACTTTATCTTCCAACGCGTCAAGCAAATCCAGAATCTCCATGTTAGGTCCTCCCCTTTCCTAATTTTTCTAAAAGATCTCCCACAATCCCGGGGGGGATCAGATCGTCCAGGCTGCCGCCCAAACTTGCCACTTCCTTGATGATGCTGGAACTGATATAGGAATAATGACTGCTTGTGACCATAAACAGCGTTTCAATGTCGCCACACAATTTATTATTGAGGAGCGCCATCTGGAACTCATACTCGAAGTCCGAAACAGCACGCAGCCCCTTAATAATCACATGCGCACCCTTGCTTTTGGCAAACGAGACCAACAGCCCGTCAAAGGCCTCTGCCGTCACGCCCGGCAGATCGCTCGTGACCCGGCGGATGAGTTCCACCCGCTCCGCCGCAGAAAACAGCGGCGTTTTCGCGGAGTTGTTCAAAACCGCCACGATCACCCGGTCATACAGCTTTGCGGCACGCCGGATAATATCAAGATGCCCGTTGGTCACCGGGTCAAAACTGCCCGGGTATACCGCAATGTTCATATCATCACCTGGCTATGTAAAAACTTTCCTGATCCTATGCAAACAGAGCCACCCAACTCACACGCCGCATTTCCAAAAAACACCATTTCGCTCTGTCACACAAGCAACAGCACACGCACCCGGCCATACCGCTTGTCCCGGTACACCGAAAAGCCACAGGGATCAACCGGGTCGGGCCCGTCCAGTTCACACAGGATACAGCCGCCCTCCCGCAGCACGCCATGCGCCGCAATGGCAGTGAGCGCCTGCGCGAGCAGGTCTCCTCCATAAGGCGGATCCAGCAGAATGAGATCAAACTGCGCGTCGCACGCCGCAAGGAATGCCGCAAAATCGCTCCGCACCACTTGGGCGCGCTCATTCAGCCGGGTGTGCGCGAGATTGTGCCGCACCACCGCAAGCGACGCCTCCGCATGGTCCACAAAGGTGCAGTTTGCTGCGCCGCGGCTTAAGGCCTCGATCCCCAGCGCGCCGCTGCCTGCAAACAGATCCAGAACCTCGCTATCTACGATGCGCCCTGTGAGCATACTGAAGATGGATTCTTTGACCCGGTCCAGCGTCGGACGCACCGAAAGCCCTTCTGCCGCCTTCAGTTTTGCGCCCCTTGCCGACCCTGCGATCACCCGCATATCCATCCTGTCCCATCTGCATAGAATTCTGCTATCATAAAACCTTGTACCATGTTCTATTGTACACCATATTATAGAAATGTCAATGCAATCACGGAATTTTTAATTAAATGTAATATTCCTGTCAAACAACCCACGGATTTTTTGGGCCAAAAAGCGGTATGCCTCGCTGGAGAGGCCGGGGTCTTCCGCCAAAATCTGCTCGGCACACCGCTTGGCTTCCCCGATGATCGCCGCATCCGTAAAAATATTGGCAATCCGAAGGGGCGGAAGCCCGTGCTGGCGGGCACCGAAGAATTCCCCCGGTCCACGCAGCTCCAGGTCCTTTTCCGCAATCTGAAACCCATCATTGGTCCGGCAAAGCACCTCCATGCGCGCACGGCTCTCGGCCAGCGCGCTCTGATTGAACAGGATGCAGTAGGACTTTTCGCTCCCGCGGCCCACGCGCCCCCGGAGCTGGTGCAGCTGGGACAGCCCGAACCGTTCCGCGTTCTCCACCACCATGAGCACCGCATTCGGGACGTTCACCCCCACCTCAATCACGCTGGTGGCCACCAGGATATCCATCTCGCCGGCGGCAAAGGCGCCCATGACCGCATCCTTTTCGGCGGGGCGCATCCTGCCGTGCAGAAGCCCGATCCGGTAGCGGGGGAACACCTTGCGCAGCTCCGCCGCATGGGCCTCTGCCGACCGCACGTTCCCACTCTCTCCCTCTTCCACCAGCGGGCACACGACATACACCTGCCGCCCTGCGTCCACGTGCTTTGCGATGAACCGCTCAATCCGAGGCCGCATCTCCTCTGTGACACAAAACGTATCTACCGTCTGCCGCCCGGGGGGCAGCTCGTCAATCACCGAAACGTCCAGGTCGCCATACACCATCAGGGACAGTGTCCGGGGGATAGGGGTCGCGGTCATGACCAGCACATGGGGATTTTCCCCCTTCTGCGCCAGCACGCGGCGCTGCGCCACCCCGAACCGGTGCTGTTCATCCGTGACCACCAGCCCCAGGCGACGAAAGGACACGCCCTCCGACAGCAGCGCATGGGTGCCCACCACCACCTGCGCCGTGCCCAGTGCGATGTGCTCCAAGGCATCCCGTTTCTGCCGTGCGGGCAGCGACCCCGACAGCAGCACCACGCGGATGCCATAGGGGGCGAGCAATTGGGCGAGGCTCTCAAAGTGCTGCTCCGCCAAGATCTCAGTGGGGGCCATCATGGCGCCCTGCACCCCGTTGCGTGCCGCCAGAAACAGCGCACAGGCCGCCACCGCCGTCTTGCCGCACCCCACATCCCCCTGCACCAGCCGGTTCATGGGGACGGACCTGGCCAAATCCCGCTTGATGTCAGACAGCGCACGCGCCTGCGCCCCCGTCATGGGAAAGGGAAGTGCCAGGTCCTCCGCCAGGTCGGCAAACGGGATGCCGGGCAGCGCCTCCCGGCGAGCGCGGATCTGCGCCAGCCCCGTTTGGAGCACCAGCAGCTCCTCAAACACGAACCGCCGCCGCGCGGCTTGGTATGCCGCAGGGGAATCGGGAAAGTGGATGGCGCGGAGGGCCTGTCCCAGCGCGGGCAGCCGGTATGCCTCCCGCAGCGCCGCCGGCATGGGGTCTAAAAGCCCATCTGCCACCTGCGCTATGGCGGCAGCGATGGCAGTCTGTACCAGCTTCTGCGTGAGCCCCGCGGACAGGGGATACACGGGCACGATGCGCCCCATGAGCTGCGCCCCTTCCGCCCGCTCATACACGGGGGAGCTCATGCGCCGCCGGCCCCGCAGATGGTCCATCTTGCCATAAAAATAGTACGTTTCGCCCCGCCGGAACGCGGTCTTTACAAACCGCATATTGAACCACACCAGCTCCACTGACCCCGACCCGTCCGAGACCGTCATGGTGTAGAGGGTCATCCCTTTGCGGATGAATTTCTCCGTAATAGCAGAAGAAACAGTGGCTTTGATGCACACCGTTTCTCCGTCCAAAGTCTCAAATATTTGTTTGATCTTACTCCGGTCCTCATAGGCACGGGGGAAGTGATACAGCAGGTCCTCCACCGTAAAGATGCCGAGCTTGTGATAGGCCGCGGCCCGCTTTTCCCCCACGCCCTTTAGATACCGGATGTCACTCGAAAGCTCCATACGTATTCCTTCCGTCACTCCACCGAAACGATATAATGGTACAGCGGCTGCCCGCCACGGTGCAGCAGCACGTCGCAGTCGGGGAACTTCTCCTCGATGCTCTCCTCGGCCAACGCCGCCTCCTCGGCGGGCACGTCCTCGCCGTAAAACACCGAGATGATCTCGCTGTCATCCTTTGCCATGGCGGACACCACATCGGTCAGCACTGTGCCGGGTTCGCTTCCCACCTGGACGATCTTGCCCTCCGCCATGCCCAAGATGTCTCCTTTTTTGATCTGCTTACCGTCCACCGTGGTATCCCGCACCGCATAGGTGACCGAACCCGCGTGCAGCCGGCCAACGGCCTTCTCCATGGCGGCCTCGTTCTCTGCCGCGCCCTTTTGGGGGTCAAACGCCAGCACCGCCGAGATGCCGGCGGGGACCGACCGCGTTGCAATCACATGCACCGCCTTCTTGGACAAATCCACGCACTGCTTGGCCGCCATTACGATGTTCTTGTTGTTGGGCAGGACAAACACAGTCTCGGACGGAACGCGCTCCACCGCCTCTAGGATATCCTCCGTGCTGGGGTTCATGGTTTGGCCGCCTTCCACCACCTCGTCCACACCCATGTCCGAAAAGATCTGGCGCAAACCGTCCCCTGCGGCGACCGCCACAAAGCCAAATGGCTTCTCACTTGCCGCCGATTCACTGGCCGGCGCATCCTTGGGTGCCTTGGCGGACAGCTCGGTGTGCTGATACTTCATGTTGTCCACCTTGATGTTGATGAGCTGACCCAGCTTCAGCGCGCGCTCGATCACCGCGCCGGGGTTGTTGGTGTGAATATGCACCTTGATGATCTCCCCGTCGTCCACCACGACCATGCTGTCTCCCTTTTTCTGGATGTTCTGGGTGAACAGCTTGCTGCTGGCGGCAGGGTTGTCCTTCTGAATGATAAACTCGGTACAATACTGAAACGGAATATCCGCTTCCGCCGCCTGCGCACCTGCGGGGATGCTTGCCTTGAGGTCCCCCTCCCGGAGCGGCACAACTTCGCCCGTCTCCGCAAAGGACAGCGCGCCCTCTAGCAGGTATACGACGCCCTGGCCCCCCGAATCCACCACGCCGGCGGCCTTCAGCTGGGGCAGGATGTCGGGCGTCCGGTCCAGACTGTGCTGTGCGGCGGTCGTCACCGCACGCAGCAGCTCGGTGAGGTCGCCCGTCTCCTCCAGCGCCTGCATGCCCGCCTTCGCACCATCCCGCGCGACGGTCAGCATGGTCCCCTCGGTTGGTTTCATGACGGCACGGTATGCATTCTCTACCCCTTCGGTGAAGGCCTCCGCTATGTCCGTCGCATCCACCAGCTCACAGCCGGCAAGCCGCTTGGCGATACCGCGGAAAAACTGGGACAGGATCACGCCCGAATTGCCCCGCGCGCCCCGCAGCGATGACCGCGCGACCGCCAACGCGACCGCCTCGCAGGTAGCAAAGCGCCCTTCCATCAGCTCCCGCGTCGCCGCAAGCACAGTCATGGACATATTCGAGCCCGTATCCCCATCGGGCACAGGGAATACATTGAGCTCATTTAAGATTTCCTTTTGGTTGCACAGCCGGTTGTTGGCAGAGATATACATCTGTCGTAAGCCAGCCGCATCGAGTGTAAAGGCCAAATTCGGCACCCCCCTAACAATATCCGAAATCCATCCAGGCCGGCTTTTAATCCACCCGGATGCCTTCCACATTGACGCAGACCTTGCCGACCTTAAAGCCCGTCATGCTTTCTACGCTATAGCGCACATTGTTCATGATGCTGTTACAGATCACGCCGATGTTGATACCATATTCCACAATGATGTGCAGGTCGATGCAAATCTTTTCTGCTTCTGTAAAAATTCGAATCCCCTTGGTCAGGTTGTCCCACCGCAGCAAACTCACGAGGCCATCCGCGGTATTTTTATAGCTCATGCCCACAACACCGTAACACCTTGTGGCAACCGCGCCGGCAATTTGGGCAATGACCGAAGTGGATACCACAACCGCGCCGTTCTCATTTTGCATTTTCACAGCCATTTTCCATCCAGTCCTTTCCATTTTTTCAAATATTTCTGTTCTATTCTATGCTTTTTTGGACATTATATCATATTTTTTAAAAATTGTATAGAATTTCTTCTCAAAGAAAGATATAATAGGAGCATGTAAATGGGAGCATATGAGAAAATACTTTGTTGTACAACTTAATTTCTTTTGTCACCCATATTTTTTTGCAAAAAGCCTATACAAACTTCGGAATTTGTGGTATTATGTTGATAAATCACAAAAAGTTTGTTTCATCACGAATCGAATGTGGAACAAATACAAAACTTTTGGTTTTTTATGAACTCGAATTCCGTGAATTTGGATGACAAAACAACTGACAACATGGAGGTGATGGTAATGGCATCATATTTTGCAAAAAAGTTAAAGGAGCTGCGTCTGAAAGCACATTGGACTCAGCAGGATGTCGGAGAAAAGGTTGGATTGTCTCGCGCATGTGTCGCAAACTACGAAAGTGGCAAACGAGAACCAAACCACAGGATCGTTCTCGAATTTGCACACCTGTTTGACTGCACAGTTGACGACCTGCTAAATCCTGAAGCAACTCGTGTTTCCGGCGCGGCAGAAACGTTTCCCTCGTCGGCAAAAACTGCAGGCGATTACATCGATATTTCACACCTGAGTGCCCCGAATCAAGCCAAGGTACGCGAGCTGATCCGGGCCCTGGAAGCGGAAGAGATGGCGGGTAGATGACAAGTCCTCCCGCAGGGAATCGTGGACGCACATAAAAAGCACGGGTCAGGTGACCTGTGTTTTTTATGTGCGTTTCTGTCTTTTTATGGACATCGGGCCAAAAAGCGGCAAAATTCTTCCGAAAATTCGCGCATATGCCAGTATGATTGCCGTATGCTGGTTTCTTATGCCTGATTCGAGAAATAAATCAATTTCTTATTCAAAAAATCTTGAAATGTAACAAAATGTTTGCTATAATAAGAAAAAGAAAAGTTTCAAAAATAGCATTTTATTGATGCCAAAGGAAGTGAGAAAAAATGGATAACTTCTGTAACATCCTAAAAAGTCTGCGTAAAAAACAGAAGATCACCCAGGATGAGCTTGCCAGTATGCTGGATGTGGGAAAGACCACCGTTTCCAATTATGAAACTGGATATTCCTCCCCTGACAAGGATACCATCATCAAAATGGCGAGCATCTTCAACGTATCCATTGACTACCTTTTAGGCCGGATTTCAACGAAGGAAGATGACCCCCATGCCTCCAGCCTGATGGTGCACAAGAACACCATAATGGTGCAGGTTCCCGTGTATGGCCTGATTCGCTCCGAAGCGTCTCTGTCTGAGAGCGAAAATATCATTGATTACATCGATTTTCCAAAGGATTTCCTAGGTAACGGAGAATATTTTGGGTACCGGGTGCAGGGTGATGCTATGAACCTTGATCGCATTGAGGACGGCGATTATGTCGTTGTGCGCAAACAAAACTATGTAGACAATGGCGACATTGCCTTGGTCTTGGTCGGCGGACAAACCATTATCCGGCATTTTTACCGGGATGGAAAAAATATCACGCTGTTGCCCGCGTCTTCCAATAAGACCTTGCAGCCGTCGTTTTATGATATTAGCTACAATGTTGCCGTCATCGGAAAACCCATTCGCGCCATCATCAAAATTTAAGGATTGCAACTTCAAAAATTTCCGCCGTAAGGCGGATTTTTTTACGCATTGCATCTGTATCCCCAGAAGGAGGCCACCAAATGTTTACGCAACTGCAACAGGAATTCGGGCTAGATCCCACCTTCCTCCAGAACGCCGTCGCACTCCTGGACGCGGGCAATACCGTGCCCTTCATTGCCAGGTACCGGAAGGAAAAAACAGGCGGCATGGATGACCAGACGCTCCGTGCACTTTCGGAGCGTCTGACTTATCTGCGGGCGCTGGCCGCGCGTCGGGAAGAGCTCTGCCGGCTCATCGGGGAACAAGGCGCCCTGACGGATGCGGTTGCAGCCCAGATTGCCGCCGCGGTGACGCTCCAGGAGCTGGAGGATATCTACCGGCCCTTCCGTCCCAAGCGCCGCACCCGTGCCACCATCGCAAAAGAAAAAGGGCTCGGCCCCCTCGCCGAGCTGCTGATGGCCCAGGCGCGCACCTGTGACCCCATGCAGGAGGCACAGGCCTTCGTGTCGGACACACAGGGTGTCCCCACGGCAGAAGAGGCCCTCGCCGGCGCACAGGACATCCTGGCGGAGGCCATCTCAGACAACGCCGAATTCCGCAAAGTTCTCCGGCGCATGACCTTCCAGAGCGGCACATTGCGTGTCAAGGCGGCCAAAGACGCGCCCGACAGCGTGTATAGCCTCTATTACGATTTTGAGGAGCCGCTGCAAAAAATTGCCAACCACCGGGTGCTGGCCATCAACCGCGGAGAAAAAGAGGGCTTGCTTAAGGTCTCCATTCTGGCAGATGGGACGCGCATGACCGAATGGTTGTGCCGACAGGTCGTAAAGACGCCCCGCTCCGCGGCCGCAGGCTATGTGGAAGAGGCCGCGGCGGATGCGTATGCGCGGCTGATGGCCCCCTCTCTCGAAACGGAACTCCGCAGCGAGCTCACCGACCGCGCCGGGGAGGCTGCCATCCTATTATTCAAAGAAAACCTGCACCATCTGCTCCTCCAGCCGCCCATCCGCGGCAGGGTGGTGCTGGGATTTGATCCCGGATACCGGACGGGGTGCAAGACGGCCGTGGTGGACGAGACGGGGAAAGTCTTGGACACCGCTGTGGTGTACTGCACACTGCCGCACCACGATAGGGGAAAGGCCAAGGCGCAGATGCGTGCGCTCATCGAAAAGCACCATGTCACCCTCATCGCCATCGGCAACGGCACCGCGACCAAGGAGTCGGAGATCTTCGTGTCCGAGCTGATTGGGGAGATGGGAAGCGGCATCCAGTATAGCATCGTCAATGAGTCGGGCGCATCGGTCTATTCCGCGTCCCCGCTGGGGGCAGCGGAGTTCCCGCAGTTTGATGTGGCGCTCCGCAGCGCGGTCTCCATCGCACGCAGGCTCCAGGACCCCCTTGCTGAGCTGGTCAAGATCGACCCCAAATCCATCGGCGTCGGGCAGTATCAGCACGACATGAACCAAAAGCGGCTGGGGGAGGCACTGGGGGGCGTGGTGGAAGACTGCGTCAACAGCGTCGGTGTGGCTTTAAATACCGCATCCGCCCCGCTGCTGTCCTACGTGGCAGGCATCGGCGAACGCCTCGCGCAACACATCGTCGCATACCGGGAGGAAAACGGCGCGTTTGTACGGCGAAATCAACTGATGAAGGTTCCCAAGCTGGGGCCCAAGGCCTTTGAGCAGTGCGCGGGTTTTCTGCGCATCCCCGATGGGGACAACCCGCTGGACAACACGCCCGTGCACCCCGAATCCTATGCGATTGCCAAATTGCTGCTTTCGGAGCTGGGGTTTGGCATGACGGATGTGCGGGAGCGGACGCCAGCGCTGCTTGCGGCCCTTTCGGATGCGGACCTGCCCGCGCTCGCGGACAAGCTGTCGGTCGGCCTGCCCACCCTGCGGGACATCGCGGACGCTATCTGCCGGCCGGGGCTGGACCCGCGGGACGAGCTGCCCAAGCCGGTGCTGCGGAGTGAGCTGCTTAGCATAGAAAACCTCACCGAAGGCATGGTTCTGACGGGGACGGTGCGCAACGTCATTGACTTTGGCGCCTTTGTGGACATCGGTGTCCACCAGGACGGGCTGGTGCATGTATCCCAGATCAGCAACCGATTTATCCGCCATCCGCGGGAAGTCCTGTCGGTGGGAGATGTGGTGCAGGTGAAGGTGATCGGCCTGGATCTGGCCAAAAAGCGCATCTCTCTCAGCATGAAAGAGGTATAAAACCTGGCAAGCCGGTATCACATGACTGTGTTGGGACGGCGTTGTGCAAGTTTAACAAATATTAAATTAAATTTTTGTATAATTGGTGACTTACAATTTTCGCTCGACTGTGGTATCATATATGTACGGTGGAAAAAGTGTGTGTCAGTTGTATCGTGCTTGCTGCGCACGCGCGAGCATGAGATCTGTTGAAAAATAGAGGAGGTTTTATTTGTGGCAAGTTTGAACCTAAAGGGTATCTACAAAAGATACGCCGGTGGCGTCACTGCCGTCAGTGACTTCAACTTGGACATTGAAGACAAAGAGTTTATTGTCCTGGTTGGTCCTTCGGGCTGTGGTAAGTCCACCACCCTGCGTATGATCGCGGGCCTGGAAGAAATTTCGGAAGGCGAACTGTACATAGGCGACAAGCTGGTCAACGACGTTGCGCCGAAGGACAGAGACATCGCAATGGTGTTCCAGAACTATGCGCTGTATCCGCACATGACGGTGTTTGACAACATGGCGTTTGGTCTGAAACTCCGCAAGATGCCCAAAGACCAGATCAAAAAGCGCGTGCAGGAAGCCGCCAAGATTTTGGACATTGAGCATCTGCTCGACAGAAAGCCCAAGGCGCTGTCGGGTGGTCAGAGACAGCGTGTTGCGCTTGGCCGTGCCATCGTGCGTGAGCCCAAGGTGTTCCTGATGGACGAACCGCTGTCCAACCTGGATGCAAAGCTCCGTGGTCAGATGCGTACCGAGATCAGCAAGCTGCATGACCGGCTGCAGACCACGTTCATCTACGTAACCCATGACCAGACCGAGGCTATGACCATGGGTACCCGTATCGTTGTTATGAAGGATGGTTTCATCCAGCAAATCGATTCTCCGCAGACGCTGTACGAAAAGCCATGTAACATGTTTGTTGCCGGCTTTATCGGGAGCCCGCCCATGAACTTCAAAGAGGTTACCGTGGAGAAGAAGGACGACGGCATTTACCTGACCTTCGGCTCCGACAGCATCAAGCTGCCTGAGGGCAAGGCGCAGAAGCTGGGTGCGGAATACATCGGCAAGCAAGTCATGATGGGCATCCGTCCGGAGAACATGCACGACGAAGAGGCTTATCTGTCCTCCATGCCCGAATGTGTGGTAGAAGCGAAGGTCGAGGTTACCGAGCTGATGGGCTACGAGACCTATCTGTACCTGAATATCGACGGGACGCAGTTCACCGCACGTGTCAATTCTAGGACGACCGCGAAGGCTGGCGATACCATCAAGATCGCATTCGATGCGAACAAGATCCAGCTGTTCGATAAGGACACTGAGCTGGTCATCATGAACTAAATTGACGTCATTGGAAAGGGCCGTTTTGAAAGCGGCCCTTTTTTTGTGCCCGAATCGTTTGGATAAGATTTGCGGCGGCATATGCGCCGCTGCCTGGGCAGATCTTTCGTCCAGGCCCCCGGTACCGGAAAATCCGAAGGAGGCAATTGCATGCGGGAAAATATCTATGACAATGATCGCTTTTTTCAAAAATACAGCGAAATGAACCGTTCCAAGGAGGGGCTGCGCGGCGCGGGTGAGTGGCCCGCCCTCCGTCAGATGTTGCCTGATTTTTTGGGCAAACGCGTCCTTGATCTGGGCTGTGGCTATGGGTGGCACTGCAAATATGCGGCCGATCACGGCGCAGCGCGGGTGCTGGGAGTTGACATCTCCCAGAAGATGCTGGAGACTGCCTGCCGCATCAACGCGGATGCCAAAATCACCTACCAGCGATGTGCCATGGAGGACCTCGCCCTGCCCGATGCATCCTTTGATGTCGTGCTGAGCTCACTGGCATTTCATTACTGTGCGGACTTTCCCGCACTGGCCGCCAACATTCACCGCTGGCTCGCCCCCGGCGGCGCATTCGTGTTTTCGGTGGAGCACCCCGTCTTTACCGCATACGGCTCCCAGGACTGGCAATATGGGCCGGATGGAGAAATCCAGCATTTTCCAGTCGACCGATATTTCTATGAGGGCGTGCGGGACGCCGTCTTTCTAGGAGAACATGTCACAAAATATCACCGCACCCTCACCACCTATCTCCAGACACTGCTCGCGGGTGGCTTTGCGCTTCAGCAGGTGGTGGAACCCCAGCCGCCCGCGGACATGCTGCACTTGCCAGGCATGCGGGACGAGCTGCGGCGGCCTATGATGCTGCTGGTTGCCGCGCGCAAACCCGTCTGACGCCCGCACAAGCGGCCGCTGCTCCATCGCAAACGTGACAGCACCCACCTGCTATTTGACCAGGGTATCTATGATTTTTGAAATTTTTTCAAAACCAAGGGCCTCCGGCACCGCGAGGGCGGGGCATGCAATGGCGCGAGGGGCCATGGCAGATGGCATAACGTGTCCCATCAAAAGCTCGCATAAAAAGAGAGCCGCCGGGAATGACTCCCAGCGGCTTTTTTGTATTAATTTTTTGCCATATCGATGGGCTTTTCCATGATGTAATCGTCCATCACAAAGCCGTTGCCGATATCCGCGGCCTCTTCACGCACCGTCACAAACCCCAGCTTGCGATAGATGGCAATGGTGGTGTCATTGTGGCGGTTCACCGTGAGCCAAATCTTCCGCCACCCTTTCTCGCGGCACCAATCCACCATGGTGCGCACCGCTGCGGAGGCATACCCGTTGCCGCGCGCCGGCTTCTGGATGTACAGCTTGGACAAAAACAGGCTGTCCCCATCGGGCCGGACGCCAGTATATCCAACAACCTGCCCATCCGCTTCCAAAAAATAGTAACGATACCCTTCGTGGGACAGCTGCCGCGATATGGCGGGGGCCGACTGGAACCGGTCCAGCATATACGTCACCTGTGCATCCCCAATGATGGGCGGAAAATGCTCCCGCCAGATGTCTTCCGCGAGGGCCGCCAGCGCATCCACCTGTGCGGGGCTCGTCACGGGCGAAAGCGTTACCTCTTGCATGGTCCTTCCCCCTTTACCGAGACCAGGACCTCCGAAAGCGGCCGCTTGGGCACGTGCAGCACACCCGCATCATCCAGATAGTACCGGACGGTGGAGCCATCCTCCTCCGCGACGCTCTGTTGCGCGGGGTATCCCAGCGCAACCAGGTACAACAGGTGCAGCGGCGCCTGAAGCCCCAGCTGCGTCATGATGGCGGAGCGGTCAATTGCACCCAGCCAGCATGCGCCGATCCCTGCCGCATGCGCCGCCAGCAGCATGTTGGTGATTGCCGCACCCGCATCCACCTCACACTGTGCGGGCGGCTTGATGTCTCCATCCGCCAGCACGGCGACATACGCCACGGGGCGCTCCCCCTCCTTGGGCATCCCATCCGCAAGATATCCGCCCCACTTGGTGGCGGGCAGGATAGCGGCGACATGCGCCGGGTCGTCTATGATGCAAAACTTGAGCGGCTGGCGGTTGGCGCCAAAGGCCGCCATGCGCGCCGCATCCACCAGCCCCGTCAGCATCTCGGCAGGGATGGGGTCTTGCTGAAATTTCCGAATGCTGCGGCGGGTCATGATCGCTTCTTGTACTTCCATGGGAGTTCCTCCTTTGCTGTCTTAACGGGCCATGCCCGTCTCCGATTCCCTATTGCGCCGGCTGCCCTTCCTGTTCCAGGCGGGACATGGACTGTTCCAGCTCGGACAGCGCGCTGCCCATCGCTTCCCAATCGTTGCTGCCCGACGCGGCCTTAAATTTGTCATATGCATCCAGCGCCGCCTGGACGGACTGCGTAAGCGCATCCAGGCTGCCCTGCGGCACCGTTGTGCCTCCCTGGGGCTCTTGGGGCGGCGCGGTTCCTTCCGCCGGCGCCCTATCTGTCAGCGACACCGTAAGTCCCGTCTCCGCAAACACCTTCTCCAGCGCCGCAGGAAGCGTCGCCTCCATCGCAATGGCATCCTGATATCCCACGACGACGCGCTTGAGCTCGGGCAGAGATGCGTTGTTCTGCGAGGTGATATAGATGGGCTCCACATACAGGAGCGCATCCTGGAACGGCACCACCAGCAGGTTCCCACGGATGACCGTGGAACCGCCCTGTCCCCACAGCGACATCTCACGGGAGATATCGGGGTCATTGTCAATCTTATTTTCAATCTGCATGGGACCATAGATCGTCTCGCTCTTGGGGAAACGGTACAGCACCAGCTCCCCATAGTGCCCCGGCGCGGTACGCGCCATCAAAAGGCCCACCATGTTGTATTTGTCCCCCAGCACGAACGGCAGCGTGAGCACCAGCTCATCCCCCGTCTCCTCGTCCAGCTGCATAATGTTGAAATAGGGCTGTACGGGAATTTCGTTGTTGGTATACTTCTCCGTTGCGATGCGCCAGACGTCATTTTTGTCATAGAACATGCCCGCATCTGCGACGTGATACCGCTGGTAGATCTCCGCCTGCACCGCAAACATCCGCTGGGGCAGCGTGATATGAGATGCCAGCTCCGCCGGGAGCTCCCCTTTGGTAAACAGGGTGGGGTAGATTTTCCGGTAGGTCTGCACAATGGGATCGCTCTCGTCGATGACATAGAACCGGACGGTGCCGTCATAGGCATCCACTGTGGCCTTGACCGAATTGCGGATGTAGTTGATCCCGCCCGTCGGCTGCGCGTAAGGGTATTGGTTGGTGGTGGTATACCCGTCAATCACCCAGATGAGGTCCCCGTTGTCGTCAATGACCAGATAGGGGTCGCTGTCATATGTGAAGAACGGCGCCACACGGGTGACCCGTTCCATGATGTTGCGGTTTAAGAGAATCTTGCTGTTGCCATCGATGTTTCCCGAGAAGAACATCCGATAGTCCCCTTCGTGGAGAGCAAACAGGAGTTTCTTGAAGAAACTGAGCTTTATGCCGCCTTCCCCGTCATAGCTGTTTTCCATATCGCTGTTGCCCTCGGAATAGTCCAGCTCTTTGTTGTTGGGGTTCACGATGACATAGTCATTGGTGAGCTCCCCATAGTAGATACGGGGCTGCTTGATCTCGGGCGCCCCGGCCACCGACTGGGGCGGGATATCCTTCACATAAAACTCGGGCTGCCCTTCGGGCGTCACCTCGTTGATGGGGCTCACCACCGCGCCAAACCCATGGGTGTAGCGGAAGACGCGGTTGGTATACGACTGGGCGGATTCCTCTAGGTTGTCCTTGTTCATCTCTCTTGCCGAAACGGACAGGGCATGGAGCGTTCCATCCAGCTCATAGGGCACAATGTCCAGGTCCGAAAAGGTGTAGTACCTGCGCAGATATTGCAGCTGGTTGTATGCGGTCAGCGTTGCGTTGAAGTCGGTGATGCGGATGTTGTCGATGGCATCCCGGTTTTCCGTCACCTCCGCCGCCGTGAGGTCGTTTGTGACGGCAAAATCCTGTTCCGAAACGTCATCCAGCTTGTATGCCGCCCTCGTGGCTTCCATATTATGGGAAATATACGGCGTCTGGACGTTGCGCTCATTGGGGCTCACCACCAGCGACTGCACCGCCAACGCGGCGATGCCCGTCAGGCAAAAGGCTGCCGGAATCACCAAAATGCTCACCACCAGCGGCACCAGCTTCTTTTTATATAAGAACACGCAGACTAGCAGGATCACCGCAATCAGGACGTATGGAATGATGCGGTAGTAATTGAGCCAGATGGTAACATCCACATACCCGGCACCCAAGAGCTCGCCGCCCTGTCCAAACGTGCCGTATAAGATGTCCTCCCGGGCGAACCGATAGGTCAGGATCATCAGCAGGAAGTAAATCAGGATGTTGACCACAATGTGGATCGCGGAGCCGCGCTCCTTTTGAAAGATCTACCGGATGCTTCGCTGCCCGTTTTTGAAATAAAAGATGAGGTATACCGCCGCGACCAGCACAATCTGAAACAGCATGACACCCTTCAGCGTCCCCGTCGCAGCACGCAGAAACGGCCGCAGGAACACATAGTATCCGACGTCCTGCCCGAACAGCGGGTCGGTGGCGCCGAAGCTCGTGCTGTTAAAGGCAAACAGCAGCTTGCTGTACAGGTCGCTGGAAACAACCCCGCCCGCCAGCAGCGCCAGCAGAAAGCACAGCACCACATACGGCCACTTTTTGCGCAGAAAGGGCAGGGTCAGGTTTTTGTCCAGCATGATGCGTTTGATCAGCAGCACGTTGATGAGAAAAATCGCAAAAACCACCAAAAACCCGCCCGCCATGGTCGCGCCCTTGGCGACGAGGTCTGTCCAGAAAACGGCGGTGAACTGCTCTCCAATTTCCTGGATTTGCCAGTATTCCATATAAAACCGAAAGGCGCCCCATGCCGCCGCCAATAGCGCCACGAGCAGCACCAGCACCGTCACCCAGCGTTTCCAATGCTTGGGCTTTTTGAATTTTTCGTAGTAGGATGAGAAGTCCTTGCTGCCGGCACTTTTGCCGTCCGTATGCCAGCTGCCAAACCCAAAGATATCCATTTTTTTCCTCCTTTGCCGTGTCTTTCGCATCTATCAAACGGCACGTGCCTCCTGTTTTTCCAGCGCACGCCCGATAAACGTCGCAATGTCCGTATGAATGCGCCCCGCAGGGTCGTCCACCAGGATGTTGTGGCCGCCCGCCGGGTATAGCTTGACCCGCCGGACATGTCTGCCCAGCGCCCGCAGCAGGAATTTCACGCTGCGCAGCTGTACGGCGTCGTCATCCCGGCTCTGCAAGATGTAGGTGGGACACTGGGCCTCCGCCGCATGCCGCCGGGTATACCGCAGCAGCCGGTAAAACTCCCAATAGGTCCGGATGGGAATCTGGTCGCCGCGGACATATTGCACAAGATGCCCAAAGGCCCGCTGCCGCACGTCCCGGTACATGTTGCGCGCAATGCGGGGCACATTCCAGAAATAGACGGGGGTGTTCACCAGGACGAGCACGGCCGGGTGAAACTTGGCCGCCAAGCACAGCCCCAGCAGCGCACCCATGGAAAATCCAACGACAACGACCCGCTGGTAACGGTCTGCAAGCGCCTGATACTCCCGCTGCGCCTGCCTCAGCCATTCGCCGGCCCGCGCCTTCCGCATGGTGCGGCTGTCTCCGTCATGCCCCACCAGGGTGATTGAACGGACATGCAGCCCCATGCCCGCAAGCTGCGCCTCCGTATCCCGAAATTGAAACCGTCCGCCGCCTAACCCATGCAGCAGCAGACAGGCTGTTTTTTGATCATCCATGATTTTCCATCCTTGTCTTTTGATGGTTAGCCCCGGTAAGACATGCGCGCCCGCACCTCCGTCTCCTGCGGGATGCTGGGGATGGCGCCCTTGCGGGTGGTGGACAGGCTGGCAGCCGCGTTGGCAAAGTCCACGGCAAGCCGGATGTTGTCCCCTTTTAAGTTGTCCAGCCCAAACGCCGCCACCTGATAGAGAAAGCTGCCCACAAAGATATCACCCGCACCGGTGGTATCGATGGTCTCCACCTCCGCATAGGTCGCGGCATGGCCCTTTTCGTATGGGGTATGGAAATACACCCCCCGCTTGCCCAGCGTCGCCAGGATCATGGGGATGTGGTAATTGTTATACACATATTCGGTGCCGCCCACCACGTCGTCAATGCCCGTCAGGAAATAGAGCTCCTCCTCGGACACCTTCAGCACGTTGCACAGCGACATCCCCTTGATCATGGTCGCCTTGGCGAGCTCCAGGCTCTCCCACAGCGGCTCCCGCAGGTTGGGGTCAAAGGACACCAGCTTTCCCGCCGCCTTGGCCTCCTCCGCGCACGCCAGGATGGTGTCCCGGCTGGGATTATCTGTGAGGGGGATGGAGCCAAAATGGAAGATGTCACATTCAGAAACCAAGTCCGCCGGCACATCCGCCGGCAGCAGGCAGGTATCCGCCCCGGGGCTGCGCACAAAGTGAAACGACCGGTCGCCGTCCGCCGCCAGGTGCACAAACGCCAGCGTGGTATCCGCGCTGCCGTCCTGCAGGACGCCCGCGGTATTCACCCCTTGCTCCCGCAGCGTCCGCACCAGGTATTCCCCGAAGTAATCCCGGCCCAGCTTGCCCACAAACGCAGTATCCACCCCGAACCGCGCCAGCGTACATGCCACATTGGCGCATGCGCCGCCCGGGTTCATCTCATAGAGGGGCATCCCCGCTTCAGACGCCCCATACGGGGTAAAATCAATCAGCATCTCCCCCGTGCAAACCGCTTTGCTCATGATTGTCACTCCTTTATATCGTCCCGCGCCGCGGCATGCTTCCGCCCACGTCGGGCCCAATGCCCTGTCCTTTCAGCGCGCATCCCATCTGCCGCGCGCAGGCTAGCGCATATGTATGGCATCCCCGCATGCTGGGCTTTCCAGCGAGCCGTGTGCCCCCCTTCGCCTCCCACCGCGCTGGGGTCCGCCTCGCAGTCACATCCTTTGGTATATAGTATGCCATTTCGCAACCCGCTTATTCCCACAGGGCCGCATGGGAAGCCGCAACCACGGCTTGTGCCTGCGCCCGCGGCACGGCGGTTTCTCCGCCCTTTTGCAGGTATATCAGATATTCAATATTGCCCTCGGGCCCTTTCACCGGGGAAAAATCCAGGCCGAGACAGGCAAACCCCGCCTCCTGTGCGAAGTCGTAGATGCCTTCCACAACCTCCTGGTGCACCGCGCCATCCCGGACGACGCCCTTTTTCCCCACCTTCTCCTTGCCCGCTTCAAACTGCGGCTTAATGAGCGCGACGGCCCGTCCGCCCTCCCGCAGCAGCCGCCACACAACGGGCAGCACCAGGCGCAGGGAGATGAACGCGACGTCAATGGACGCAAAATCCAGCAAATCGGGCACCTGCTCCACATGGCGGATGTTGGTGCGCTCCATATTGACCACACGGGGATCGGTCCGCAATTTCCAAGCGAGCTGCCCATAGCCCACATCCACGGCATATACCTTTGCCGCGCCGTTTTGCAGCATGCAGTCCGTAAAGCCGCCCGTGGACGCGCCAACGTCCATGCAAACCAGGCCCGCGAGGGAGAGGCCAAAGGCCGACACCGCCTTCTCCAGCTTGAGACCGCCCCGGCTGACATACCGCAGCGTGCTGCCCCGCACCTCAATGGGCTTTGTTCCGTCCACCTGGGTGCCCGCCTTGTCACACCGCTGACCGTCCACATAGACAATCCCCGCCATGATATAGGCCTTGGCGCGCTCCCGGCTTTCCGCCATACCATGCTCTGCCAGATAGACATCCAGCCGCATCTTATCAGGCATCCGCTTTCTCCCTCCCCGCAATCATATGAGCTCATTGTACCATACCCAACGCCCGAATACAAGCCGCCACGCAGAAAATTCACGGCTGAAAAAAAGAACGGCGCCGCCGCGCCGTTCCCACTTGTATCCACGTGCCTGCCGATCCGCACCCTGCCTCTTTGGTGCACAGCCCATGGGGAGCCCCGCCGCGAAACAAACCGTCAGGACGCCAAGGGGTCTTGCAAGCATACCCGCATTCGGTCCGTCTTCTCTTCGTCGGCGGACGCCCGGCCCTGGTGCTTACCGGGATTCAAAGACCACGAAATCAATGGCCTCCACAATCTTGGCCGGGGTAAACCGCGCCACGCCAAGGGTGTCCAGCATGGTGTCCGTCTCCGTCGCCGTGGCATCCAGATACGTAAAGTTGATGCGGCGCATGGCCTCCTCCAAAATCGCCTTGTCCTTCTCCGAGTTGGACGGGTCGGACAGCTCCGCCTGCAACAAGCGCAGCGTCACAGCGATCGCCTGCTGTTTGGTAAACAGCGCGCCATCCGCCTCCGTCTTAAACTCCTCCACCTTGGTAAGTGTACGCATGAGATTCTCCTCCTTTGATGTACGCCCAGGGACGTATACTGCTATATGTTTTGATCTTTTTGCTGATTTTATGAATCTTTTAATACCCGTGGTCCACATGTCGCCAGCTGCCGCCAAAGTCTCTGACTAAAATCCACTTCCAATCCGTATACGTTTCATTGGGACTGAGCGAACCATCACCACCCGATGCGTCTACGTCAAAGGACGAAACCAGCACGATAACCTCATCTGCGCCGTATCTTTGCGCAAACTCCATATATCCTTCCAGCTTCTCATCGCCGTAATAGGTGATCTCGGTGAGGGTGCAGCCCGAAAAAACGCGTTTGAAATATTGAAGGGTTTCAACAATGGCAGCTTGTATCTCTTCCTCTGTATAGATTTCTGAGTGAAAATCGGAAATGTATCCGTTGTCTACCTTGCCGCCTTCGGTTGACCCAAAGGCCAGTAACAGCAAGAGAACCGTCGCAATGACCTTCATGAGAAGCATCACCTTTCCATTTGACGATCATCCAAAAACGGGGCATCATCCTTTTGCCGCTCAGTTTCCACAAACTGTTGTATTTTCCCCATCATACCATACTTTCCCTTTCTGAGCAACATCAAATTCTTGTAAATCGTGAAAATCTGTGTTAGTCGAAGGAAAAAATGGGGAAAATATATAGTAATAGCAATGTGGGACATACATCGGACCAAAGCAGCGTATACTGAAACAGAAAGGGAGGTACGACAGGATGAAAAACACGGCAAACAGCGATGGGGCAACCAAGACGCAGATTGCGCAGTTCCTGGGCGGGACAAGCCACCGCGCCTATGAACTGCTGGGGGCGCATCCCGCCAGGCGGGGCAAAAAAGATGGATATGCCTTCTGTGTCTGGGCGCCCAACGCCCAAAGCGTCAGCGTGGTATGTGACGCAAACAACTGGGACGAGACCGCAGACACCATGCAGCCCGTCGGAGACACGGGGCTCTGGGAGACCTTTATTGCGGACGTGCCCGAGGGCATGTGTTATAAGTACCATGTGATTGGCGCGGTGGGAGACGCGGTGTTAAAAAGCGACCCATACGGATTTTCCTCCGAGATGCGGCCGCACGACGCTTCCCTCACCGCCTCTTTGTCGGGATACAAATGGGGCGACAGCAAGTGGATGGCAGCCCGCGCCAAAACGCCGCCCTATGACAAGCCCTTAAACATCTATGAGCTCCACCCCGGCTCCTGGCGCCGCAAGCACGAGATGACCGACATGGGGGAGCAAAAGTTTTATACCTTCCGGGAGCTGGCAGACCTGCTGGTGCCCTATGTCAAGGAGATGGGGTATACCCATGTGGAGCTGCTGCCCATCGCGGAGCATCCATACGACGCATCGTGGGGATACCAGATCGTGGGGCACTATGCCATCACGGGCCGATATGGGACGCCGCAGGATTTTATGTATTTTGTGGACACGCTGCACCAAAACGGCATCGGCGTCATCGTGGACTGGGTGCCCGCCCATTTTCCGCGGGATGCACACGGTCTTTCCACCTTTGACGGCACCCACCTCTACGAATACCAGGATGCCCGCATCGGGGAGCACAAAGAGTGGGGGACGCTGGTGTTTGACTTTGGCAAAAACGAGGTCATCTCCTACCTGGTGTCAAACGCCTATTTCTGGCTGGACAAGTACCATGTGGACGGGCTGCGGGCGGATGCGGTCTCCAGCATGCTGTACCTAGACTATGGCAGGAATCCAGGCGAATGGCTCCCCAACGCACAGGGGGGCAATGAAAACTTCGAGGCCGTTAAACTCTTGCAGACCGTCAACAAGGCCGTTTTTGCGGACTTTCCCAACATCCTCATGATCGCGGAGGAATCCACCACCTGGCCTCTGGTGACCCGCCCGGTGGACGTCGGCGGGCTGGGCTTCAACTTCAAGTGGGACATGGGCTGGATGAACGACACACTTCGATACATGGAAGTGGACCCCATCGACCGCCGCTATTACCACAAGCTCCTCACCTTCTCTATGATGTATGCCTTCTCGGAGAACTACATTTTGCCCCTCTCCCATGACGAGGTGGTCCATGGCAAGCATTCCATGCTGAATAAGATGTTTGGCGAATATGAAGAAAAATTCGC
The DNA here is from genome assembly GCA_944393605.1 of uncultured Clostridia bacterium. Taxonomy (GTDB): domain Bacteria; phylum Bacillota; class Clostridia; order UBA1381; family UBA9506; genus CALYAO01. The sequence continues at coordinate 48,875 of CALYAO010000063.1, forward strand.
GGGCCTGCGCGCCTGTTATGGGTACATGATGGCGCATCCCGGCAAGAAGCTCAGCTTCATGGGCAACGAATTCGGGCAGTTTGACGAATGGCGGTTTGACCGGGAGCTGGACTGGATGGTGCTGGATTATGAGAGTCACCGGCGCATGAAAAAATTCTCCAAGGCGCTGAATGCCTTCTACAAGGACCAGCCCGCGCTGTGGCAGATTGAGGACAGCTGGGACGGGTTCCGGTGGATCAACCCCAACGATGCCGACCACAACGTCCTCACCTTCCTCCGCATGGGCAAGAAAAAGGCGGATACGCTGCTGTGCGTCCTAAACTTCGCGGGTCGTGCCTGGGGCTATTACCGGGTGGGCGTCCCCGAGGCGGGAGAATACCAAATTTTGCTAAATTCCGATGACAAGGCATACGGCGGAGGCGGCATGCTGCGCAAGAAGACCTATAAGGCGCAGGCCGAGCCGTGGGACGGGTTCTCACACTCCATTGTGCTCAAGCTGCCGCCCCTGTCCTGCCTGTTTTTGCAACACAAAAAATCCGCCGCCAAGGGCAAATCCGCGGCCGCCAAACCGCCCGACAAGGCGGAAAAACCCACACGGCGCTCCAAAAAAACAACCGCAGAGAATTCCAATGACCATACACAGGAGTGAACCACATGAAACCAAAACGCTGTATCGCCATGATTTTGGCGGGCGGCCAGGGGAGCCGGCTGGGGCTGCTCACCAAGACCCTCGCCAAACCCGCCGTCCACTTCGGCGGCAAGTACCGCATCATTGACTTTCCGCTCTCCAACTGCGTCCATTCAGGCCTGGACACGGTCGGCGTCCTGACACAGTATCAGCCGCTGGAGCTCAACACCTACATCGGCAACGGCAAGCCTTGGGACCTCGACCGCAACAACGGGGGCGTGTTTGTGCTCCCGCCCTACGTCAAAAAGGAACGCGGGGAGTGGTATAAGGGGACGGCCAACGCCATCTTCCAAAACGCCGGCTTCATCGAACAGTTTGACCCCGAATATGTGCTCATCCTGTCGGGGGACCACGTGTATAAGATGCACTACGGCAACATGATTGATTTTCACGAGGCCAGCGGCGCGGATGCGACCATCGGCGTCATCCGGGTGCCCTTGGAGGAGGCCAGCCGGTTTGGAATCATGAACACGGATGAGACGGGCCGTATCATCGAATTTGAGGAAAAGCCCAAAGCACCCAAAAATGACCTGGCGTCCATGGGCATCTACGTGTTTACATGGCAGAAGCTCAAAAAATATCTGCTGGAAGACGAGCAGGATGAGCAATCTTCCAACGACTTCGGCAAGGACATCATCCCCCGCATGCTCGCGGGCGGCGAAAAGCTCATGGCACATCGGTTTGACGGATACTGGAAGGACGTCGGGACCATCGCGAGCCTGTGGGAGGCCAACATGGACCTGGTGTCCTGCCTGCCCAAGTTTAACCTCTATGACCGGGAGTGGCGCATCTTCAGCCGCAACCCCGCCCTTCCGCCCCACTACGTCGCCGCCACCGCGCATGTCCAAAACGTGTGCATCACCGAAGGATGCGTGGTGCGGGGCACGGTGGAGCGATCGGTGCTGTTTGAGGGCGTGGAGGTGGAAGAGGGCGCGCGCGTCTCTGATTCCATCCTGATGCCATACACGAAAGTGGCCAAGAACGCCGTGGTGGAACGCAGCATCGTGGATGCGAGCACGGTGATCGGGGAAGCGAGCCACATTGGCAGCGAACAGTCCAACTGCGGCGACTTCCGGAGCGATTACTGCACCGACGGCATCACGCTCATCGGCAGCAACCTGTTCATCGGCGCAGGCGTTTCGGTTGCCCGCGGCAGCATGGTGGACCGGAATCTGATGGTGTAAGGAGGGATCGTCATGAAAAATGCCATGGGAATCATCTTCACCGACCGGGACGAATACCGCTTAAGCCAGCTCACACAGAAGCGTGCCGCGGCGGCGCTGCCCATTGCGAGCCGATACCGGCTCATTGACTTCACGCTGTCCAATATGGTAAATGCTGGAATTATCAACGTGGGTGTCCCCACCCAGTCCAACTACTCCTCCCTCATGGACCATCTGGGAACGGGCAGTGAATGGGACCTCGCCCGCAAGAATTACGGGCTGTTTATCCTGCCCCCCTTTGTGAGCCAGGGCAGCATGACGGGCGCACGGGGAGACATCGACGTGCTGTACGGCATCCTGCCCTACATCCGCCGGTCCTCCCAAAAGTATGTCCTGCTGGCGGACGGCAACCTCATCTACAACATGAACTACTGTGACATCCAGCGGTTTCACAGGGACACAAACGCGGATATCACGCTGCTGTACAACCACATTGATCCGGCGGGAGAGCCCTCCCGGTACACCATGCTGACGGTGGAAGAGGACGGCCGGGTGACCGACGTTGAGGAGCGCCCGGGGCACACGGGCCGAACAAGCGCATACATGAATGTCATGCTGTTGGAGAAATCTCTGCTGGAGGCCCTCATCGAAGGGTGCGTCGCCCGCGGGGAGCATGACCTCGTGATGGACGTTTTGGTCAAAAATACAAACAACCTGCGCATCTTTGGCTTTCCTTACCGCGGCTACGTGGGCCGGGTGGACTCGGTCGAATCCTATTTTCAGATCAACATGGATCTTTTGGACCCCGACATTCGCCGGGAGCTGTTCAACCCCAACAACCCCGTGTATACCAAGGTGAAGGACAACGTTCCGGCCAAGCACGGGGAGTGGGCGGATGTCAAGAACAGCCTCATCGCGGACGGCTGCATTGTGGACGGCCGCGTGGAGAACTCCATCCTGTTCCGCGGCGTTCAGGTGCGAAGAGGCGCGGTCATCCGCAATTCCATCGTCATGCAGGACAGCTACATCCATGAGGACTGTGAGCTGGACTGCGCGGTAATTGATAAAAACGTGCACATCCGGGAGGATGTGCGGCTGGTCGGGCAGCCGAGCTATCCCGTCATCATCCCCAAGGGCGCAACGGTTTGACAACACAAAATCTACAAACAAAGGAGGGGACAGACATGAAGATCCTATTGGCATCGGCGGAGGTGGCACCCTTTGCCAAGGTGGGCGGCCTTGCAGACGTCGTGGGCGCGCTCCCCAAGGAGCTGGTGAGCAAAGGGGCGGATGCCCGCGTCATCCTGCCCAAGTACGGCGCCATTCCCCACGACTATGTCGCGCGCATGACCTACCTCACCAGCATCTATGTGCAGCTGGGCTGGCGCAACCAGTATTGCGGGGTGTTTAGCCTGGTGCATGAAGGTGTCACGTTTTACTTTGTGGACAACGAGTTCTATTTCGGCGGGGACTATGTATACGGCGGCGGGGAGTATGAGCTGGAAAAGTATGCGTTCTTCGCGAAGGCGGTTTTATCCCTGCTCAAGGTGATTGACTTCCGGCCCGACGTGATCCATGCCAACGACTGGCACACGGGGATGATCCCCGTGCTGCTAAATGCCTATTTCCAGAACGACCCCTTCTACCATGGGATCAAGACGGTCTTTACCATCCACAACCTTGCGTTTCAGGGCATCTTCCCCATCGGGGCTGTCCAGGAGATGCTGGGGCTGGATGACAGCTTCTTTACGGCCGATAAATTGGAATATTATGGAAACTGTAACTTCTTAAAAGGCGGGCTGGTCTATTCCGACATCATCACAACCGTGAGCCCCACCTACCGCAACGAGATCCAGGACCCCTACTTTGGGGAGGGCATGGAAGGGCTGCTAAAGGCGCGGGACAACGCCTTCTACGGCATCACAAACGGCATTGACTATGTGGAATACAACCCCCGCACGGACGACTACATCGCCCACAATTACGGGAAAATACGGGTCTATGACGCCAAGCCCATGAACAAGTGCGACCTGCAGGCACAGGTTGGGCTGCCTGTGGACGGCGGCAAGTTCACGGTTGGCATGGTGTCCCGCCTGACCGATCAGAAGGGGCTGTGCCTGCTGGAATTTGTCATGGAGGAGCTGTGCGGGATGGACCTCCAGCTCATCGTGCTGGGGACGGGGGAGGAGCGGTATGAGAACATGTTCCGGCACTACCGCTATCTCCACGGGGACAAGGTCTCCGCCTCCATCCGCTTTGACAACGCCCTCGCACACAAGATCTATGCGGGCTGTGACGCATTTTTGATGCCGTCACGGTTTGAGCCCTGCGGCCTGTCCCAGCTCATCGCCATGCGGTATGGGACGCTGCCCATCGTCCGGGAGACGGGGGGATTAAAAGACACCGTATCCCCCTACAACCAGTTTACGGGGGAAGGGACGGGCTTCTCCTTTGCCTACTTCAACGCGCATGACATGCTGCACACGATCGCCTATGCGCAGTCGGTGTACTACAACAACCGGGAGGCCTGGAACCACCTCATCTACAACGCCATGTGCGCCAACTTCTCGTGGGATGCGTCGGCGGACAACTACCTCTATCTGTATGACAAGCTGACGGGTGCATAAACACAGCAAAGCGGGGCGTTTGTCCCGATGGACCCATACCAACCAGGATAGGAGCGAAACCAAATGTCACAGGAACTCAAGCAGGAAATTACCGGAAAACTCAGGCGCTACTTCGGCAAAAAGCTCTCGGACGCCAACGACATGCAGCTGTATATCGCATGCGCGTCCACCGTCCGGGACCGCATGATGGAACAGTGGACCCAGTCACAGGAGCTAGACGGCAAAAAGCTCTACTACCTATCCTTTGAATTTTTGATGGGGCGGTCGCTGGGCAATAACCTCATCAATCTGGGGCTGCTAGACGAATACAAGGAAACCTTTTCGGAGCTCGGGCTGGACTTTAACCGCATGGAGGAGATGGAGTCGGATGCGGGGCTGGGCAACGGCGGCCTGGGCCGCCTGGCGGCATGTTACATCGACTCGCTCACCACGCTGGGCATCCCGGCCTATGGCAGCACCATCCGGTATCAATACGGGCTGTTCAAGCAGAAAATCGTCGAGGGGTATCAGATCGAGCTGCCCGACCCCTGGCTGGAGGACGGCAACGTCTGGGAGATCCCCTGCCCCGAGGAGCAGGTGGAGGTGAAGTTTGAAGGGGAGGTGTTCTCCGAGCTCGTAGACGGCCGCCTGGCCTTCCGGCACGTGAATGCCAAGACCATCCTCGCCGTCCCCTACGACATGCCCATCTGCGGGTATGACTCGGGTCTCATCAACACCCTCCGCATGTGGGCGGCGCGGTCTCCGCGGTATATCAACATGGAGGACTTTAACCAGGGGGAGTATCTAAAGGCCATGGAGGAGAAAACCCTCGCGGAGGTCATCTCAGAGGTGCTCTATCCCGGGGATCACAACACGGAGGGCAAATCTCTCCGGCTCAAACAGCAGTATTTCTTCGTGTCCGCCACCATGCAGTGGATCGTGCGTGATTATATCAAGCGGCATGGCAGCGACCTCACCCGGCTGCCCGAGAAGGTGGTGGTCCAGATCAACGACACCCATCCGGCCCTTGCCATCCCCGAGCTCATGCGCATCTTAATGGATGAGCACGGCATGGGGTGGGATGGCGCGTTCGGCGTCGCAAACAAGGTGTTTGCCTACACCAACCACACCGTCATGAGCGAGGCGCTGGAGAAGTGGCCCAAGAACCTGTTTGAACCCCTGCTGCCCCGCATCTACCTCATCGTGGAGGAGCTCAATCGCCGGCTGCTCGCCGACTTGGAGCACATCTACCCGCGGGACACCCAGAAGCACGAATATATGGCCATCCTGTCCCATGGACACGTCAACATGGCCAATCTGTGTCTGTATGTGTGCAGCGCGGTGAACGGCGTCTCCCGCCTGCACACCAAGATCCTGACCGAAGACATCTTCCGGGACTACTATAACGTCGCCCCCGAGAAGTTCCATGCCATCACCAACGGCGTCACGTTTCGGCGGTGGCTCCGGCTTGCAAACCCCGGGCTGGACGGCCTCATCACCCAGACGGTGGGAGATGTGATGCGGGACAGTGACCGGCTAAAGGAGCTCCTCTCCCGCCGGGAAGACGATGCGTTCCTTGCGGCATACCGGGATGTGAAACAGGAGAACAAGCGGCAGCTTGCGGCCTATATCCGGGAGCACAACGGCTTTGACGTGGATGCATCTTCCCTCTTTGACGTGCAGGTCAAGCGGCTGCACGAATACAAGCGCCAGCTGTTAAATGCCCTGCACATCCTGTCTCTCTACTTTGAGATCAAGGACAACCCAGAGGGCGATTTCACGCCCCGCACCTTTATCTTCGGCGCCAAATCCTCCCCGAGCTACCACCGGGCCAAGCTCATCATCAAGCTGGTAAACAGCGTTGCGGACCTCGTGAACCGCGACCCCGTGGTGCGGGAGAAGATGAAGGTGGTCTTTATTGAGAACTACGGCGTCTCCATCGCGCAAAAAATCGTCGCGGCGGCGGATGTCAGCGAACAGATCTCCACCGCGGGCATGGAGGCATCGGGGACGGGCAACATGAAGCTCATGCTAAACGGCGCCGTGACGGTGGGAACGCTGGACGGTGCGAACGTGGAGATCAGCGAGCTGGTTGGGCTAGGCAACATCTATCTGTTCGGCCTCCGTGACTACGAGGTTGCGGATTACAAGCGGTACAACAACAATGCGCAGGCGGTGGTGCAGTCCGACCCCATGCTCGCGCGCGTGGTGGATGCGCTCACAAACGGCCTGCTCTGCCCCGAAAAGCCGGGCCTGTTCCGGGAGATTGCGAACTCCCTGCTGTACGGGGATTATGGCTATGCCGACCCCTATATGGTGCTGCGGGACTTTGCGGACTACCGTGCGGCGCACAAGCGCATCGCGGCGGACTACCGGGACACGCGCGCCTGGACGCAAAAGGCGCTCACCAACACCGCCATGGCGGGGTATTTCTCCAGCGACCGCAGCGTTCGGGAATACAACGAGAAGATCTGGCATATCTAAATAAGATTTTACCAAAAAGCCCCATCCAGCCTATGTGGATGGGGCTTTTTTGCGCCGTTTTTCCCCTACTGCCCGCTTTTGCGGCAGGGCTTTCTGCCAAGGACCGGCACGTCTTTGGCCCCCATGGCACCGCCCTTGTCCGACTCGCTTCGGCAGCGCTCTACAAAAAAATAAATTTTCCTCTATACATTCCGCCCCCGATGTGCTATAATGATTCTGATAACCAATGTGATACAAAGTGAGGTGCCCTATGAATCCGATCCATCTCTTTTGCGGCCACTATGGCAGCGGAAAGACCGAAGTCGCCATTGACGACGCCATCCGCCTGCGCCGGGATTACAACCGAGTGATCATCGTGGATCTGGACATCGTGAACCCCTACTTTCGTACCGTGGATGCGCGGGAAAAGCTGACCGCGCTGGGCATCGAGGTGCTGTCCTCCGAATTTGCGGGCAGCAACGTGGATATCCCCTCCCTGCCGCCCGACATCCTAAAGGTCTTCTGTGACCCCGATGCGGCGGTGGTCTTCGATGTGGGCGGGGATGACGACGGCGCCATCGCGCTGGGCCAGTATTTCCCCTACTTCAAAGAACACCCGTATGCGATGTATCTGGTCGCAAATGTATACCGGCCGCTGACCGGGACAGCGGACGAGCTCATGGAGATGCTCACCCGCATCCAGGCGGTGTCGCGGCTGCAGTTTACGGGGCTGATCAACAATGCCAACCTCGCACAGCTGACCACAGCGCAGCATGTCCTGCACGGGCAGACAGTGCTTCGAGGCGTGACAGAAAAAACGGGCCTGCCCGTTTCCTATACCTGCGTGGACGAGTCCATCGCAGATACCCTGCCGGCGGAGATTACAGGTGAAATTCGCCCCATCCACCGGCACCTGAAACTTCAGTTTTAAATCGTAAACATTTTGGAGGTGTTATACATGGCAAAGGTTGTTTTCAATGAGGAGAAATGCAAGGGGTGTTACCTCTGTGTTGCCGCCTGCCCGCGCAAGATTGTAAAAGTCGCGGAAGACCGCATGAACACAAAGGGCTTCCGTCCCGCTACTGTAGAGGAGCAGGACAAGTGCATCGGCTGCGCGATGTGCGCGACGACGTGCCCCGACTGCGTCATTGAAGTCTATAAATAGAGAATCATGAATAGGAGTGACATACATGGCAGAGAAGGTATTGATGAAAGGCAATGAGGCCCTCGCCGAAGCGGCCATCCAGGTCGGCTGCCGGCATTTCTTCGGGTATCCCATCACGCCGCAGACCGAAATCTCCGCATACCTCGCAAAGCGCATGCCCAAGGTGGGCGGCGTGTTCCTGCAGGCGGAGAGCGAGGTCGCCGCATCCAACATGGTGTATGGCGCGGCGGGCGCCGGCGCGCGCGTTATGACGAGCTCGTCCAGCCCGGGAATCAGCCTAAAAGCAGAAGCGCTTTCCTATATCGCGGGTGCGGACCTGCCCTGCGTGGTGGTCAACATCATGCGCGCGGGCCCTGGTCTGGGCGGCATCCAGCCGGCCCAGGGAGACTATTTCCAGGCCACCAAGGGCCATGGGCACGGGGACTATCAGATCATCGTTCTGGCGCCCAGCTCGGTCCAGGAGATCATTGACCACACAGGGCTGGCATTTGACCTCGCGGACGAGTATCGTATGCCCGTCATGCTGCTGGGCGACGGGATGCTGGGCCAGATGATGGAGCCCGTTGAGTTTGAGCAGAAGGACATGGCCGCGCTGCCCGAGAAGCCGTGGGCAACCACTGGGACGCAGGGCAAGCGCAAGCACAACGTCATCAACTCGCTGTATATCCAGCCCGACCAGCTCGAGAAGATTGTGCTGGCGCGCAAGGAGAAGTACGACCGCATCACCGAAAAAGAGGTCCGGCATGAGGAGTACCGCTGTGAAGATGCGGAATACATCATCACCGGGTACGGCTCCACCGCGCGTATCGCAAAGAACGCCGTGGATGAGCTGCGGGACAAGGGGCTCAAGGTGGGCCTGATCCGTCCCATCACGCTGTGGCCCTTCCCGGCGGGCGCATATGAAAAATATGCGGACAAGGTCAAGGCGTTCCTGACGGTCGAAATGAGCACCGGGCAGATGATTGAGGACGTTCGGCTGGCGGTCAACGGCAAGGCCCCGGTGCACTTCTTCGGGCGCACGGGCGGCTTCGTGCCCTATCCCGACGAGATTGAGGCCGCAATGGAAAAGATCGCAGGAGGTGTGCAGTAAATGGAACAGGTATTTGGAAAACCGCATGCGCTGTGCGATGTGAATTTGCACTACTGTCCCGGCTGCGGACATGGCATCATCCACCGGCTGGTGGCCGAGGCCATTGACGATCTGGGCATCGAGGGCAAGACCATCGGCGTGGCCCCTGTGGGCTGTGCGGTGTTTGCATATGACTACTTTGAGTGTGACATGCAGGAGGCGGCACATGGCCGCGCGCCCGCGGTCGCAACGGGTATCAAGCGGGTGCATCCCGAAAACGTCGTCTTCACCTACCAGGGGGACGGCGACCTCGCCGCCATCGGTACCGCCGAGACGGTGCATGCGTGTGCGCGCGGCGAGAACATCACGGTCATCTTTATCAACAACTGCATCTATGGCATGACGGGCGGCCAGATGGCGCCCACGACCCTGATCGGCCAGGTCACCCAGACCACGCCGTATGGCCGGGATGTCCATGCAAACGGCAACCCCATCCGCATGAGCGAGATGCTGGCCACCATGGACGGTGCGGCATACATCGAGCGGGTCAGCATGGACTGCGTGAAGAACATTCTGACCGCAAAAAAGGCCATCAAAAAGGCCTTCCAGACGCAGCTGGAGGGTAAGGGCTTCTCCATGGTGGAAGTGCTGTCCACCTGCCCGACCAACTGGGGCCTGTCCCCCATTGAGGCAACACAGTGGCTGCGGGACAACATGATTCCGCACTATCCGCTGGGCGTGTTCTGTGACAAATAAGAAACCGCATAACAGGGCGCTCTCGCGCCCTGTTTTTATATCTTCACTTTTGTGCATACTAACAAGGGGGGCGGCGCATGGTCATCACAGAGATTGCCAAACAGAAACGAAATGAAAACCGGGTCTCGGTGTACCTCGACGGCGCATTCGCCCTCGGGATGGATGCGCTGGATGCGCACAACCTGGGCCTCCGGGTGGGGGATACCATCACCCCCGCGCAGCTCGCGCACATCCGGGACACGGCAGAGTTTTCCGCGGCACAGCAGACAGCGCTCCGGCTGGTGAGCCGCCGGGCCTATACGGCAAAGGGCATCGCGGACAAGCTCGCGGAGAAGGAATACAGCCCCGAGACCATCGCGAAGGTGCTCGCATTTCTCACCGAATACCGCTATGTGGACGACTATGACTATGCCCGCCGGTTTGTGGAGGAATGCGTGTCCTTAAAAGGGTATGGCTTCTATAAGATCAAGCAGGAGCTAAACCGGCGGGGTGTCCCGCAGGAGGTTATAGCGGACGTCTTGTCCGAGATGGATACGCAGTCGGCCGAACGGGAGACCATCCTCCCGCTGGCGGCGCGCAAGCTGGGCGGCGACTTTGACCGCAAGAATATTGACCGCTGTTCCCGCTTTCTGGCAGGCAAGGGCTATGGCTATGACACCATCCGGTGGGCCATTGACCGCCTGCGCCAGGAGCAGGGGCAGGACCGAGAGGAGTGGACGTGAGTGTTGACAGGCAAAAAGATCGTAGTTGGGGTATGCGGGGGCATCGCGGCCTTTAAGGCGGCCGCGCTGGTGAGCCGCCTGGGCAAGCTGGGCGCAGAGGTCAAGGTCATTATGACCCGCGCGGCGACCGAGTTTGTGACGCCGCTGACCTTCCAGTCCCTGTCCAAAAACCCCGTCGCAGTGGACATGTTTGAAGAACCCAAATCCTGGGAAATCAGGCACATTGCGCTGGCACAGTGGGCGGATCTGTTCCTGCTCGCGCCCGCAACCGCCAATATAATCGGCAAGCTCGCGGGCGGCATCGCGGACGACATGCTGTCCACCACCGTCATGGCCACCCATGCGCGCGTTGTAATCGCACCCGCCATGAACACCGCGATGTTCCACAACCCCGTGGTGCAGGCCAACCTACAGAAGCTCAGGGACGTGTTGGGATATACGGTGATTGCGCCGGGCAGCGGGCTGCTCGCGTGCGGAGACGTGGGAGACGGCCGCCTGCCCGACACCGACGTGCTGGTGGATGCCGCAGTTTGTGCCCTGGCCCCCAAGGACCTCGCGGACCGGCGCATCCTCGTGACGGCGGGGCCGACGGTGGAGCGGCTGGACCCCGTGCGGTATCTCACCAACCACTCGTCGGGCAAGATGGGGTATGCCATCGCCCGCGCAGCATGCCACCGGGGCGCGGATGTGACGCTGATTTCGGGTCCCGTTCACATTGCGCCGCCCCAAGGCGTTGTGGTGGTGCCCACAGAGAGCGCGCGGGACATGCTGGCGGCCGTCACGACGCATTTTCCCGCATGCGACACCCTCATCATGGCGGCCGCCGTGGGGGACTTCCGCCCCGCGGAGGAAGCGGCGCACAAGCGCAAAAAGGCGGACGGGATGGATCTTGCGATGGTGCAGAATCCCGACATCCTGCTGGAGGTCGCAGGGCTTCGCCAGCCGGGGCAGCGCGTCGTTGGCTTCTGTATGGAAACGGAGGAGCTGCTCCCCCGTGCACAGGAGAAGCTCCGGCGCAAGGGGCTGGACCTCATGGTGGCCAACAGCCTGACCGAGCCGGGTGCGGGCTTTGGGGTGGATACCAACACCGTGACCATCCTGACGCCCGACGGCGAGACGGAATCACTGCCCAACCTCCCCAAATATGAGGTGGCAAACCGCATTTTGGACAGACTCGTGTGAAAAAGGGCGAAATGCCCTTTTTTTGTGCCAAAATACACCGCTTGACAGGGCGGCATTCGTATGGTATACTATATTTAGATAATTTTCTAACTATTAAAACATGCGAAGGAGGGAACATGTCATGGGGGACACGTGGAGCGCGCTGGCGGATCCGACGCGGCGCGCCATCCTGCACCTGCTGCGCCACCAAAACCGGACGGCGGGCGATATCGCGGGGCACTTTGCCATGACAAAGCCTTCCATCAGCCATCACCTTGGCATCCTGCGGCAGGCGGGGCTGGTGACCGCCCAAAAGAAGGGCCAACAGGTGGAGTATGCGCTGAATACCACGGTGTTTCAGGAGATTCTGGGCTTTATCGCCCAGCTGACGGAAGGGGAGAAGGAAGCATGAAAACAAACCGCATCTTGCACGGCATCCTGTGGGCCACCATCTGCAACCTGGCGGCGCTGGCCGCTGTGACACTTGTTTTGCCCGACCAGATTCCCATCCATATGGACGCGCTGGGCCGGGTGGACGCCATGGGGCCGCGGTGGGCCGTGCCCTTGTTTGGCCTCATCCCGCTCCTGCTTGCGCTCGGCATGCTGCTATACCGCCGCCTGACACAAAACAACCCGCATACCCGTGCCAACCGCCGGGTGGAAAATATTGTATTTGGGTGCTTGGGCGCGCTGTTTCTCTTGCTGTCCTGGCTGCCGCCGCTGGTGGCGCTCACGGGGGGGCAGGATGCCAGCCGGCTCCTGCCGCTGTTGGTCGGCATCCCCTTTGGCCTGCTGTTTGTCGTCCTCGGCAACTACATGGGAACGGTCCGGCCCAATCACTATCTGGGCCTGCGGGTCAAGTGGACGCTGGCGAGCGCAGAGGTGTGGCGCCGCACCCATCGCATGGGAAGCTACTGGCAGGTGGGCGCCGGACTGGTGCTGCTGGCCGGGTCGGTTGCCGCCTTTTTTGCGGGCGGCACGGTGTGGCTGCTGGCGGCCTTTTGTGCGGCGCTTCTGATGGCGGTCGCAGTGCCCACCTGGTATGCCTGGCGGCTGTACCATCGTTTGCAAATCCATTGACCATCATCTATACAACAGGAGGGAAAAACATGGAGTATCAAAAGCATGGCGAGACGTATGTCCTGCGCCTCAACCGGGGCGAGGAAGTGGTGGAGAGCCTTCGGGCCCTGTGCGAGCAGGAGCACATCGCGCTGGCATCCGTTACGGGCATCGGCGCGGTGGGGGAACTCACCACCGGACTGTTCCACACGGCGGAAAAACAGTATGCCGCCACCGACCTTCGCGGGGATTTTGAGATTGTGTCCCTCGCGGGCAACGTGACACAGCAGGACGGCGCGGTGTATCTGCACCTGCACATCGCGGTGGCGGACGAGACCCAGCTGGTGCGGGGCGGGCACCTAAACCGCGCGGTGGTGAGCGCCACCGCGGAGATCTTCGTGACGCCCTATGCCGGCACCGTGGGGCGGGTGTTCTCGGAGGAAATCGGTCTCAACCTCATGGATTTTGGCGCATAGGCCATTGTTGTCAGGCAGGTCCTCCCGCGCGGCAAGCCAGCTGCGCAGGAGGGCCTGTTTTTCTGTGCGCTCCCGGCGGCGCGGCGCCTGAGAAAATGCACAGCCCGCAAAAAAGGGGTTGACCTAACCTTGTCCTTACGGTATAATAAAAACGGTCCGAATAAACGTTCAAAGGCAGTTTTTATTGCACCACAAGTTTCATGAAACCATTTTGATTTGGGAATTTGTGGTGTCATAACATGCGCAAGGATTTGATTTGCCCTTTTTGGCATATAGCAATTGGCAAACATGTTTTTTGGAACGCAAAACAACAGCGCGGCATACCGGCGGGGCTTTTAACGCCTTGCTGCAACAGTATCGGAGGAATGTGAGTATGGTTAAGGTAGCAATTTTGGGATATGGCGTCGTGGGCTCGGGCGTGTACGAAATCATTCATAAAAACGCCCAGAGCTTGGCGCGCAAGGCGGGAAAAGAGATTGTGGTGACACATATTTTAGACATCCGGGACTTTCCTGACCACCCCGAAGCGGCGCTGTTTACCAAAGACTATAACGACATCCTAAACGACCCCGAGGTCAGCGTTGTGGTGGAGGTGTTGGGCGGGTGTCACCCCGCGTATGAATTCACCAAGTCCGCCCTGCTCGCGGGCAAGCATGTCGTCTCCTCCAACAAAGAGCTGGTCGCGACGCATGGCACTGAGCTGCTCGCCATCGCGAAGGAGCAAAACCGCAACTACCTGTTTGAGGCATCCGTCGGGGGCGGCACCCCCATCATCCGGCCCCTCAACCAGTGTCTTGCGGCCAACGAAATCGAAGAGATCTATGGCATATTAAACGGGACCACCAACTATATCCTGACCCAGATGTTCCATGCGGGCGTGAGCTTCTCGGAGGCCTTGGCCAGCGCCCAGCGGCTCGGATATGCCGAGCGGGACCCGTCTGCCGACGTGGATGGGATTGACGCCTGCCGGAAGATCAGCATCCTGGCCTCTCTGGCATCGGGGTACACCGTGGATGCCAACAAGATCCTAACCGAAGGCATCTCGCACATCACCTCGGAGGACGTTTCCTATGCCGCCCAGCTGGGGTGCGTGGTGAAGCTGATCGGATATGCGATGATCACCCCTGAAAAGCGGGTATACGCGCGGGTCAGCCCCCTCATGCTGCCCGAGACCCATCCGCTTGGCAAGGTGGACGACGTGTACAACGGCATTGCGGTGTATGGCGACTCCATCGGGGACGTGACCTTCTACGGCAAGGGCGCGGGCAAACTGCCCACCGCAAGCGCCGTGGTCGCGGACATCATTGACATCAGCAAGCACATGGAACGCAACACGCGTCAGATCTGGGTCAAGCCCGATTTTGACAACTTGATCCCCGATGCGGTCATGGAAAACCAATACTTCGTGCGGCTTTCTGCCGCGGACGGCGCGGAGGTTGCCGCCCTGTGCGGCGGAAAGCCCGACCGCGTGCTGTCCGAGACGGATGGACAGTATGTCTTCGTGACGCCGCTCATGAAAGAGGGCGACTTTATGGCGCGCAAAGCACAGTGTGCCGGCGAAGTGTCTTACATTCGTTTTCTAGGCAACGGGGACAACTGACAAGCACAAACAAGAGAAGAGGGCAATGGACATGCATGAAATCCGCGTACCTGCGACGACGGCCAACCTGGGTTCGGGGTTTGACTGCCTGGGCGTCGCGCTCCAGTTATATAACCACATCGCGTTTGAAGAAACAGACGGCGGGCTGGAAATCAACATTCTGGACAATGTGACCAGCGGTTTCCTCCCGTCAGATGAGCGAAACCTCATCTATAAGGCCATGAAATTCCTGTTTGATGAGGCGGGGTGGCACCCCAAGGGCCTGCGCCTCAACCTCACCAACAACATCCCCGTCACGCGGGGCCTGGGCAGCAGCTCGGCCTGTATCGCAGGCGGGCTGTATGCCGCCAATATGCTGATGGGCAAGAAATACACCCAGCGGGAGCTATTGTGCTTTGCGGCGCGGCTGGAGGGGCATTCGGACAATACCACCGCCGCCATCGCAGGCGGGTTCACCGTTTCGGTCTATGAAAAAGAGGATATCTTTTATTATTCCCACCCCATCAAGGACGATTTAAAGCTCGTTCTGCTCATCCCGGACTACGTGGTCACCACCAAAAAGGCGCGCAGCACGCTGCCGGGGTATTACCCGCTTCGGGATGTGAGCTTCAACATTGCGCATGCGTCGCTTTTGGTCGCCTCCCTGCTTTCGGGGGACTACGAAAACCTGCTTTGTGCCGTGGATGACCGCATCCACCAACCCTACCGCAAGGCGTTTATCGACGGGTATCAAAAGATTTACAATAAATGTAAAAACTACGGCGCGCTCGGCACCTATATCAGTGGTTCGGGCCCCACCATGGTGAGCCTCATTGAAGGGGAGGACGCGGCGTTCTTTGTAGAGGACATCCGGGAGTATATGCAAAAGGGGTATCCCGACTGGGATATCCGGCTGCTGGATGTGGACAACGACGGGATTGTGGAGCTTGCCTAGCCCGTCTTTTGAGAGTAGGAGGGATTTCGCTTTGAGTCTAATCGTACAAAAATTTGGCGGCAGCTCGGTCGCCAACCCCGAACGGGTCTTTAACGTGGCGGGGATTGTGACGGATACGTACAAGGCGGGCCATTCGGTAATCGTCGTGGTTTCCGCCCAAGGGGACACCACCGACGAGCTCATTGAAAAGGCCGCCGAGATTAACCCCAACCCGTCCAAGCGGGAGATGGACATGCTGCTGGCGACGGGGGAACAGATCTCCATCTCCCTGCTCGCGATGGCGATTGAAAAGCTGGGGTATCCTGTGGTTTCGCTGACGGGGTGGCAGGCCGGGATGCAGACCGATTCTCACTCGGGCAACGCCCGCATCAAGCGCATTGACACCGAGCGCCTGAGCGTGGAGCTAGACAAACGCAACATCGTCATCGTCGCGGGCTTCCAGGGCATCAACCGCTTTGACGACATCACCACCCTGGGCCGCGGCGGGTCGGATACTTCCGCTGTCGCGCTGGCTGCTGCCTGTCATGCGGACCTGTGTGAGATCTATACCGATGTGGACGGCGTCTATACCGCCGATCCCCGCATCGTGCCAAACGCCAAGAAGCTGGATGACATTTCGTTTGATGAGATGCTCGAGCTGGCCAGCCTGGGCGCAAACGTGCTGCACAACCGCTCGGTGGAGATGGCAAAAAAATATAACGTCAACCTGTGTGTCCGCTCCAGCCTGACAAGAGCCCCGGGCACGGTCGTAAAGGAGGA
The DNA here is from genome assembly GCA_944393605.1 of uncultured Clostridia bacterium. Classification (GTDB taxonomy): domain Bacteria; phylum Bacillota; class Clostridia; order UBA1381; family UBA9506; genus CALYAO01. The sequence goes on from CALYAO010000063.1 coordinate 65,496, forward strand.
AAATACTGTGGAAAAGATGCTGGTCAGAGGTGTTACAAGGGACAACGACGTTGCGCGCATCGCGCTGACGGATATCGAGGATACGCCCGGAAAGGCGTTTCGCATCTTCTCGCTGCTCGCCAAAAATAACATCAACGTGGACCTCATCATTCAGTCCATCGGCCGGGAAAATGTCAAGGATATCAGTTTCACAGTGTCCCGCGGCAACCTTGCGCTGGCGCTCGAAAAGATCCAAGAGAACAAGGACTCCATTGGATATGGTGACCTGACATACAACGACAACATCTCTAAAGTGTCCATTGTGGGCGCCGGCATGGTGACCAATCCCGGTGTGGCTGCCCAGATGTTTGAGGCGCTCTATGATGCGCACATCAACATTCACATGATCGCTACCAGCGAAATCAAAGTTTCGGTATTGATCGACGAGGAAAACGCGGAAAAAGCCGTCCGCGTCATCCATGACAAGTTCATCCCCGCTTAAATGCAAAAAAGCCCGGAAATCCGGGCTTTTTTTATGCTGTTCATTTGGTTAGAGGTTCACGAGATTTTCAACCCCTCTGCGAATCGCCTCATTCCGCGTCACATGATACTTTTCCGTGTACCAAATTAAAATCTCTTTTTGTTGCTTGTTCAGCCGGATTGTCACACGATAATTTTTAGGGTCGACGACTGGCGGACGGCCTACTTTTCTGGCCAAAATTACAGCACCTCCCTTTCTGTCACGTTTTGACGCATTAATAGTAACATATCGTTACAGTGTTGTCAAGGGCTTTCATAAAAAAAATCCATTTCTTGCATGAAAATGCAGTAAGTTTATGAAGATAGGTGTGGGCAAAATGGGCCAGACAAACCATCGGACATAAAAAAACAGCGCCCCATTATCGGGGCGCTGCCCAAAAGCATACCCGCCGCCCTTCGTTACACCAAAAGGGGGGACAATTGAGAAACAACGACGGTCGGGTATGGATATCGTAAAAGAGAATCAGGCTAATTTGAAGGGGGTTGTTTTTTTTCCACCTGCGCGGTCAGCCGCTCAATCTCCTTGGTGTATTCCACCACCTGCGCGACGAGCTTTTCTTCCCGCTCCTTGAGCTTTAAGTAATCATCTGCCATATTGATGGCAGCCAGCACAGCCATCATAGACGTGCTCAGACGGTCATCCACCTGGCAGATTGCCAGCATCTTTTTATCCACCAGCGATGCGACCTTGTGCATATATTCTTCTGATTCAGCCGCAACAAGGGTATATTCGTTGTCCCCAATTCGGACTTCAATCTTGTTTTTTTCGCTCATTGGTATCCCTCCCCGCATGCGTTCCCGCGGTCCGGCATTCACATCTCTGCATTGACCAACTCGTCCATTATGGTTTCAATATCCGACTGCTTGAGCGATTTTGCAATGACCAGCTCGCTGACCAATATTTGTTTTGCGCTGTTGAGCATCTTGCGCTCCCCGGTGGACAAGCCCCGGCTTTTGTCCCGGAACATCAAGTTTTTGACCACATGAACGATCTCATAGATGTCTCCGCTTTTGATCCGAAGCATATTCTCCCGGTATCGTTTGTTCCAGTTGACGTCCATATCCGTCTTGCAATTTTTAAATTCTTCCAGAACCTTGTCGGCTTCTTCCACACCGATGACCTCACGAATTCCAATTTCTTCCATGCTGTCCAGCGGAATCATAACCTTCATGTCGCCAATGGGCATCTTCATAATATAATACTTCTGTTTCCGCCCCAAAATCTCGTTTTCTTCAATGGATTCAATAATGCCGGCACCATGCATCGGATATACGATCTTGTCGCCAATGTGATACGTCATTTCGCCTAAGCCTCCCACAACACATGTCTTGTCTGCTTTTTACCATCTCTTTCGTGACAAGACAGGTCACAAACCTCTCTTCTTAAATTATATGCTTTTTTGGGGCACATGTCAAGACTCTGCCAAGAATTCCTTGGGGGTTTTGCAAAAGATTTCCGAGGCTTTTTTGAGAAAGGATCCGATATGTGGAGGCCATGTCACACGGGAACGCACCGTGCACAAATGCCCGCGGCATTGTGTTTCACGAGGCCCCAGGGATGCCGCGTATGCACCGGGCAGGGATGCCGCAAGCGCCCTGTGACTGCCGCGCGTTTGGGTTTTTAGCGGCCTTCCTCCCGCACGGGCAGCTCCCGCAGGCGGGACGCCTGGTGATACCGCAGCCGCCACCGCCCTTCCCGCACCCAAATGGACGTCCGATACCACAGGGCGCCCTCGCTTTTTGTCACATAGTGCACCAATGCACAGTCCTTTGACAGGGGTTCACACACCGCATCCTGCATCCGGATGTCACGATCCGACCCGCATGCCAACAGGGCGTCTATGGTTTCCGCCTTGCCGTATAGCTGGCCCGACCGGCCGCATTCTACAAACGCGTCGTGCAGTGTATCCTCCAGCCACTTTCGGTCCCCGATGTAGGTCCATTCAAAAAAGCGGTGTTCCAGCGTCAAAAGCGCCTCCATCTCGCGCACACCTCCCATTGGGTTTCCTACCGAATCACCCGGCGCAGCGGCTTTGCGACCCAATGTGCCAGCGCCGTCATGAGCGGCCATTTGATGAGGTTTAAGGGCAGGATGCCGGCGACGATATAATACAGCGCCGGCACTCCTTCGGGGAACATCCCCATCATCTGGTACAGCGGGATAAACAGCAAAAAGTTGCACACCACCGCCCCCACGACGGTGATGGCATTGACCCACACCATCCGGGGGATTGGTTTTTTGACGCGGTATGCCATGAGGCACCAGGCGCCGATGAAGATCAGCTCCAGCGTGATATTGGCGAGCGGGCCCACGATGGGGGTGCTGGTGGATGCAATGGTGATGAGAAACCGCAGCGCACAGAGGACGATGGTGGGCACCGGGCCCAGTATCATCAGCCCCAGCAAGACGGGCAGCTCCGCAAAATCCAGCCGCAAAAAGGAAAAGGGCGGCGGGATGATGGGCAGCTCAATGTAGGACAACAGGATGCTGGCCGCGGCCAGGACCGCGACGGTTGTGATGGTTTTGTACCGATTCATGGCTCTTTCGCTCCTTATCAATGATAAATGTTCCGCAGGTGCTGCGGTATGGCATGGGCCGCGCCGCTTTCTGCGCAGTGGAATCCCATTGGCGAAGCCAAGGACAAAAAAACAGCCCCATGGATCACCATCCACAGGGCCGATGCACGCCAAAAAAACGCCTCTTCTTCCATCCAGACTTAAAAAAGCAAACGCTTTTATCACTGTCGGCTCCGGAATCACACCGGAATCAGCCGCATGCGGCTCGTGGGCTCAAGATTTCTCTATTACCACCGGTCGGGAATCACACCCTGCCCTGAAGATTGGTATTCACTTTTTCTCTTATTATACGCCTCTTTGCTGCCAGATGCAAGCGGATTTGGCAAAAAAATTACGATTCCTTGCCCTCTTTTTTCCGAAACACCCAGATCCGGTTGCCCACATAGCTCACGCCCAGCACAAACGGAATCGCAAGGATCTTGCAGAAAAACGCGCCCATCTTGTCGGACAGCGGGCCAAACCCAACCAGCCCCAGCGCCCAGTTGGCGATGGACTCCAGGTGCCACAGATCGTGGAACAGTTTGAGACATAGCATGTTGATCCCCAGCGAAAGCAGGTTCACCACCACAAACTTCCACATCTCGCTCACCCGAACGCCCCCCGTCTGCCGGAAGGTCCAATACCGGTTCCACAGGTAGCTATGCACCATCGCGAGCGAATAGGACATCACCTGGGCAACGTACATATTGATGCCCAGGACGTTAAAGAACAGGAAAAAGAGAACGAAATCAAGGAGGGTGTTTAAAACCCCGATGATTCCAAATTTGATGACCTCTATGAGGTCGGATTTACCGAACTTGTTTGTCTTCTTGTCCATCGTCAAACCCTTTTCTTTCTGCAATGACATAGAGCGGGCGGTTTTTGCTCTCATCGTAGATCCGCCCGATGTATTCCCCGATGATGCCCAGCATGATGAGCACGACGCCGTTGAAGATGAGGCTGACCGACAGGATGGACGCCCAACCCGACACCGTCACATCGGTAAACAGCTTTAAAATAAGCACCACAATGAGGTATAAAAAGCTGAGGCCTGCCGTGAGAAAACCCAAATAAGTGGAGATTTTGAGCGGCTTATAGGAGAAGGTCGTGATGCCGTCCATCGCGAACTTGAGCATCTTCTTGAGCGGATACTTGGTCTCCCCGGCGAACCGCTCCTCCCGCACGAACTCCACGGCGGTCTGCCGGAAGCCCACCCAACTCACCAGGCCCCGAACATACCGGTTTTGCTCCGTAAACGAGCACATGACGTCACACACCTTGCGGTCGATGAGCCGGAAGTCCCCCGTGTCCACCGGGATCTCCACGCTGGTCATGCTGCGAAGAATCCGGTAGAACAGCTTGGCGGTGATGCGCTTGAAAAAGCTCTCCCCCTTGCGCTTGACCCGCTTGCCGTATACGACATCATAGCCTTCCTTCCATTTTTGGATCATCTCCAAAATCACCTCAGGCGGGTCCTGCAGGTCCGCGTCGATGACCACGATGGCCTGTCCGCTGGCGTTGTCCATGCCGGCGGTGATGGCGTTTTGGTGCCCGAAGTTGCGGGAAAACGAAAGCAGTTTGACATTTTTGTCTTTCTCGCAGATGGCGGAAACCAGCTCCTCCGTCTTGTCCCGGCTGCCGTCGTTGACAAAGAGCAGCTCATAGCTCTCTCCCGTCGTATCCATGACGGCCTTGAGGCGCTTGTAGCTCTCCTCCACCACGAGCTCCTCGTTAAACACTGGTACTACGATGGAATATTTCACAGCATCCATCCCCTTTCTTCTGTCATTATCCAAATACCCACGTTGGGAGCCAGCGCAGGGCCTCCATGTACCACCGCGGGATGAGCATCCCCGTCAGGACGGGGTAAAATGCCAGGAACAGCAGCACGACGAGCCCGAGGTAGGTGTATACCACCCAGGGGCGAATCTGGCGGCTCTCCAGCAATTTTTGGATACAATACACAATCATGAGCACCCCGAAGATCACAACGGGGAAGAAATGGTAGATAAAGCATACGCGCGTCACGAACACCCATGGCCCATACATCGCCGCAAACCCCACGAAGATCACCGTGAGCTCCTTACTGCCCCGCCGGGTCGCCGCATACCAAACACAAGCGACAAACGCCGGAATCATCATCCACCACACCAGGGGATTTCCGAAGGAAGCCATGCCCATGGACGTCCCTTCGGGGAGGAACTCAGACGGCGCGGCATAGGAATACAGCGGGCGGATGTCCAGCGGCCACTGCCACCAGGGCGACCCATACGCATGGGTGGCATCCAGCGTGGAATGGTAATTGAACATGGAGAACTGGTTCTCCCAGAAGAAGGACAGCCCCGTCACGGGGGTGTTCATGGCCGGGATGTAGGACACAAAGTAGATGATGCCCGGCACCACCACAAAGAACAGCACCGCATATCCCAAGGTGGCCCCCGCCTTGCGCCAAAAGCCCGCACAGATGGCCTGCATGCGTGCATCGGGCGACTTGCGTTCGCTCGCATACCGGTATTCCCGGTACCGGCGGATGAGGCTCATAAAGAACAGCACCGCAAGCCCAACGCCCGCATAGGCCCCCTGCCACTTGGTCGCGACGCTGAGGCCGAAGAACAGGCCGCTCATCGCGAGTGGATACAGCGTTCCCTTCACGCCCACATTGTAGAAACTGCGGATGTAGTATTGATACATATAGTAGAACGCGCCCATGGTAAACAGCGTGGTAAACGAGTCGATGGTCGCCAGCCGCGTCTGGGACAAGTGCATGAAGTCAAACGTGAACAGCAGGGCTGTAAACAATGCGTAACGCGTCTGTTTGAACATGCGCTTGCCCATGAGGTAAGCCAGCGGCACCATCAGAACGCCCGCCAGCGTCCCAAAAAACCGCCAGCCAAACGGCGTCACGCCGAACAGCTGCATCCCTGCCGCGATGATGAGCTTGCCCAGCGGCGGATGGGTGTTTTCGTATGGATACCGATGGGTGAGGTTTTCATAGGCCGTCCGCGGATGGTAGATCTCGTCAAAGTAGGTCTCGTCATACCAGGTGTACCGGTATACCATGCGGTCGGGCTCGTCCAGCATGAGGGAAACCGTCTCGTTGCCCGTCGGGCCTTCCACGCGCTCAGGCGTATACCGTTCCTCCTCGGTTGCGCCATAGAAGGCGGCCTCGTTGATATACACCCGCCCGTCGTCTAGGGTAAAGCGCACATAGGGCTGGGTGATGGAAACGTCAAAATGCCAGAAATGGAAGACGTCTTTGATCTCCTCCGATGCGGCCTGGGTCCAGGTCTCGCCGTCTGCCGACTGCTCGATGGTCAAGATGCGCTTTACATCCTGGTCACTTTTGCGCCGATCCATCCAGCCGCAGTGCAGATACACCTGCTGGATATCGGGCGCCTCCGCGAAGGTAAAGACCGCTTGTTCCGTTCCCGCTTCCAGGTACCACCCTGTCTGGGGCGTATTGTTAGAACCCAGGCGGAAGAACGCAAACAGACTGTATACCAGCATGAGTCCCGCGATGAGCAGCAGGTCCACCCGCGTGATATGCACCTTCTCCTGCTCCTCCTGCAGCGCAAAGGGCTTTTTTGGTGATTTGAGTTTTGCTTTCATTCGGTCCCATGCCCCTTCCTGCACTGGCAGCCGCTTTGCTGCTAAATAGTGCCGATATCCAATATATACCAAAATGCCATATAAAATCAAATGCACCCAGCAAAGGATCACAAAGCCGGGATCGGTTGCCCCAAAATAGGGATTATTGGGGGAATCCGCCGCCAGCTTGAGCACCAGCCCTTCATTCCAGAAGTGTACCAGTGAGAACCCCGCATACAGCCACAGCAGCTTCTTTTGCTTCCACACAATCGCCACCAGCATGGTGAGCAGCAGAACGGGGTACAGATACCGTTCATGCATGTTGTGTGCCAGCATATAGATGGTTGCGACGGTAAAGGTGCCGCCGTAGAGGATCTTGGTGCGGGAGCGGCTCCGCGCAAACAGCCAGATGAGCGCGCAAATCATGAGCGCGATAAACACAAATCCCCATACCTTCACAGGCAAAAATAGGAAAAAGTCCATGTCGGACACCGCGTTCATGCCAACCGCACCATAGAGGTTACAGGCGTTGAGCGTCGTATAGGGATACAATCCCAGCGCATCCAGATACCGCTCCACCACAAGCCACAGGTTGCCCCCTGTGATGGGCAGCGGGATGAGGAGCAGCGCGGCCAAAAAGGCCAAGACCGACCACAGCACCGTCCGCGGAAAGTGCCTCACGCGGGCAAGCACCCGCTCCCGGTCTTCGGATGCATCGTCGGGCGATTCCCCCCGGGTGATGCGGCGGCTCTCCGCCCAGTCGAACAAAAATGTGAGCCCAAAGACGGGCGCATAGATGATATTCTGCGGCTTGGTGAGAAAGGTCACCGCCATGAGAACGGATGCACCCACATACCGCCGGTCAAACAGGCAAAGCAGCAGCCCCGCGATGGTCAGCGTGGAGAAGGAATCCACCTGGCCCCAAACGGTGGAATTGATGATGTTGGCGGGGTTGATGGCAGACAGCAGCGCAAAGACGACCGCATGCTTCTCCCCGATGCGTTTGCGCGCAAAGAAGAAGATAAGAAGCGACGTCGCCGCGTCACACGCAATGGCCGGAAACCGCATAAAGTACATATATGCGGTGCTGTCCGATGGGATCCCGAAAAGGGATGCGAGCTTGCCCATGCCATAGAGCACATACAAAAACACAGGCGGATAATCCACATATATTTCATCCGGAACAGTGTAAAACTCCGAGAGCTTGTGGGTATCCCCAAAGGATGTCCAGGCTCGAAACAGCCCAAAATCGTTCTCATATCCCCGAGAGATGGTACACGTCGCCATCTGCGCCACAAAGATGCCACAGAGCACAATCAGATAGGCGGCATATACCCCCTTGTGGGTTTTTTGATGGGGAAGCGGTTTTCCTTCCTCCGCCAGGGAGGAAAAATAGACCAGCAAAAAGATGAGTCCATAGAGGACGGTGGATAGCAGCATGTAGTTCAAGTCGGTTTCATCTCCTGTCCTGTGATTCAAGCCGTTCTAAAATGACGGTTGCGGCGGCAATCCCGCGGTCATGCGAAAGTGTCACAAAGGCGGCATGAAAGCCCCATTGCTCCTTGAGGCGCAAAAACAGCGCATTCTCCTCCAAATAGGGCCTGCCTTGCGCGTCCCGCAGCACTGAGATGTCACGCAGTGAAAATCCGCGCACCCCTGTGCCCAGCGCCTTGGAAAAGGCCTCCTTTGCCGCAAAGTTGGCGGCAATGGTGTCCCACGGCTCTTTTTTACGCGCAAACAGCGCCCGTTCCGCATCCGAAAAGCAGCGCGCAAGTAGCGCGGTCTCCTCCGCGGCACACCGGATGCGCCCCACATCCGCAAGGTCCATGCCGATGCCGACGATCATACCCCAATGCGGTCCACGCCGCCCATGTATGGCACCAGCACGTCGGGGATGACAACCGAGCCATCCGCCTGCTGGCAATTTTCCAGGATGCAGGCCGTCGTCCGCCCAATCGCGACGCCCGAGCCATTTAAGGTGTGGATATACTGCGGCTTGGACTTGGCATCCTTCTTATACCGGATGCCGGCGCGCCGGGCCTGGAAGTCCTCAAAGTTACTGCAGGAAGAAATTTCCACATACCGGCCGTAGCTGGGCATCCAAACCTCAATGTCATATTTCATGGCAGCCGTAAAGCCCAGGTCCCCCACGCAGATCTTGACCACGCGATAGGGCAGGCCCAGAAGCTGCAGCACCTCTTCCGCGTCCGCAACCAACTTTTCCAGCTCCTCATAGGAGTGTTCGGGTTCCACAAACTTCACAAGCTCCACTTTATTAAACTGATGCTGGCGGATGAGGCCGCGCGTATCCCGCCCGGCAGACCCCGCTTCCGCCCGGAAACAGGCCGAATAGGCGACATGCTTGACGGGCAGGTCATCGGCGGAGAAGATAAAATCACGGTACATGTTGGTCACCGGCACTTCCGCCGTCGGGATGAGGAAATAGTCCGTTCCCGCGACCTTAAATGCATCCTCCTCGAACTTGGGCAGCTGCCCCGTCCCGACCATGGAGTTGCGGTGCACCATAAAAGGCGGGAAAATCTCGGTATAGCCATGTTTTTCGGTATGTGTATCCAAAAAGAAGTTCATGATGGCCCGCTCCAGGCGCGCGCCCAGTCCCTTGTAGAAGGTAAAGCGGGTGCCCGTCACTTTGGCAGCAGTCTGCGGGTCCAAGATGCCCAGTGCATCCCCAATGTCCCAGTGTGCCTTGGGTTCAAACGCAAATTGGGTGGGTTCGCCCCAGCGGCGCACCTCCACGTTGTCTTCGTCCGTGTCCCCGTCGGGCACCGTATCATTCGGGATGTTCGGGATGGTCAGCATGAGGGTTTCAATCTCCCCATCCAGCTCTCGAACAGCGCCATCCAGCTCCTTGATCTTGTCAGACAGCTCTTTCATCTCCGCAAAGATCGCACTCGTATCTTTCCCCTCTTTTTTGAGCTGGGGAATCTGCTTGCTCACGGTATTTTGCTTGTTTTTGAGCTGTTCCACTTCATATAAGCAGTTGCGCCGTTTTTCATCCAGCGCGCGGATGTCGTCCACCCGGTCCTCCGCTTTCCGCCGGGCAAGCGCCGCCTTGACGCGCTCGGGCTCCTGTCGAATGAGTTTGATATCCAGCATGGTTGTCCTTCCCTTCTATTCTTCGTCGTTTCCCATTTGTTTTTGATAATTCATGACGGCAAGCCGCAGCGCCTCTTCTTCCTCCTGCGTGAGTTCACTCTGCGGCACGCCCTTTTCAATCAGTTTCATATACGTCGCGGTCCGCTCCCGCGTCACAAACCCGTCCAGCACATACCCGGTGTTTTCCGCATCCAGCACCGCGAGCGCAAAGCTGAGGTTCCCTTTGTTCTCCTCAAAGGCATTGTATCGGTAACACCCGATCTTCTGCCCGCACAGCTTGATGTTTTTTTCCAGCGTCGCAATGCGGCCTTCTGCCTTTTCAAACTCCTCAATCAAATCCTCACATTTGTCATAGTATGTGATGATTGCTTCGGTGATATCCTTCCCTGCGCCATCCACCATGACATCCTCATACTTATGTTTCATCGCCACCGCGACGCACAATGCCACGATTGCCAAAATCAAGCACAAGATACACAGTGCGCCCATTCCTAGGATCAAATACTCCGTGCTGATCAATCCACCAAACATGGTATTCCTCTCCTCCATCTCTTCCATTGTTTCACGTGAAACAATGCCGCATGGTCTTTATTGCTTCAAAAACGCTCTTTCTCTGCATGAACTGGTTTCGCTATATTTCCATATGGAACATATCCCAAACGTGCAAGATAGGGTATATTTTATCGGTTGATATTTTACTCATTTTTTGTAAATTTTAGAATTTCCAGCACCCGTTCCAGCTCCTGCTGGTTATAATAGGCAATTTCGATCTTGCCTGCATTCTGCTTGCCATGGATGCGGACCTTGGTGCCAAACCTGCCCGACAGGTCAGTTTCCAGCATATGCAAATACCGTTCCCGTTCGGATGGCTGCGGACTGGCCGGCTTGTCCTTTTCGGGCCTAGCCAACAGCCGTTCCACCTGCCGCACCGTAAGTCCCTCCTCTAGGATCCGTTTGGCCAGTGCCAGCTGCTGGGCGGGATCCGTCACGCCAAGCAGCGCCCGCGCATGCCCGACGCTGAGTTTCCGGTCTGCCACCAGTTTCTTAACCCCGTCAGATAGATTGAGAAGCCGCAATGCATTGGCGATGGCCGGTCTGCTCCGCCCCATCTTGTTCGCCAATGCCTCCTGCGTCAGCCCAAACAGGTCCATGAGCTCCTGATATCCCATGGCTTCTTCCATGGGATTTAAGTCTTCCCGCTGAAGGTTTTCAATGAGCGCCACTTCCATGCTGGCCTGATCATCCAGATCCCGGATCACCGCCGGGATGGTTTTACACTTTGCCATGCGCGCTGCGCGCCACCGTCGTTCCCCCGCAAGGAGCTGATAAAACCCATTTTCCTGCCGCCGCACCAAAATGGGCTGCAAAACGCCATATTCTCGAATGGATTCGGACAACGCCGCAAGGGCTTCTTCATCAAACTGTTTGCGCGGCTGATTCCGGTTGGGTTCAATCTCTGTGATCCGGAGTTCCACCACACCACCCGCATCTGTTGGGGCAGCATCGGGCGCAATCAGCGCATCCAACCCCTTTCCCAGACCTTTTTTCGCCAATCCCCTCATCCTCTCTGTTCCATCATTTCCTGTGCCAGCGCCACATAGCTTTCCGCACCCTTGGAATATTTGTCATACACAATGATGGGTTCCCCAAAGCTGGGTGCTTCACTGAGCCGCACGTTGCGCGGAATGACCGAATGATATACCTTCTGCGGAAAGAATCGTTTGACTTCATCCGCCACCTGAATGGACAGGTTGGTCCGCGCGTCAAACATGGTGAGCAAAACGCCCTCCAGCTCAATGGCCGGATTGAGGCCGCTTTTGACCTTGCGGATGGTCTTGGTGAGTTGGCTCAATCCCTCCAGCGCATAATATTCACACTGAATGGGAACCAAAACACTGTCCACCGCTGTAAAGGCATTGAGCGTCAGCAGACCCAGCGACGGCGGACAATCCACAATCAAATACGCATACTCCTGGCGAATGTCCGCAAACGCATGTTTCATGCGAAATTCCCGGTCAGGCATGTCCACCAGCTCAATCTCCGCTCCCGCCAGATCCACATTGGCCGGGCACAGAAAGAGATTGTCATATGCGGTTTGAAGGATGGTCTCCTGCGCGGTGCATTCCCCAACAATGGCCTGATAGACGGATTTTTCCACCCCATCTTTTTCCACGCCGACGCCGCTGGTCGCATTGCCCTGCGGGTCGGTATCAATCAAAAGGGTTTTCTTTCCTGCGGCCGCCAGACATGCGGCAAGATTGACCGCCGTTGTGGTTTTGCCGACACCACCCTTTTGATTTGCCACTGCAATCATTCGCCCCATGTTCCACGCACCCATTTCTTTCCGTCATTTTCTGTATTCTACAGATATCGTTCCCGATCATTATACCACGTTATGCCCTCTTTTTCAAATATATTTTTATTACATTTTTCTTTCCTAGCCTGTCATTCTATATGAGGTAAATATACATGGTTCAACCGTGCTCCCTGCAGCCCCATTTTGCACCGATTGCTGCGAAAGAACTCTTGTTTCAGACGATGGATGCATTCTTTTTGTTCCCCCAAAAAAAACAAAGCCGTTTTTTAAACGGCTTTGTTTCACGTGAAACAATTATTTGCGAATCTCCAATACCTTAAAGGTCACCGTTCCCGTCGGCACCTCAATGTCTACCTCATCCCCAACCTGTGCTCCGATGAGGCCCGCCCCGACGGGCGACTCGTTGGAAATCTTCATATGCTTCGGATCTGCCTCCGTGGAACCCACAATGGTGTATTCCACCTCTTCGTCAAATTCCTTATCATAGACCTTTACGGTGCACCCCAGGCTGACCTTGTCGGTAGATACTTCGTCCTCGTCGATTAATTTGGCATTTTTTAACATTTTTTCAATTTGCACAATACGGATCTCTACCGCGGCCTGTTCATTTTTTGCTTCGTCATATTCACTGTTTTCCGAAAGGTCACCAAACCCTAGCGCCACCTTGATCTTCTCCGAAATCTCTTTGCGCTTCTGGGTTTTGAGATACTCCAGCTCATCTTCCAGTTTTTTCAAACCTTCATATGTCAATAACACCGTCTTATTTTCTTCCACAAAAAACACCTCTTTCTAAATCCATAAATCAATACCAAGTATTATACTTGTTTCTTTTAGAAATGTCAATAACAAAATTATACAGCTTTGTGAAACGCGACAATTCGCAGATGATACCGCTCCATCAGCGCCGCCGCGCTTGGCAGCCCCAAAAGTCCGCACGCAAACGCGACAAACGCACAGCGAAGATGCGGCAGGGCGCTACCTTCCTTCTGCATGCGAAAGGAGCAATCCGCATACATGCCGCGGTGCATCCCGCCCGAAAGGTCCAATACCTGTGCCCCGGCGAGGTCGGGCGGCGTGTCTGCCAGATTGAGCACCATGGGCGGCCGCCGATCAGGGGTACAGAGCACCGATATGCCATACTCCCGCATGACCTCCTCCTGCCAATCCGAAAAGACCGAACTGGGCGCCGCCGGAATCAAATAAAACGCCTTGACATACCGTGACAGGCAGTCCGTCAGGCGCGCCAGCCGCCCATCGACACGATCCGCAACAATACCGATCTCATCCCGGTATAAATCCACATGGCAAAACTTGGCATACCGCGCAATGGTATGGGGCAGCACCTCCCAAAGAACCTGTCTGCCCGAAGGCAGGATAAACTGAGCCGCCATCTGCTCCCGAACTGCGGCAGGCATGACATCCCCTTCCGCCAGCACATGCGTAATCCCAAGAGACACAAGATGGCGCATCCACTTTGTGAAAGCCGAAGCAGAAAGGCCTGCCGGCAAATGGGCACGGAAGATCTGCTGCCCGAAACAGACATCGGGCTCCACCGACCTGCGGATTAAACCAGCGGGACAGATGTGCCACGAGAGCAGCTTCCGCTCCCGGCTGGTACAGATGGATTTGTTGTCTATGATTGCATACATAAGAAAACACCCAATATTCTATGATTCTATCGGCATCTTATACCGAAATAGTATCATTATATTGGGTGCCTCATGGACTTATTCCAAAACGGAGGCAACAAGCTGCTCGAGCTGCTGTTTTCCATATAATAAGTTGACCACAGAAAGCAGCATGTTGGTATTCATGCCCACAGGCAGGTCCATCGCGGCCAGCAGCTTTTTGCGCCGCGCGCCGCTGTCTGGGCAGCCCAGCAGGCCCAGCCGATACAGGTCTTTTTTTGCAATCTGGTCTAACATGACCGTCTGGGAGGGCGGCTCGTCCAAAAAGGTACATCCGCTGTTTTCCAGCGCCCGCAGGATCACCTCGTCCGTCATGCCTTCTACGCCCAGCAGCCCCTGCCCCGACGGTGCATGCTTGCGCTTCTCCTTGCCCGGCAAGGATGGGACAAACGCGTTTTTGACATCCAACCCCGAGAGCGCCTGCCGCAGATGGTTGCGGATCTGAAACCCAGCACCGTCCGAATCGGTCAGCAGCACAATGCCCGTCTTCTGTGCCAAACGCTTCAGCAGCGCCTTGCCCTTGGGATTTTGAAAGATCTGAAAACCGTTGGTCACAATGACCGTCGCATCCACCAATTGGTCCAGCTTGATCTTATCATAGACGCCTTCCACCACAATGGCCTCTTTGATCCGCCGCATTTATTTGATCCTCATGGGCACCACGACAAAGAGGAACTTGTCCCCCTCAACGGGTTCGATGATGGCGGGGTTGACCGACGTGGAAAACGTGAACTTGATGGTGTCCGCATCGCAGTTTTTGAACGCATCCATCAAATAGCGCGGGTTAAAGGCGATGTCAATGGGGTCCCCCGACATGCTGACCTGGAACCGGTCATTGACCTTGCCGGTCAGGGTTTCGCTGTTGATCTGAACGCTGTCATTTTCAATGTGCAAGATGACGGGCGTTTTCCCCGTCTCATTGACAATGAGAGACGCACGGTCCACACTGTCCAAAATCTGCTTGGTTTCACAGGTGATCACCAGGGAATTCTTGTGCCGCATGACGCTGGAATAATCAAAATATTCCCCTTCGATGAGCCGCGTGATGAGCAGGCAATGGCTGAGGTGAATTGCGGCATAGTTGGAGGACAGGGTGACAGTCGCTTCCTCCTCTCCGTCCGACAGGATGGAGAGCAGCTCCTTGGAGGTCTTTGCGGGAATGATGCACTTGATCTCCTCGGGTGCGGTCAGCGCTTCCTTACGGATCGCAATGCGGTATCCGTCACAGCCCACCACCACGATATGACCGTCCTTGATATTGATGTAGTTCCCTGTCAGGACAGGTTTGGAGTCAATCTGCGCCACCGCATACATGGTCTGCTTCAGCATGCTCTTTAGCATACCTTCCCCGATGGTAAAGGATTGGGTTTCTTCGATATAGGGCAGTTTCGGAAACTCATCGGGGTTGATGGTGGAAAAATCAAACTTGGCATTGCCGCAAGACAATTTCATGTTTTCTTCTACTGAAATAGCGACCACATCTTCATAGTCGGGCAGCTTGCGCACCGCGTCGCAAAATAGACTTGCTTTTACAACGGTGGCTCCTTCTTGTTTGATATCTGCCGCGATGGCACACTGGATGCCAAGTTCCATGTTGTTGCTGATAAAGGTGAGGGTTTGATCCTTTGCTTCCATATAAAGGCCTTCCAGCACATACATGGGATTGCGGATGGCAACGGCACGTTCTGCCAGCGAAATGGCACGGATGAGTTCGGTTCGGTTACAGGTAAGTTGCATGGCGCATTGTCCTTTCTTTTTTTTGGAATCATATGAGCGGTATTTGCATATACTAAACTGGGCGCATCTGTCCGATTGTACTATATAATATAAAAAATAGTAGTGATAGTAGTAGGGGCTGTGGATTGTGTGGATATGTGGGTTGGTGCCCGATACATGCGTGGTTTGTCCCTGCGGACAAGCCTGTGGAAAACCGGTTTGTTCTTTTGCGAAATCCACAGCGGGATGGGGGATATTTGGTAAATATTGTTTATTTTGAAATTATCCGCACACTTTCAACAGATTTTCACAGGTCAGATGTTTAAATCTCACAAATGCGGTAAAACCGACAAAAATTGCGATCCATTTTCTGTCATTCTTATGAAAACCGCATAAAAACGCCCTTTTACTTATAAACAAATTACCAACATTGTGTGGAAAACGGGTATCATTCTGTGACCTCGTTTAAAGCGCATTTGCCTTTTTGGTGCAAGCGTCCATGGCCTTCATGACCGTTCCGCGGAATCCATCCCGTTCCAGACTGTCCATGGCTGCGATGGTGGTACCGCCGGGGGAGCACACCATATCCTTGAGCTCTCCCGGATGTTTGCCCGTCTCCAGCACCATCTTGGCGGAGCCCAAAACGGCCTGTGCCGCCAGCTCATAGGCCACTGCACGCGGGATGCCGTCTCGGACGGCGCCGTCTGCCATGGCCTCAATGAACGCAAAGACATAGGCAGGGCTGCTGCTGCTGACCGCGATGCAGCTGCCAAGCTGCGATTCGGGCAGGATGGCGACCTTGCCGAATGCGGAGAAGATGGATTGCACCTGGGCAAATTCCGCTTCGCTGACCGCTTCGTCGGGTTTGGCAATGACCGTCATGCCTTCCCCCACCAGCGCAGGCGTGTTGGGCATGGTGCGGATGACTTTTGCGTCTTGTCCCAGGATTTCTTTGATTTCCTGGGTGCTTTTGCCGGCCGCAATGGAGACAAAGACGCGGTCAGTCGCCCCGGCGTCTTTCAGTTCCCGCAAAACAGCCGGATAGATGTTGGGTTTTACGGCCAGCACCACGATCTCGCCCGCGTTGGCACAGGCGACGTTGTCCGGCGTCGTCTGGATGCCCATCTGCTGGTATGCCGCAAGGGTCTGTTCATTTTTGTCACTGACCGTGATGTTCGACACGGTACACATCTGTTTTTGCAGCAGGCCATGGAGAATCGCGCCTCCCATGTTGCCGCATCCAATAAAGCTGATTTTCATATCTGTCACATTCTTTCTATCATCAATCTATGTTATACGTTGAGTTCCACGGTGATGCCCAGCAGGTCCCGGTATTGGTCAATCGTGGACTGGACACATTCGGTCACATACTCTTCGGTTTGCTCAGCAGCCCGGCCAATGAAGTTTGAGGGCTTTAGGATGTGCGTGAGCTCTTCCATGGTGAGCCCAAAGGACGGGTCGGCGGCGATGCGGGAGAGCAGGTCGTTTTGGTTGCCAAATTCCTTGACCTGCCGCGCGGCTTCCATGGAGTGTACCCGAATGCGCTCATGCAGCTCCTGCCGGTCACCGCCTTTTTTGACGGCCTGCATCATGATGTTTTCGGTTGCCATAAAGGGCAGCTCGTTCATGATGTGCTGTTCGATCACCTTGGGATATACCACCAGGCCATCCACGACGTTTAGGTAGATGGACAGGATCGCATCCACCGCCAAAAACGCCTCGGGGACGCTAATGCGCTTGTTGGCAGAATCGTCCAGCGTCCGCTCAAACCACTGCGTGGAGGCGGTGATGGCGGGGTTTAGGGCATCCACAATCACATACCGCGCCAAAGAGCCGATGCGCTCGCTGCGCATGGGATTGCGCTTGTATGCCATGGCGGAGGAGCCAATCTGGTTCTTTTCAAAGGGCTCTTCCATCTCTTTTAGGTGCTGCAGCAGCCGGATGTCGTTGCTGAATTTGTAGGCACTTTGGGCGATGCCGCTCAAAACGTTTAATACCTGGCTGTCCAGCTTGCGGGAGTAGGTCTGTCCCGAGACGGGGAACACCGCATCATACCCCATTTTTTGCGCGATGAGTTGATCGGCCTGGCGGACCTTTTCGTGGTCCCCGTCAAAGAGTTCCAAAAAGCTCGCCTGCGTCCCCGTGGTGCCTTTGGAGCCGAGGAGCTTGGCCTTGCTGAGCTGATATTCCACATCCTCCAGGTCCATCATCAGATCCTGCAGCCACAGGGTGGCACGTTTGCCCACCGTGGTGAGCTGCGCGGGCTGAAAATGGGTGAAGCCCAGCGTGGGCAGCGATCTGTGCTCCATGGCAAAATTTGCCAAATGTGCGATGACGTTGACCAGCTTTTTGCGGATGAGCCGGAGCCCTTCATGCATGAGGATGATGTCTGTATTGTCCCCCACATAGCAGGAGGTCGCACCCAGGTGGATGATGCCTTTGGCCTTGGGGCACTGCTGCCCATAGGCATGCACATGGCTCATGACGTCATGCCGCACCTTTTTCTCCTGCTCGCGTGCGACGTCATAGTTGATGTCCTCCGCATGCGCACGGAGCTCCGCGATCTGTTCCTCCGTGATGGGAAGCCCCAGCTCCTTTTCGGTTTCGGCCAGCGCAATCCAGAGCTTGCGCCAGGTCTTAAACTTGGTATCCTCACTGAACAGCGCCTGCATCTCAGCGCTTGCATAGCGAGAACACAAAGGGCTGTTGTAACGATCTGTTGCCATTTTTCAAATCCCTCCAGGTGATTTATTGTGCCATGGCGGCCTGATGGTCCGCATAGTTGGTGGTAAAGACATGTTTGCCGTCTGCCCCTAGGACAAAGAACAGATAATCGGTTTGATTGGGATAGAGGGCGGCCTCCAGCGACGCTTTCCCCGGGGAAGCGATGGGCCCGATGGGCAGCCCTTCGTTGATATAGGTGTTATACGGGGACTGAATGCGCGTGTCGCTTTCGGACAGCACAGGCTTGCGCTCCTGCAGAATATACTGCACCGTCGCACAGGACTGCAAATAGGGATATTCGCTGCTGGCCAGCCGGTTGTGGAACACGCTGGAAACGTCCTTTCGGTCCTTGTCGCCGACGGCCTCCCGCTCAATGATGGACGCAAGCGTCACAACCTGGTCGGTTGTCATCTGCAGCTCTCTGGCACGCGCTTCGTATTCGTCGGTATACACCTCATCAAACCGCTTGAGCATGGCGTTTATGATGTCATCTGCGGACATGCCCTCATAGAAGAAGTAGGTGTCGGGGAACAGATATCCTTCCAGCCGGTTGTCCCGGTCGGGCAGATCGGACAAGAACGCATAGTCAAAGGTGTGGTTGTTGGCCGCATCCAAAAAGGCATCTTCGCTGACCAGCCCTGTTTCCGCGATGCGCGCGGCAATCTGCCGCAGTTCATACCCCTCGGGGATGGTCACGCGGGTGAGGGATTCATTCTCTCGCTTGCCCTCCAGCGTTTCGAAGATGATTTCATATCCCATGGAAGGCCGCAGGGAATAGGTCCCTTCCAAAAAGGCCCCGTCATGCCCGCCCATTCGGCTGGACAGCCGGAAAAAGAGGGGGTGCCGGATGATGCCATGTTCCTGGAGCAGGGCGGCGATGGCAGAAGTGGACGAGCCGGCGGGCACCTCCACCACGACGGCATTGGTATCCGATTGATCACCCACATAGTCTGCGCGCCACATAAAACCCACAGCCGCCGCAGCGACAATGAGCACAATCAACAAAAAAACGACAACCGCGGCGCCTTTTCTGGCCTTGCCGCGTTTTCGGTTCGCCATAGAATCCATCCTCCCAATCGCGGGAAATTTCCAAAAAGTCCCAGTTTCATACATCCCCATAAAGATAAGGAAGCATTTGGTTTTATTGTACCACACCTTGTCCCATTTCGCAAGGGGCATTTGCGGAGGTGGCAGGAGCCTGCAAAACAGCATGCATTGGGTGTATGCTGCGTGAGGTCTCTTTGTTTCCCTTATTTTTAAATAAAAAACGAGCGGAACTGTTTCCGCTCGTTTCAAATTCAAATTGTTAAAAAGAACCGCCGGGACGCCGATAACTGGAGCCGCGTTTGGACTCCACACCCCGCTTGATGGCCTGCATGCGCTCATCGCTGTCCCGTTTAAAGGAGGTCATCATATCTTCAAAACTCTGGGGCTCCTCTTTGGGCCGGTCCAGCGTTCCAAGCCGACCGGGCCGAGACTGCGGCCGCCGCTGCGCACCCGCATTTGATGAGCCTTTGCGCGCATCGGATAACGCTTGCTTGATGGACAGGCTGATCTTTCCGCTGCTGTCAATGGACAGCACCTTGACGGTCACCGTATCCCCAATCTTAAGATGGTCATGAATGTCCTTGACATAGGACAGCGCAACCTCTGAGATATGTACGAGCCCCGTCTTATTGTCTTCCAGCGTGATAAACGCGCCGAACGGCGTGATGCCGCTCACCTTGCCCGTTACGATCTTGCCCGCTTCCAACCCCATACGTTTAAAATCCCCCTTTGGTATTTCGCCGCAGCCAATCTTTCTATATCTGTCAAGCCCATCCCGGGCAGCCATTCGTTTTATTCGCCTGAGCCTGCGATGAATACCTTTTCGCCGGGCTTCATATAGCCCAAACGCTCCCGCGCAACGCCCTCATTGTATTGGTCTGTCCCAACAATTTCCTTGAGGCTTTCGTTTTCCTTGGCGACCCGCTGTTGCTCCGCCAGCTGAGAATCCAGCTTGTCGGTTTGTTCGCGCAGGTTTGCCATGTCTATCTGCT
Source organism: uncultured Clostridia bacterium (assembly GCA_944393605.1). Lineage (GTDB taxonomy): Bacteria > Bacillota > Clostridia > UBA1381 > UBA9506 > CALYAO01. The sequence continues at coordinate 85,760 of CALYAO010000063.1, forward strand.
GCGTCACAAACACAAACGCAAAATACCCAACTGCGCCGATGAACAGAATGCGGCACACAAAGGTTTTCATATTGAGCTTTTTTTTCGGTTTTCCATTGTTTTTGTCCGCCATGCCATCATCCTCATTGCCTGCGTTTTTCTATGCCGGTTATGTTTTCGTCCGCTTTATCCGAATTTGTTTCCGCATAGAGACACAGGAAGCGGATACCCGCCGCCAGCACTTCCTCAAAGCCTTCCGAATCAACCTATGTATACACCGTATTGGTTTGCTTATTATCTTATACAAAAAAACCACCGGTGTCAAGATGATTTTGAAACAAATCAGAAAAAACTTGACCAAAATGGACAAAAACCAGTTTAAAACCCGACAAATTATCCAGGATATGGTAAAAAAGTACAACACGAGGCCCAAAATGACCCCCATAAATTCGAACCATCGGATGCGTCCATTGTTGGTGACGAAGATGACGGTAAACACGATGCCCGTCGTGATGAGCCAGAAGATGATGTCCTGTAGATCCGCAAACAGGCCCGTCGCCTTCGCGCGGGCCCGTACCACCCGAAACAGATCGTATACCAGCCCGATGGCCAGCCCCGCTCCGACGGTGGAAAGAAAAATATACAGCTCGGTGGATACGTTTACCTCCATAGCAAATGCCTTTCCCTCTCGTTTGTCGGCCGTTTTGGCATGGCGTTATTGAAACATCCGTCCAAACAGCCCCTTTTTGTTTTTCGCGTCCCTGCCGGTGTACACAATGCTGACAATCTCCCCATCGATGACCAGCTCTCCGTCTGCGACATTCAGTTTGTTGATGTGCAGGTCATATCCTTCAATCTGCATGGTTTCCTCTTCGGTGAACAGAACAATCTTGGATTCGTCAAACGTATCCACGTCGGTGACGCCGGTGATGCAGAGCTTGCTGCGGTTTTCCAGCATGAGATTGTGTGGGGTTTCCCGGCTGGGGGATTTCTTTTCTTCTAGCATGTCGGTTGCCTCCTTCCCGTCCGTCTCTTTAGCAATATATGCGGGCGTGCCCGCAAAATATGCAAGACGGGCCCCGGGGTTTACAATTATTGCTTGTAATGCGGGGCCATCTATAGTATAATAGAAAAAAATGCGGCGCGGGGCGGCAAAAAGTCATCAGACGCGCGGGACGGAGGCAAGGCGATGAAGAAAGTGGCGGTGGACGGGCCGAGCGGCGCGGGCAAGAGCACCATCTCCCGGCTGGTGGCCAAACGGCTGGGGTTTATCTATGTGGATACGGGCGCGATGTACCGGGCCTGTGCGCTCTCCTGCCTGCGCGTAGGTGTGGATATCAAAGGGGACCCTGACGGTGCGGCGGCGGTGGTTGCAGAGGTGGAGATTGACATCGCATATGGCCCCGACGGCGAACAGCGGGTGCTGCTTGCAGGGGAGGATGTGTCGGAAGAGATCCGGACGCCGGCGGTGTCGGTGGCGGCCTCGGATGTATCCGCCATTCCGGCGGTCCGGCATCAGATGGCAGCCCTGCAGCGCGCGCTGGCCGAGAAGCGGGACGTCATCATGGACGGGCGGGACATCGGGACGCATGTGCTGCCCGACGCGGACGTCAAGATCTTCCTGACCGCGACGGCGGAGGATCGGGCGCGGCGACGGTATGAGGAGCTGTGTGAAAAGGGCCAGTCTGTGACATACGAGGAGGTGCTGCGGGACATGACCTATCGGGACACAAACGATGCGGCACGTGCCTGCGCCCCGCTTGCTGCGGCGGAAGACGCCATCCGGGTGGATACCACGGGAAACAGCCTGGCGCAGTCCATTGACCTGTTGTATGGCATCATCAAAGAAAGGCTGGGTCGCTGATGTATGGATTTTATCGCGTGCTGGTCCGCGCATTTATGCATCTGATTTTTCGGATTCAGCTGACGGGGCTGGAAAACGTCCCCCAAACGGGCGGTGTTATCGTGTGCCTCAACCACCGCAGCCTGTGGGACGTGCCCTTTATTGCGTGCCTGCTGCCCCGGCGGCTGCGGTTCATGGCCAAAAAGGAGCTGTTCTCCATCCCGCTTCTTTCGCCCTTTATGCGGTGGACGGGCGCATTTCCGGTCACGCGCGGCTCGGCGGACATCGGCGCCATCAAGACGGCGCTCGGCATCCTAAAAGAGGGGCATGCGATGACCATGTTCCCCGAGGGGAAACGCGTCCTGCCGGGGGAGGCGCCCGTGCGGCCCAAGTCGGGCGTCGGGATGCTGGCGGTCAAGTCGGGCTGCCCCGTGCTGCCTATCGGTATCGGCGGGCGATACCGGCTGTTTGCCAAAAAGACGGTCAATATCGGCAAACCCATGGTGTTTTCGGATACCTATGGGGACAACACGCAGGCATTTGGGCAGATCAGCGCCCAGATCATGGCGGAGATTTTGCGGTTGGCGGGTGAGACGGAATGTTAGAGGTTGCAAAGACGGCGGGATTTTGCTTCGGTGTGAAACGCGCCGTGGAGCGGGCCTATGCGTGTGCCGCGGACGGCGGCCGGTATTGTACGCTGGGGCCCATCATCCACAACCGGTTTGTGGTGGACGACCTGGCAGCGCGGGGCGTTCCGCCGGTGGGCTCCATCGAGGAGGTGCCGCCGGGGACGACGGTGCTCATCCGCGCCCATGGCGTGAGCCCCGCCCAGACGGCAGAGCTCACGGCGCGGGGCATCCCATACCTGGACCTCACCTGCCCCTATGTCGCGAAAATTCACCGCATCGCGGCCGAGCAGCATGCGCTGGGGCGGCGGGTGGTCATCATTGGGGATGCGGCCCATCCTGAGGTGCGGGGCATCGCGGGATGGTGCGAAGGAAGCGCGGTGATTGTGGGGAGTGAAGCGGAGGCGGAAGCGCTGCCTGTGACCCAGAGTGAAACCGCAATTGTCACCCAAACCACCTTTCATCAGGAAAAATATAAAAAAATCATAAATATTCTAAAAAAAACTTGCAATCCCCCCTATATATTTGATACAATATGTAAGGCAACCGAGGAGCGGCAGCAGGAGGCGGAGGCATTGGCCAAACGGGCCGATGTGATGCTGGTTTTGGGAGACCCCGAAAGCTCCAATACCCGCAAGCTGTATGAGATCTGTCAGGCGGCCTGCCCGAGGACGTATCTTTTGGAACATATTTCCGATCTGCCGGCCGATGTGCGGGACAAGCTGGTCGGAATGACCGCCGGGGCCTCAACTCCGTCGGTTATCATAAAGGAGGCAGTTAGTAAGATGGAAAACATGGAAAACCTGGAGCCCAACGTGGCGGAGAACGAAACAGCAGCGCCGGCGGCTGAAACCAAGCCGGCAGACCAGTCCTTTGAGTCGCTTTTTGAGGAGTCCCTCAAAACCATAAATACAGGGGATGTGGTAAAGGGTACCGTCATTGAAGTGCGCCCCAACGAGGTCATTTTGGACCTGGGCGTCAAGCAGGACGGATTCATCCCGGCCGGAGAGATTTCCGACAACCCGGATCTTTTGCCCAGCGACGTGGTTAAGGTGGGCGATGTGATTGACGTGTTTGTTGTCCGCGTGAACGATGCGGAAGGCAATATCATGCTGTCCAAGCGCAAGCTGGATTCCGTCAAAACTTGGAACGACGTTGTGGCGGCCTATGAAAGCGGCGAAGTGCTGACGGGCAAGGTCGTAAACGTGGTTGGCGGCGGTGTCATCGCCAAGCACAAGGACGTCAAGGTGTTCATCCCGGCATCGCAGTGCAGCGACCGGTATTTGGCGGACCTCAATGTCCTGCTGGGGCAGGAGGTGTCCTTTAAGGTCATCGACATCAACGAGAAGCGCCGCCGCGTGGTGGGCTCCGTGAAGGTGGTCCTGCAGGCGCAGCGGGAAGAGCTGGAAAAGAAGTTTTGGGAGAGCGCCGAAATCGGCAAAAAATATACGGGCGTTGTCAAGTCCATCACCAACTTTGGTGCCTTTGTGGACCTGGGCGGTGTGGATGGCCTGGTGCACATCTCGGAGCTCAGCTGGAAGCGCATCAAGCATCCGTCTGAGGTGGTAAAAGAAGGGGATACCATCGAGGTGTATATCAAAGACATCGCGGAGGATACCAAGAAGATCTCCCTCGGCTTTAAGAAAGCGGAGGACAACCCGTGGGTGCTGGCGCAGAACCAGATCCATGTGGGAGATGTCATCAAGGTCAAGATCGTGCGCATGATGCCGTTTGGTGCGTTTGCGGAGATCATGCCCAGCGTGGACGGCCTCATCCATATCTCTCAGATTGCGAACAAGCGGATCGGCAAGCCGCAGGATGAGCTGGAAATCGGCCAGGAAGTGGATGTCAAGGTGGTCGAGGTGGATTGGGAGAATCACAAGATTGGCCTGTCCATCCGTGCGCTGCTGCCCGAGGAGCCCGTTGAGGCGCCTGTGCAGGCGGCAGAAGAGAAAGAGCCCGAGCCTGAGCACAAAGAGGAGCTGGGCGCAACCATCGGGGATGCATTCAACTTGAGTCATGCAGCAGAAGCGGAAGCCGTTGCGACCGAAGCTGCGGAAGAAGCAGCGCCCGAAGCCAGTGCACCCGAGGCCGCAGAGGCTGCACCCGCAGAGCAAGAGGCGGAGGCCGCCGACGAAGCGGATGCGACCGAAGAGTAGGTAGAAACAAGAAATAACCGGCGACGTCCGGTTCTAGGAACGAGCCGAAAAACCAGAAGGTTTTTCGGCTCTCTGTTTTATGGGCCATTCTGTATCATGCGGCTGCTGTCTGTTGCGCCAATATGTGTCAGAAAATGCCCGGAGAGAGACATGCGCCGAAATGTGTCCATTGAAATATGTAGGCACATGGCGCGGCGGCCGGACGGTCCGCAGAAAAGGAGGAAACCAGATGCGGTTGGACAAATATTTGAAGGTTTCGCGCATCATCAAACGGCGCACCGTCGCAAATGAGGCATGCGACCAGGGCCGGATCACGGTGAACGGCAGGCCCGCAAAGGCATCCTATGATGTCAAGGTCGGGGATGTGCTGGAGATCCGGTTTGGAGAACGGGTGACCCGTGCGGAGGTGCTGGCGGTGTCGGAGCATGTCCGCAAGGAAGGCGCGGCGGAGATGTATCGGATCCTGCCCTGATGGGCAGGCAATTGCGCGGCAAAAACGAGATGGGCTGCTTGGCCGGTCTCGTTTTTTTGTGCCATGGGCCGGAGAAACTTGTAAAAAAACAGAAAATTCCCTTGCATGTTGTAACATGGAATGGTATAATATATAAGATTAAGATCAAGAAAGGTGTGAACGGTAAATGCCAAAGAGAGAGGACATTCACAAAATCATGATCATCGGCTCGGGCCCCATTATTATTGGGCAGGCGTGTGAGTTTGATTATTCCGGGACGCAGGCATGTAAGGCGCTGCGCAGCCTCGGCTATGAAATCGTTTTGGTCAACTCCAACCCTGCGACCATTATGACCGATCCCGATATGGCAGACGTTACATACATTGAGCCGCTCAATGTGAAACGGCTTACGCAAATCATTGAAAAAGAACGTCCGGATGCATTGTTGCCAAATTTAGGTGGACAGTCCGGACTTAATTTAAGCCTGGAGCTGGAAAAAGCTGGGATTTTAAAACAGTACGGCGTGGAGGTCATCGGTGTCCAGCTGGATGCCATTGAGCGCGGCGAGGACCGGATTGAGTTTAAGAAGACCATGGACTCGCTGGGCATCGAGATGTGTAAGAGCGAGCCGGCCTACTCGGTGGAGGAAGCGGAGGCCATCGCCAGCCGGCTGGGCTACCCCGTCGTCATCCGTCCGGCATACACCATGGGCGGAACGGGCGGCGGCATCGTATACAATGTGGACGAGCTGCGCAACGTCGTGTCCCGCGGGATTGCGGCCTCTCTGGTGGGCCAGGTTCTGGTGGAGGAATCGGTCATCGGATGGGAAGAATTGGAAGTCGAGGTCGTCCGAGACGCGAAAAACAATATGATCACGGTGTGTTTCATCGAAAACATCGACCCCATGGGCGTCCACACCGGCGATTCCTTCTGCGCGGCTCCCATGCTGACCATCTCGCAGGAGCTGCAGGACCGGCTCAAACGGTATGCGTTCTCTATCGTGGAGGCCATCGAGGTCATCGGCGGCACCAACGTGCAGTTTGCGCATGACCCGGTGTCCGACCGGGTGGTCATCATCGAAATCAACCCGCGAACCTCCCGCTCGTCTGCGCTCGCATCCAAGGCGACGGGGTGCCCCATCGCGCTCCTGTCCGCCATGCTGGCCGTGGGCCTGACGCTGGACGAGATTCCCTACTGGCGGGATGGGACCATGGACAAATATACCCCCAGCGGGGACTACGTGGTCATCAAGTTTGCCCGGTGGGCCTTTGATAAGTTCCGCGGAAGCGAGGACAAACTGGGCACCCAGATGAAGGCGGTCGGCGAGGTCATGTCCATCGGCAAGACCTATAAAGAGGCCTTCCAGAAGGCCATCCGCTCGCTGGAGACGGGCCGGTATGGGCTGGGGTATGCCAAGGATTTTGCAACCAAAACCAAAGAAGAGCTCCTGGCGCTTTTGAATCAGCCCACCAGCGAACGCCAGTTCATCATGTATGAGGCGCTCAAAAAAGGCGCCACGGTGGACGAGCTGGCGAACCTGACGCATATCAAGCGGTGGTTCATTGAGCAGATGGCAGAGCTGGCGGCCGAAGAGGGCAAGCTGGCGGCATGCCAGGGCGCGGTGGACGATGCGCTGTTGACGCAGGCCAAAAAGGATGGCTTCTCCGACCGGTACATTGCGCAGATCACGGGGCAGAGCGAAGCGGACGTCCGGATGCAGCGCACCCGACTGGGTGTCGTGGAGCACTGGGAGATGGTGCCGGTCAGCGGGGTGGCGGAACCCGCGGGGTACTACTTCTCCACCTATAACAAGGCAGACAGCGCGCATGATATCCCCGATGTGGGCGGCAGGAAGGTCATGATCCTGGGCGGCGGCCCCAACCGCATCGGCCAGGGCATCGAGTTTGACTACTGCTGCGTCCATGCGGCGTTTGCGCTGCGGGACATGGGCTTTTCCACCATCATGGTCAACTGCAACCCCGAGACGGTGTCCACCGACTATGACACCTCGGACAAGCTGTATTTTGAGCCCCTGACGGTGGAAGATGTGTTGTCCATCTACGAAAAGGAGAAGCCGCTTGGCATCATCGCGCAGTTCGGCGGGCAGACCCCCCTCAATATCGCGGCGCAGCTGCAGGAGGCGGGATGCCGCATCCTGGGCACCAGCCCCGAGACCATCGATCTGGCAGAGGACCGCGACCAGTTCAACGCGGTCATGCAGCGGCTGGGTATCCCCATGCCCGAATCGGGCATGGCAGTGGATGTCGCGGAGGCGGTTGCCATCGCGGACCGCATCGGATATCCCCTCATGGTGCGCCCGTCCTATGTGCTGGGCGGCCGCGGCATGGAAGTGGTGTATGACCAGAATGACCTGGAAAAATATATGGCAGCGGCCGTCGGCGTGACGCCCGACCGGCCCATCCTCATCGATCGGTTCCTGTCCAATGCGATGGAAACCGAGGCAGACGCCATCTCGGATGGGACGACGGCCTTCGTCCCCGCCGTCATGCAGCACATTGAGCTCGCGGGCATCCACTCGGGGGATTCGGCTTGTATCGTTCCCTCTCTCTCCATCCCCGAGAAGCATGTTAAGACCATTCAGGAGTACACCATGAAGATCGCGGAGGAGATGAACGTCAAGGGTCTCATGAACATGCAGTATGCCATCGCGGACGACAAGGTATATGTGCTGGAGGCCAACCCCCGCGCATCCCGGACGGTGCCGCTGGTATCCAAGGTGTGCAACGTCTCCATGGCGCGGCTGGCGACACAGGTCATCATGCAGGAGTTTACGGGTGCACCCTCGCCGCTTGCGACCTTGACGCACAAGCACATCCCGCATTACGGTGTCAAAGAGGCGGTGTTCCCCTTCAACATGTTCCCCGAGGTGGACCCGATTTTGGGGCCCGAAATGCGCTCCACCGGTGAGGTGCTGGGCATGAGCGAGACGGTGGGCAATGCGTTCTACAAGGCCCAGGAGGCCACGCAGCTCCCGCTTCCCGACAGCGGAACGGTGTTCCTCAGCGTAAACGACCGGGACAAGAAGGACGTTGTGGAAGTCGCAAAGGCGTTTGCGGATCTGGGATACAAGCTGGTTGCCACCAGCGGCACGTGCCAGCTTTTGACCGAGCAAGGCGTTCCCTGCCAGCCCGTCAAGAAGATCCACGAGGGCCGGCCCAGCATCGCGGATGCGATGACCAACGGCGAGATCGCCATCGTGATCAACACGCCCGACTCCAAGCTGTCCAAGCATGACGACTCCTATATCCGCAAGACGGCGGTTCGGCGCAAGATCCCCTGCTTTACCACCATTACGGCGGCGCTTGCGGCGGCGAATGGCATCCGGGAGCACCGGCACACCATTCCCTCTGTCAAATCTCTGCAGGCGTTCCATGCGGATATCAAATAAAAAGCGAAAATAGATAGCAAAGAGGCATGACAATTTGTCATGCCTCTTTTTATAAATGATGGAAAACGCAACCAATCCAATAAAAGCGGTATGACACCTTGTCATACCGCTTTTGATATGTGTCAATCAGAATCGCCACATCGGCCCCGTTTCACAGGGTTTTGCAGAAAAACAGCTCCGCAGGCTGCGCCAGCGGGCAGTCAGACAGCACCAGACAGCCGCAGTCCTGATACCCCAGCCGGCGATAGAAGTGCTGCGCCGTCTCATCCGCCTGGGTGGATAACAGAACCATCTGATATCCGGCCGCGCGCATGTCCGCTTCCCACTGCGCCATCGCGAACCGGCCATGCCCCTGCCGCTGATGGGCATCCGCGATGCGGAGCGTGGTCAAAAACGGGAGCTTGCCCCACAAAACGACATACCGCATCAGCCCGATGACCTGCTCCTCTTGGGTGATGACATACCCCAGCCCTGCGCTGATGGTGGCCTGGATGTCCGCTGCCACGGCACGGGGATCCATCGCCAGCCAGGCCGCCAGATCCGCCTGGGTTGCCCGTCGCACAATACGCATGCCAATTTCCTCCTCTCGCTCACTGGACGGCCATATACTGGACCGCCGGGGTGGTTTCGCCCTGGTAGGCGCCTAAAATGGCCACGATTTGCTTGTCGAGGCAGGAGACGTTTAGCATGTCCCGCGTGATGGCCGCATCTTGGGCGAAGAGGTATGCCCGGCCGGAAAGCAGCAGCGCGGTGAACGGGACGTCTTCCGCATCCTGCCAGCTGCCGTCTTGATACCGCTCCGCATCCCGCAGGATGAGAAGCCCCTGCGCGGGGTCATAGAGATACAGCGTCCCCCGGTATGCCTCGGTGACGGTCAGCGCGGCATCCGCACCTGCGTGTGACAGGATACGGATGGCCATCACCTGCCCGTCCGCATTCACCCAGTACCGTACGGCATCCCCGCTGGCGAGCTGGTCGGAGAAGCCCGCCTTGCCCCGCCCGAACACCACGATGTCCGCGTTCCGGTTGGCGATTTGTTCTTTGGGCGTACGCGCGGACGGCAGGGATAGAGCGATACGATCTGTCGCGCCGTCTACCGTTTGGATGTCGATGTTCCGGATGGTCATGTCCTCCTGCCGCGTGGTGGAGATGGCGGCAACCGTGCCCGAGTGGGCCGTCCAGCCGCCTGCAAAGTAGCTGTCAAAGGGGGTCAAAAGGGTCGCCAGCTCCTTGCGCGTCACTGCATGGTTGGGCCGAATCATGCGCTCCTCAGCCACAAACAGCCCCAGCTCCATGGCCCGCGCCACATAGGGTCGGTTGGCGGGGTCCATCAGGGCATAGTCATACGTTTCTGTCAATGTATGAAGCGTTTGCAAGGGGGAGAGCCCCGCAAGCTTCACGCACCACGTTACAACGTTTTCCACCGTCACAGGGCCTGTCCGTATCTCCGCTGCATCCTGTCCAAACGCGGCATCCACCTGTGCCGCTGAAAGCAAACCGTCCGCCTCTGCCAGCAGATAGTAGCCATCCGCCCGAGCGTCTGTCTGGGACAGGCCGGCGGCCTCCTCCCGCCGCGCCGCCGCCTCCGCTTGGGCCTTTTCCAGCGTTTCTGCGGGCCGAAAGGCCTGGTATAAAAAGGAAAGCACTTCAGACAGGGTGGCGGTCTCATCGGGCCGCACCATGCCGCCGGGCGGCAGAATGCCCGCAATTGACAGGAGGAACAGGTCGTCCACGCCGGGAATATCCCGTGGCTGGAGATCGGTGTGCAGCATGTCCTCATGCGCCTGGTATGCGGTTCCCGGGGCAGACAGGGTCCGCTGCGGTTCGCTCTGCGGCGCCTCCGCCTCGCCCGTGATGGCAGACGGGACGGTGATATACTCATACGATGCTCCTGCGGGCAGCGGGGCCAAAGTTAGCACCGCCGCGCACAGGAGCGCAATGGATCGTTTCATAGGGGGTTCTCCGTTTTCTTACATTTGTTCGGGTGCGTCGATGGACAGCACAGTGAGCGCGTTCTTGAGCACCGTCCGCGTCCCGTCCACCAGCTTGAGCCGCGCCGCCCGCAGCGCCGCATCCTCCGTGTTGACCCGGCAGGCGTTATAGAACGTGTGGAACGCGGCCGCGAGGTCCATCACATACCGCGTGATGCGGCTGGGCTCGCGCATGGCCGCCGCCCGCTTGATCTCCTCGGGGAACTCGGCCAGCAGCTTTAAGAGGTCGATCTCCTGGGGCGCGGATAGCAGCGACAGGTCCACGTCCGCCGTCTTGGGGACGGTCACGCCGTCCGCCGCGAGCAGGCGGATGATGCTGCAGATGCGCGCATGGGCATACTGCACATAGAACACCGGGTTCTCATTGGACTGCTCCACCGCGAGATCCAGGTCGAAATCAAAGTGCGCATTTGGCTGGCGCATGTTGAAGTAAAACCGCGCCGCATCCACGCTGGTCTCATCGAGCAGGTCAGACAGCGTGATGGCCTTGCCGGTGCGCTTGGACATGCGCGCGACCTCGCCGCCCCGCATGAGCCGCACCAGCTGCATGAGCAGGATCTCAAGCCTGGCCGGGTCAATTCCCAGCGCGGCCATGGCGGCCTTGAGGCGGGACACATGCCCATGGTGGTCGGCGCCCCAGACGTTGATGACTGTATCGAAATTGCGCTCCAGGAACTTGTTGCGATGGTATGCGATATCCACGGCAAAGTAGGTAAGAAAGCCATTGGCGCGCACCAAGACATCGTCTTTCTCCTCCCCGAAGTCGGTCGCACGGAACCAGATGGCGCCTTCCTTTTCGTAGGTATACCCCCGCTGGGTGAGCTCGTCCACCACGGCCCGCGCCGCGCCGCTCTCATGCAGGGAGCTCTCCAAAAACCACACATCATAGTGGATGCGGTATTTTTCCAGGTCCCGCTTTAGCCCCTCCATGTTGCGCTGGAGGGCAAAGGCAACCAGCGTATCCTTCCGGGCACGGCTGTCCGCCGAAAGCAGGATGTCCCCATGCTGCGCGATGAAGTCCCGCGCATGCTGGCGGATGTCCTCTCCCTGGTAGCCGTCTTCGGGGAAGGGCACCGCGTCCTCCCCTTGGAGCTCCTGGATGTACCGGGCCTCGAGGGACAGGGCAAACTTTTCGATCTGGTTGCCCGCGTCATTGACATAGAACTCCCGCGTCACATCATACCCGGCCCAGTCCAGCACGCTGGCGAGGCAGTCCCCCAGCGCGCCGCCCCGGGCATTGCCCCTGTGCATGGGTCCGGTGGGGTTGGCGGATACGAATTCCACCATGATCTTTTGGCCTGCGCCCACGTCCACGCGGCCAAAGGCCTCCCCCTGCGTCTCGATGTCAACCAGCACGGCCTGGATATAGGCCGGGTCCAGCCGAAAGTTGATAAAGCCCGCACCCGCGACCTCCGCCGCGGTCACGATGGTGCCCGCCGTCTGCATGCGCGCGACGATCTTCTCCGCGATGGCACGGGGGTTCATGTGCGCTTGTTTGGCCAGCAGCATGGCGACGTTGGTGGCATATTCGCCGAATGCCTTCTCCCGCGGGGCCTCCAGCGAGATGGCGGGGAGCGTTTCACAGGAAAAATCCCCCGCATCCTGGCATGCGGTCAGGGCATCGGTTAGGATGCCGGTTACGGTTTGTTGCGTTTTCTCTAAAATGGTCATTGGTTTCTTCCCTCATTTCCACGCGGCAAGCCGCGATGGTCTTCATATGTGATATATTGTGATCCTTCAGAATGTTTCAATTGGTATCGCGCTGGCGGTTCGCCCAGACGGATCCGAGCCCGGCCGGCGCATCATTGGGATGCCCAAAACTGCCTAAATGACACCATCTGTCATCCGCCGGAGCGTGATATCCATCCGATTGCGGATGGGGGGCATGCCGCCCACCTCCATCAGATAGTCCAGCGCCAGCGTCCCGCCGTCTGCGGTCAGCGCGACGTCCATCTGCTGCGTGGTCACGGAGATGGAGAGATTGCCGAAGGGCATGCGGTAAAATCCGGTATTTTGGCTGCCCGGCTCGAAAATGAGCTGGGTTTCCAGCCCGCCAAACCGCAGCATGGTAATCCGGTCCTCCCCCACTTTAAGCGTGGTGGTGGAGGTACCATCTTCGTTTTGGTCTTCAAACTGGATGTAATACAGCGCCCCTTTTTGGACGAGGCTGGCCGGGACGGTCAGCTCAAAGTCCCCCGTCTCATCCTCCATCTTTCGGACGGCCTTTAGGGTCATCAAAAATGCCTTCTCCATTGGTATCCCTCTCATACTGCTCGATCTCAATCTGCTGGAGCGTCTCGGTGATCTCCCGCTCCAAAAATGCGGAGCCCAGCGAGGCAAAATTTTCCACGCTGTCGCTCACAAAAAACTGATACTGCCCCTCATGCGGTATGCTGTCTGCCAGCATGCTCCGCTGGGTCAGGATGCGGTTTGCAAAGGCCGCGGTCTGCTCGCCGGGGTCCACCAGTGTCACGCCGGGGCCCATGTAATCCGCGATGACATCCCGGAGCAGCGGATAGTGGGTACAGCCCAAGATGAGCGTATCCACCCCGGCGTCCCGGATGGGGGCGAGATACTCCGCCGTGACCAGCCGCGCCACCTCCGAGTGGGTATGCCCATTTTCCACCAACGGGACAAACAGCGGGCATGCACGGCTTGTGATTTGGATAGCGGGGTTGGCTGCGGCGATGCGGGACTCATAGCTCCCGCTCGCAATGGTCCCCTGCGTCCCAATGACGCCGATGCGCCCGTTTCGGGTGGCGGCGACGGCATGGTTTGCCGCGGCCTCCAGCACCCCGATGATGGGGACGGGGACCTCCCGCTCCACCACGGGCAGCGCGAGGGCGGATGCCGTCCCGCATGCCACAATGATGAGCTTGGGGTCAAATTGGCGCAGGAAACGGATGTCCCCCCGCACATATTTGATGATGGTCTGCTTGGATTTGGTGCCATAGGGAACCCGGCCCGTGTCCCCAAAGTACACGATGCGTTCCCCGGGCAGCTCCCGCATGAGCTCTTTGACGGTGGTCAGCCCGCCCAGCCCCGAGTCAAAGACCCCGATGACGCGATTGTCAGAAATAGCGATCAGTCCCTTCCTGGTGCCCGCCCGCGCGGCGGACGGTTATCGTTTGGGTGCCAGCTCGATGAGGGTGGTCAAAAGCTCCCGGTAGGACAGCCCCCGCGCCTCCCACAGCTTGGCATACATGCTGATGGACGTGAAGCCGGGCAGCGTGTTGATTTCATTTAAGAGCAGCCGGCCATCCTCCGCCAGGAAGAAGTCCGCACGGACCAGCCCGAACCCGTCCACCGCCTGAAACGCACGGGTGGCATACTCTGCCATCTGCCGCTGTGTGGTGTCGTCCAGCTCGGCGGGGATGATGAGCTCTGAGCGGTCGTCGTTGTACTTGGCGTTGTAGTCATAAAACTCCGCGGCGGGCCGAATCTCCCCCGCACAGGACACCGATATGTTCTGGTAATCCCCCAGCACGCTGCACTCCAGCTCCCGGCCCACGATGGCCTCCTCAATGACCAGCTTGCGGTCATGCAGGAGCGCGGTCTCCAGCGCACGCCGAAGCTCCGCCTTGTCCTTGGCCTTGGTGATGCCCACCGAGGAGCCCGCGTTGGCGGGTTTTACAAAGCAGGGATACCCGAAGGATGCCGTGATTTCGGCGTCGATGTCGTTGAGGTCTCCCAGCGAGCAGTCCTTTAGTGCGAGGTATGCCGCCTGGGGCAGGCCCTCCTGCGCGAACAGCCGTTTGGCAAACACCTTGTCCATGGCCGCCGCGGAGGCGAACACGCCGTCCCCCACATAGGGGACACCCGACAGCTCACACAGGCCCTGCACGGTCCCGTCCTCGCCGTATTTGCCGTGCAGCACGGGAAACACCACGTCGATATGTACCACCGTGTAATCCCCGTTTTTGTTCATGACGATGAGGCCACGGTGATGGGGGTCGGGGGACAGGACACACCGCTTGTTGTGCTCGTTTTCCCACTCGCCCGACTCAATCCGGTCCACCGGGCCTTGGTAATAGAACCACCGGCCCCGGCGGGTGATGCCCACCTTAACCACCTCATACTTTTCGGGATCCAGGTTTTTTATAACAGAAGCAGCTGAAACACAGGAGACCTCGTGTTCGGAGGACTGTCCGCCGAACAAGACACATACGACCATCCGTTCCATTTTCATCGCCCTCTTCCTTATTTTGTCGCGGCGCAAAAAAACGCCTCATATGTCATGTATATGGCGGATCAGCGCCCGTTATGTGGGCGCCATGCCGCCGAAAACATCCAACAGGCTTTTATTGTATCACAGTTTTCGGGTGTTTGCAATGTCAAATTGCCGCGAAATGACGTTGCAAATGCCCCGCAGAATGTGGTACAATAACAGCAGAAATGGAGGCGGAAATCCGATGAGTATCTTTGAAGCGCTCATGTTGCTGTGTTTTGGGGCGGCATGGCCATTTTCCATCTACAAATCGTGGAAGGGCAGAAGCAACGCGGGTAAGAGCGCGCTGTTCATGCTGATTCTGCTGGCGGGGTACCTGTTTGGTATCCTCCACAAGGCGCTCTACAGCTTTGATTTTGTGATTTTTTTGTATGCCCTAAACATGCTGATGGTGACGACGGACCTACTGCTGTATGTGCGCAACGGCCGGTATGCCAAAAAAAACACGGACATAGAGGCATAAATCGCCCAGCGCGGCAACGGAAAACGGGGAGGGAGAAAAACATGGAACGCAGAGACAAAACCAATTATTACCTGGATATTGCACAGACGGTGTCCGAGCGGGGCACCTGCCTGCGCCGCAACTACGGGGCCATCATTGTGAAGAACGATGAGATCATCTCCACGGGGTACACGGGCTCCCCGCGGGGCCGCAAGAACTGCATGGACCTGGGCTTCTGCATGCGGCAGAAGATGAATATCCCGCGGGGGGAGCGGTATGAGCTGTGCCGGTCGGTGCACTCGGAGGCCAACTGTATCATCAGCGCTTCCCGGCGGGACATGATCGGGTCGACGCTCTACCTCGTCGGGGTGGATGCCGTCACGGGGGAGATCGTGGAGAATGCGACCAGCTGCGCCATGTGCAAGCGCATGATCATCAACGCGGGCATCGCGGAGGTGGTGGTGCGGGACCGCGGCGGCGTGTACCGGACCATCCGCGTCAAGGACTGGGTGGAGGACGACGATTCCTTGAGCGGGCAATTGGGCTATTAACCAGAAGGAGGCAGGCCGGTGGAACATGCAGATGTGGCGGTGGTGGGCGCAGGTGCGGCGGGGCTCATGGCGGCGGGCAGCGCGGCCATGTGCGGCGCGCGCGTGGTGCTCCTGGATAAAAACCCCGGCAACGGCAGGAAGCTGCTCATCACGGGCAAGGGCCGCTGTAACCTCACCAACGCCTGTGACATGGCAGATTTTGTAAAAAACGTGCCCGACAACGGCCGGTTTTTATACGGCGCCTTTGCCCGGTTTACCAATGAGGACCTGCTGGCCCTGTTGGGGCAGTATGGGCTTACCACCAAGGTGGAGCGCGGGGGCCGGGTGTTCCCCACAAGCGACCGGGCTGCAGACGTGCTGGCGGCGCTGGAGCGGTTTACGTTTGTAACGGGGCAAGTGACCCGCGTGACGGGATGTGTCGCGTCGCTGGTGCTGTCGGAGGGCCGGGTGTGCGGCGTCCGCCTGACGGACGGGCGGACGGTTGGGGCCTACTCTGTCATTGTCGCCACAGGGGGCGCGTCCTACCCCCAGACGGGCTCTAGCGGGGACGGATACCGCCTCGCCGCCCAGGCGGGACACACGGTGGTGCCGCCCCGGCCCGCGCTGGTGCCGCTGGAGACGGCGGAGAGCTGGCCGCAGGAGGCCATGGGGCTGTCCCTGCGCAACATCGGCCTGCGGGTGACGGATGAGACGGGCCGGACGGTATATACCGACTTCGGGGAGCTCATGCTGACGCATTACGGCGTTTCGGGCCCCGTCGTCATCAGCGCAAGCAGCCACCTGACCGACATGGACGCGCATACCTACCGGCTTTGGATGGACCTCAAGCCCGCGCTGGACGAAGGGACGCTGGACAAGCGCGTGGTGCGGGACTTTTCGGAGAACCAGAACCGGGACTTTGCAAACAGCCTCTCGGGGCTGTTCCCCAAAAAGCTCATTCCCGTCATGGTGCGCCTGTCGGGCATCCCGCCTCACACCAAGGTGCATGACATCACGCGGGAGCAGCGGACGGGGCTGGTGCGGCTCATGAAAGCCCTGCCCCTCACCGTCACGCGGACGCGGCCCATCGCGGAGGCCATCGTGACGTCGGGCGGCGTCGCGGTGGACGAGGTGGACCCAAAGTCCATGGCGTCCCGCCGGTGTGCGGGGCTGTATTTTGCGGGGGAGGTCCTGGATGTCGCGGGGTACACGGGCGGCTTCAACCTCCAGATCGCATTCTCCACGGGCTGGTGCGCGGGGGAGCATGCGGGCGCCGCGGCATTTGACGCATAAGGGTACTATCCCGCCCCCCTTCTTCATATACTGCTATCAGCAGAAATGGGGAAAGGGGGCTTTTTTGTGAGGAGAAGCAGGGGGGTATTCCGGCTGCCATGGCCCCGGCGGAGCATCCGCCATGTGCTGATGGGGCTGTTTTGTGCGGGAGTGGTGACGGTTGTGGGAGCACAGGTGTGGCTGTACCATACGGGTTCTGGCGTGCTGCCGGCGGAAGCGGGGCTTGCGGCGTCCATCGCGGTGACGCTCCGGCTGGCGGATGCACAGCCCACCGAGGAGATCGCCATCTTGGTAAACGGGCAGGAGCGCATCCCATTTTCGCAGGAGACCGTCACCGTCACCTGCCCCAACGGGACGCTGCTGGAGGCGGACGGCACGCGATACCCGCAGCCCTTCTCGGTGCTCATCGACGCGGTGACCGACGAGGGCGTCCTGTTGCATGAGGCGACCGAGGTCAAGGTAAACCGGGACATCAAGACCATCGGGCGTGCGCTCATCCGGATGCCGGGCGCAAGTTAACAAAAAAACACCCTTGCGGGTGCTTTTTTTGTTTAGTCGTTGTTTTTGGCGGGCAGGAATGGAATGATACGACTGGCAAATTTTGGCAGATTGATGGTCTGCAGGTACACCTTGCCCGGCCCTGTGAGGGTGGTCAAAAACAGCCCTTCCCCGCCGAACAGGATATTTTTAAAGCCCTTCACGGTCTCCACCGCATACCCCACACTCCCCTCAAACATGGCCACGTTGCCCGTGTCCACCTTGATGGTTTCCCCCGGTGCGAGCGAAAGCTCCCGGACGCTGCCGTCCAGCTCCACAAACGCCTGCCCCGTGCCGCTAAGACGCTGAAGCACAAACCCCTCGCCGCCGAACAGTCCGCCCGTCATGCCCTTTGTCACAAAGGCGGACAGGGTGACGCTCTGCTGCGCACATAAAAACGCGCTCTTTTGACAGATGTACTCCCTTTCGCCGTCCAGCGTCAGACACAGAATGCTGCCCGGGAAGGAGGAGGCCAGCGTGATGCTCTGGCCGGGGCGCGTGGCCGTGTAGGTCGCCATGAACAGCGAGTCCCCCGAAAACATCCGGCCCAGCCCCTTGAGCAGCCCGCCGCGCATGTTGGTTTCCATTTCAATGCCATCACTCATCCAGCTCATGCCGCCCGACTGGGTATAGATGCACTCCCCTTCGTCCAGCCCGATGGTCACGGCCGGCAATGTTTCCCCAAAGATCTCATACTGCATGCTGCCACCCTTCTTTCGTTTTTTTGCTTTCAGTATATCCGAAAAAGAGGCTTATTGCAATCGTTATTTGAAAAAACCGCCCCTGTGGGCGTCTTTTTTGCCCCGCAAAAAACAAAAAAAAGGTTTGCCATCCGCGGGAAAATAAGGTATAATAGAAAACAAGTGTATCTGCGGCTGGGAACGCATCTGCACCACACAGCGGTTTATGGCAAATCAGGAGGAAGGTTCGGACAAGCTGTGTCAAAACGCCGGCAAAAAAGAGACCATGTGAAGGCGTACGAATAATGTTTATTATGTGAGATAAAGGATTACAGCCCTGCGGCGGGCAGTCTGGCGGCTCGGCCAAATGGGGCGATATGGAAAAAAGGGGGCATAAGGGTTGAACATTGCCAACATCTTAACATGCATCCGGTTTGTGCTAATTCCGGTCTTTGTGGTGGTTTTTCACGTGGAAGGCTCTGTAAAGGCCTGGTCTGCGATTATTTTTGTGACGGCAAGTCTCACGGATGTCTTGGACGGCTATCTCGCAAGAAAGTATCATTTGATCACCAATTTTGGCAAGCTGATGGACCCGCTGGCGGACAAGGGCATGCAGATCGCGGTGCTCATCTCCATGGTTTTGTCCGACATGGTGCCTGTCTGGTTCATTGTGGTGTTGGTCCTAAAAGAGGTGCTTATGGTCGCGGGCAGTGCCTATCTGTATGCGAAAAAGACGGTGGTGCAGGCCAATCACCTGGGCAAACTCAACACGGTAGTGCTCTTTGTGGTGATCATGCTGCTGCTCTTCTTCGGCGGGACGATGCCGGGCTTCTTAAAAGGGCTGCTGTTGATTCTGTGTGCCCTGCTCAACCTCCTCGTGGTGGTGGGGTATGGGTACCGGTATTTTATCTATCGCAATCAATTTCAAAATTATTTAGGAAAAGGGGAACAATAGATGGAGCGTTTGGAAATCATCGCATTTGTAATCCTCATCATCGGGGCCGTGATCGCATTTTGTGCAAAGCCGTTTTTAAAACTGATCCTAGGCGCCGACAATGTCAAGGATTCACACATCTACATCATGAAGATTCTGGGCCTTTTGGTAGTGATTGTGGGGGCCGCAATCGTGTTTATTTCGGGAGGGACATTCGGTGGCTGAAAATATTGCAAAAACCTATAACCCCGGGGAAGTGGAAGATCGGCTGTACAAAAGCTGGGTGGATAACGGGTACTTTACGCCCGAGATCGACCCCGACAAGGAGCCCTTTACCATTGTGATCCCGCCCCCCAACGTGACGGGTCAGCTGCACATGGGGCATGCGCTGGACGAGACGCTCCAGGACATTCTGATCCGCTATAAGCGCATGGCGGGCTATGCCGCGCTGTGGGTGCCGGGGTGTGACCATGCGGGCATCGCGACGCAGATCAAGGTGGAAGAGCGGCTGCGCGAAGAGGAAGGCAAGACCCGGTATGACCTGGGCCGTGAGAAGTTTGTGGAGCGCGTGTGGGCCTGGAAGGAGCAGTACCATGACCGCATCGTGAGCCAGCTTAAGAAACTGGGCAGCTCGTGTGACTGGACGCGGGAGCGTTTCACCATGGACGAGCAGTTGTCCAAGGCCGTCCGTGAGGTGTTTGTGACGCTGTATGAAAAGGGCCTTATTTACCAGGGCAACCGCATCATCAACTGGTGCCCCAGCTGTACGACTGCGCTGTCCGATGCGGAGGTGGAGTACAGCGAACAGGCGGGCCATTTCTGGCATATCCGCTACCCCATCGAAGATTCGGATGAGTTCGTGGTCCTGGCGACGACGCGGCCCGAGACGCTCCTGGGGGATACGGCGGTGGCCGTCAATCCCGACGACGAGCGGTATGCGCACCTGGTGGGCAAAACCGTCATCCTGCCGCTGGTGGGCCGCAAGATTCCCATCATTGCGGACGACTATGTGGACAAAGCATTTGGGACGGGCGTCGTTAAAATCACGCCGGCGCATGACCCCAACGACTTCGAGGTGGGCCAGCGGCATGGCCTT
This sequence comes from uncultured Clostridia bacterium, assembly GCA_944393605.1. Taxonomy (GTDB): domain Bacteria; phylum Bacillota; class Clostridia; order UBA1381; family UBA9506; genus CALYAO01. The sequence goes on from CALYAO010000063.1 coordinate 105,958, forward strand.
CCCATCATCTGCGTCATGAACGACGACGCGACCATCAATGAGCAGGGCGGCAAGTACCAGGGGATGGACCGGTATGAGGCGCGCCGCGCCATCGTGGCGGATTTAGAAGCGGCCGGCTTGCTCGTCAAGGTGGAGGACCATGCGCACAACGTCGGCGGCTGCTACCGCTGCGGCACCACGGTGGAGCCCATCACCTCCAAGCAGTGGTTTGTGAAGATGGCGCCCCTGGCCGAAGAGGCCATTCGCGTGGTGGCGGACGGGCGCGTGCAGTTTGTGCCCGACCGGTTTGCCAAGATCTATATGAATTGGATGGAGAATGTGCACGACTGGTGCATCTCCCGTCAGCTGTGGTGGGGGCACCGGATCCCCGCGTTTTACTGTGACGCATGCGGGGAGACGACCGTGTGCCGCGAGGACATCACGGTGTGCCCCAAGTGCGGCGCGCCGGTGCACCAGGATGAGGACGTTTTAGATACCTGGTTCTCCTCCGCGCTGTGGCCGTTCTCCACGCTGGGATGGCCCGACAAGACGGCGGACCTTGACTATTTCTACCCCACGTCTGTGCTGGTGACGGGGTATGATATCATCTTCTTCTGGGTGGCGCGGATGATCTTCTCCGCGATGGAGCACACGGGCAAGGAGCCGTTCCGGCACGTGTTCATCCATGGCCTGGTGCGGGATGCGCAGGGCCGCAAGATGAGCAAATCCCTGGGCAACGGCATCGATCCTTTAGAGATTGTGGATAAATACGGCGCGGATGCGCTCCGTTTCACGTTGGTGACGGGCAATTCCCCCGGCAACGACATGCGCTTCTCGGAGGAGAAGGTGGAGGCCAGCCGCAACTTTGCCAATAAGATTTGGAATGCCTCCCGGTTTGTGCTCATGAACCTGGAGATCGCCGAGTGCAGGCTTCCTGCCCCATCCGAGATGCAGACGGAGGACAAGTGGATCGTCTCGCGGTATAACGATGTGGTGCGGGAGGTGACGGACAACCTCGAGAAATTCGAGCTGGGCCTCGCGGTCGCAAAGCTCTACGATTTCATCTGGGATGAATTTTGTGACTGGTATATTGAGCTTGTAAAGCCCCGGCTGTATGACAGTGTGAACCCGACCAGGAGGGCCGCACAGTACACGCTGGTGTACGTCCTGTCCCATACGCTGCAGCTGCTGCATCCCATCATGCCGTTTATCACGGAGGAGATCTATCTGGCCCTGCCCCACGACGCGGAGAGCATCGTGGTGAGCCAGTGGCCCAAGTTTGACCCGGCGCTGTCCTTCCCCGAGGAGGAGCGGGAGATTGAGCTGGTAAAGGGCGGCATCCGCGAGGTGCGCAACCGGCGCGCCGAGATGAACGTGCCCCCGTCCCGCAAGGCCGCGACCTACATCGTGACCCCGCACCCCGCTGTGTTTTCCCATGGGGCGCCCTTCTTTGAAAAGCTTGCGGGCGCATCCGAGGTGATCGTGTCCGAGACCAAGGACGGGGTGCCCGAAAACTGCGTCGCCTGCGTGGTGGACGGCGCGCAGATCTTCCTGCCCATGGATGAGCTGGTGGACCGGGAAAAGGAGCTGGCGCGCTTAAACAAAGAGCGGGAACGCCTAGAAGGGGAGATCAAGCGCGTCGCAGGTAAGCTCGCAAACGAGCAGTTTGTTGCCAAGGCGCCCGCCGCCGTGGTGGACGAGGAGCGCAGAAAACAGGAAAAATACCAGGCCATGCTGGAAAAGGTGAACGAAAGCCTCAAGGCATTGTCGTAAAAATCACAGGGTACGGGTCTTCCGTGCCCTGTTTTGGTACGTTTTGGTGAGGAGGAAGGAGATGCGAAGAGCCGACCGGGAAGTGACAGGATTTGACAATTTGGTTGCCATCATGGAGCGATGCGATGTGTGCCGCGTGGGGTTTTTGGACGGGGAGGTGCCCTATATCCTGCCCCTCAACTTCGGCATGCGGGCAAAGGATGGCCGCGTGACGCTGTTTTTTCATGGGGCGGGCGAGGGCAAGAAGTATGCTCTCATGGACAAGAACCCGCAGGTGGCCTTCCAGATGGACTGTGCGCACAAGCTTGTGACAGACCGTGGCGCGGGATACTGCACCATGGCATATGAGAGCGTCATGGGCCGGGGGATCCTCTCGCGCGTGCCCGACGCCGAGAAGGAGGAGGCCCTGCGCATCCTAATGGCGCACTACCACCCGGGCGAGGATGTGCCCTTTGACCATGCCGCGCTGCCGAGGACGGTGGCCCTGCGGCTGGATGTGACCGAGATGACGGGCAAGCGGCGCCAAAAATAGCGGATATGAAAAAACCAGCCGGACCAAATGGCCCGGCTGGTTTTTTATTGCAGATATTCATCCACTTCTTCCAGCGTGATCCCCGCATGGAGCGCGAGGTTGATGCCGTTTGCGACCACCTTTGCGACCTTCTCCACCATGGTATCCACCTCCTTGGGGGTGACCATAAAGTTACCCAGGTGGGGGGAGAGCACCTCGCTCACCAGCGCATATTGTTCCTCCTTGTTGAAGGATGCGAGCATGTCATACAACCCGGACGAGCCTTCGGCCTGCGCCTTCATGTTTTCCACCAGGAGATCCAATGTGTCGGAGGTGATGGTCGCGGCGTCGATGACGGTGGGGACGCCGATGGCGATGACGGGGACGCCAAGCGTCTTGCGGCTCAGCTCCTTGCGCTTGTTGCCCACCCCAGCACCCGGGCTGATGCCCGTGTCACACAGCTGGATGGTGGTGGAGATGCGGGTCATGCTGCGGGAGGCGAGCGCATCCACGGCGACCACCGCGTCGGGCTTTACGCGGTCTACCACGCCGCGGATGATCTCCCCCGTCTCCACGCCCGTGAGCCCCAAGACGCCGGGGGAGATGGCGCATACGGGCCGGAGCCCGCCCGCGACCTGTTCGGGCATGTAGGTAAACAGGTGCCGGGTCACCAGCAGCTTTTCCACCACCTGGGGCCCCAGTGCGTCGGGCGTGACATTCCAGTTGCCCAGCCCAACCACCAGGACGGTGGCGTCGGGCGCGGAATTCATGAGCCCCGTCAGCTCTTCGCCCAAGACGCGGCAGGCCTGCTCATACACCGCCTTGTCCGAGGAGGTGAGCGCGGGGATGTCCAGCGTCACATAGGTGCCGCAGGGCTTGCCCAGCGCCTCCGCGCCCCCATCCTCCTCCACGTGTACCCGTGTCACCGACACGGGCCCGCTTGTTTGTTCCTCCACCCGAACGCCGGGCGCCTCCCCCGCTGCCCCGCTCTGACCGCGGTAGAGCTCCCGTGCCTCCACGGCGAGGTCTGTGCGAATGTTGCCCATGAAATGGCCCCCTTTTTTGATTGGTCTTTCTATACTTTGTCCCAAATTCCAAAAACTATGAATCCGACCCCATCTGCCATCCAAATTTTCTGGAAAAGAAGGGGGGAATTCGGAAAAAAAACAAAATAAGGCTTTTAAATTGTCTGTATTCGTGATATCATATACTTAAGTATGTCATTTTGGATCAACAGGGAGGACCATCATGAACAGAGAGAAATTTTACATCACCACCGCCATCACGTACACCTCGAAGAAGCCCCACATCGGGAATACCTACGAGGTGGTCTTAACCGACGCCATCGCGCGGTACAAGCGAATGCGGGGGTATGACGTGTTCTTCCTGACGGGCACGGATGAACACGGCCAGAAGATTCAGGAGGCTGCCGAAGAGGCCGGCGTGACGCCCAAGGCCTATGTGGACGGTGTTGCGGGGGAAATCAAAGACATTTGGGATATGATGGGTGCGAGCTACGACAAGTTCATCCGCACCACCGATGACTACCACGTGAAGGCCGTACAGGACATCTTCAAGAAGTTGTATGACCAGGGGGACATCTACAAGAGCGAGTATGAGGGATGGTACTGTGTGCCCTGCGAGTCCTTCTTTACGGACACCCAGCTGGTGGACGGCTGCTGCCCCGACTGCGGCCGGCCTGTCACGCGCACCAAGGAGGAGTCCTATTTCTTCCGGATGAGCAAATACCAGGACCGCCTCATGCAACACATCGAAGCGCATCCCGAATTCATCCAGCCCGAGTCCCGCAAGCGGGAAATGGTCAACAACTTCCTAAAGCCGGGCCTGCAGGACTTGTGCGTATCGCGGACGTCGTTTAATTGGGGTATCCCGGTGGAGTTTGACCCCGGCCACGTCGTCTACGTCTGGATAGACGCGCTCTCCAACTACATCACGGCGCTGGGCTATACACCCAGCGGCAAAGGGGAGTTGTACCAAAAGTACTGGCCCGCCGATGTGCACATCATCGGCAAAGATATCCTTCGGTTTCACACCATCTATTGGCCCATCCTGCTCATGGCGCTGGGTGAGCCCCTGCCCAAGCAGATCTTCGGGCACCCTTGGCTGTTGGCGGGGATGGACAAGATGAGCAAGTCCCGCGGCAACGTCATGTTTGCAGACGACCTGGTGCGGCACTTTGGCGTGGACGGCATCCGGTATTACCTTCTGAGCGAGATGCCCTTCGCGCAGGACGGGACCATCACCTATGAGACCATCATCGCGCGGTATAACTCCGATCTGGCCAATACGCTGGGCAACCTGGTCAACCGCACGGTGGCCATGGCAAACAAATACTTCGGCGGCGAGATCCAGCCCCAGGGGGAGATCACCGAACTGGACCGCGACCTCATTGCGACCTGCGAAGGTACGGTGGCGCAGGTGGCTGCCAAGATGGATGAGCTGCGGGTGGCAGATGCGCTGACGCACATCTTTGACCTCGCGCGCCGGTGCAACAAATACATCGACGGGACCATGCCGTGGGCGCTGGCAAAGGACGAGAGCCAGCGGGCGCGGGCGGGAAGCGTCGTATACGACGAGAGTGAGAGCAGGGGGGTGCGTGCGGCGCGGCTGTCCCCGTTCCGTCGAGACACAAATGCGCGCAGCGCGGAGCAGAGCGG
>CALYAO010000064.1 GCA_944393605.1 uncultured Clostridia bacterium
GCTGAGAATCAGGCAAGAAACAAGTTGTCAAATGGACCGCTGAGGGTGCAGTCAAATGTGAGAAATCACAGAGTATTCTGCAACGTGTTGGCATACGTCAGTTGCCGGGGATATGTTGGTATCCTGCTAAAGTGCACGGGCATGCCCGTGAATGCAAGGTGGCACCGCGGATAAAGTGTCTTTATTCGTCCTTGACAGAATGGATTTTTCTGTCAAGGACGTTTTTTTATGCAAACGTCTTTGGCAGAAAAAAGCCAAAGACGTTTTTTGATAGGAGGAGCTGGTATGAACATATTGCCAACATTGGATGATGTCAAACAGATCGCTGCCGCCGGAGAATACAAAGTCTTGCCGGTCAGTACAGAATTGCTTTCGGATATCTGTACGCCGATTGAAGCGGTGAAGATTTTGAAAAATGTGTCTACGCACTGCTTTCTGCTGGAATCGACGCAGCAAAACGAAAAATGGGGACGTTATACCTTCTTGGGGTTTGACCCGAAGCTTGCGATTTCTTGCGTAAACGGGGAAATGAAAGCGGGCAGCCTCCGGTTCCAGACAGACGATCCGTCGGGCTATCTGCGGCAGATTTTGGCGGCGTATAAGAGCCCGCGATTTGATTACCTGCCTTCCTTTACGGGCGGCCTGGTTGGTTATTTTGCTTACGATTATCTCGGATACAGCGAACCGTCTGTCCGCATGAATGTGCGGGATTCTGAGTCGTTTCAAGATGTTGATCTCATGCTGTTTGACAAAGTGATTGCATTTGACCACCTGCGACAGAAGATCATTCTCATTGCCAACATGTCGCTGGAGGATCCCGAAACGGGATACAACAAAGCAATCCTGGAGCTGAAACAACTGGCGGATCTTCTCAGGTATGGCGAAAAGAAAGCCGAAGCGGGCGGCCGCCTGCTCGGCGAAGTCACGCCGCTGTTTGACCGGGAGACATACTGCGGTATGGTGGAGACCGCAAAGCGCCATATCAGGGAAGGCGACATCTTTCAGATTGTGCTTTCCAACCGCCTGTTTGCGCCGTTTGAGGGGAGTTTGCTCAATACCTACCGCGTCCTTAGAACCATCAACCCATCGCCCTATATGTTCTATTTTTCGGGCACCGACGTGGAGGTGGCAGGTGCGTCCCCTGAAACGCTGGTCAAACTGGAAGATGGGGTGCTGCATACCTTTCCCCTGGCGGGGACGCGGCCAAGGGGCAAAACAGAGGCGGAGGACAAGGCGCTGGAAGCGGAGCTTTTGGCCGACGAAAAGGAGCTTGCGGAGCACAATATGCTGGTGGATCTGGGCAGAAATGACCTGGGCAAAATCAGCAGATTCGGCACTGTCCAGGTGGAGAAGCTCCATTCCATCGAACGCTTCTCCCACGTCATGCACATCGGCTCCACCGTGCGGGGAACGCTGCGGGAGGATTGCGATGCGCTGCATGCCATCGAAGCGGTCCTCCCGGCGGGGACGCTTTCGGGCGCCCCCAAAATACGGGCATGCCAGCTCATTGGGGAGCTGGAAAACAACAAACGCGGCATCTATGGCGGCGCCATTGGCTATATCGGCTTTTCCGGGGACATGGACACCTGCATCGCCATCCGGATTGCCTACAAGAAAAACGGCAAGGTGTTTGTGTGCAGCGGCGCGGGCATCGTTGCCGATTCGGTTCCGGAGAACGAATTCGCGGAGTGCCTGAATAAAGCGAAGGCGGTTGTCCATGCCTTGCAGCGCGCAGAGGAGGCGGACCTATGATTTTGCTCATCGATAACTATGACAGCTTTTCCTATAATCTCTATCAGCTCATCGGGGCGATCCAGCCCGATATCCGGGTCGTCCGCAACGACGAGCTGACGGTGGCGGAGATTGGGGCGCAAAAGCCCGATCGTATCATCCTTTCGCCGGGTCCCGGCAGGCCGGAGCAGGCGGGGATCATCGTGCAGGCGGCAAGGGAACTGGGGGAGGAGATTCCGATTTTGGGCGTTTGTCTGGGCCATCAGGCCATCTGCCAGGCGTTTGGCGCCACTGTCACCTACGCGAAGCGGCTGATGCACGGGAAACAGTCGGAAGTCACCTTTGACCGTGGCTGCCCGCTGTTTGCCGGCGTGCCCCAAAAGGCACCGGTTGCGCGGTATCATTCGCTGGCCGTGGACCCCGCGACCATCCCGGACGCGCTGCGTGTCACGGCCGTCACAGCGGACGGCGAGGTGATGGCGGTCCAGCACAGGGCGTATCCCATCTATGGCGTGCAGTTCCATCCTGAGTCCATCCTGACACCCGACGGAAAAACGATGCTGGAAAACTTTATAAAGGAGAGATCGCTATGATTCAGGAGGCCATTGTGAAAATTGTCAATAAAGAGGACCTGAGCTACGATGAGGCATATACCGTCATGCATGAAATCATGAGCGGGGAAACATCCCCAACACAAAACGCCGCTTTCCTTGCCGCGCTGTCCACCAAAAGCGCACGGGCGGAAACCATTGATGAGATCGCGGGCTGTGCCGCGGCGATGCGTGCCCATGCGGAAAAGGTGGAAACGGGGATGGAGCTCTTTGAGATCGTGGGTACGGGCGGTGACAACGCACAGAGCTTCAACATCTCAACCACCTCCGCCCTGGTTGCGGCGGCGGGCGGCATGAAGGTGGCAAAACACGGCAACCGGGCCGCTTCCTCCCAGTGTGGAACGGCGGACTGCCTGGAGGCGCTGGGAGTCAACATCCAGCAAAGCCCCGCAAAGTGTGTGGAGCTGTTGCAGAAGGTGGGCATGTGCTTCTTCTTCGCACAAAAGTATCACACCTCTATGAAATACGTGGGTGCGATTCGCAAAGAGCTGGGGTTTCGTACGGTGTTTAATATCCTGGGGCCGCTCACCAATCCGGGTTCGCCCGCGATGCAGCTGCTCGGCGTCTATGACGAGTACCTGGTGGGGCCGCTGGCACAGGTGCTCATCAACCTGGGCGTGAGACGCGGCATGGTGGTGTATGGGCAGGATAAGCTGGACGAGATCTCCTTAAGCGCCCCAACCACCGTGTGTGAGATCCGGGACGGCTGGATGAAATCCTATGTCATCACACCCGAGGCGTTTGGGCTTGCGCGGTGTGCCAAGGCGGACCTAAAAGGCGGAACGCCCCAGGAAAACGCACAGATGACGCGGGCGGTTTTACAGGGGGAGACGGGGCCCAAGCGGGATGCGGTGCTGCTCAATGCGGGTGCGTCGCTCTATATCGGCGGGAAGGCGGAGAGCATGGCAGATGGGGTTGCCCTCGCCGCAGAGCTCATCGATTCGGGGAAGGCACAGGAAACGCTGCAAAAGCTCATAGCAGTCAGCAACCGGCAGGAGATGGGACAATGACAATACTGGATCAGCTTGCCAATCACGCAAAAGAACGGGTTGCATATGCAAAAACGCAGGTGTCGCCCGCGGAAATACAGGCACGGGCAGCGTCCATGCCGAAAGGCACCTTTGCCTTTGAACGCGCGCTGGGCGAACCGGGGCTGTCCTTCATCTGCGAATGCAAGAAGGCCTCCCCGTCCAAGGGCATCATCGCCCCCGATTTCCCGTATCTGCAAATTGCGCGGGAGTACGAAGCGGCCGGAGCGGCCTGCCTGTCAGTTCTGACCGAACCAAAGTGGTTTCTGGGCAGGGATGCCTACCTAAAAGAGATTGCCGGCGCGGTCTCTATCCCGTGTCTGCGCAAGGACTTCACGGTGGATGCCTATATGATTTACGAGGCAAAACTGCTGGGGGCCGCGGCGGTGCTGTTGATCTGTTCCATCCTGACGGAGGACCAGATTGGGGCATACATCCGCATTTGCGATGCGCTGGGGCTGTCGGCGCTGGTGGAGGCGCACGATGAACGGGAAGTGCAGATGGCGGTCCGTGCGGGGGCGCGCGTGATTGGCGTCAACAACCGCAACCTGAAAACATTCGCGGTGGACACCGAGACCTGCCGCCGTCTGCGGAAGTGGATCCCGCGGGATGTTTTGTTTGTGTCGGAAAGCGGCGTGGAAAACGCCGATGATGTGGCAAGGCTCCGGGCGGTTGGTGCGGATGCCGTGCTCATTGGGGAGGCGCTCATGCGTGCCCCCGACAAACAGGCAAAATTGGATGTACTGCGAGGTGCCGTATGACCAAAATCAAACTGTGCGGGCTGTCGCGGCCCTGCGATATCCAAACGGCAAACGCCTTGCGGCCCCAATATGTCGGCTTTGTATTCGCGCCGCAAAGCAGCCGCTTTGTCGGCGCCCAAGAGGTTGCCAAGCTCAAAAGCGAGCTGGCCCCCGGCATTGCGGCGGTGGGCGTATTTGTGCAGGAAGACCCGAAGACGGTTGCCGACTTGTTAAACCGTGGGATCATTGAGATGGCGCAGCTGCATGGCGATGAGAGTGAGGCGTATCTTGCGCAGCTTCGTGCCCTGACCGACAGGCCCATCATCCAGGCGTTTCGTGTCACAACGGAGCAGGACGCCCGCAAGGCGCAAAACAGCACGGCGGATTACATCCTTCTGGATTCGGGCGCCGGGACGGGGAGTGTGTTCGACTGGCGCCTCATCCGGGGGATCACAAGGCCGTTTTTCCTCGCAGGGGGGCTGTATTCCCAAAATGTGGAAGCGGCTATCCGCGCTGTACGCCCCTATGCGGTGGATGTCAGCTCGGGCATCGAAACGGATGGCCATAAGGATCCCCAAAAAATGGCGGAGTTCGTTTCCGCGGTGAGAAAGGAAGATGTTACATGACAAATCCAAACGGACGTTTTGGTATATATGGCGGACAGTATATCCCCGAAACGCTGATGAATGCCGTCATTGAACTGGAAAAAGCATACAATCACTATAAAGATGACGTAGAGTTTAACAGGGAACTGACCGAACTGTTCAACGAATACGCGGGCCGGCCGTCCCGGCTGACCTTTGCCAAGCGCATGACGGAGGACCTCGGCGGGGCCAAAATCTACCTCAAGCGCGAGGATCTCAACCACACCGGCGCCCATAAGATCAACAACGTGCTGGGGCAGGCGCTGCTGGCAAAGAAAATGGGGAAAACCCGCCTGATCGCGGAGACGGGCGCGGGCCAGCACGGGGTGGCGACCGCCACGGCAGCCGCGCTGTTTGGCATGGAGTGCGTGGTGTTTATGGGAGAAGAGGATACCGTCCGCCAGGCGCTCAATGTGTATCGGATGCGGCTGCTGGGCGCGGAGGTGGTGCCTGTCAAGACGGGCACTGCGACGCTCAAGGACGCCGTTTCGGAAGCCATGCGGGAATGGACCTCCCGGATCGCCGATACCCACTATTGTCTGGGGTCTGTCATGGGGCCGCACCCATTCCCGGTGATCGTCCGGGATTTTCAGGCGGTGATTTCCAAAGAGATCAAAGAGCAGCTGCAGCAAAAAGAGGGGAAGCTGCCCGATGCGGTCATTGCCTGTGTGGGCGGCGGCTCCAATGCCATCGGCAGTTTTTATCACTTTATCCAGGACAAAACGGTCCGGCTCATTGGCTGTGAGGCGGCGGGCAGGGGCGTGGATACCTTTGAGACGGCGGCCACCATCAACACGGGCAGTGTCGGCATCTTCCATGGGATGAAGTCCTACTTCTGCCAGGATGCATACGGCCAGATTGCCCCCGTTTATTCCATCTCCGCCGGGCTGGATTATCCCGGCATCGGCCCTGAGCATGCGTATCTGCACGATATTGGCAGGGCGGAATATGTGCCCGTGACGGATGAGAAGGCGGTGGATGCGTTTGAGTATCTGGCAAAAACCGAGGGGATCATCCCCGCGATCGAGTCCGCCCATGCCGTGGCCTATGCGAAGAAGCTGGCGCCCCAGATGGACAAGGATCAAATCGTCGTGATCACCATCTCGGGGCGTGGGGACAAGGACTGTGCTGCCATTGCCCGTTACAGAGGGGAGGATATCTATGAGTAACATCAAGGCTGCTTTTGAAAACAACAAGGCGTTTGTCGTCTTCCTCACGTGCGGGGATCCCGACTTGGAGACCACCGCGGCCGCGGTGCGTGCCGCTGCGGCCAATGGGGCGGATTTGATTGAGCTGGGGATTCCGTTTTCCGACCCGACCGCCGAGGGCCCTGTCATCCAAGCGGCAAACATCCGGGCGCTGCAGGGCGGGGTGACGACCGATCGGATCTTTGAGATGGTAAAAAACCTCCGCCGGGACGTGAAGGTGCCGCTGGTGTTTATGACCTATGCAAACGTGGTGTTTTCTTATGGCACAGAGCGCTTTCTTTCGGCATGCCACGACATTGGGATGGACGGGCTGATTCTGCCCGACCTGCCGTTTGAGGAAAAAGAGGAGTTTTGGCCGGCATGCCGGCAGTATGGCGTGGATTTCATCTCGCTGGTCGCGCCCACGTCCGAAGACCGCGTTGCGATGATTGCAAAGGAAGCCGAGGGCTTTTTGTATATTGTGAGCAGCCTCGGCGTGACGGGTACGAGAAAGGAAATCAAGACCGACCTGGCTCCCATTATCAAAACGGTGCGGGAAAACACCGACATCCCCTGTGCGATCGGGTTTGGCATTTCAACGCCTGCGCAAGCGAGACAGATGGCGGATCTGGCGGATGGGGCGATCGTCGGATCGGCCGTCGTAAAGCTCTTGGCGCAGTATGGCAAGGATGCCCCAAGGCACATTGGTGAATATGTCAAATCCATGAAGGATGCGCTGCGGTAAAAAAAGCGGGCGGCAGGAAGATTCTCCTGCCGCCCGCTTGCTGCATTTGGCCTTGGATGTGTAGACGCTTTGCTGGGAGCGCCGTATCTGGCCTGGTCCGCATGTGGTATTTGGTAGCATGGAGGCCGTGCGCAGCTGGCTTGCTTGCGGCAAAGCCCGCTCCCAAAAGGGCCCCCATGCAAAGGTCCCTTTTGGGGGGGCGTGTTTTACCGGGAGACAACCTATTCTAAATATCATGTTCCCGCATATACTGTAGCGCCTTGCGCGCCAGCCAGTACAGGCGGCCGTCGGGGTTTTGCTCCATTTCTGCGATCATGCCTGGACCGTCCAGCACGATGCCCCGGTGGGTATATTCCCAGACAATGGCGCTGGGCTCGGTGAGCTCCCGGACGCCTTTGAGGCCGGTGACACCGTGAAATATGGCGTCTGCAAACCCCTGTTGGTCGTCCCGGAGCAGGCGCGCGTCGTGCGCGTTGTCCAAAAAACCGGTCTCCACCAAGATGGCCGGGCATTTTGTCCCGCGGAGCACGCCCAGCTCGGGCCGGGCCTTGACGCCGCGGTCTGCCATCCCCAGCTCCGAAACGATGGCATCCTCCACCCGGCGTGCGATCTGGGCAGCTTCGCTGTCCAGGCGATATACCAACACCTCAGTGCCGGTTCCGCCGCCCGAGTTGCAGTGGATGCTGATGAACAGGTCAGCGCCCCACTCATTTGCCATGGTATACCGTCTTTGGATGCTGTCCTGTTCGGATGTTCCCACATTGGCATCCAGACGAGTGCGGGTCATCTTCACTTCGTCCCCGTTGCCCTCAAACAGGATGCGGAGTTTATCCGCAATGCCGAAGGTGACATCCTGTTCCCGCAGTCCATTGCCCGATGCGCCGGTGTCCCCGCCGCTGTAGTTATGGCCAGGGTCTATCATAACCTTCATTTTGATCACCTCCCATTGTTAGTTTATGCGGCAACAGATAGGTTTGTAACCAAAGGCTTGGATGGTGTATTGGCTTTGATATGGCGTGGGAAGGGCCTTTGTAGGAATCGAATCATAGGTTTGCTGGCGCTGGGTAGCAAAAAAGAGCAAATTCCTGTTTCACCGCCGTAATTGGTCAACTCCACGGAACTGATCCTGCCGATTGGCAATTTTTTCAGCGTTATGTGGGCCAATAAAAAGCGGGCCAGTCAAATCATTTTCGACATGAGGGCAAGTTCGGATTCCTTTGATTTCGCCATATGTATCCCCCCCTTCGTTGTCTCATTTTTTGCATGTTATTGTCTTTCTTTCTGTGTTTCATAAAACACCAAAAAATTGGATTTTAATGACCTTTTTCATTGTTTTTGGATGGAGAAAAATGGTATAAAAACAGCCAATGGCCCAAGGGATTTGTGGCAGTTGCTTTTGTCATTCTGTTTTATCGATATTTTTGAGACCCCCTCGCTGTGTGAAACAGCAGATAACGTCGCTTTTCAGGAACCAATTAAAATAGAAGAAAATTGTAATAAGTGCACATGATATTCGACAAAAAATGACATTAAATTGTGAAAAACATACAATTAAGCGTGTAAAAAATCGTCAGAATTCCAGATTGACGAATTGGGGCGGTTGTGTTACAGTAATATCAAAACAGGGTGACAAAAAATGACGTGTGTTAGGGGGATTCACATGTTTCATTTGTATCTGGGCAATCTGGAAACGCCAAAACCGCATAGGTAAACGGACAGAATCTTGGATTTTGTCCGTTTTTTTTGTACACAAAATAGGGGGATGATTTTTTATGAAACAAACGAAATTGGTTGGAATCGGTTTAGGTATTTTAGGTGCGGCAATTGCAACGGTCCTTGGTGCATGGCAAGTCCCACCACTTTTGCGGCAAGCGGAGCCTACAAAGCAGCTGAATGAGGTGCAGACGGTACAACCCGCACAAACTGCGCTGACCCGTGTGGCACAGGCCGTGGCTGCAACAGGGGTGGAAACACGGGAAAAAACGAAACAAATCGTACGGTATGCAGACTGGGTGAAGGTCTACCAGCCAACGCAGGCGCAGCAGGACGAGATCAGCCAGATGATCGCAAATGGCGCGGATGTGCATGCGCTGATAGACATTTGTGTGTTTTGGGAAGACACCAATGAACCGTTTTCGTTGGTGTCGGAGCTGTATGCGGAATGTCCGCCAAGCGAAGTGTTGGCGAGGTTTGATGACAACCTGCTTTGGATAACCGACGCCTATGACCGCATACGAGACAAGGAAGAGGAGGCGCTGACCCTAGATGAGATAGCGGACTACCGGAAGCGGGGTCTCAGTTTGGAAGACATCCGCATTGCAGATCGGATGTCGCGCAGTGGATCGGATATTCGCGTGGTCCTGGAAGAAAAAGCTTCGGGGGAAACATGGCAGCAAATCATCTTGCCTGAAATGGCACAGGCAGCTTCATTGACCTCGGAAGTGCAATCTGATGTGGGAGGAAACGATTTGCTCGATAGCTTGATTTTGGCGCGCAAAACGGGGCGGCCCGCTACGGAATTTCTTGCGCTGGCCCAGGAGAATATGACGGTGATGGAAGCATATCAGATGGAGCGCACAGCACATACGCTGGAGGAACTGGCAGACGTTGGACTGGTGAGAGAGGAGGTACAGCAATGAGCAAGGTATTCAGATGGGCGTTTGTTGTATTGTTTGCCGGCGTGCTGTGGTGTGCAGCAGCGGCGGTATGTTCTGCTTCTACCTACTCCAACGCGACCATGGAAGAATATCGGAGTGAGTTGTATGGCCAATATCCAGATGAGGTGAAGGCACCGTTCGTACAGGATGCGATGCAGGACGGTGTGGATACCTCGTCGGGGGATCTGTCGCTCAAGGAGACAGATCTCACGCTGCCTGGCAAAAATGGGTTTGATCTGAATATCACCCGTACCTTCAACTCTTTCCGGGGAGATGTTCGGTACTCGATCTCGGATGATCTTGAATACTTGTATCTCACTTATCATTGTTACCTATACCATGGGTCTAATGGGGAAGATTATTGGCTCGCGTTCCAAACAGAAGAGGACATGCTAGAGGATGCGCCAGATTCATTTAGCTGCTGGGAGAGTAGTTTACGGAGTGAACGCTTGAAAGCGGAGGACGGTACAATTTACTATTTACAAAAAGAATTGGTAACGGCTACGGGCGGAGATTTGGTCTTAACCCGTGTCCCCAATACCTATTTAGAGATCGAATATGAAGATAGAGGCAGGTATCATCCCAGCCAATTGAAAGACAATTCCCTGATGCTGAATTGGAAAATCGATGTCCCCGAAATGCGTACCATATTGCTTCGATTTACGGATTACGATGATGGGTATGAGACGTTATTATATGGTGAATTTTGGGACGGCGAGTTTGCGTATCCAATGCATTACACGGTGATGTTTAACACCGAAACCAAGCAACGCAGCGTCACGTTTGGAAATGTTTGGGATGGCTTACACTCTTATACTTTTGTGAAAGATACGCTAAGTGACCGGGTTGCAACGGAAAACAACTTGGGAGAATACTTTTGCCTGCGCCGCCAAGATGGTGTAGCTTTTTACTTTGATTTAATGAACGAAAACCTTTTGGGAAAGTCTGATCGGTTTGGTAATTTTATCAGTATGCACGGCACAACACAAGGGTGTCAATACGTGGATACCATGGGCCGGCAGGTAACTGTTTCGGAAGACGGTATCAAGGTGGTAGAGAATGGCGTGGAGCGTTGGCCTGTGCGCTACAGTGTGGAAAAGGAAACCTATGCGCCAGATCCTGTTCTGCAGACCAAGACGCCCTACTTGCTACATGTAGACAGAACCGAAATGTACGGGGAAACCCCGGTGACCTCTCGCACGACTTATGAAATGCATAAAAAACCTAGGTTCATAGGGAATGGTTCTGGTTGTAGTTGGCCCATTTATTACTATGAGATTCAAAAGATCACCTACCCGACAGGCGCATATGCGGAATATGCGTATGATAGGGTTTGGGTATACGATGGCGTCAGTTACAACACGCGATGGACCCAGTTTCATAAATCCCGAATCAACCAAAGCAAGCTACACAACGGTGCAGTCGTGAATACATATCAATATACCTACGATAAACCACAGGATGGCTGTCCAACATTGGACCTCGACACAATAGGCGGCGTCCCTCAAAAAGATTACCGATACAGTGCAACCAAGACGAATGTTAATACCGGGGTCACGCATACCTATACCTTTGACTATGCGGACAATCTGCGCAAGGACGTTTCAAGTGACACGAGTATCCCAACGTATGAATATGATTATGGAGAAAACGGCTGGCTCCGTCCGCCCATCAAGATAACGGAGCGCTACAACGGACAAGCGAATAAGACCTATGTGACAGAGGCGCGGTATGATACATATCAGAACTGCACTTGGCAAAAAGACGGCGACTATGAAATGAACGCAACGTATGATACCGAGTATTATAACCTGCTCTTAACCCAGACGTATCAGCAGGACGCGGATACCACCATCAAGCTGCAGAACACACTCAATGCGGACAGGACGGCGGTCATAAAGAGTGAAATCCTGGAAAACGACGTGGTCAAAAGCGTGACGGAGTATGTGTATGACAGCTATGGGAACGTGTCCAAGGAGACAACGTATCCGGCAGAGGGTGAGAGCATCGTCAAAACCTATGTGTATACCTACAACACGGATGGCACAATGTCGGTGACCACGACGACGGAGGACGTGGCGGATGCAGACGGCGCAAATGCCACCGATCTTTCCGCAACGGTCTATTACGACTTCTGGGGCAACGAGATCAAAGTGGTCGATGGACGTGGGAACAGTACGGAGGCGACGTATGATGCGGTGGGCCGCGTATTGACACGGCAGTATCCGGACAACACCACCCAGAGTTATGTATACGATACGGCCAATAATACCGTGGAATATACCCAGCAAAATGGGAGTAAAATAAAATACGAGTATGACCCGCTGGGCAACTTAAAAGCGCTGTATCTGCAGCAGGAGGGCGTGTATCGGAAAGCGTTGGATCGGACCTATGACGCCCTGGGGCGTATGACGGGCGAAACGGAGTACCGGACTTACGACGCGAATGGGACAGCGGTGGAGTGGTATACGACGACATACACGTATGACAACCGAGACCGCGTGACCAAGGTCGTGGCGCGGGACGCGGACAATGCAACGGTATCCGAAAAAACATACACTTATGACGAGTCCAGTTCGCTTACCACCAACCTTGTGACGGAGGCACAGACGGGGGATGCATCCATCACGCCGGCGAAACGGCGGAGCGAGTATGATCTGAAAGGACGTCTGGTGAAGGAGGAGACCCTGAACGGTACGGTGGTGTATCAGCAGGTGGATTACACATACGATTATCTGGATAACGTCCTGACGATCCAGGATGACCGTGCGAAGGACAATGATAAGCCGTATGCGGTATCCTATACGTATGACCATGCGGGCCGGGTGTTGACCGAGACAGATATCTTGGGGAATAGCAAAAGTTATTCGTATGATGCTGCGGGGCGCAAGGTCAACGAAACGGATTTCATGGGGAACACAGTGAGCTACTACTATGACGCGGCAGGACGGCTGGTACGGACAGTTGCGCCGGTGGATGGCGTGCAGACGAGCGAGAGCAAGACGTACTATGATGCCAATGGGAATGTGACAAAGACGCTGACGTCTGCAGGCGCATCCGATTGGCGGGCGCAGACGACGGAATATGATGCGATGAACCGGCCGACGTCGGTTAAGACCTACCCGGAGACGGTGACGAGCGCGGATCTGACAAATGAGCCGTATGAGGAGACCGCAACGTATACCTACAACGCAATGGGCAGCGTCCTCACGCAAGGCGGCGCATCGGTCCAGACGTATACGTATAACAGCCTGAATCAACTGACAAGTATCACGGATGCGGAGGGGAAAAGCGAGACGTATGCGTATAATTTGGCAGGCCAGCTGGAGAAGCAGACGGACCGCCGCGGGGTAGAGACGACGTATACATATGACGTGTGGGGTCAGCCGACGGAAGTGCTGGCAGTGCAGGGCGATGAGCAACAAAGCGTAACGTACACGTATGATATGCTGGGGAATCGAGTGAGCATGACGGATGACCTGGGAACGACGACGTATACGTATGATTTTTTAAGTCGCTTGACAAGCGAGAGCCGGGATGGTACAATCAAGACATATGAATGGGATAAATATGGAAACCGGCGAGGCATTGAGGTGGACCTGCCGGGTGAGACGGACGCGTATGCCGCGTCGTACACGTATGGCCTGCGGGGCGAGATGACAGGGCTGACGGGCAAATCGGGCGTTACGGGCAGCTACAGCTACGATGCAAACGGCCGGGTGACGGGGCAGAGCCGCAACGGCATTGTGACGGCGTATAGCTACAAGCCGGGCGGGATGGTGTCGGAGGTTGTTTCGGAGCGAGCGTCGGATGGAGCGCAGCTGCTGCATGTGACGT
>CALYAO010000065.1 GCA_944393605.1 uncultured Clostridia bacterium
CCCGTAAACGGGTAAAAACTCGCTATTTTTTTACTTTGAAATAAATTTTCAAACCGTTTCTTCCATTTTGCGGCTTGCATGAAGCTCGCCGCTTTTTATTGCAGCTCCGCTCTTTTTCTTCCGCCAGTAGAACTGGGGGATTATTTTCACATCTGAAGACACCATTGCAAAAAGAGGACACCCCCAATGGGAAGTCCTCTTTTTGCATACGCCGCACGCGCTATTCTATCACAATTCTGTCTTGCGTCTCTGCATACGCGGCTCCTATCACGCCGCCCAGATGCTCCGTCATATAGGTGATGAGCACCTGGTAATCCACCATGCCTTCGTCCATTGGAAGCGGGTTGTCCATGAACATGGTAAAGCCATCGCCGCCCTGCTTGATGAGGTAGTTATGGGAAGCCAGCGTATATGTCTTGCCAAGATCAATGGGCGCGAAGCTGCCGTCTTCCTGCAACACCTCCACCTGCTTGACCCGCCGGTTCTCGCCGCACGAAACAAACATCCCCGCATCATCCAACTGCACGGTGGACGGGATGGACGTATCGATGGTATACCGCAGCCCCGACACCTGCAAAAACCCGCCGTTCTCGCCCACCGCATTGCCCGCTTCCCCACTCTCAGGCAAGGTGGAGCGGCTGGCCATCTCCAGCGCATCTACGATCTCCTGCCCCGTGACCTCCGCCACGCACAGCATATTGCCATATGGGTGCACAGCGATGAGATCCCCAAAGGTGATCTCGCCCGCCGGCAGGTCCGCCCGGATGCCGCCGCCATTGACAAACGCGATATCCGCACCCGAAACTGCCCGGTATGCATCCGCACAAAAATCGCCCAGGTTGGTCTCCCGGCTGCGAATCAGGCGGACGCCGGTTTCGGACACCGACGTGAGTGCCACCTCGCTCTGGGCCACCACGCGGCCCAAGTCCGCTTCATACCGGCTCTTGATTGCTTGGATGTCCGCCGCCACCGTTTGGTCCGCTTCGGGATACCCGCTGACCAGGCCCGTGCTCACAGTGCCGCTGGGCGTAATCACCAGCTGTCCGATGTTTTCCAGCCCCGTCCCAGTGGAAGAAAGCGGCACGAGCTCGCCCTCTTTGTTGGCAATCCAATCGCAGGAAATCACACTGTGTGAATGGCCGTCCAGCACCGCGTCGATGCCGCTGGTTCGGGCAATCAAATCGACGGAGCGAAACGGGGCAGAGGCTTCATCATCCCCGAGGTGCGCCAGCAGGATCACATAGTCCGCACCGTTCTCCCGGCAGGTGTCCACCGTCTCCTGCACCTTGGCACAGAAGCCTTCTGCGCTTTCCCCGTAAAAATCATAGACCAGGGCGCCCGATTCATCCATAAAGTAGGCGGGGGTGGATTTGGTGATACTCTCAGGGGTGGAGACCCCAACAAACGCCACTTTGGCGTCACCATGTGTGGCAATTGCATAGGGGCTCAGCGCAGACAGTGCGCTTTGCCCTTCGCCCGTGTAGCGGATATTGCATCCCAGATACTGCGCATCCGACTGTTCCAGCAGCGCGCCAAGCTGCGCCATGCCGTAATCGAACTCGTGGTTGCCCAAAACGGCAAAGTCATACCCCACCGCATTCATCAGTTCCACCAGATAAGCACCTTGGGAAACCGCTCCCATGGCATCACCCTGCAGGGCGTCACCGCAGTCCACCAGCGTGACATAGGGCGTCTTTTGCGCCATCTTTTCCCTGTAAGCCGCCAGCCCCGCATAGCCGATATCCGCGTCCACCGCACAGTGCACGTCGTTGGTATAGAGAATTACAATGTCCTGCGTTCGGCCGCCCTTCGTGCAGCCGCCCAGCAGCGTGATAAGCAGTGCATACAGCACCAGCACCGCCGGCCATCTGATGCGTTTTTGTCGCATGGTGTATCCCCTTCCCCTTTATTGTTCCAAAGTCGCCGCCAAAAGGCCGCAGCCGTCGCCGCATGGCGAAGCTGCGCGGGCAAGGCCTATCCCGCATCAGGTCCGCCCGGACCACAAACAGTTCTGCTCGTTTCTAGCCAGTCTCCCCGGCCATACCAATCCACCCGTCTGGGCCATGCGGCAGTGCTCTGCATAGCACCTATCCCAGAAAAACGGCAGCCTCAATCGCCCAACAACTCCGCCATCCAATCTGCCGTCGGCATCCACGAACGGTCGCTGTAGCTGCTATCAGCCACCGTGTCCAGATTGGTGACCGAAATGCCGCCGCCCGCGACCATATCCTGTGTTACGATGCTGACAGGCAACTCCAGCCAATCGCTGGTCTGCCCCGTCATGGGGTCGATGATGTGCTCATAGGCGCCCGCCAGCTCCAGCGCCAAAACGCGCATCCCGAACTCCCCGTTCTGGTTCCAGTTGGTGGTAGCGCATGCCTTCCAGGGGGAGTTTTCCTCCGCCATCTTTTGGATATCGGCATCGCAGATGTCCACACTAACCATCGGGATGTCGTATCCGCCCTGCCGGAGGGCCGTATAGACCCCGCCGGCATAGAGATCATAGCAGCACCAGATCGCATCAATCTCCCCCGGCTGATAGTTGGCGAGCGTCTCTTCTGCCACCTCCGCCATGGAAGCCCCCGCCCGGGTAAAGTCGGCAGGACCGATGGTCTCCACCGTTCGGATGAGGCCCTGCTCTTCATAGGCGGCATATCCCACCTCACGGCGGTCAAAAGCGGCCAGATAACCCGGCCCCACCCAAACCTTCAAGATATTGACGGGCTCCCCCGCCGCTGTCTTGTCGGCATACAGCGTATGGCAGAGATAGTCCAGCAGGCCCTCCGCAAGCTGGGCATCCTGCTGGAAGATTTGCGTCACGCCGTCGATGGTCTGCTGTGCCCCGTTTTCGTCCTGGAGCACGGTGTCAAACGCGACGACCTTCAGGTCGGGGTATTGCTGCATCAGCTCGGACAGAAAGGAATAGGCATATGCCTGCCCGCCGTGGCTGATCAAGAGGCCGTCATAGCCCTCCGCGGCGCACCGCGTGATGGTATCCCGCCAGGCGGCATCCGATCCGTCACAGAAAAAGGCCTGATAGTTCATCCCCAGCGCTTCTGCGGTCTTCTCTGCAGATTCTGACCACATCCCAAAGATGTCCGACTGCGCCATCTGCATGATATAGGCCACTTTTTTCCCTTGTAAGGAAACGGCAGCACCCGCATCGGACGACGGGGTACTGGCACATCCCGCTGCGGAAAACACCAGCAGCGCCGCAAGGCAACATAACACGACTCTTTTCATAATCAAATCCTTTCCCTCGTTGTTCTTTACTGTTCAACCGATAAGGACTGCGGCCGCTTGCTGACCGCTTTGACCGAAAACAAAACCGCACAGGCCAGCGCAAAGGCAAGCCCGATCGGATAGGCAATACTCTGCGAGAGCTGAAAGCCCTCCTCCGCCATGAGGATATAGGTGCAGGATACCCCCGACATAAAGGCCGCCGGCACCGCGCAGATGACCGAATACCACCACTTTTTGGCATGGTACACCAGGTACATCGCCGTGGCCCACAGCGTGATCATCGCAAGGGTCTGGTTGCTCCAGGAGAAATACCGCCAAACCACATCAAAATCCAACTGCGTCAAAATCGCGCCAACTGTGAGCAATGGGATGGTGATCGCCAGTCGTTTTCCCATGTTTGCCTGGTCAATATGAAACCAGTCCGCAATGGTCAGCCGGGCGCTGCGAAACGCAGTATCCCCCGAGGATACCGGGCAGACCACAACGCCAACAATGGCCAGCGCACCGCCCACCAGCCCCAAGAGGGTGACGGAGATCTCATACACCACGCCCGACTGCCCCAGCTGCGCCAGCGCGTTTTGCAGGCCGCCGGTCGCGCCGTAAAACGCGACGCCCGCCGCCGCCCAAACCAACGCGATGACGCTTTCGGTGATCATCGCGCCATAGAACACGCGCCTGCCATCCCGTTCCGTTTTCAGGCACCTGGCCATCATGGGCGACTGTGTGCCATGAAAGCCCGAGATAGCGCCGCAGGCCACCGTGATGAACATAAACGGCCAAACCGGCTGCCCATCGGGATGGAGGTTTACCAGCGTCATCTCAGGAAGCTGGTATCCGCCGACAATCAGCCCGCCGATGATACCGACCGCCATGATGAGCAGCACCGCGCCAAAGATGGGATACAGCTTGCCGATGAGCTTATCAATGGGCAGCAGGGTCGCCAGAAAATAATACACCAAAATGACCACGATCCAAAAGGTCGTGTTCATCCAATCGGGCGTCAACCGGGCAAGCAGCGCCGCGGGGCTGGTAGTGAACACCGCACCGACCAGCACGAGCAGCACCACAGAAAACACGCGCATGATCTGTTTTGCGCCGCGGCCCAGGTATTTCCCCACGATTTCAGAGACCGATGCGCCGTTTAAACGCACGGAGATCATGCCGCTCATGTAGTCGTGCACTGCGCCCCCTAGAATGGAGCCAAACACGATCCACAAAAACACCACCGGGCCAAAGACCGCGCCCATGAGCGCCCCAAAAATGGGGCCGGTCCCCGCGATGTTGAGCAGCTGAATGAGAAAGACCCGCCAAGTTTTCATGGGGACGTAATCCACGCCATCGGGATGGTCCACAGCGGGTGTGGGCCGGTCATCGGGCCGAAACACCCTTTCGGTCAGTTTTCCATACAAAAAATAGCCTCCAATGAGAAGGATGATGGCACAAACAAACGTGATCATTCTTCTAGCTCCTTTCCTAATGTTTTACCCCAAGCGGAAAGCCGGTACCATGCGACTTCTGCCGCTTTGTTCCTTTTGACACCAACTGCATCCCTGTATTATTGCTGCTTTTCCGCCCCCGCGAAGAATGCGTATTCCATCTCTTCCTTTTGACAGAGCACGGACGCCAGATTCAGATGCGCGATCGCCTCGTCGGCAATCTCCTGCACGTTTTCTTCTTCCACAAACGTCAGCATGTAAACCAGGTTGTCATTTCCCTTGCTCACGCCATCTTCGGTGTATGCGCCATAGGTGCGGTATTCGGTATATCCATAGCCATGGCTTTCGATGACGCTTCGGATGTACGCCGATGCCTCATCCATGGAAACCTCCTGCTTGCCGGTGTCCGCATCGTTGAGCCCAAAATAAAGATGATAGACCATCTCGGTCTGAGCGGCCTGTTCGCCTCCCTGCCCACAGCCGGGCAGCAACATCACAACGGCGAGCAGCGCCGCCAGCACCAAAATCCCTCTTCTTGTTCTGTACAGTTGCATCATGTGACTATCTCCTTCCTTGTTCTTAAAATGTAATGGTAATGGTATTGATTCCTTTGTCGTATGCATAGGCACTTGTTTTGGTCCTAGCTGTGGCCAATGCAACGCTGATGTCGTCCCCTTGCGTTAGCGGGTCGAAAGAAGCACCCGGCCAGCGAATCACCGCTTCACATTCACTGCCGTCCTCCCGGCATGCGGCATCAAAGGTCAGTGTCCAAGCTCCATCGTCGGGCAGCACGGGCAAAATGACCGAAACACACAGTTCCTCAAAGATCTGCTGATATTTCAGCGATTGCTGTGCACCCAGCAGCTGCTTGCGGGCAAAGGTGTCAATCTCGCTGGCCGCACCAATGAAGTCGAACGCTTTTGCGCCAATGGCGAGATGGAAGGTCTTGAGCCGATGCACAAACACACGGCACCGGTCAGTCTGCGGCGTCTCAAAGATCTGCTGCGGCGTCCCTTCCTCGTAGATAATGCCGTCATCCATGTAGAAGACTCTGGTGGAGACATCCTTGGCAAACTTCATCTCATGAGTAACAATGAGCATGGTGAGCCCTTGGCTCGCAAGATTTCGGATGACCGAAAGCACCTCCCCCACCATGGTTGGATCCAGCGCACTGGTGGGCTCGTCAAACAGGATGATCTCGGGATTCATCCCCAGGGCACGCGCGATGGCCACGCGCTGTTTCTGCCCGCCTGACAGCTCATCGGGATAGCTCAGTGCCTTTTCCGCCAGCCCCACGCTTTGCAGCAGTCGCATGCCCTGGTCATATGCCGCCTGGCGTGAATATCCCAGCAGCTCTATTGGCCCCAGCATGATGTTTTCAATCACCGTCAGGTGACCAAAGAGATGGAAGCTCTGGAACACCATCCCCATGCGGCGGCGGATTGCGCTGAGCTGCGCCGCCTTCGCGCCGGTTATCTCCTGTCCAAACACCTGGATATGGCCGTCTGTGGGCGTCTCCAGGCGATTGAGGCAACGCAAAAACGTGCTTTTTCCCGTGCCGGAAGGCCCGATAATGGAAATGACCTCCCCGCTGTAAATCTCTGTATTGACATCCCGAAGCGGCGTGATAGTGGGATATGCCTTCTTCAGATGAGAAACGGCAATGACGGGGCCGTCCTCGCGCCGGGGCGCCTCTGTGGGCGCCGGCACTTCCTGCGGTGCAACATTTGGCACAATCCCCTTCACTTCCCGGCGGCGGCGCTTGGGGTCAATCCGCTTCTCTGCGACCCCAATCAGCAGCGTCAGCCCCCATGCCAGCAGGAAGTAGATCAGTGCCGTCACGATCAGCGGGAAAAACGCCTCAAACGTGCGGCCACGGATGATGTCCGTCACTTTGGTCAGATCCTGCACGGCGATATAGCCCACGACCGACGTCATCTTCACCATGGAGATGAACTCGCCCTTATAGACGGGCAGAATATGTCGCGCGGCCTGGGGCGCAATGATTTTGGTAAAGGTCTTGATCCTGCCGAATCCAATTGCGGCGGCCGCCTCCCACTGGCCCGCATCCACGGCGTTGATCCCCGTCCGGATCATCTCAGAAACATACACCGCAAAATTGATGGCAAAGGCGATGATGGCGACCACGATGCCGTTTAGCTTGGTGCTGGCAAAAACGACATAAAACAGCACCATCAGCAGCACCAGGACCGGCACTCCTTGAATCAAGCGAACAAAAGCTGCTGTGATGCCCGCTGCAACCCGGCTGCGGCTTCGCCGGATAAGGCAAAGACCAAACCCCAGAACCGTTCCGAATAGCGCGGAAAAGATTGCAATCACAAACGTGACACCCAGACCCGAAAGGACCATCTGCCAGCGGTTTTCCTGCACAAAGTTCTTATAAAAACTGTCAGCGATACCGCGCAAAAAGGCTTCGTCTTCAGACGCCACTGTCACGCCGACATCCTCACTTCGCACCAGCAGCACGATGCCACCGACATAGTGGGAGATTGGGAAGTCAATGCTCTCCCGTCTCTCCTCCGTGATGCTGATGGAACCCGAAGCGATATCCGCCCTGCCACTGGACAGCATGGGGATCAGCGTGTTAAAGGTCCCCTGGGTGATTTCCAGCTCCATCCCCAGTTCTTTGGCAATGAGAGAGACCAGCTCCACTTCAAAACCCAGCGACTGTCCGTTTCCGCCCACATAGCTCATGGGCTCCAAAGAGGAATCATGGACGTAGCGAAGCGTCCCATTGGGTGCATCATAGGGCCCAACGTCAATCACCTTTTGGCTGTCATCGCTGCCAAACCATTTCTCCTGCAGGGCCTCCAGCGTCCCATCTTGATCATACTGCGCAATGATGGCGCTGACCTGCGCCGTATAGGGGCTATTTTTGGCCAGGCCCAGGCCATAACTGTCGGGCGCCACCGTTTCGGAGAAGATGGAGAACCCAGGTTGCCGGGCGACCGCCAATTCCGCGATGGGCATATCCGTTATGAGCGCATCCAGCGTCCCCGTCTGCAGCGCCAGCAACTGTGCAGAAAAATCGTCGTAATATTGAAAGCTGACGCCGCTGACCACATCGCTTAAAATTTTGTCATGGACTGTCCCCGTCACCGATCCGATGGAAGTACCGGTAAAGTCCTGCAGCGTCCGGAAGCGTACCTCGCTTGCCCCTGTTCCCGCCACCACAACGACGATGCCGCCGCTGTAATCCGGATCGGAAAAGTACATGCTCTGTGCCCGCTCCTCGGTCACTGTAAACCCGGCGGCACCCACGTCGTACCTGTTGCTTTCAATGCCTGAAATGAAAGAAAGCGGTTCCACATCATGCACCTGAAGTCCATAGCCATATTCCTGGCAGAAGCGAACCATGATGTCCACATCATAGCCGACTGTCTGGCCGTCCTTTATGTATGCAAAAGGGGCACTGTTGATTTTCGCGGCAAAATCCACAGGGCCGTTTGGGGCGGGCAGCTTGGTCCAGTCCGCAACGGTCTTTTTGCTTTCATCCGCACCAAACCAGATGCCCTCAATTTCCGAAAGCGTCCCATCCGCTTTGATCTTCGCCAGAAACGCATTCATCTGGTCCCGCAGCCGCGCGCCATCCTCATTCTTTGGGAAGGCAAAGGCATAGCTGTCCTGTGTCAGATACTCCGAAAGGAAGGTGATCCCCTCATTTTCGGTGCACAGCACCTGTGCCATGGGTTCGTCCATTAGAAATGCGGCGATCTTGCCCTGTTTGACCGCCAGCGCCATGTCCGCATAGGTGGTGTAATACTCTTTTTGGGCATCCTCAATGAATGCATCGGTATATTGGTCAAACGTTGACCCGGTCAAAACGCCGATGGACTTCCCGTCCAGCTGTCGAATATCGGTGATCTGCTCCTGCTTTATGTGGGCACAGCCGCCCAACAGCAGGCCCGCAACGCACAGAGCGCAGAGGATGCACCCCAATATTTTCCATTTTCTGCGATTCACATGCTTCACTCCTCTTTTCCCATCATGGGGCGTCAAAACGTCCACACCCATTTAAATGACGCCATGGTCTCGGGCCAATGCCTCGATGCTCCGGTCATAAGTGGCCTCTGCTTCTTTGGAAAAAAAGCAGCCTGGAACACCTTCATCGTGATCGCGGTGATGCGCCACACAGGCACAGCATTTGCCATGCCGCGGGCAATCATATGTACAGGGACAATCCCGCTTATTATCACATCCGCCTTCCATCCTTTCTCCTCCTTCCAGACCAAATGGGCTGCAAACCGATCCGTCACATCGCGGATACACTGGTCCCACGCCGCACAAAACCGCCGTCGTTTCAAGCATAGCCCAGGCAACGTGACAATGCAACTGCCGCCCAATGCCCGCATGCAGCAAAACGGCCTTTATGATTTTGTACGTTCGTCTGCTCCGCTCTCTTTTCTCTCAAGCAGCATCTGATCGGTTTTTTGCCGGAGTGTCAGCAGCATCATCAGGTCTTCATCGCTGAGCGTCAGACCGGCCCGTTGAAACAAAGCCAGCATCTTCCGCGTGTATTCCCGTTCCGTCATGGTGGGATACTGTTCCGCCAACCGGGACAACCCATCCCGCAGTTCTGCATTGGTATCCATCGCCCAGTTAAAACGAGCAGCATCCGCAAAGTACAGAGGGCGCCGCTTCTTTTTCAATTCCCACTTCATATGTTCACCAACTTCCCAATTCCTCTGCCATCCCCCGGGCGGCGATGCCGGGATGCACATGTGTCCCGTTCTCCCGCCAACCGCATTCCTTTGCGTACAAATAGCATACCATACCAGGCGGGCAAGCGCCGTTTTCCGTGACAAATCGGGCATTTTTGTGACAATTCCGCTGAGCAGGCCATTTACCCTTCCATGCAAAAAGCCGCCAAACCCTACCAGCGGACACCCAGCAGAGCGGCGGCTCTTACAAAATAAAACAACGCATACAAAACAGCCAGACTTATGCAATGGGGGTACCATCGGCATGAAACAGCGGCAGCGGAGCCAGATATCGGATATCGTCCCGACACATCGCATCGCCCTCTGCCAAAACAGCCATCCGACCCGCAACTTCGCCGCCCGCCTCCCGAATAAGCGTCTCCATGGCAGCCAGCGATTCCCCGGTGGAAATCACATCATCCACAATCAAAATCCGCTTACCGCGCATGGTCTCTGCCTCCTGGCCGCCGATACACAGGATCTGCTTGTGGTCGGTTGTGATGGAGTCCACCTCTGTGGTCAAGATGTCCCGCATATACAGTTTGGGCCCCTTGCGGGCGACAATGTAATCGTTGCGGCCCGCCTGACGCGCCATTTCATAGAGCAGCGGAATGCCCTTGGATTCCGCCGTCACCAGGATGTCAAACGCCGGCGCCTTTTGCAGCAGCGCCGCCGCACAGCACTTCGTCAGTTCCACATCGCCAAACAAAATGAACGCCGCAATGTAAACATCCTCTGCGACGCGGCAGAGCGGCAGCTCCCGCGTTAGCCCTGCTACATGGAGCTGATACGTCCTTTCTTGCATACAATCCCCTTCTTTCGGTCCCATTTTTCCGCAGCTTACAACGCCAAGGTGATGATGCGAAGCACAAACAGCCCAAACGAGCCCCACATGACCGGATGAATCTCGCGCACCTTGCCGGTACACAGCTTCAAGATCACCCAAGTGAGGATCCCAAACATGATCCCGTTTGCAATGGAGTAGGTAAACGGCATCATGACGATGGCCATAAACCCGCCGATGACGTCCGCAATATCACCGTCAAAACGCACCTTCTTGACTTCGCTGGTAATCAGCAGCCCCACAAACATCAGTGCCGGCGCAGTGGCAAAGCCCGGAATGGCCAAAAAGAAGGGCGACAAAAACAGCGCGGCCAAAAACAAAAGAGCCACCACGACCGCCGTAAGCCCCGTACGGCCACCCTGCGCCACGCCGACACTGCTCTCCACGTAGCTGGTAACGGTGGAGGTCCCAAGGCAGGCACCCACAACCGTTCCCACCGCATCCGCCAGCAGCGCACCGCCCACACGCGGCAGGTTGCCGTCCTTGTCCAGCAGCTTTCCCTTATCCGCCACACCAATGAGCGTTCCCACCGTGTCAAACAGATCCACAAATAAGAGGGAGAATACAACGACCGCAAACTCCAGGATATGACTGGCGGCATAGGTAAAATCAAATCGGAACAGCGCCGGAGCGGCGGGCAGAAAACTATAATTTGAAAAATCTGGAAAAAGCGAAGCCGCACCCGCCTCCACATCCACCTGATACCAGCCGATGAGCTGGGCACCCATCCCCAGAACCCAAGTGGCCAAAATGCCCCACAGAATGGCCCCCGGCACCTTTCGGTGGTACAGCACCGCGATGATGAGCAGGCCGATGATGGACAGCGCAAACTGCGGCGAGGTGACATCCCCCAAATTGATCAGCGTGGACGCATCCCCGATGACGATGTCCGCACCTTGCAGGCCCACAATGGTGATAAACAACCCGATACCAACCGTGATGCCTCTCTTTAAGTTGGCAGGCACCTTGTTCACCAGCGTTTCCCGAAACCGAAACAACGACAGCAAAATGAAAATGATACCTTCCACCAAAACTGCCGTCAACGCAATGACCCAGGGATCGTCGATGCCGGCTTCTGCCATTGGCAGACAAATGGAATAGGCAAAGTAGGCATTTAGCCCCATTCCGGACGCAAGCGCAACGGGATAATTGGCAAAAAATGCCATACAAAGCGTGGCCGCGGCCGCCGAAATGGCCGTTGCCGTAAAGACCGCGCCGGGGTCCATGCCGGCGTCTGCCAGCATGCTGGGGTTGACTGCCAGGATATATACCATGGCCAAAAACGTGGCAAACCCGGCAGTGACCTCCGTGCGCATCGTAGTCCCGTTTGCTTTGAGCTTGAATAGCTTTTCCATCCTCTCTCTCCCTTTCTGATGGCACAGACTGTCCGCTGTCCTGTGTCTGTGTCAATTTTACGTTTTTATTGTACAGGATCCCGAGTGGAAAAGTGTGTATTTGTGACAAATTTGGTGTTTTTTGTGACAATTTTCAGATTGACCTTTCATGCCAAAACGAAAGTGCCGCGCCAGCGCCACACTGCGGTGTTCCGCTTAACGCATCTTATGTTTTCAAAATCGGCGGCTGCCTCATTCGCTCGTCCCAACATCGTCTGAACGCTTTACGCGCTAAAAACCGCAAACGCCCGTTTTACATCATGGCCTTTGTGGCCGTTACAGGGATATTCTCAGCCGAAACCATCCATCCTCGGCCTGATACTCCCAAAAAGCATCATATTTTTTGCAAAACGCCACGATGGAACGTGTGCCAATGCCATGGCCCGGTTCTGCCGACACGGGCAGGCCCTCGCTGTCAAAAGAGATGTCACCGGCATAGGTATTTTCCACCTGCAGCATCAGCCGGGGCCGATCGATACACCGACAGAGAATTTTCCGGTTTCCGTTTGGCAGCGCGGCCGCGGCCTTGATTGCATTTTTCAAAGCGTTTGCAAACACCATGGACAATTCGGCGGCATCGACCGGCAATTGGCTGGGGATAGCCAATTTGGATTCCACCGTAATCCCTTCCCGCTCTGCAAGCGAAAAATAAAAGGCAAACATCGCATTGAGCGTCGGGTTCTGGCACCACTGTTTCGCGTCGGTCTCATCCAGCCCCCTTTGCGCCGCACCAATCAAGTCCAAAATTGCCTGCTTGTCACCCTGCTCCACCAGCGCGGAGAGCTTCATCCACTGATGGCGCATGTCATGGCGCCCAATGCGCATTGCTTCTTCGGTTTTTTTGTTTGCATCCCACTGCCGTTCCAATGCTGCGATCTGAACACGCATCAATTCCTGGCTGTTCTTCAATTCATATTCTTTCTGGACCCGTATAAAGAATAAATACATCAGGCAATAAGAACAGGTACAAATCACCGCAACGCCGTATATCACGATTGCAATAGGCAGCGGAGAGGCCTGCAGAAGATGGTTGATAAGATAGATCGTCACCAGAAAGGTCGTGGTTGGAATCAGGCACAGGACCCCCCATCCGCGGTCCAAAAAACGCAGCATCTGCAGATAGTATGGCCGGAAGTTCCGCACCACAAAGTACAGCGCCAAATAGGACACGCCCCGTACGAGTGTATGGATCCATGTGTTCTCCGGCAACAAAGCGTGCGCGAGAGTCCCGTTGGCGTTCCCGATACAGCCCAACCACAGGCAGGTGCAGATATTAAATACGACGCGCAGGCCCTTAAACCGGGAGCACCAGAGCGTCGTTGCAACATAGGGCAAAGTGACCGTTAAAATCCCAACACGGGTATAGATTTGCCAAAAGTCACAACATAAAATCAAAAGGATATTGGCCCCCACAACCAAGGATAGGACCACATACCAACGCAATTTCCATTTCCACACCGGCTCCCGGAACTCGGTCAGCATCATCACATAGCTCCCGAGGAACCCCTGTGTGATCAGGATCATGAGCGCATTCATCACATTATCGTATACCATAGGCCTCCCTTCCCGGTATCCAAATCCGGCCACCGTACAAAGCGGCAGCTTTGATGCCGCGATGAGATTGGTCTCTTTAGCCGACGCAAACATGTCCTGTTTATCATACCATATCTGTCCGGGCAATGCAACAGGATTTGACGCGCACGTTTCCTATTGGCTACCCCGCACCGCCGCGTTCGGCAATGCCCTTATGTGCGGCATCCCCACCATATGCAGCAGCGCCCCACACGAAAAGTGTGGGGCGCTGTCCAAGTGCGCCATATTGTTACGTAGCATTTGGGCGAACCCGATTGCAGCTTCTCAACAGGGGGTAAGTGCCAGTGTTCCGGACCACAGCCATCTTTTTTTCTCCGGCACGCCTACCACAACCTCGTTTAGAATCGCCATACCGACGCAGGCAATTCCCCAATTGAGGCTCATACATCACAGCGCCGTTGACCATCCCAAAACAGACATGATACCCAGGATGGCTACCGGTGCTCCCGCCGGTATTCGCTCGGTGTCCTGCCCGTATACTTCTTAAAGATCTTAAGGAAGCTCGGCAAACTATTGTATCCCACCTTTTCCGCAACCTCACTCACCTTACAGTCGGTGTTTAAAAGCAGCGATTTTGCGCGCTCAATCCGTGTTGAAATGAGATAATCGATGAAGTTTGTCTCCATATTTTCCTTAAACAAGCGGCTCAGATGGGGGGCGCTGATGTGGAACGCATCCGCCAGCTGGCTCAGAGACAGATCCACGTCCATATAATTCTTCTCAATGTATCGGCACACCTTTTGCGCCAGACGGTAATTATCTTCATTCACATTCCGCGGCGCCTTGCGCCGGTTGATCAAATCACCAAACTCCGCCAACGTGGTTTTGACCAATGCCCGCAGGCTTTCCATATCCCGCGTCTCATAGATCCTCTCCCGCACACTGACAATCTCACCCACGCTAATCCCCGCCTTGCGCAGTACCCGGATACATTGCAGCATCAGCTGCACGCATACCTGGTATACCGTCTCAGGTGACAGCCGCGACTCCAGGAAGCCTGCAAACAACCGATCTGTTTCCGCCATACATTGCTCCATGTCCCCTCGCTTTAGATACTGGGAAATTTGGGGCGTAAGCTCTGTCGCTTCAAATAGTCCGCTGTCATCTTCTGTCCCTGAAATGTCCTCAGCGCTGATAATGGCATCATTGCCCATCAATACGCAGTAAGAGACGGCCTCCACCGCCTGCGCATACGAATCCGATACCTCCCCAAACGTATCCACCACGCTGCCCACCCCAATAAAAGCAAACACATGCGGCTCGCTGGCAAACACGTTTTTCAACATTTCAGCCGTTGTCAGCGCCGCCATGGTGTTTTTGTCACGATCCCCCGTTTCAAAACTCAGCAGCACCGCGATGCGGCTGTCATATAAATCCACCACCGCGCCATTGACATCTTCCCGGATGAGCTCTTCAATGCCCCTACAAATGATTTCCATGGTCATAAGCTCCGGGTTTGTGATGGTAACTTCCAGCAGCATAACGGCATACCCACCCGAATCTAGATGGATGCCAAGGTAATCCAACATATTCCTTGCTTCATCATAATCCCGCTTTTCTCCCATTAAGATATCCATCAAAAGGCGCCATTTCATAAGGGGCAAATAACCTTTTGCTTCCCCTTTGACCTTTTCATAATCCGTCACCAGGGAACCGAACACGCCTTCGAGTTCCTGTACCGTCGCCGCTTCGCCCGCCCCTGCCGACGCATGTACCTCCGAAATCTTATGGGCCATCGAGGCCATAAAGCTGTCAATGGGTTTAAACAAGAGGCGCATTACAAAGATAATCAAAACCGCCGCACCAATCAGAAGCAAAATCACGACAGGAATCAACACACGGTTAATCCCGTCATACATCCGGTTCATCTCAGAAGACGGCACCATGCTCACATACTTCCAGCCCGTATACCGGCTGGTCACGTAAAAGATGCTGTCCCGTTTGTACGAGCTGCTGCCCGTGTCCTGGCCGCTGAACACAGATGACATGAAAGCCTCTTCCCGATAGTTCTTCCGGAGTTCCGTTTTTTGCCCATGG
The DNA here is from genome assembly GCA_944393605.1 of uncultured Clostridia bacterium. GTDB lineage: Bacteria > Bacillota > Clostridia > UBA1381 > UBA9506 > CALYAO01. Next base: position 15,269 of record CALYAO010000065.1, read on the forward strand.
GAAATCACATTGCCGTCCACATCCACAATAAAGGTATCAAACTGCCCATCCTGGGTCTTGACAATCATGTCATTGATTGTCGACTCTTCAATATTGACCAATACGGCGCCCTGCACCTGGTTCTTGACCGTCGTAAGTGGATAGGGGCGCAAGATAGAGACGATATTTTTTTGGGTGATCCCGTCAGATGGCTGAATCACGCGTGTTTTTAAAATAGTTAACATTTTATCGGTCTGATTAAAATCGTTGATCCAATCCAGGTCATAAAACTTGTCTGCATCGATATAGTTTTCATCCGTTAGCACTTTCCCGGATTTGGCAGAATAGATATAAATAGAATGGATGTTTGTATTGATATATTTCAGCTGCTGCATGACGTTTTGCAGCTCTATCACAATGCTCTGCTCTGCGTAGTCAAGCGTTCCACTCAAATCTGCTTCCAAAAACGCTCTGATGTTGCTGTCCTGCATAAAGTTCATCAGCTCGTTATCCACCGCCTGAAGCATCATATCAACACCTTCACTGGCTTGGTTTAGGAACGTCATGTTGATATTTTCATATTCCTCTTTCAGCTTCCGTCCCGGCACAATGTATCCAATAATAATCGTCGTCGCCACAACCAACACAAAAACAAGGGACAAGACCGCCATCAAATACCGCGTAAAATTATTGCTAAACTTCATATTACCTCCCTTTTTGTGCTTTGTTGCTTTACGAAACGCTTTGTGCGTGGTATACATTTTATTCTACCTCTCTTATCCGAAGGTGTCAACACATTTTCAGTTGGATATCGCGGCAAAGGCCCCGCGCTGCCGCAGGGCCCTGCCACATATCCGCTATTTCATGAACGTAATGGTCGCTTTCCCAGCATCAGGATCCCATTCGGTGGTGCAGCCAAAGGCCTCGGACACATATCGAAGCGGTAGCATCGTCCGCCCCTCAACCAACGTTGGGCTGACGTCCATCTCCTTTTCCGTGCCATCCACCGAAACGATGTTGTTGACTGTCCACATATAAACGGTGCTGCCATCCTTTTGCAGCGTAATCTTGTTCTCGTCGGCATTCCAGCCAACCGTCGCCCCCAGAATACCCGCAACCGCGCGCAGCGGGATCAGGATGCGGCCATCCTGCAGGAAGGGTGCAACACCTTCCGCCGCCATGCTGACCGTCGCACCGTCCACCACGGCCTCTATGCTGCCCGGGGTCACTTCCAACGTGTGTTCAGACGGCGCGCCTGCTTCCGCCACCAGCGTCGCAGTCTGCCAACCTGTACGGTCGGCATTGTTCCCAGCGCCACCGCTCCACATCCACTGTGCGCTGCGGGTTCCTTCATCCGCGTTGTCCAAACCGACATCTATCCGAATACGGCGCCCTTCGCGGATGTCATCCACATTCAAACCCGACCACGGGATAGCCGCTTCAATGGTATAGCCCAGGCCGTCACTGTACTCTTTTAGCATCATTTCAATCTCGGTCTGTTCGCCCGTGTTATAGAACCAGTAATTCATGTTCCCATCCGCAGACAGGCCGCCGCTGATGATAAGCTGGCGGTCGGTAACCATGATGGGCCCTTCCTCATCCACATCCTGGCCACCTACAAAGATCTCTATCCCGTCGCCGCCCCAGACGCCGCTGCCCGTCCGGGCATTTACCATAGGTGTACGATCCAAAATACTTGCAAACACATACAGGTTTTCCTCATCCCAAGCCAGACGGAAATCTGCGCCCATTTCAGGCATCGACTGTCCGTCCACCTGGTCGCCTGCAGTGATCTGCGGCGCGTAGGACATATAGGGCCACTCCGTATCGAGCAGAACGCCGTCAATTGCAATCTCCCCAAGCGCTCTGGGGATCTCGAGCGGCTGCTTTTCCACCCGCTCTGCAACGTCGGGTTTCCATGTAAACGGTTCCGCTTCGCCCATCATGACAGCATAGATATTGTCGTTGGTCGCCTTGATGGACTCCATCATGGTCTTATAGGGGCGGTCCGCCACGTCGAGGAGGCCACATGCAAACGCCTCACCGCCAATCCCCTGTGTCCCACGGCCCGATGCCGGCTGATCCATCAGGGTGAAGTGGTGCGCACCAACGATATATCCCAGATCCGCTAATCCATCCACATAGTTGCGGTATGCAAAGCCGCGTTCCTCTTCGTTTGCCACCGACTTCTTCCCGGCCGTGAAACCACGCGTCGGCTCGGTGAAGTGGAACTCCGTGATCATGAGGGGTTTGCCCGAAATCTCATGCACCAAATCGAACTTCTCAACATTGGGATCAAATGCATAGTAATTGAAGCTGATCACATCCAGATACTTCTTTGCCACCCGGGCATAAGCCTCTGTAAACTGGGTGTCTTCCAGCTTGTTGGTGCGGTCGCCCAGGATCAGCTTGTCGGGGGCCGCCGCACGGAATGCCTTGTTGATGATACCAAAGAACGTATCCAGGTAGTGTTCAAAGAATGCATACATATCGTTCATGCCTTCTTTGTTGAGGGGCGCCTTGTTGATCTCGTCAAAATTGGTATATTCGGTTTCCCACACGGCATTGAACGCATCTACTGTCCCGTATTTCTCCGTCATCCAGCGGATAAACTCCTGTTTGACCGGCACGTCATTCGCCAGCTGCGGCACATAGGCATTGAAGTTGTTATAGTGATATTCATTCCCGAAGAAATAGCCGATGAGCGCCGGGTCGTCCTTGTTGCCAGCTACGGCACTGGCGACATAGTCCATGATCTTCTGCTCAAAGTCGGGTGCAAACGCATCGGGCATATCCTCATAGCCCGGGCCGCCGAAACGGGAGATGCCCGACTCCGCGATCTTGACTTCTACCACGTAGGGGAATTGGTTGCGCTGGGCATCTGCCGCACGGGACCAGCATCCAACGCCCGTGAATCCCCACTTTTTAAGGCGCTCCACCATTTCATCGTACCAGCTTGCCGCATCAAAGGGCTCGCCCGTCTTCTTAATGCGGTTGGCAATGTAGTAGGAAAACTGCCCGCCCGAGAAGGCTGTGTCAAACTCGCCGCCCTTTTCTGGGACCCATTCAAAATACTCTTCCCGGCCTTCCACCGTCGTATAGGACTCGAACAGGTCCGTCACGCAGGTGCCCAGCGAGAAGTACAGGTTGCCTGCCGGAGAGACAAGCACCGTCTTCTCCCCGTCCCCGCTCACCGAATCGGGGATGGTCTCCACATGGAAATGCCCCGTTGCAGTTAGCCCATATTGTTCGCCCGACCCCGCCAGACCGCCCCATTCGTCGCGGTTTTCCACCGTCAGGCCGTCATAGTATGCCTGATCTGCCGCCAGGTCATTTTTCAGATCTTCATCCGACTTCACTTTTTCGGGATAATCCGCCTTCTGATACTGGCCATACCTGTCATATACAAATGTGGCAGCCGTATCGTCCGCCAGCGCCGGCAGGGCGGCCGATGCCACCATCACAGCCGAGAGCAAAGCGCTTACCAATCTATGTTTCTTCATCCTACTGTCCTCCTTTGGAAACGGAATTTATTGTGATGCCAATGCGTCTATGATCTTTGCTGCCTGCGCACGGGTCGCGGTTTCGTTGGGCGCAAACCGGCCACCATCCACACCGTTTATGATCCCCGCCTGCTGCATCGCTGTCACAGCGTCTTTTGCATACGCCGCAATGTCTGCCCCGTCTACAAAGGCCTCTGCGGGGAGATCCGCCGCGAGCGCAATGCCCGCAGCATCCGCCGCCCGGTATGCCATCACGGCCATCTCCTGCCTTGTGATGCTCTGTCCAATGCCAAACGACCCGTCCTCATGGCCGCTCACGATGCCCTTTTGCGCTGCAGCCGCAATGAATGGCACATACCACTCACCCGCTACCACGTCTGTAAAGCTGGCGGTTGCCGCTGCGTCCTCCAGGCCGAGCGCGCCTATTAGCATCTTGACAAACGCCTCCCGCGTCACCAGCTCATCCGGCGAGAAAGTGCGGTCGCCCGTCCCCGTCACAACGCCTTTTTCATACAGGCTTAAAATGCCAGGTTTGGCCCATGCGACCCCCTCGCAGTCATCAAACGGGAAGCTCGGGTCGACGGCAGGCACATCGGGTGCCGCCCCCGGTACATAGGGTGCAAAGGGCGCCGAGGTTGTCTCCAGCATATCAGAGATATCCGGGCCCGTTTCCCCCGTGCCGTCGCCATATACCTTCATGTTGTCCAGGACAACCCCTTCGCCGTTTAAGAACTGGCGCATATTGAGCATCACTTTGCCCACACCTTCGCCATCCGTATCCTGCGCCAGGAACTTCATGTCCTCGAACAGGGGTTCGTCATCCACATACATGGCAATGGTCTTGGCGTCAGTATCCAGCTCATACTTGACGTGGAACCATTGGCCCGCTTCCACCGTCTTCCGATACTCCGATTCGTTGATGTTAAACTCCACCGTCTTCTCACCTTTGGTCAGTTTCCACCGGCTGTCTAAAACCATCTTGTCACCGACATAGGCTTGAAACCCGTTGTAGTACTCCGATACCGAATCGTTCCGCATGTCAAATTCCCATGTGACCTTGCCCTGGATGGGCACAAAGGACCGGGCCAGCTGCAGCTTTAAGCCGCGCGCCTCGTTCTCCGTCCGCCGGATCAGTAACGCACCCGACTGCTGGCCACCCGCATCCGACGGGCCAAAAGTAATGATATTCTTGGTGTCGTCGGGTGTAAAATCGGTGGTATACACCCATTCCCCTGCCGGGACGGCATTTTCCTCATAGCTGTTAAAATCATCCGTGAAACCGCGTTCCGTGCTGATTTCCTCCACCAGCTTCGCATAGCCCCAGTAATCCCGCTGGGTGTCGTTGGACGGCATGCCGCTCCAGAACCACTGTGCATTCTGGCCGACTGCGGGATCGTCCGCATTGTCCAGGCCAATGTCCAACCGGAACTGCATCCCGGTCGCCGGGCCGCTCACGCCCAGCACCGACCACGGGATCGCCGCTTCCACGTTGTACCCCGCGCCAGAATCGTGCTGTTTCACAGCAGCCGTAACCCCTTCTGTGGTGGGATTGTCTGCTGCAATTTTAAAGTGTTTGTCCGTGGACAGCAAGGCGCCGCCCTGATCCAGCTCCTCTGCCGAGCAGCCGATGTACAGCTCCATGGCATCCCCCGTCCGCATGGGAGAAGGATCCGAAATGTTGCCAAACACATACAAATTGTCCGCATCCCACGCCAACCGGTATGCCGCACCCCAGCCCTCAGGCAGGGTATACACCTGGTTGCTGCGGTAGATGGAGGGTGCGTTGATCATATTGGGCCATTCATTGTCCCCAAAGACGCCATCCACCGTGATGGCTGTCTTGGCAACAGGGATTTCCACCGGCGGCACCTTCTCGCGCGGATTGGTGCCCCGCTCCCAATAATAGGGCTCCCGCGCGCCAAAGATGACGTCGTAAATCCCATAGTTGGTTTCCATGATGTGCGCCAGCATCTTCTTATACGGGCGGTCTGTCACATCGATCATACCGGTCGCGGCTGCTTCGCCGCCAATCCCAGACCCTTCCGAACCGCGGCCCGAACCGGGCTGGTCCATAAAGGTGAAATAGTGCGCGCCCACCACATAGCCATAGCTGGCAAGCGCCTCCACAAACTGGCGATAGGCAATCCCGCGTTCCTCCTCATTTGCCACCTCGCGCTGGGTCGGCGTGTAGCCGCGCGTGCGGTCGGTGTGGTGGAACTCCGTCACCATGAGGGGTTTGCCGCCCGAGAAGGTATGCAGTTCTTCCAGTACCTGCCGGGTGGGCAAGAACTCATAATAATTGAAGCTGATAACGTCACAGTATTTGCCCGCCGCCGTCGCAAACGCCTTGCGCAGGTTGCGGTCGGATACGCCGGAATACCGCTCACCCAGCAGCATATGGTTGGGGTCATACTTGTGGAACAAGCGGTTTACAATCTCATAGTATTTTTCCAGATAAACCGAGAAGAATTCATAGATATCATTGACGCCATCCACGGTGCTGGGGGCCGCGTTGATGGCCTCAAACGAATCGTACTGCGTATTCCACACCTTGTTGAGCGCCGCAATGTCCCCGTTGTACTTTTCCTTGTAGAACTCGATGAATGCCACCTTGGTGGGTTCTGCATTGTCCAGCTTGGGCACGTTGTCCTTAAACTGGGTATAATGCACCTCGTTGCCAAAGGTGTATCCCACGATGGACGGGTCGTCCTTATGCGGCCCTACGTACCCTTCCAGATACGCATCCACAAGCGGCTCAAAGGTCGGGTCATACACATCGGGCATGTCAGAGTACATCATCTTGACATTGGCGCCGTCCGAGCCAAACTTGATCATAGGCACATTGGGCACGCCAAGCGCCTGGGCATCGTCCTGCCGCGACCAGCCGCCAACGCCCGTAAATCCCCATTTCTTGAGCCGGTCGGTGGCTTCTTTGTACCATTCCTGCTCGTCAAAGGGCTCCCCTGTCTTTTTGATGCGGTTGGCAATGTAATAAGACACTTTGCCATCATCCGCCACCGCCGTGTCAAACACGCCATCCTTTTCGGGGATCCACTCAAACGCCTCGGGCTTTAAATTGGCCGCCGTATAAGACTCAAACAGGTCGGTCACACAGGTGCCCGTGTAAAAAAATGCATTGCCCGCAGGGGTAACCAGGATGACCCGCTCCCCCAGCGGCGCATTGGTACCCGAGACCGTCTCCACATGGAAGAACCCCGTCTCGGTCAGGCCATACTTCTCCTTGGAGCCCAGCTCGCCGCCCCACGGGTCCCGCTCCGGCGGATTGAGGCTCCCATAATACGCCTCGTCCGCCGCGGCGTCCGCGCGGAGCTCCTCGTCGCTGGTCACTTTGCCTTCAAATTGTACGTCGGCAAACTGGCCATAGCGATCCCATGTAAAACTTGCAGCCTTTGCCGGAAGTGCAGGGCCCGCCATCAAGCAAGCCGCAAGCGCCACACCCAACAACCGTCTCCCTCTCATTGACACTCCTCCTTTATTTGTCAGGTACAATAACCTCCGCTAAGGGGGCCATGCTGGTTAAGGAATCCCACAACAGCACTTGTACCGTATAACGCTGGGCAGGGTCAAGCCCGTTGACAATCAACGTCATACTGCCTCCCCTGTTTAAGAGCCCGTAATCCATTCCTGCCAAATGGCCGTCTTGATCATGCGCCACCAAAATAGGCGTCGCACGTTCGGCCGGGAACTGGTCCGTTAGCTCAATGGTGGCATACACCATGCTTGCACCCGTCACGGTGGGCTCATGCAGCTCCGCTGACATGGTCCGGAATGTGACGGCACAGCCGCCGGGTACGGCAGGCGGGTCCCCCTCAATCTGCAAGTTGGACAAGGTCACCTGCCCCGTGGTATACTGCCGTGTGTTGACACAGAACCGGTCCACCGAGTTGACATCCTGCGCCATATTGTAAAACGGGATATCTTGTAACCCTGCAACGGCAGTTTCCCCCGCCGTGACCGAGATGGTCTTGGCATCAAAATCCACGTCAAACTGAAGTGAAACCTCTCTGCCGCGCGTCCCAATCTTGGCATATGGGCTGCCGTTCACCGACAGGACAAGATTTTCAGAACCGGAATCAGCCTGCTTCATGTACATGAAGTCCCCCACCAACGTCCGGCCGCTGTAGAGCTCCAACGCATTGTAGTACCGATCCAAATGTGCGCTGAAATCAAACGAAATCGTCGTCTTGCCGCCCACCGGCTCAAACGTCTTGGTCGCACGCAGGGCGCGCCGCTTTGCCTCGCTCTCCCCCCGGCGGATGGTAAGGTCGCCGCTAGTCGAGACACTGATATAATTCTTTTGATCGGATGCTGCAAAGTCGCTCTCGATGAACCAACCGTTTTGCATCGTACCTGTTGCAACTTCCTCCCCCATCAGGGTGTCATAGATGTCATAGTTGGCATCCATGACGTATTCGAGCATCTCTTTGTAGGGGCGGTCGGTCACGTCCACAATGCCGCAGGCATAGCTTTCACCGCCAAACCCTGTCCCCTCGGTGCCACGGCCTGTCGCAGGCTGGTCTAAGAAACAGAAGTAGTGCGCGCCCACGACAAACCCAGTGGAGACCAACGATTCCACATACCGTTTGTAATGCTCGCCGCGCGCCTGCTCGCTGTCCACCGCCACAGCGCCGTTCATCCCGCCCTGGAAACCGTGGGAAGGTTCCGTGGTGTGATACTCAGTAATGAGTATGGGCAGCCCGCCCGACTCCTCATGCATCTTGTGGATGAGTTCATTGTCTGGGAACTGCGTGTAATAATTATAACTAACCACATCGGTGTATTTCCCTGCCGCTTCCATAATGGGGACACGCAAGTTGAGGGTGGTGACCGAGCTTCCCAAGAGGCGCTCCCCCATCAACAGATGGTTGGGATCATATTTGCGGAATGTGGTGTGAATCTTCTGGTATAACAGGTCAATATATTCTGCAAAAAACGCATACACATCGTTCTTGCCCGCCGCCGTCACCGGCTGCGCACCAATGCTGCTGTAAGCGCTGTACGACGTCCCCCATGCTGCGTTAAAATCCGAAAGGGACGCATACCGTTCTGCCAAAAACGCCTCAAACGCAGCGCGCACAGCCTTGCCCTTGGTCGCCGAGGTGGTGACCGCCTCCATGAATTTTTCGTAATGTACCTCATTCCCGAAGAAATAACCCACGATGGTCCGATCCGTCGCACTGTTTGCAAACCCGGCAAAATAAGCATCCAGCCGGCTGTCAAACGCCGCGTCATACGGGTCGGGCATGTCGGTGTAACCGCCGGCGCCAAACCGGGGCAAGTTCGCACCGTCGCCGCCGAATTTGAGCAGCGGCACGTTGGGGAATTCATTCGCACGGGCGCTGTCCTGGCGGGACCATGCGCCAACGCCTGTAAACCCCCACTTTTTCAGGCGCTCCACCATCTCAGTGTACCATGCTTCTTCGTCGAAACTGCCCGTTTTGATAATCCGGTTGGCGATGTAAAAGGAGACCTGGCTCCAGTTCCACGCTGCGGCATATGCCCCCGTCTTGGGGGGCAACTCGGAAAAATGTTCCTCATTGCCCGTCGGGTTGGTATAGGAATCAAACAGATCCGTCACACACGTGCCCAGCGAAACATAGAGGTTGCCATCGGGCGTGACCAGTACCGTCTTCTCCCCCGTCCCCGTCTTGCTGTCCGAAATGGTTTCCACGTGGAAATATCCCGTGGCCGAAAGACCATACTGCTCCTTGGAACCCAGCTCACCACCCCACGCGTCCCGTACAGGCGGCTGAAGGGACGAGAAATACTCCTCGTCCCTTGCCACATCGCCTGTCAAATCGGAATCCTGGGTCACCTTACTGGGATAACTTGTCCCCGTAATTTGTCCATATTTATCCAGAACCGGCGCATCCGCTGCACCTGCAAACGCAGGTGCAGCAAACAGCATGCCGGCTATGGCCGCACAGGCGGCCAGACGTTTCCAATCCTCCATAGCCATAATTCCTTTTTATTGAAGAGATACTAGGCCGTAGATAATCTTTGCGGCCTGTGCACGGGTCGCGGTGTCATTGGGGGCAAACCGCCCACCGTCCACACCGTTAATGATGCCCGAAGCCTGCATGGCGTTCACGGCATCCCTTGCATAATCTGCGATGTCTGCACCATCCGTAAACTCCGATGCAGCGCCCAACTGCAAGGCCACACCCGCAACGTTGGCCGCGCGGTATGCCATCACAGCCATCTCCTGCCGCGTAATCTGTGCACCCACGCCAAACGAGCCGTCCGGATTGCCATTTACGATCTGCTTGCTGGCAGCCGCCGCAATAAAGGGGGTATACCATGCATCCGCCGGCACATCCGTAAAGCTTGCCGTCGCATTTGCATCCTCTAAACCCAGGGCGCCAACAAGCATCTTCACAAACTCTTCCCGCGTCACATTTGCGTCGGGGTTAAATTGCCGGTCGCCAACGCCGCTCACAACGCCCTGTTCGGACAACGCCTTAATGGCATCCCGCGCCCAATCCACCGCGCCGCAGTCGTCAAACGGGAAGCTGGGATCCGTCTCAGGTGGTGTGATTTCTGTGCCCTGGCCAGGATTGAGCTCCGGCGTATTGGTGGGCAGGAAGTTGGTGATTCCCGGCGTCGCAGCCGTCGGCATCATAACGGCGTTCAGGTCGGTGGTCGCACCGCCCGTTCCCGTCACTTCCATGTTGTCGATCGCCACCGTTGCATTGAGGAACTGACGGATGTTAAACAGGACCTTGGTCACGCCAGAACCGTTTTCCACCGCACTGAGCCACTTGCTATTCTCAAACACCGGCTGGTCGTCCACATACATGCTGACAGTCTGCGCATTGGTATCCATCACAAACTTGATGTGGAACCACTGGTTGATGTTTGCAATCTGGATATAGTCCGAATTATTGAGGCTGATTTGGAAGCGGTCTTCCCCCTTTGCCTTCATCCACTTGGTATCCACAATGGTCGTATCCCCCGCACTGATCAGGAAGCCATTGTAGTACTCCGAATAGGACGACGAGCACATATCAAACTCACAGGTCACAGTGCCCGTTATTGGCGCAAATGTCCGGGACAGTTGTAGCCGCAGGCCCTTCGCCTCGTTTTCATTCCGGTAGATCAGCAGGGACTTGCCATCTTTACCGCCCACGGTGCTCTTCCCAAAATGAATCCAGTTGTTTTTGGAGGTCTCCTCATCAAAGTCCGTCGTAAATACCCAAGAGCCAGACGGGATTTCCCCTTCTGAATAGCTCTCAAAATCATCCGAGAACCCTGCTTCGGTGCTGATGGCCTCCACCAAGGTCCCCGTACCCCAGTTGGAACGATAGGTGTCGTTGGAAGGCATGCCGCTCCAGAACCAGCGGCCGTTACGGCCCACCGCAGGATCGTCGCCGTTGGTCACACCCAGGTCGAGCCGGACCGCTTTGCCCGAAGCCGCATCCGTCACGCCCAACGTGGACCAGGGGATGGAAATCTCCATGGTATACCCGTTGCCACTGTCGTGCTTTTTGACCGCTGCCGTCGCAGTACCGCCTTCAATCACTGGGGTCTCCGCTGCGGTGATGGTCAGATGCTTGTCGGTATCAAGCAGCGCCCCTTTATCGGCCACCTTGGACGAGTCGCCACCAAAGAACAGCTCCACCGCGTCCCCTGCAATCATGGGCGTCGGGTCTGCGACATTGGCGCAGATATACAGGTTGCTGGCATCCCATGCCAGGCGATAGGCCGCACTATACCGTTCCGGCATACCCAACAGCTGGCCTGCGCGCTGGATGGTGGGCGTATAGAGCATACCCGGCCATTCGGTCGCGCTGTATGTCCCATCGATGGTAATCGTGCTTGCCGCCTGGGGAATATCCAAGTTGGGCGTCGCTTCCCGCGGGTTGGTATCGCGCTCCCAATAGAAGGGCTCCTGGTTGCCCAGTAGGATATCATAGATGTTATAGTTGGTCTTCATGACCTCTTCTAGCATATCGTAATACGGACGGTCAGCCACATCAATAAGGCCACAGGCAAACGCCTCACCGCCCACGCCCTGCGTACCACGACCGCCGGCCGGTTGATCCATATAGGTGAAGTAATGCGCACCGACAACATAACCCTGCGATGCCAGTTCTTCAACCGCATTGCGGTATGCCAGTCCGCGTTCTTTCGCATTTGCCACTTCCACTTGGCCCTTTGCAAAGCCACGGTCGGTCGCAGTCGTATGGAACTCCGTGATGATAATCGGTTTGCCGCCCGACCAGTCATGCATGTCGCTTAAGCGGTCCTCGCTGATGTCAATGACGTAATAGTTCATGCTGATGACGTCCATATACTTGCCGCAGGTCTCCGCAATGATCTTACGCAGGTTGGCGTCATCCAGCGGGTTGCCGAGGTACCGCTCACCCAACAGCAGGTGATTGCCGTCATACTTGTCCATGCATTCCCGGACGAAGCTGTAATAGGTCTCTAGGTAGTACCGGAAGAAGTCATACACGTCGTTCTGCGCATCCACCGACTTGGGCTGCGTATTGATCTCTTCAAAAGAGCCATACGTCGTCCCCCATACCGTGTTAAACGCGGCAATGTCCGTGTACTTCTCCTGCATCTTCTTGATGAACTCCTGCTTGATGGCCTTGTCGTTGGACAGGGTCGGCACCGTGTTCTTAAAGTCATTGTAGTGCAGCTCATTGCCAAAGAAATAGCCCAGGATGGTCGGGTCGTCTTTGCTATTGCCAAGCGTCTGCTCCAGGTAAGGCTCTGCCAGCTCCCGGAAGGACGGCTCGAACACGTCAGGCATATCGACGTGGCCCTGCGCGCCAAACATGATGACGTTTGCGCCATCGCTCCCAAACTTTAGAAGCGGGACGTTTGCAATGCCGTTGGCCCGTGCATCCCCTTGCCGCGACCATGCGCCGACACCCGTAAAGCCCCATTTTTTCAGCTTATACATGGCATCTTTGTACCATTCCGCCGCATCAAAGGGTTTGCCCGTCTTTTTGATGTAGTTTGCGATATAATACGAAATCATTTGGCCGCCATTGTAGATCGCCTCGTCAAAGCCTTCGCCCGGCTGGGGAATCCACTCCACCATTTCTTCGCGGCCT
>CALYAO010000066.1 GCA_944393605.1 uncultured Clostridia bacterium
CACGCCATAACCATCGCCGCCGTAGCTGCGCGTTCCAAAGGCTTGCCCCGCGGGCGCACAGTCCGCCCCGCACCGCGCAAGACTAGGGAGGGGCCAAGAAGCCAGGGCCGCGCACATGCAAGACAGATAAAAACAGGAACGGAAAAGCGATAAAACTGCTTTTCCGTTCCTGTTTTTTTATATTCTTTTCATAGACCGCACTGGCTGCACCGCGATAGGCTGCGCTTTGCCGGCCACTTCGGCTTTTGGGAAGACTGGGATGTCACAGTGCCCCCATAGATGGCAACACGCCACATCTGTCATGCAGCTGTCCTTCCTAAAAATACCTATTGCAGCCCATTTCCGCTTTGCCCAAAGATATCCGCAATCTTCAAAACCACTTGTTCTCCAACCAGCTGATGATACTGCGACATATTGTGTTCCGCGTCACCTGCGTTTATCAGCTCGTGCGCTACCCCTTCTTCGGTCAGCTTGGCAGAAAATCTTTCATTGAATTCTTTGGTAAAATCATTGTTTCCGACGAACAGATACAGCTTGAGCTGACTGTCCTGAATGCGTTGTGCATTTTTCTCCAGCAACGCATACGGATTCCAGCGATCCAAAATAGACGTGCGTCCATCAAACACCTGCGCAAAATCAGACGACCAGCGGCCAATAAACTCCTCCGTCGTATAAACAGCCGCACCAAAGGTCACGGCACCAGCAAACAGATCGGGATGTTCAAACGCAATGCTGGTGGATCCAAAGCCGCCCATGGAGAATCCCGCAAGCATGCGGCCTTCTCTGGTAGGAATCGTGCGGTAATGCGAGTCGATGTAAGGAAGCAATTCATTTAGGAAGGCAGTTCTCGGCTTGGAATAGGCGTCCAGCGTATCCATATACCAAGAATTATTGCCGCCGTTGACACTGACAATGATCATAGGCTCCAAGGTTCCGTCCTCGATTGCCGCCTGTATGCTTTTTGCGATGGTATCAAACGGCTCGATACAGCTGCCGCCCCTGCCATGCATATAATACAGGACCGGATAACGTTTTTCCGGATTTGCCTCATAGTCGTCAGGCACCCAAACCAATGCATTGACATCAATGCCCATGGCCTCGCTGAAATAGGTAATATCCGTGATCCCTGCCCTGTTGAAGATCCGCTGCCACTTGGACGGGTCGGGGCTGCGGCTGATTTCCTCCTGATAGGCCGTCTTCAGAGGCCGAATCGCTTCCATATCATCAAAGACATACGCGTAAAAATACAGATCCTGGTACTGGAAGGGGTTGTCCAGCCCAAAGGTAAAGGCAAACTGGCTCATCTCCCCTTCTGTCATGGCCGCCGTTTGCAATCTCGCAGAAAGAAGCCTGCCCTCCCCATCCTTGAGGGCACCGATGACGGAGACCTTTTGATTGGAAAATTCTGGTATCAAGTTGTAACTTACAAGGACCTGGTTGTCCTCTGTAATGACAGCACTTTCCACATGCTCCTGCTCCACGTAGGTGACAGAAGGCTGCCAGTAATAGGTATCCGAGTTGTTATTCCCCAGCGCATTGGCAACGAAATACAGCTTGTCCCCCGCATTCACTTCCAGATACTGGTCAGGGTACGAAAAATAGGTATACTCCGTTGGAGAACTCGTCACCGTCTGCCAAAGGCTGTCGGTCGGATAGATCTGCGTCTTGGTCTCCCCTTGCTGCAGACGGATGGCGATGCCAATCCCATTGCCGGCAGAACTCCTTGTCAGCCGGTCATCGGCAGACCCGCTGACCCGAATCAGGCCCGAACGGGGCGCCGTAAACGTCAAGGCAGCATCTGCGGCCGTGGACAGGCCGCTGTTGACGATATCCAGCCGAAAGTTGCCGCCCGAACCGCTATACCGGTACCACCCGAGGCCAGCGTCCTCCGCACCATGCGGATAAAATTCCAGCGACATGGGCGAATAGGTCACATCCTGGATATCATCCAGGGAATCAGCCAGGGTCGCAGACTGATAGGACCAAATCGGATAGTCGGACAAATTCTGCGCCTTGTGGGACCACACATAGGATTCCGCGTTGGGCGAGATGGGGTTCTCGCTGACATACACATCGGTAGAAGCCTGTGCCGTCACCTGGCCGTCCTGCATCAGGCTTGCCGTCACAACGACGGGCGCCTGCCGCTCATACCCGGCGGAGGTTCCGCCATTGTGGGTCACGTTGTTCCCAACGATGGAAAACCTGCCCGCATTGTCCACCGGGAATAAAACGGACGGATCCGAAGAAGAGTACTCAACCGTCCCCGCAGCGCCGTCCACCAACGTGGCCGGGATGTCCACAAAATTCTGGTCCGCATAGGCAGGGTCTGTATAATACGCCGCATAGTACTCCGCCTGGTCAAACGCGATGGGTTCGATATAGCGCACCGTATATTGGGTGATGGCAAATTCGTCCCCCGCACTGTTTTCATTGGCATTAAAAATCAGGCACAGCTTTTCCCCCTTGGACACGGACGCATAGATCCCTGTAAATTCGTTGTACTCCGTCCCGCCGCCCGAGGTCCAGTTTGGCAGCAGCTGCCAGCCGGATTGGGGATACACCTGCTGCACACGCCGGTTGTCCGCACTGTATTTCACGATCTGGAACTGCACGCCATTGCTTTGTGAACTCTGCGGGCCGCGGATTTCCATGGCCAACTGCACATAGCCGGATTCGGGCGCCACAAAGGTCGCCACCGGGTCAAAGCCCACCCGGGTAAACCCCGCCCAGCACCAGTTTGCCCCAATGGAGCCCTGGGCCGAGCGCAGATTGACCAAGCCGCTTCCTTCATCCGACCACTCGTTGCTCCACACCTTGGCATTGGGCCACGCTGTATTGGATAGGCCAAAATAGCGGTACTGAACAAATTGGTCGCCTCCAGCCGCATCCTGGCGATAGCCGCTGGACGTGTCAGCGGACTCCAGGTACTCATAGAACCAGGCCCCAGAAGTGCCACCCTGGGTGCCGCTCAGCTCCGCCACATAGTCATACACATCCCCCACTTCGGCACACACCGGCAAACAAACGAGGGGCATTGCCATGACAACGGCCAACACCAGCATCAACATTTTTTTACGAGGTTTCATGCACTCCCTCCTCTTTTTATATCTCTTTGTATCTATTATAATATGATGTTGTGCCATTTGTCAATTGCCAGACCATGCCTTTGGCATGCAGCGGCCTTTGTGTTTCGCGCATTCATTTTCCACAATATTCCATCACCATCCAATGCAAAGCGCCTTTCTACATTGGTCACGTATTGCATCCCGCTAGTGTTCCCATATTGTGCCATCTGTTCTTGTCCGCGTTAAGACATGCAAGACCGTTCCGATATCGCTGTCTCTGCCCACAATCTCTGGCGGACAGACCACTTGGCCGAGATTCTCTCCTCTTTTGGCTTGCGCCATCCTGGAATCCTTTCTATACAACCGCTTCCCCATATGCTATACCAATCGTCTCTTGTATGATCCGCGGCAGATCTATTGCGAGCTAAAAACCGGGGCTCGGCGGCCCCGGTTGGTCTGATATCGATCTATGCAAAGAAGAAGCCTGCCGTCATGTCCAGATAATTTTGGCCGCTATACTGCGGATACTGCCTGCCGACTTCCGCTTTGAATGCACTGGCATCCTTGCAGCCTGCCGCAATCTGTTTCAAATTTTCCAGATATGCAATCTTTGTCTCGGCATCCTTCAAATCTTCGGGGGTATAGTGCGAGGTCAGGATCAAATCATATCCCTTTTCAATATAGCCACGCAGCTCTGCAATCATCGCATCGGCATGCTGGCTGCCCGCTACGATGGAGTGGCAGTCATGCCCAAGCATATGCGTATAAACGGCGTTGATTTCAGGAATTTCGACATCAAAGGCTTCCTGTGTCTGTTTTATGACAAAATCCATCCCGCCGATTGTCACCTTGCCTTCGCCAATCACATTGGTAATTTTATGGATGGTATTGTCAAAGGTTGCTCCAAATGCACCCGTAAACTGATCAATCAGCGCCCTTCCGCCGCCGTTTTCCGAATAATCAATGGCATTCTGCGTTGCATACTTTGGAACGTCGGGCAGGAAAGATGCGCCAGCGCCATGATATGCAATCAGCATGCCCTCGACCGTGACATCTTTCAAATATTCCGCAAGCTCTTTGATGTTATCAAAAAAACAGGGAGATTCTATGATGACCGCCTTGCCGTTTTTTTCAACAATAAACACTTCATCGTCTATGCCATCATTGGTCTTATATGCGTGCAGCTTGATCGCACCGCAATCGTAAATGTTCATTTCTCCTTTTGCAAGTGTAACCGTCTGAAAGGTGTTCTTATTCATATTCCGTTTCATTCTGAATACCTCCTATGCGTCGTTTCTGTTTTCAGCTTTGGAACGGCCGTTCTCCGTAGCTCTTGATTCCATTATACGCAGAGCCGCCACCCCTGTAAAGTACGCACTTTTTTGTGGCGTAGTTTCCTGCAAGAAACCATTGGACGGTTACCAAACAGAAACCATTGCGCCGTGAGGCCTTTTCCAAGCACAACCCACAAAGCAAAAAAAATTCATATTTTTCCTTACCCACCATAAGCATTGACTCAAAAAGGGATATATGGTATCATTGGAATATAAGGATCGAATCGAAACCAAAGGGAGGATATGGATATGAAAGCACAAAATAGCGCAAGGGAATTGCCAGCCTGCCCCGTAGAAACAACATTAATGTTGATTGGTGATAAGTGGAAGGTCTTGATTTTGCGCGATTTAATGCCGGGGACCAAACGGTTTGGGGAGTTAAAAAAGTCCATTGGCAGCGTATCCCAAAAGGTCCTCACGGCACAGCTGCGCGATATGGAAGAAAGCGGTCTTATCAGCCGAAAGGTGTATGCAGAAGTGCCGCCAAGGGTGGAATACTCTCTGACAGAGCTGGGACAAAGTTTAAAGCCAATCCTGGATAGCATGCGAAATTGGGGCGAGGGATATCAGGCATCCCTGCAATAAAAACGGACATCCGTGCCATAAAGGCATGGATGTCCGTTTTTTCATCTCACAATTACAGGTTAAGCCATCTTCCAGCGCTTTTGCTTACTCCCACTCAATGGTTCCCGTCGGCTTGGGTGTGAGATCATAGCAAACACGGTTGACGCCTTTGACCTCATGGATGATCCGGTTGGTGATTTTCTGCAGCACGGACCAATCCAGGGGCTCAATGCTTGCCGTCATGGCATCCACCGTGTTGACGGCGCGGATAATCACCGGATACTCAAAGCAGCGGGCATTGTCCCGCACGCCCACCGACTGAAAATCGGGCACAATGGTGAAATACTGCCAAACCTTCTTGTCCAGCCCTGCCAGCCGGAATTCCTCCCGCAGGATGGCATCCGACTCCCGGACCGCCTCCAGCCGCTCCCGCGTGATGGCACCCAAACAGCGGACACCCAGCCCCGGGCCGGGGAACGGCTGCCGGAATACCATTTCGTCTGGCAGTCCCAGCGCCAGGCCGCACGCACGTACTTCATCCTTAAACAGCTGGTACAGCGGCTCCACCAGTTCAAACTGCATATCCTCCGGCAAGCCACCCACGTTGTGATGAGATTTTACCATTTTGGCCGTCTTGGTGCCGCTCTCTACGATATCGGGATAGATGGTGCCCTGTGCCAAGAAGTCAATGCCTTCCAATTTGCGGGCCTCTTCCTCAAACACCCGGATAAACTCCGCCCCAATGATCTTGCGCTTCTGTTCGGGGTCCTTGACGCCCGCCAACTTGCCCAAGAACCGGTCCGAAGCATCCACATAGATCAGGTTGGCATTCATCTGGTTGCGGAATACCTCCACAACCTGCTCGGGTTCCCCCTTGCGCAGCAGGCCATGGTTGACATGCACACACGTCAGGTTGCTGCCGATGGCCTTGAGCAGAAGTGCCGCCACCACCGAGGAATCCACACCGCCCGACAGCGCCAGCAGCACCTTTTTGTCCCCCACCTGTGCACGCACCCGCTCCACCTGGTCCGCGATGAAATTGGTCATGTTCCAGTTGGCCTCCGCACCGCAGGTTTCAAAGACAAAGGGCCGCAAAAGCGCCTTCATCTCCTCTTCGGATGCGGGCCAAGCATCCAGCTTGTGATCCGTCTTGGCAGCGGGATGGTCCACCGCCAGCACGGGGTACCCCGCAGCATACACCGCATCCGCCACCGTGATGGTCTCGCCGTCCACCACGTTGTTGGGGCCGCCGTTTACCACAATCCCCTTCACGCCCGGCAATGCGCGCAGCGCCTCTACGGTGATGTCATGCGGGTATATCTCGCTGTATACCCCCAGCGCACGGACCGCACGCGCCACAACGGTATTCTGTTCACTGCCCAAATCCAAAATCACAATCATATCCTGCTTCAACGTACCTTCACTCCTTTTCCAATATTTGGTATATCCACGTGAGGCCGCCGGCCGCTGCCGCCATCCTCACATTGTTGTCCGCCAGTTGCCCACACCCATCATCCAAAAATGGCCACCGCTGCCTCTCACACACCGTCCGCCCACTATTCCCGGTCAGACACCCAAACGCCGCGCCCGGTTCCGCAGGCATTGCGGTTTGCGGCAGCGCAAGGCCGTGCCTCACATAACCCCCTCTTCGACACAGCGAACCGTCGCCCCATTCCAATACCCCATATATACCTGGTTCCATGTGGGGTCCAGATTCAGCTGATACATCCGGAAGGTCACCCGGAAGTCCTTGGGCTGCCACTGTTCCTCATAGCTGTATTGATACCGCATGCCCAGCCGCCTCATGACCGCCCCGCTTTTGGGATTGTTGACATCATGCGTCGCAGTCACAAACGGCAGGCCATCCCGTTTCACCTGCGACAGCACGGCGCGCCCTGCCTCGCTGACAAACCCGTTGCCCCAAAATGCACGGGCCAGCCCATAGCCAAAGTCATGGCCGTCTGTCGTCTCCACATGGATGTATCCAATGGGCACATCGTCCTCCCTGCGGCAGATCGCATAGCGATAGCCGACCGGGGCGCGGTATGCCTCTTGATACCGCTGCTGATAAAACGCCCGCGCCTCCTCCATCGATGTCAGGGGGAACCACGGCAGGAACGTATTGACCTCCGGATCCCGATGGATGGCATACAGCGCCGGCAGGTCCTGTTCGGTAAATCTGCGCAGCCGGAGCCGCTCCGTCGTAAGAGGCGGGGTGTTTTGCAGCGCCATGTTCCAGTTCCTCCCATTTTTCAAAATGAACCATATACCATGATATCATACCGGACAACCGCCGTCAATACGCCCATCCACATTCATTTTTAAAAGCCCCTCTGCCACTCTGCGTTTTCGTCCGTATCGTGTACCAAAGGAGAGCAGGATTTCCCAGCGCATCTCGCTCCCGTCTACCCTCCACCCGAAAGCCCATGCGCACATAGAAGCCCTTCGCAATGGAATTTTGCTCGTACACCGCCAGCGCATGGACCCCATGTTGCTTGATAGCGTAATGAGGCAGACGTCTGCTCGCTCCTTTCCCCTGCTCGGCAGGAGATACAAGCCACAGTTCCAAGGTTTGCCTCTCAACGCCTATCAGGGTTGCGTTTTCGGTTTCCGCAATCACCAGATATGCCATCTCTTCCTGCGGGCCGGCTTGTCGATATGCTTTCATCACGCTGCCCAGCAGAAAACAATACACCTTCCGGGCAGCACCATCCCGCACCGTCATCCATTCTTCCGCCAGGGGTGTCCCACTCTTCGCCACGCCCCTGCGTGTCATATGCACCTCTCTGCCGCGCGTCAAGTAGAGCCGCCAGCTGCCCCCACACCCGCCACCAGGCGCCGGCCGCCAACGGCTGCGAGCCGCCTTTTTGCGCTCCCTATTTCCCGGGAAATATTCACTTTGCCACCTGCTTGCGATACTGCTCCACTTCCCAGTTCGCAATAAAATCCACCAGCCACTTGGGCATGAACTGTCCGCCGCCAAAGCTCTCGGCATAAGCCGCAATCTTTAAGGTATCCCAAAACAGCGCCTCCACGCGCGCGGCATCCTTCTCATCCGTCCCCAGGCAGAAAACGCCCACGCCCTGTGCGGCACAGACCTTGGGCAGAAAACCGTTTTGCTGCGCAAACACCGCCACCGCACCTGCGACATCCGCGCCCGCGGGCAGATAGAGCGGCGAGTGCTTGTAGTACACCATGTGGTCTGGCGTAAAGGCGTAGTTCACCTTCCCAAACGCATCCGCATCCGCCGTCCGCCGCACAATCTCGCCGTTGTTGCCCATGCGCACTGCCGCAGCACCCACACCAACGGCCTCTGACAGCGCCTGGGCGATGGCCGCAGCACCCGGCCCCATGGCAAGGGGCGCCAGATCGGGCTCCCGCACGACCGCGCTCCGCAGCGTCGACATCACCGCGTCCATCTTTTGCGCCACCTCATCTGGCGTCTCCGCGGCCACAAAGATGCCATGGTTTTGCAGAAAAACCAGATCCGCTTTGCGGCCTGTGGCATTCTCATATGCCGCAATGCGCGCCCGCACGTCCTGCGCCAGCACATACCCCGGCATGGTCGCGGGCACCCAAATCGCTTCCTCTCCAAACAGGCGGCGCATGGCTGCCTCCCCCTCCGCCGAACAGGTCAGACCGTTCACCAGCGCCGGATGGGTATGCACGACATACGCCTGGGGAAACAGGTCATGCAGCAGCGTCTCCACGCTGGGTCGCTTTGGGTCCTCCACGCGCGCCGCCATCAAATCCGCAAGCACCGCCGCCTCCCGTGCATCGTTGTCCGCCGGGTACTCAGTCTCCCACATCTGCGCCAGCCGCGCACGGTCCATCTTCACAAATCCCGACTCTGTGATATCTGCCAGCGTGGTACCCGACGCCTTGATATACAGATAGCGAGCGTCCTTATACGACGTGTTCCCGCCGCCTGCCAACACGATCTCCGGATTTTTGCCATACCGGTTGGAAAGCCCAACCAACGCCTGAAGCCCCATGATCCAATCCCCTCCAACATACCGGCGGATCTCGCCACCAGTTATTTAATATCGCGCATGCGCGCCTTCGGCTTGCGTTTCCCATACCACATGCCTATCGGCTACTATTATACCATTTCCCGGCCGCATTGCAAGGGGATTTCCACAAAAAACACCCGACAATTGACAGAATCCTCCCATCTGGGGTATAATAGTCACATCCGAAGAAACCAGCATGGGATGCGGCAAGGCGCCCAGCAAGACGCACAGCGCCGCAGCCCCGCGCAGAAATGAGGCACAAGACATGGCAATGGACGGAACCGCAGTTGCGGCATTGGTTCGTGAACTCAATGAATCCCTCATGGGCACCCGGGTGGACAAGGTGTACCAGCCTGAGCACGACGAGCTCCACCTCACCTTCCGGGGCGGCGGAGAACCGCGCCGGCTGTTGCTCACCGCCAACCCCAGCGTCATGCGTGTGTGCTTCACCGAGCAGACCAAGCCCAACCCCATGACCCCGCCCATGTTCTGCATGCTGCTGCGCAAACACATCCAGGGCGGCCGGTTTGTGGGTGCCAGCCAGCCCGGCTTTGAGCGCATCTTAAAGCTGGACATCGAAAGCTACGACGAATTGGGGGACCTCACGGTCAAATCCCTCTATGCGGAGCTCATGGGCCGGCACAGCAATCTTATTCTGGTGGACAGCGCAGGCCGGGTCGCGGACAGCATCAAACGCGTGGACTTTTCGGTCAGCAGCGTCCGGCAGGTGCTGCCCGGCCTGCCCTATGAGATGCCGCCGGGACAGGGCAAACAAAACCCCATGGAGGCCCGCATGGAGGACATCCTGTCCGCGCTGCAGCAGGCCCACGATGGCGCCAAAAGCGATCAATTCTTCGTGCAGACCTATACGGGCATCAGCCCCCTCATTGCCCGGGAAATATCCTTCCGCGCCCTGGGGGATACCACCCGCTTCTTGGGTGAGCTGGACTACGCGGCGCGGCTGGACCTCGCGACGGTGGCATACCGCCTGTTCTCCGACGTGCGGGAAGGGCGCTTTGCCCCCTGCCACATCCAGGATAAACAGTCAGGCAAGCTCATCGACTTTTCGGTCCTCCCCATCACGCAGTATGGGGCTGGTGCGGACATTTTGCCCCAGCCCGGCGTCAGCGCTGCCATCGAGGGCTTTTACCTCGCACGGGACCGCAAAGAACGCATGGCCCACCGTTCCGCCCAGATCACCAAGCTGCTGGCCAATCACATGGAGCGGTGTGCCAAGAAGATTATCCTGCAGCAAAAGGAGCTGGCCGACACCAAAAACAAGGAGAAATACCGCCGGTATGGGGAGCTTCTGACCGCCAACCTCTACCGCATAGAACAGGGCGCCAAGGCCGTGCAGGTGGAAGACTATTACGATGCGGCGTGCCCCCTCATCACCATCCCGCTGGATACGCGCCTGACCCCCGCCCAGAACGCACAGCGGTATTTTACCAAATACAACAAGGCGAAATCCGCCGAGACCGCGGTCAGCCACCAGCTCGCCCTGGCGACCGCTGAATTGGAATACTTAGAGTCGATGGAGGAAGCGCTCTCCCTCGCCCAGTCAGAAGAGGACCTTGCGGAGCTGCGGGCCGAGCTGACCGAGCAGGGGTACCTGCGCCGTGCGCCCGACGCCAAGAAGAAAAAGGACGCGCCGGCACAGCCCATGGAATTTGAAACATCCGATGGGTTCCGGGTGCTGGTGGGCAAAAATAACAAACAAAACGACCAGCTCACCCTAAAGGCCGCCCGCAACAACGACCTGTGGTTTCACACCAAGGGATTCCATGGCTCCCATGCCATCCTAAAGTACGAATATGAAACGGAATTTTCCGAAACTGCCATTTTAGAGTGCGCCGCGCTGGCGGCATACTTTTCCAAGGCACAGGGCAGCGCCAACGTCCCGGTGGACTACACCGAGGTGCGCAACGTCAAGAAGCCGTCGGGCGCCAAGCCCGGCATGGTCATCTACGACAACTACAACACGGTGTATGTCACGCCGTCTGAGGAGCTGACGCAGCGCCTGCGCAAGAAATGAGGTGTTTTTAATGCCCACCCCGCTGTATGACCGCATCACCGCATTTGCCAAAGAGCAAAAGGCCCCCTTTTACATGCCCGGGCACAAGGGGCGGGGGCTGGACCGTCTGTCCGACCTGCTGTTCCCGCTGGACGTGACCGAGCTGCCCGGCACCGACAGCCTCTTCTGCCCCGAAGAGGTGATTGCCCAGGCGGAGGCCCTGTGTGCACAGGCCTTCGGCGCCGCGCATACCCATTTTCTGGTAAACGGATCCAGCGGGGGCATTCTTGCCATGCTGGCCTATGCGCTGCCGGGCGGCGGACAGGTGCTGGTGGACCGCAACTGCCATCACAGCGTGCTCTCGGGGCTGGTTATGACGGGCGCACAGCCGCTCTATCTCTCCCCCGCCTTTCTGGATGCCCCCGGCATCCCGGGCGGCCTGTCTCCCGCGCAGGTGGAGGCCGCACTGTCCGCCCACCCCGGCATCCGCGCCGTTTTGGTCACCTCCCCCAACTACTACGGGCTATGCCATGACCTTTCCGCCATCGCAGCTGCCGCACACAGGCACGGGTGCCTGCTCCTGGTGGATGAGGCGCATGGCGCGCACTTTGCCTTTGGGGAAGGGATGCCGCCCACCGCGCTGTCCTGCGGGGCAGACCTTGCCGTGCAGAGCATGCATAAAACCCTGCCCGCGCCCAACCAGTCCGCCCTGCTCCATGCGGGGCCGTCGGTGGACGACGCGCGGCTCAAGCAGTGCATCAACTGCTTCCAGACCACCAGCCCCTCCTACCCCATCCTGGCCTATATGGACCTGGCACGGGAACTGTGCGAGGCGCAGGGGATGCGGCTGTCTGCAGCGCTTGCCCGCCGGCTGGAACCGGTGCGCCCGTGGTGCGCCGCCCCCGTTGGGCGGCAAGCATATGTCGCCGCGCGGGACCCATGGAAGCTCCTCCTCAACGACCAAACCCGTACCGGGCCCGAACTTGCGGAAGAACTGCGCCGGTGCGGCATCTGGCTCGAACTCTGCGACCGGCACAACTGTCTCCTCCTCGCCTCCTGGCACACCACCGACGAGAACATGGACGCCCTGTGCCGTGCGCTCACGCTGCTGGACGTGCAGCCCCGTACGACGTTTGACGGGACAGGCCATGAGCTGCCCGCCCTCTCGCAGCCCGATATGACCCCGCGGGAAGCTTTCTTCGCCCCCTCTGAAACCCTGCCCCTAACGGATGCCGTCGGGCGGGTGAGCCGGTACAACGTGACCGCGTTTCCGCCCTGCGTCCCAACCATCCTGTGCGGCGAACGCATCACGGATGCCCAGGTGACTGCGGTTGCGCGGCTGTCCGCCATGGGTACGCCCATACAGGGGCTGACGGATGGGTGTGTCGCGGTGGTTGGATGCTCTCAATAAGTACAAAAAAAACGCTGACCAGACTTGTTGGCCGGCGTTTTTTTTGCGTGATTTGACCAATGCCGCCACCCTGACAGCGCGCAAGCATAAAAAACGGCATGGCAATAGCCATGCCGTTTTTGTGATTTGCACGCTGGGACTTACATCGCCTTTTGATAGATCTCTTTGATCTCCGCAACCGAGGTATCCCGCGGATTGCCCCCGGTGCACACATCCGCAAACGCGGATTCGGACAGAAAATCGAGGTCCTCCGCTTTGACGCCCACCTCCGAAAGCGTCTGCGGGATGCCAACGTCCTTGGACAGCTGCCGCACCGCATCCACCGCGGCCTTGCGGTATTCCTCCTGGCTCATGGTCTCCGTCCCCGGCACGCCCATCGCACGGGCAATGTCCCGGTACTTCTCCCCCGTTGCGGGCGCGTTATACTCCATCACAAAGGGCAGCAGCACGGCGTTTGCAACCCCGTGCGGCGTATCATAGAACGCCCCCAGCGGATGCGCCATGGAATGCACGATCCCCAGCCCCACATTGGAGAAGGACATCCCCGCCACATACTGCGCAACGCCCATGTCCCCTTTGCACTGCATGCAGCCGTCGTTGACCGAGCCGCGCAGGCTGCGCGCGATCATCTCAATGGATTTCAGCGACAGCGTATCCGACAGCTCCCACGCGCCCTTGCAGATATAACTCTCAATGGCATGGGTCAGCGCATCCATCCCAGTGGCAGCAGCAAGCCCCTTGGGCATGGAGGCCATCATATCAGGATCCACCACCGCCACAACGGGGATGTCGTTGACATCGACGCACACAAACTTCCGTTTCTTTTCCACATCCGTAATGACATAGTTGATGGTGACCTCCGCCGCGGTTCCCGCCGTGGTGGGAACCGCAATGATGGGCAGGCACTTGTGCTTGGTGTCCGCAACACCCTCCAGCGAAACCACATCGGAGAATTCGGGATTGCGGATGATGATGGCGATGCCCTTGGCGGTGTCAATGGAGGAACCGCCCCCAATGGCCACAATGTAGTCCGCGCCCGCCTGCTTGCATGCCGCAACGCCGTCCTGCACGTTTTTGACGGTGGGATTCTGCTTGATGTCATCAAACACCTCGTATGCGAGGCCCGCGCCATCCAGCACATCCAGCACCTTCTGCGCCACACCAAACTTCATCAGGTCCTTGTCTGTGACGACCAGCGCCTTCCCAAAGCCCCGGCTCTTCGCCTCCTCTGCGATGGTCGCGATGGCGCCTTCGCCGAAATAAGAGGTCTCGTTTAGGATCATCCTGTTTGCCATGTTGCATTCCTCCTGTCGTTGGTATGATAAGATTTTGCATCCTTTTTTATCCAGATATTCAAATATCTTGTTTTCCTGTCGTTGGCGTTTGAGCCAAACAGCCTTTCCTTTGCTTCGCGCCATCCCGCTTTCGGCTCACAGCTTGGGCAGGCCGCTGGATGTCACGCACCGACGCAGCCGCAGGCTGTCAGTCTTCTGTGCCGTTCATGGTTGCCAGCTCCGCAAAACGCAGATACGCCGTGTTCCACGCGGCACTGTCCATGGGCTGGTACTCCGTCAGCGGGAAGGATGCCCGCACCACCCTGCGCGCTTCCTCCAGGTCCGCAATCTTCCCCAGCGCCATGAGCTGCACCATCGCATTGCCGATACTGGTTGCCTCCACGGGCCCCGCAAACACACGTTTGCCAGTCGCATTTGCAATGAATTGGCATACCATCTGATCCTTGATGCCGCCGCCCACCATATGGATGATCTCGATGGGCGTTTCCTGCATATCCTCCAGCGCACGAACCGTCATGGCGCACTTGAGCGCGATGCTTTGCGCGGCACACCGGATGATCTCCCCCTCATCCTGCGGCACAATCTGCCCCGTCCGGCGGCAAAACGCTCGAATGCGCGCGGGCATATCTCCCGGCCCCGCAAAATCCGCCGCATCGGGATCAATAAAGGACACCAGCGCCGGCGCCGCCATAGCCCGCTGTTCCAGGTCGTCAAACGAAAGGTCCTTGCCCTCCCGTTTCCACTGCCGACGGCTCTCTTGGATGATCCAAAGCCCCATGATATTTTTGAGGAAACGGATGGTCCCACAGACGCCGCCCTCATTGGTAAAGTTATAGGCAAACGACTGGTCGGTGATACGGGGCGCATCCAGCTCCATCCCCATGAGCGCCCAGGTCCCGCTGCTGATATAGGCATACTGATACCCTTCCGCCGCCGGCACGCTCGCCACCGCCGAGGCGGTATCATGGGAGCCCACCGCAATCACAGGCACTTTGGGGCATCCCAGTTCCTCACACAGTGCATCGGTCAAGGTGCCCACCGTCTGCCCTGGCTTTATGATCTCCCCAAACAGCCGGTCAGGAATGCCGGCCTTTGCCATGAGTTCCCTGTCCCACGTCTGATCCGCCGCATGCAGCAGCTGGGAGGTGGATGCCTCGGTATATTCGTTTTTCATCACGCCCGTTAAGAAATAGTGAAAGATATCGGGCATGAACAGCAGTCGGTCCGCAGCCGCAAGCAGCGGATTTTCCTCTTTCACCATGGCCATGAGCTGAAACAGGGTATTAAAAAAATTAAACTGAATCCCCGTCCGCTCGAAAATATATGATTTCCCAATGGTCTCATCCGCCAGGGCGATCATGCCGTCCGTCCGGCTGTCCCGGTAGTGATATGGGTTGCCCAGGAGATTGCCCGCCTTGTCAAACAGCCCAAAATCCACACCCCAAGTGTCAATGCCAATGGCCGAAAAATCCCCATGCCCACTATGTACCGCCTTGGAAATCCCCTGCTTGATCTCAAAAAACAGCCGCAAAACGTCCCAATAAAAATGTCCGCCGACCATGACCGGATCATTAGAAAACCGGTGTATCTCACTGGCCGTCACGGTATTCCCATCATAGGTAAACAGAGTGGCCCGTCCGCTCGACGCGCCAAAATCAAATGCCAACACCTTGGTATTTCCCATACCATTCCCTCCCTGTCTCAACCTGTCCTACTCGCGGGACACCACACCCGCTTTTCACCCCGAAAATGCCTATAAATAGGCCATTTCCCAGTTTGCTACCATTGTATCACAGACGGCCGGCGCATGCAAGGGGGCCGCTGTGACTTCCTGGGGTTTTGTCTCCCGCTTCTTGCAAAAAAGACGGGCACAAAGCGCCCGTCTCATGCATTATTCTCCCGTGACTTCCACGCGCACCTTCGCAGTGATTTCGGGATACACACGGATTTCCACCTCTGTCGTGCCCAGCGTTTTGATGCCGTCAGGCAGGACAATCTTCTTCTTATCCAGCACCACATGCAGCTGCATCTTGATCTGCTCCGCCAGGTCCTTGCTGGTGATGGAGCCAAACAGCTTGCCATTTTCCCCGGCCTTGGCCGTAAATTTCACAGTCTGCCCCTCCAGCTTACTGGCGGTCTCCTGCGCCTGCTGCTTTTCTTGGTCCTTATGGAATGCCTGGGCGGCCTGCTTGCCTTTCATCTCATTGATCGCACTCGCACTCGCCTCCACGGCCAGCCCGCGCGGCAAAAGAAAATTGCGCGCATATCCGTCGGATGCCTCCACCAGCTCTCCTTTTTTGCCATGTCCTTTCACGTCTGCCTTCAATACGACCTTCATGGTATCACTCCTTTATCTATCCGCACGGCGCATCCGCTGCCGCACCTCGTTGTCCAATTCCAAAATATCCAAAAGCGTCGGATGGGGCAGCACGGCATGTGCCGCCATCTGCTGCTCCACCAGCTGCTCAATCTCCAAGAATCCAATTTTTTCCTGCAAAAACCAGTCGACACACACCTCGTTGGCAGCATTGAGCACACAGGGGAGGCTTCCGCCGACCCGCCCCGCGTGATACGCCAGCCGCAGGCACCCAAACGTATCCAAGTCGGGCGGCTCAAAGGTCAGCGACCCATATGCCGCAAGATCCAGCTCATTGCCCGCCATGGGGCGCCGGTCAGGATAGGTGAGCGCATACTGGATGGGCAGCTTCATATCGGGAACGCCCATCTGCGCCAGCACTGCGTTGTCCGAAAACGCCACCATGGAATGCACCACGCTCTGCCGGTGCACCACCACATGGACGTCGTCCACCGGGACACCAAACAGATGGGATGCCTCAATGACCTCCAGCCCTTTGTTCATCATGGTAGCGGAGTCCACCGTGATTTTTGCACCCATATCCCAGTTGGGGTGCCGGAGCGCCTGCCCCCGGGTCACAGCGGCAAGCTCCGCCCGAGTTTTTCCAAAAAATGGGCCTCCCGAAGCGGTCAGCAGAATCTGCTTTACCCGCTCTTCTCCGCCCGCACGGCTTTGCAGGCACTGGAACACCGCGCTGTGCTCGCTGTCCACAGGCAGGATCACCGCGCCATACTCCTTTGCCAGCGCCATCACAAGCGGCCCCGCCGTGACCAGCGTCTCCTTGTTGGCCAGGGCAATGCGCTTGCCCGCTTTGATGGCACGCACCGTCGGCCGAAGGCCCGCAATGCCCACCATGGCGGTGACCACAATATCCGCCTGTGGCAGGGCTGCAATCTCTTCCACACCTTCAGGGCCCGACAAAACTTTGACCCCCGTATCCGCCACCCGCACGCGGAAATCCGCCGCCCTGGCTTCATCCGCGACGCACACGCAGTCGGGATGAAACTTTCTCACCTGCGCCTCCAGCACTTTTGTATTGGTATGAACCGTAAGGCCCGCCACCCGCACATCGGGCAGCGTCTCAATCACCTCCAGCGTCTGGGTCCCGATGGAGCCCGATGCGCCGAGGATGGCAACATTTGTCATGCAATCAAATCCTTTAACATCCCACCTCATACCCCATATACCACCGGCAGCACAAGCAGGAAATAGTATACCACCGGACAGACAAACAGCAGGCTATCCACCCGGTCCACCAGGCCGCCATGCCCTGGGATGAGGTTCCCAAAGTCCTTCACGCCGCACTCCCGTTTGATCTCAGAAGCAGCCAGGTCCCCAAACTGCGCCACCACGCTGCACAAGGCACCCAGCAGCAGCAACCAGCCATAATGGACGCCAAGTCCCAACGTAAATTGCACAACCAAACCATAAGCACCAAACACCAACACCGTTCCAACCACTGCGCCGATGGAGCCTTCCACCGTCTTATTGGGACTGATGTCGGGAATGAGCTTATGCTTGCCGAACAGCTTGCCCGAAAAATAGGCAAACGTATCGGGCATAAACGCGCCCAGCAGCGGCAGATAGATGAGCACATCCCCCATGTCCATCTTTCGGATATAGGAAAGGTGCTGCAGGAAAAACACCGCATAAACCAACATAAAAAACGAGGAGACAACATCATAAAATTTGATGGTCCGATGAAACACCACCGAGCAGATCAGAAGCAGCATGAGATACGCAACCAGGACAAAATTAAGCAGCTCCGTCTGCGCGATTCTGCGCTGTGTGATCAGAATAAGCGCAAATGCCGCAATATAATCCAGCACCACAAGCTGCCATTTTTTCTCCTGCTTGAAGGTCATATACAGTTCATAAAGAATCACCAGGCAGGCAATACCGACTGCGATACTAAAGACCCAAATGGGCAAGTATATCAGCACTAGCACCAACACGACGCACACCGCCGCGCTTGCGACCCGCACATATAATTTTGACCACATAGCGCCCTCTCCTATCCCGTTTATTCTGGCGTTACACACCGCCAAACCGCCGGCTGCGCGTCTGATACGCCGCAATTGCCTCCGCCAGCTGCCCCGTCGTAAAGTCGGGCCAGTTGGTGTTCGAAAACCACAGCTCGGAATACGCCCCCTGCCACAAAAGGAAATTGGAAAGCCGAAGCTCCCCGCTGGGCCGGATGATGAGGTCTGGATCGGGCTGCCCCGCCGTATACAAGCTGTCCGACACCATCTGCTCAGTGATGTCCTCGGGTGCAAGCTCTCCGCGCCGCACACGCTCCGCCAGGACACGCATACCATGCACCAGCTCATCCCGGCTGCCGTAGTTGAGCGCGATGTTCATGACCAACCCCGTATTGTCCTTGGTGTACTCCCAAACGTGGTCAATCTCCCGGTTGATTTCCTCCGACAGCGCCGACCGGTCACCAATGACCCGCACAACCACATTCTTGCCCGCAAGCTGATCGACGTCCCGCAGGTATTGCAGCAGGAGGTCCATGATCGCGTCCACCTCTTCTTTTGGGCGTTTCCAATTTTCGGTAGAAAAGGCGTATGCTGTCAAATATTTTACCCCAATGGATCCACAGTATTCCGCGATGGTTTTGAGGTTATTGGCGCCCGCACGGTGCCCCGCAGAGCGCGGCAGGCCGCGTTTTTTGGCCCATCGCCCATTGCCGTCCATGATAATTCCAATATGTATGGGCACAGCGCCCTCTGCCACCTTATGCTTTGCCCACCTAGCAAACCACTTCATAGACCCTACCCCGTTTCCCCGCAACTATAACACAGGCGGGGTCATCACCCCGCCACATGCCAAAAGAGGCCAATTAGACCTCCATAATCTCCTTCTCTTTCTTTTTGGCGATCTCTTCGATCTCCTTGATATATTGATCTGTCACATGCTGAACGTCCTTTTCATAGCCTGCCAGGTCATCCTCTGTGATCTCGCCGCGTTTTTTCTGCGCTTTAAACTCTTCAATGGTATCCCGGCGAATGCCACGGATGGCCACTTTGGCCTCCTCTTCCCGTTTGGAAATGGACTTTGCCAGTTCCTTACGGCGTTCCTCCGTCAGGGGCGGGAAGCTCAACCGGATGGATTTCCCGTCATTGGATGGATTGAGCCCCAGATCGGACATATTGATGGCCTTTTCGATCTCTTTGAGCACCGACGCATCCCACGGCTGAATGAGCAGCATGCGCGGTTCGGGCACCGAGATCGTCCCAACCTGCCCAATGGGAGTCATGGTTCCATAGTAATCCACCGTAATTTTATCCAGGATCGCCGGATTTGCACGCCCGGCACGGATGGCCCCATAATCGGCCTCCAGCGCGTGTATCGACTTCTCCATTTTGCTCTTCATTGCATCTAACATAGTAGCTCCTCCTGCCTTTTTCATAATGAATCGTTCCATTATTTGTAAATACCGCCAACGGCATACCAATCCTCATGCATCCAAACAAAGCATATGCCAAAAAAGAGGAAAGTATGTAATACTGTCCCGATGGCCCTTTTCGGCCACAGAAACAGCCACGCACAAGCCGCGCAGCGCCCCGCCGGACATCAAATGTGGTTGGCGACCACCGTCCCGATGTGTTCCCCTTCCAGCACCCGCCGGATGTTGTTGGGATCATCTAGCCCAAACACCAAAATGGGAATGTCGTTGTCCATGCACAGGGAGGTCGCGGTGGAATCCATGACACCCAAGCCGCGGTTTAACACGTCGATATACGTGAGCGCATCAAACTTCTTTGCAGTGGGATCCAAATTCGGATCACGGTCATACACCGCATCCACCTTTTTGGCAAGCAAGATGGCTTCGGCCTCAATCTCCGCGGCCCTGAGCGCCGCCGCCGTATCGGTGGAGAAAAATGGATTGCCCGTTCCGCATCCAAACACCACCACGCGACCCTTTTCCAGGTGCCGGATGGCCTTATTGCGGATATAGGGTTCCGCAATCTGCCGCATCTCGATCGCCGTCTGCACTCGGCTATCCACATTGTTGTTTTCCAAAGAGCTCTGTAGTGCTAACGCATTGATGACCGTCGCCAGCATCCCCATATGATCTGCACGCGTACGGTCCATGTTTCTGCCTGTTCTGCCCCGCCAAAAGTTCCCGCCGCCTACTACAACCGCAATCTCAACCCCCAGCTTGACACAGTCACCGATGACCGCTGTGATATGATCAATGGTGTCCGTATCCAGTCCAAAGCCCTGCGGCCCTGCCATTGCCTCTCCACTGATTTTTAAAAGTACCCGTTTATATTTCGCAGCCATGCCTACCTCCTGCAATGATTTGATTCCATGCCACATGCCCAGATGAGCAAGCTGGTACATGGTTCTGCCTATCCCCCAGGCATCTGCCTTCCTTTGCGTTCAAAAAAATGATACCAAAAAACACATGATAAACATTCGCCAGAAACAATGATAGAAGAGCACGTACGCATTGGCCTCTTGTGCGCGCGCCCACGTGCGCAGAAGCCCCACCTCATTTATCCGATCCGAAGCCTCGCCCACCATGCGCCATTGCTATACACGTGACCTTTCCCACGCAATTGTATGATGAAACGATAACGATTATAAACCAATAAAGCGGTTCTTGCCCCTCCGTTTTATTCTGCGAAATTTTGCTTTTCCTTTTCTTTATCTATTTTTCGTGCAATAAAACGTTCCTTTTTTATGCGCCAACGGCGCTTTTTACTCTTACGCTTTATTAGATATTGTGTACCCAAAACTTGCAAGGCTTTTTTGCACTTTTTCCCAAAACATTTCATCTCCAGCAAACCATGCATCACAAAAACCGGGCGCCACACATAGACACCCGGTTTTTCTCAATGATCCTGCCGCACAGCCTCTCGCAGCCGCGCGGTCTCTTGGGCAGGTTCGCTGCAGGTCATAAGCCCCGACATGACGCAGACTCCCGCCGCGCCCGCTTGAAGCACCGCGGGAATCCGTTCTTCCGTGATGCCGCCGATGGAAAATACTGGGATGGTCACCCTACTGCACACCTCCGCTACATACGCCACGCCGCGCGGCGGCAGGCCGGGCTTGCAAGCGGTTGCAAACACATGGCCCGCCGTCACATAAGCGGCGCCCAGCTGTTCCGCCTCTTGTGCCTCCGCCGCGCTGTGCACCGAAACGCCGGCCACCCGAACGCCCGCGGTATGCAGCTGCCGCAGCTGCATGAGGGGCACGTGCAGCGGCAGCCCAAGCCGCACCGCAACAGAAGCATGGGTGTGTGCCACCAGCGGCACGCCATACGTTTTGCATACTCGCAGGCACTGCTCCGCCAATGCCCCATAGGCCGCCTCATCCAACGCCTTCTCCCGCAGCAGGATACCATCGGGCCGCGCAGACGCAATGGCAGCAATCCGCACAAGAAAATCATCGGGACACAGCGCACGATTGGTCACCACAAGCAAGTTTCCCATGGCTTACACCCGAATATAGTCACGGAATACGGGCTGCAGCCCGCGCGCGGCCAGCATATCCAGCACTTCATCTACCGAACGGGGATCCGAAATCTCAAACTGCGCGTCCCCCTTCTCTTCCTCCTCATGCCCGCCGACGCTTGTTTTCACGCCCGCCGAAATGCGGGTGGCACACATGCCGACGACATGATCCCGGAACCCGGCCCGTTCCCGCGTGGAAATGGTGATACCCGCATAGGGCAAAAACAGACGATATGCCAGCATGATTTGCAGCAGCTGGCGCTCTCCGACCCCGCCGGCATCCCGCTCCGCATGGTTTACATAGGGCCGAAGCCTGGGCACAGAGAAGGACACCTCCGCGTGGGGATATGCACGCTGGAGCGCCGCCGCATGCAGGCCGGCCGCCAGCGCATCCCGCCGGCAGTCCCCCAGCCCCAGCAGCGCCCCGACACCCACGCCGCGCATGCCGCCCAAGAGGGCGCGTTCCTGTGCCTCAAACCGATACCGAAAGTCCCTCTTGGGGCCCGAAGGATGCACCTCGGCATACCGCTTTCTGTCATAGGTCTCCTGGTATACGCTCACAAAATCCGCACCCATCTCATGCAAAAAGGCATACTCCTCCACCTCCAGCGGGTACACCTCAATCCCAATGGTGGCAAAATATTGCTTCGCCAGCGCCACCGCCTCGCCGATATACGCAACGTCCGAATGCACACGGGACTCCCCCGTCAGCAGAAGGATATCCCGCAGGCCCGTCTCCGCAATGGCCTCATACTCCCGCTCGATCTCCTCCATGGTGAGCTTGGCCCGGTGAATCTGATTCTTACAGTTGAACCCACAGTAGGTACAGGCATTCACGCAGTAATTTGCGATATACAGCGGCGTAAACAGACACACTGTGTTGCCAAAGTGCTGCACGGTGCGTTCCGTTGCGCGCTGTGCCATCTGTTCCAATAAGCCCTCTGCCGCGGGGGACAAAAGGGCCGCAAAATCGGCGGGCTGCAGCGCGTCCGCTGCGATGGCCCGCGCCGCATCCGCCTCCGTGAAGCTCCCAAAATCATGCCGCATGGCCTCCGCCAGAACGGCATCCATCATCGTTTCTTGCAAGTCACTCATCTCCCATCAATCCGCCAAAAAGCCTGTCAGCGGGGAGGAAGCCTCCCCTTCATAGTCCAGCACGCGGCCCGGCCCGGCGAGATAGGCCATCCGGCCCGCCGCCACCGCATCCGCAAACGCCTTCGCCATCGCGACCACGTCCCGCGCCGTCGCGACGGCGGTGTTGGCGAGCACCGCATCCGCGCCCAGCTCCATGGCCTCACATGCCTGGGACGGCCGCCCAATCCCCGCATCCACGACGATGGGAAGGTCGATCTCGTCCACCAGCATCTTGACAAAATCCCGCGTGAGCAGGCCCTTGTTGCTCCCAATGGGCGCACCCAGGGGCATGACGGCCGCAGCGCCCGCGTTTGCCAGCGCACGCGCCGCAATGAGGTCGGGGCTGATGTAGGGCAGCACCGTAAACCCTTCTTTTGCCAGTATCTCCGTGGCCTTGATGGTCTCCAAGTTGTCGGGCATGAGGTACTTGCTGTCGGGGATGACCTCGATCTTTACGAACTCCCCGCACCCCAGCTCCCGTGCCAGCCGCGCGATGCGGACTGCCTCCTCCGCCGTGCGCGCGCCCGACGTGTTGGGCAGCAGGGTGACGGTTTTGGGGATGTAGTCCAAAATATTGCCCCGCGCGCCCATGTCCGCCCGCCGAAGCGCCACCGTCACCAGCTCACTGCCGCTCGCGGCGATCACCTCCGCCGTTTTTTCCATGGAAAATTTGCCCGTTCCCAGCAAAAAGCGGGAATGAAATGTCTGTTTGCCGATTACCAGTTCATCCAATGTTATGCCTTCTTTCTTTTGAAATCGTTATGCTTCCTCCAGCCCCAGCAAAAGACGCAGGGCCATGTTTGCCTGATGCGCCGCACACACCGCCACGCGCGGCGCCATGAGGCCGCAGCCTTCCTGCGCCTCCGTCTCCCCGTCGCCGCACACATACAGCCGCTTCATGCGCCGGCGGGTGGTGATGGCATTCGCGCTGCCATACCCCGCCATGCCCGATGCCGCAACCAGGGCAGGCCCGGGGTCTTGCGCCAACAGGGCGCCAACCAGCTCCGCCTTGCATGCCGGGTCATCAAACGCCTCACACACCACCTGACACTCGCCAAACAGCGCCGCCGCATTGTCGGCCGCCACCCGGATGGTGTGTGTTTCCACGGTGATGAAGGGGTTGATGTCCGCCAGCTGTTCTGCCAGCGCGTCCGTTTTGGGCATCCCCAGATGGCGGATGCCATAGTGCTGGCGGTTTAGGTTGCTGGGGTCTACCACGTCATAATCCGCCAAAATCAGCCGGCCCACGCCCGTGCGCGCCAGCAGCACCGCGATGTGGGACCCCAGGCCGCCGAGCCCTGCCACCCCAACACATGCGCCGGCCACCGCTTCGTGTACCCGGGGCGAATGCCGCGCCGCCATCATGTGGGACAGCGCCTCCCGCGGGGGCAGTTCCCCCTTGCGGATGAGCGTGAGTTCCTCCCCAGCACGCAGCACAAAATCCGCTGATGTTTGATAGCCATTGCGGATGACCACGTCCGCACTGTATGCCACCTGCAAAGCCGAAACGCGTGTCCCCGCCGCGACCTGCACGGGCTTCCCGTTGACCATGATCTCCATCCTCAGCCGCCCCCTACAAAGCTGACCACTTCCAAGACATCCGCGTCATCCAGCTGCGTATCCGCAAATGCCGCCCGCGGCACGATCTCACCGTTGCGCTCCACCGCCACCCGCGCCGCATCCATGCCGCGGCCTGCAAGATAGTCCGCCAGCGACATCGGCCCCGTCAGCGGCACCTGTTCTCCGTTTACTTTCATGCCACTTACCCTCCTTTTTTGTCAAAGAAAAAACCAGATATGCGCGAAGGCATATCTGGCTCGTTTACAATATACGCCACAGCCCGCCAAGCGGACTATGGTTCTGAGCAAAAACTTCCTTCGCCGGTCTTAACCGTCAGGTTCAATGAGTAAGGGACAACATCCCACTCTCAGCCGGTTCCGCCGGCTCCCCAGTTCTGCGCACAATATTTGGTTTTCTTTTATGATAACACACTGCGTTCTGCCTGTCAAGCAGGAAATATCCATTCTTCCAGCGGCACCTGCTTTCCCGTTCGCGCGGATGCATATAGGCCATCCACCAGGCGTACGCCGTCCAGGCCCTCCGAAAGGCCCGTATAGGAGCCACCTTCGCCCGCCAGCGCGCCATAAAACCCATCCAGCAGCACAAAGTGCCCCCCGCCCCAGTAGGGCTTGCCCGGCACCTCCGCAGAATTGCGCGCCACCTCGGTCAGATGCCCGTCCTGTATGACATATAGCGCATCCCACGTGTACCGCAGCGCGGCATGCTCCAGCTGGATCTCCAAGTCAAAGGGCACGTTCGCACAGTACCCATTGGTCGCAAAAAAGTGCAGCAAGACGCCGTCTTTTCCATAGAGCGTCGCCTCGGCGGTGTCCTCCACCTCGATGACGCCCGAAAGGGTCCGGTTGGCCATGGTGGCTGTGATCGCCTCACACCGGCCGCCCAGGTATTCCAGCAGGTCCAGCAGGTGCACAGCCTGGTTGATCACCAGACCGCCGCCTTCGGTGGCCCACTTGCCCCGCCAATCCGCACTGGCGTAATACGCGGGCGTCCGCTGCCACGTGAGCGCGCCCTTGCCGCCCAACACCCTGCCATAGCGGCCGCTGTCAATCAGCTCTTTGGCCTTCACCACACAGGGCGTATACCGATTTTGCAGCACCGCACACACCGAGACGCCCGTTTTGGCGATGGTCTCAGCCGCCGCCTGTGCCCGGGCAAGGTTCAGCGCAAAGGGCTTTTCCACCACCAGATGCTTTCCCGCCTGCGCGCATGCCACGGCCTGCGTATCATGCAGATAGTGCGGCGTACAGATGTGGACAACATCCACGTTTTCATCCGAAAGCACATCCGCAAGCGCATAAAACGCACGGCAGCCATACTTGCCCGCAAGCGCATCCGCCCGTTCGGGCAGGATATCGCAGACACCGTACAGCGCAGCATGCGCACTTTTGGCCACCGCATCCGCATGCACCGGCCCGATGTTGCCGCAGCCGACTACCACCGCCCTCAGTTGTCCGCTCATCCCCGCACGCCCCTTTTTCTTCTATCATTACAGAATGGTTTTCAGGTTCTCCAGGCTGGTCTGCAGGCAGTCAAACGGGTCACGACGGCACACGTCCTGCTCCACAAACGCGTATTTGATGCCCTGCCGCTCGCATTCATCCAAAATCGCCTGCCAGTTTAGATTGCCCTCCATGACCTCCGCCATGGCTGGTTCATGGTTTACAATGGCATAGTCCTTCAAGTGCACCAGGTCCAGCCGGCCCTCCATTTTCTTCAGCCATGCCACGACGTCGCCGCCGCCATACTGAATCCAATAGGTATCCGCCATAACCGAAAAGCACTCCGAGTTGTCCAGCAGGATGTCCATGCCGATTTTGCCGTCAAAGCGCTCAAACTCAAACTGATGGTTGTGATAGGTGGTGCCCAGGCCCTCGGCTTTGAGCTGTTTGGCAATCCCGTCCAGCTCTTTGGCAAAGGAGAGGAACCCTTCCGCACTCGTCCGGTTCTCGTTTGGCATGGCCCCCACACCTGCATGGGTGCAGCCCAGCGTATGGTGGTCTTCTACCACCTTACTCAGGTTGTTCTTCATGTCGTCAAACGGGATGTGGGTACAGATGAGAGAAAGCCCCGCATCGTCCGCCATCTTGCGCAGCTCCTTGGCATCCCCGATGGGCGCCCCCGAAAACTGTGCCGCCGTATACCCCATCTTGCGCACCTTTTGGAAGGTCTCTGCAATATCCTTTGGCGTCGTTAAGTAGTCCCGCAGCGTAAACAGCTGCGCACCGATGATTGGCCGCATATCCATTCTCCTCTCTCGTTGTTAGTGGGTGCCTTTGACGTCGCTGACTTTTTCTACCACCGTCTTTTTGATGGTGGAATGTTTGATCTTATCCTGCAAAATGGAATAGTACAGGTCTTCATCCAGGTTTCCCGGCTCCACCCAGCTGTCCGTCCATGCCGACAGGTGGATGGCGTTGGAGATGGACAGCCCGCCGATGCCTTCCTCGCCGGGTGCCAGCAGGGAAGAGCCTGTCTCAATCGCCTTCACGAAGTCCTTCATGATGCCCTCGTGCTGCTCATTTGGGCCTTCCGCCGGCACTTCACAACGCCAGGTGTCAATGTGCCCAAAC
The DNA here is from genome assembly GCA_944393605.1 of uncultured Clostridia bacterium. Classification (GTDB taxonomy): domain Bacteria; phylum Bacillota; class Clostridia; order UBA1381; family UBA9506; genus CALYAO01. The sequence goes on from CALYAO010000066.1 coordinate 26,806, forward strand.
GGAACGTCGTTGTGTGCATTGTATTCCCGCTCGTCCTCCTCGGTGCGGTCAAACAGAATCTTGTTGTTTTCCACCACCAGGCGGCCCCGCGTACCCGAGATCTCCAGGCGGTTGGTCCCCGGCACCTCGGCAGTACAGGTGACAAACAGGCCGCTCGCACCGTTTTCATACTCCATGTATGCGGTCACGTCATCCTCCACCTCAATGTCATAGTGCTTGCCAAAGCCCACGAAGGAACGCAGCTTTTTCGGCATCCCCAGAATCCACCACCACAGGTCCAGCTGATGGGGGCACTGGTTGATGAGCACGCCGCCGCCCTCACCTTCCCAGGTGGAACGCCATCCGCCCGAATTGTGGTAGGCCTGCGGGCGGTACCAGTTGGTGATGATCCAGATTGCGCGCTTGATGGTGCCCAGCTCCCCGCTCTGCACCAGCTTACGTACCTTCTGATACACCGGGTTGGTACGCTGATTGTACATGATGCCAAACACCTTGCCGCTCTTCTTTGCGACCTCGTTCATCTCGCGCACCTGCTTGGTATACACACCGGCGGGCTTCTCAATCAGGGCATGCACGCCGTTCTCCAGCGCACAGATGGCAATGGGGGGATGGTCATAGTGCGGCGTTGCGATCATAACCGCATCCACTTCCCCGCTTTTGATGAGCGCTTCTGCATTGTCAAACTGCTTGACCTCACCATACCCGTTCTCGCCCATCCATGCCAACCGGTCCGCCCGGATATCGCACACCGCCGTTAAGACCGCGCCGTCAATTTTACCGTCCATCAGATGTTCCACATGGGCGCGCCCCATATTCCCCACACCGATGACACCCATCCGTACCATTATGCATCAACCTCCTGTAATATCTTGCGCAGCGCATCCGCCGCGACCGAAAACGTCTTGATTCCGCCCTCCGGCAGGTCGGCGAGCGCCCCATCCAGCTCCAGCGCCGCAAACCCCGTAAAATTCCCCAGGTGAGGCTCCAGCGAAGCAAAGCCCGAAAACCCGCTCTCTTTGAGCGCCGCCAGCAGTTCCTTCACGTGCCCTTCGCCTTGGCCTGCCGGCACAACAGTGCCATCTGCCGTCGCATCCTTGATGTGAACATATTCAATATAAGGCCGAAGCAGCTCATAGGCATGGGGGAAGGGTGCAACCCCACACTGCACAAAGTTGGCCGGGTCAAACGTCGCCCGAAGCCCGTCGCTGCCAATGCTCTCCAGAATATCGCGGCACCGTTCAGCCGTATCCCCGTAAATCTCCTTCTCATTCTCATGCAGCAAGGTGATCCCGCTGCCCTTTGCCGCCGCCACCAGCCGCTCCATGCGGCGCAGGACCTCGTCCCGATAGGCAGACGCATCCTCTCCGGCGGGGATAAAGAAGCTAAACAGCCGGATATACGGCGCTTCCAGCACCTTGGCAATCTCCAAGACGTTTTGGAACAACGCCAAGTGCGCGTCCATGTCCTCTAAAATCCCAATTTTCCCGATGGGAGACCCAATGGCAGACACAGAGATGCCGCCCGCATCCAGTTTTTGTTTGATGGCCTTGGCCTCCTCCGGGCTGTATTCCGAGATGTTTCTGCCATCCACACCCCGCACCTCAATGTGCCCAATGTCCAGATCCTTGAGGCCGCGAATCTGCGCGTCCAGCGACGCATCCATTTCATCTGCAAACCCCGATAGGAAAAAGCTACCCATATGCATCCTCCCCTTCTCTATGGTACGATCTGCCTCTACTATACGACAGATATTTTGCCATGTCTTTGAATTTTTTGCTTTCTTTCTTGCAAATCTTGTGGTATACTGATATCACCATAGAAAGAAGGGATGCATATGCAAGAACAGGCTTACCGCAATGAGGATGGTTCCCTTTCTGTCACCCGTTCCACCACACAGCACACCGATTATACGCCCTTTCCCTTTCACAGCCACATCAGCTGTGAAATCTATCTATTGCGCAGTGAATCGGCGCTTTTTCGCGTGGAAGGTACGTTATACCCCATCCGCGCGGGGGACATCCTGCTCTTTAACAACCGAGAGTTTCATAATGTCACCTTCGATCTGACCAAGCCCTATGCGCGAACCACCGTTCAAGTACGGGCGGATGCGCTCGCAGGCCTGCCCCAGACAGGCTATGATCTATTTGCAGGGTTTGAGCGCCGCAAGCCGGGTGTCGGCAACCACATACCCGCCCAAACCGCGCAGGACAGCGGGATCACCGCCCTCATCGAGGAACTGGAATCCGCCGCATTCACTGCCCGCGCCGGCCGAGACCTCCTCACGCTTGCCTCCCTCATCCGTCTGCTCATGGGGATCAACGACGTCGTCGCCCAGTCGGACGTCCCCCTACAGCCGGCACAGCGCAACCAAAAGGTGGCAGAAATCCTGCAATATATCAATGCCAACCTCGCGGAAGACCTGAGTCTTTCTGCCCTTGAAAAGCGGTTTTACATGAGCCGCTATCACCTGTCCCACATCTTCAAGGACGCGACGGGGTTTTCGGTCAGCCAGTATGTCACCAACAAGCGCGTCAAGCATGCGGAAGACCTCATAACGCGGGGCAGCAGCACGCTGGATGCATGCATTGCGTCGGGCTTTGGGGACTATTCCAATTTTTATAAGACCTTCAAACGCCTCACCGGGCACACGCCCAAAGCCTCCAAACGGGACCGCTGAACCGCATAAAAAAAGAACGGCAAACCGCCGTTCTTTTTTTATGTTTTTCGCTTTTGCATGTGCCATGCCAGCCGCGCGAGCAGCTTCTCGGACAAAAATCGCTCCGCAAACCGAACCAACTTCATCTGGACGCCTGGGATGATGACCAGCTTACCCGCAAACAGCTTCTTGACCGCATAGGCAGCCACCTTGCGGCTTTCCAGCCCCTTCACCGAAAATTTGACATCCGCCACCTCATCAAACTCCGTCCGCACAGGTCCGGGGCACAGCACAGACACCTGCACACCGCCGCCCGCCCGGCGCATCTCCTCATACACCGCCTCAGAAAGCCGCAGCACATAGGCCTTGGAGGCATAGTAGGCCGCGAGCAGCGGACCGGGCGCAAAGGCCGCGGAGGATGCGACATTTAAGATGTATCCGCTGCCCCGTGCGGCAAATTCCTTGGCATACAGCTTGGTCAGGATGTGCAGCGCACGGACATTGACGTCCAGCAACGATAGCTCCCGCGCAAGGTCGGTCTCCACAAAGGGGCCGAACAGCCCAAGCCCCGCATTGTTCACCACAATATCCACGTCCCGCGCGCGTTCAAACAGCGCATGACAGGCCGCCTCGTCCGCCAGGTCTGCGCCCACAACCTCCACCGCCACGGGCAGTTCCCGCGCCAGCGCCTCCATCCGTTCCACCCGCCGCGCCGCCAGCACGAGGTCAATCCCCCGCGCTGCCAGCTCCCGCGCGATGTCCCGCCCGATGCCCGAGCTCGCGCCCGTGATGAGTGCTTTCATGCCGCCCTCCTTTGTCATATCCGCACAAATGTGCGTTCACTTGCGCCATCCATGCCGCTGTCTGTCACCACATCCCGTACGCCGCATGCATCCGCCAATGTCCGCACTGTCTCCCGGTCCAGGGCGCTGTCCACCCACACCGCCGCACCATATTTGGCTGCAACAGGCAAACTGGCTTCCAGCTGCGCCATGTCCGCAACCGGGCCCGCCATGGCCCGGCCGCTTACCGCACGCAGGCCCGCATCCAGCACCGCAGGCGCCGCCGCATCCAGCACAAGCGGCAGCCGAACCGCCGCCTGCAGGGCACACCCCGCCGAAGCAAATCCGTCTGCATCCGCCCCGTCGGCCGCCAGCACCAACAGCTCCGCGCCCTCATCCATGCGGTCATACGCCAGGTCGATGAGGTCATCCGCGTCCACGCCCGCAACGTCCATCCGCGCACCTACCACGTGGATGTCCGAAAGCAGAACGGCCTCCGTCGCGGTACACAGCGCTGCAGGGGGTGTCGCCGCACGTGCCGCAGGGGACAGACCTGCGAGTTTTTCGGACAGCGCCTGTATATGGGCCGGCTCCGTCCCGCAGCATCCGCCAAGATAGGTCACACCCAACCCCGGAAACCGCGCCATCTGCTCCGCAAATTGGTCGGGCCCGATGTCATATGCACCTGTCTCAGGATGGGGCATGCCTGCATTGGCCTTGACGATGAGAGGCAGCGAGGTCCACCTTGCCAGTTCCTCCACGATGGGATACAGCCCCTCGGGCCCCATGGAGCAATTCACCCCAACGGCTTGTACCCCCATCCCATCCAGCATGACGCCCAGCGCCGCCACGGGGCACCCCGTAAAGGTGCGTCCGCCCGCCTCAAAGGTCATGGTGACCAGGATGGGCAATGTGCTGTTTTCTTTGGCGGCCAAGACCGCCGCCTTGACCTCATAGGGGTCGGACATGGTCTCGATGGCGATGAGATCGGCGCCCGCAGTCACACCAGCCCGCACCATCTCCGCAAACATGTCATAGGCCTCCCCAAAGGTCAGCTCCCCCATGGGCGCCAAAAGCGCCCCGGTGGGACCGATGTCCAGCGCGACCCGGGCGCCGCCCGCCGCCTTGGCCGCATGGATCCCGGCTGTCACTGCGTCTGCGACCGACATGCCGCTGCCCGCCAGCTTGCGGGCATTCGCCCCGAAGGTATTGGCATACACGATCTCCGCGCCCGCCGCATGGTAGGCACGGTGGATCTCCGTCACCACCGCAGGCTGCTCCATCGACATGCGCTCGGGATGCTCCCCCGGAGCCAATCCCTGCTTTTGCAGCATGGTTCCCATACCACCGTCTAAAATGGTAAATTCTTTCATCCGTTCCGCCGCCTTTCGTTTGCGCCCGCCACCCGGCGGCAACGCCACTTTTGTCTTATTATACCCCGCGCCCCGCCTCGATGCAAGCCTTTTTCACAGCACCCACAAAAAAACATTGCGCCGCCGCTCCCCATATGGTATACTATTGTAAGAGAAAATCGTCGATTTGTGAGGCAAGGAGATGCCCTGCCTCCTTTTCTTGTGCCAACAGACAGCAATACGGGAGGTTACCATGGAACTCACACAGCTGCTCAAAACCGTACAAAAACCCGCCCGATACATCGGGAATGAATATGGGAGCGTGCATAAAGCGGATGCCGCTATCCGGTTTGCCTTTTGCTTCCCCGATACCTACGAGGTTGGCATGTCCCACCTTGGCATGAAGATCTTATACCATCTTTTAAACGAGCAGGAAGACATCGCCTGTGAGCGGGTGTTTGCGCCCTGGACCGACATGGAGGCCGCCATGCGCGCCCACGGAATCCCGCTGTTTGCGCTGGAATCCCAGCGCCCCGTGCGAGACTTTGACATGGTGGGTTTCACCCTGCAGTATGAGATGAGCTATTCCAACATCATCAATATGCTGGATCTCGCAGGCATCCCCCTGCTGTCTGCCGAGCGCGGCGACGGCATGCCCTTCGTGTGCGCGGGGGGGCCATGCGCCTATAACCCCGAACCCATTGCGGATTTTGTGGACTTCTTCCTGCTGGGCGAAGGGGAGGAAATCCTGCTGGAGGTTATGGATGCCTATCGGGCATGGAAAGCATCGGGAGAGGCCAGGGAGGCATTCCTGGTGCGCCTACTTGCCATCCCAGGGGTGTATGTGCCGCAGTTTTATGACGTGACCTACCACACAGACGGCACCATCTCCGCCATCACGCCCAACCGCCTCGATGCACCTGCGACCATCCAAAAGCGCATCATCGCGGACCTGGACAGCGCATACTTCCCCGACGAGATCATCGTCCCCAACATGGAGACGGTGCACGACCGCATCATGCTGGAGCTGTTCCGCGGGTGCATCCGCGGATGCCGGTTCTGCCAGGCTGGCATCATCTATCGGCCCGTCCGCGAGCGCTCCCCCGAGCGGCTGCTGGCGCTGGCGGACAAGCTCATCCAAAGCACGGGATATGAGGAAATTTCACTGTCCTCCCTGTCCACCAGCGATTACACCCAGCTGCCCGCTTTCACGGACAAGCTCATCCAAATGACCGAACAGCGCAAGATCAACTTGAGCCTGCCCTCCCTCCGGCTGGACTCCTTCTCCATGGCGCTCATGCAGAAGGTACAGAAGGTGCGCAAAAGCGGGCTCACGTTTGCGCCCGAAGCGGGCACCCAGCGCCTGCGGGACGTCATCAATAAAAACATCACCAAAGAAGATCTCATGACGGCGGCCTCCACCGCATTCGGCGGCGGATACGGCGGCGTCAAGCTGTATTTTATGATTGGCCTGCCCACCGAGACGGACACGGATGTCCTAGGCATCGCCCAGCTCGCACAGGACGTGGTGGACTGCTACTTTGCCGTGCCCAAGGATGTGCGCAACAAGAACCTGCGCGTCACGGTCAGCACCTCCTCCTTCGTCCCCAAGCCGCACACGCCCTTCCAGTGGGAGGCGCAGGCCACCATGGATGCGCTCACCGAAAAACAAAAGCGCTTAAAAGGCGCCATCACCAACCGCCGCATCACCTACAACTGGCACGATGCCTCCCTCTCGACGCTGGAGGGCGTCTTCGCGCGGGGGGACCGGCGGCTGTCGCGCGTGTTGCTCGCGGCGCACCGGATGGGCGCCAAGTTTGACAGCTGGCAGGAGTGCTTTGACTATGACCTGTGGATGCGCGCCTTCTCAGAGTCGGGACTGGATCCCGCGTTTTACAACACGCGCAAACGGTCCTTTGACGAGATCCTGCCGTGGGACCACATTGATGTGGGGGTAACCAAAGCATTTCTGCAGCGGGAGTGCGAAAAGGCATACCGCGGCGAAACCACGCGCAACTGCCGGGAGCAGTGTGCAGGGTGCGGCATCCAGGGTGCGTTTGGAGGTGGCTTCTGTGGTTAAATATCGGTTTTGCTTCGTAAAAGAGGGAGATGCCGTGTTCATTTCCCACCTGGACCTCGTTCGGCTGTTCACGCGGGTGTTCCGCCGCGCCCGCCTGCCGCTGGCATACAGTGAAGGCTTCAATCCCCATCCCAGGATGCGGTTTGGCCTGCCCCTGTCCGTCGGAGTTGCGAGCACCTGCGAATACCTCGAAGCGGACTTTACAGCACCGCTGGACCCCGACACCGCCATCGCCGCCATGAACGCCACCCTGCCCAGCGGGATGCGCGTCACAAACTGCATGGAAGCCGGCGATTGCTCTGCGCAACTGTCCGACATCATGGCGGCCGACTTTACTGTCACCCTGCCCGGCGGCATCCCGTCCGAAGCGCAGCTCGCGGCCTTTTTGGCCAGGGCGGACATCGTGGTGGACAAGCGCACCAAGCGCGGCACCAAGCCCACCGACATCCGGCCTGACATCCTGGCCATCACGCCGCTTGCGGATGGATCGGGCCTTGCCATGCGGCTGCATGCGGGCAGCCAGGCCAACCTGAAGCCCCAGACCGTGCTGGCCGCCATGGCGCTGTATATGGATGGCTTTTCCGCCCCCGATGCCGCAGTCTGCCGCACAGCGCTACATACGACATCGGGCCTGCCGCTCATCTGAATGCGCCAAAAAATGCAATTTTTTTCTGCATGGGTGTTGCCATCCTGCAAAAAGAACGATATAATAAAAGCCAGAGACTTTGCCTGCCCATCTGGGCAGGCAAAAGCATGCTGTGCGCTTTGCCGCACGGCGTGGAGACCATCGGACACCTGTCCGGGAAAATGGAGACGCGGGGAGGATATTATGCCAAATTGTGATTGCTATAACACCAAAATGACCGATCTGTTCGGATGTCACGTGTTCAATGACACAGTGATGCAGGAACGCCTGCCCAAGGGGACATATCGGGCGCTCAAACAGACCATCCGGGACGGGCTGCATCTGGATTCCCAAGTGGCCGAGGTGGTTGCACACGCGATGAAGGACTGGGCGATGGAAAACGGCGCAACCCATTATACGCACTGGTTCCAGCCGCTAAATGGCTTCACCGCCGAAAAACACGACTCTTTCTTAAGTGTCTCCTTCGACGGGGCGCATGCAATCGCAGAATTTTCGGGCAAGGAGCTCATCAAGGGCGAGCCCGATGCCTCCAGCTTCCCGTCGGGCGGCCTGCGCGCCACCTTTGAAGCGCGGGGCTACACCGCATGGGACTGCACCTCACCTGCCTTTCTCAAACAGGATTCCAGCGGATTGACGCTTTGCATTCCAACCGCATTTTGCTCCTACACCGGCGAGGCGCTGGACAAGAAAACCCCGCTGCTGCGCTCGGTGGAGGCGCTGTCTGTGCAGGCGGTTCGGATTCTGCGCCTGTTTGGGGACACCGAGACCAAGCGCGTCACGGTATCCAGCGGGCCGGAACAGGAATACTTCCTGGTGGACCGTGCACTGTTTAACCAACGGGAGGACCTGGTGTTCACGGGCCGCACCCTGTTTGGCGCCAAGCCGCCCAAGACCCAGGAGATGGATGACCACTATTTTGGTACGCTCAAAGAGCGCGTGTCCGCCTTTATGAAGGAGCTGGATCACGAGCTGTGGAAGGTGGGGGTTGCCGCCAAGACCAAGCACAACGAGGCAGCGCCCGCGCAGCATGAGCTCGCGCCCATCTTTGCCACGGTGAATATCGCAACCGACCACAACCAGATTACCATGGAGCTCATGAAAAAGATCGCCGCGCACCATGGCATGGCGTGCCTGCTCCACGAGAAGCCCTTTGCTGGGCTCAACGGCTCTGGGAAACACAACAACTGGTCCATCAACAAGCCGGACGGCACAAATCTCCTAAATCCTGGAAAAACGCCGCGGGAAAATGCGCAGTTCTTGGTCTTTTTATGCGCGGTCATCAAGGCCATCGACGAGCATGCGGAGCTCATCCGGGCATCGGCCGCCAATGCAGGCAATGACCACCGGCTGGGTGCGCTGGAGGCGCCGCCCGCCATCATCTCCATCTATTTGGGGGATGAACTGATGGACGTGCTGGAGGAGATTGAACAGGGCGTCACCAAAAAAACCGCCAAAGGCGGCAATGTGGACGTCGGCGTCATCACGCTGCCCGACCTGCCCCGCGATTCCACCGACCGCAACCGGACTTCTCCCTTTGCCTTCACGGGCAACAAGTTTGAATTCCGGATGGTGCCCTCCTCTGCCTCGGTAGCGGGCCCCAATACGGTGCTGAACACGGTGGTGGCAGATGCGCTGTGTGACATCGCAGACCGGCTGGAAGGCGCCAAAGATTTTAACCGCGAACTCAACCAAGTGCTCAAAGACATTATCAAGCAGCACAAGCGCATCCTCTTCAACGGCAATGGCTATTCCCAGGAATGGGTTGAGGAAGCGGCGCGTCGCGGCCTGCCCAACATCTCCAACTCGGTGGACGCATATCGTGCGTTTATCTACAAATCCTCCATCGATGTATTCCAAAAGCACCACGTATACAGCCTATCGGAGCTCAACTCCCGGTATGAAATCAAGATGGAGAAATATATCAAGATCATCACCATTGAAGCCCATACCATGATCGGCATGGTGCGCCGCCAAATCTTGCCTGCCTGTATGAAATATCTCGATGCAGTTGCCCGCTCGGTGAACTCGGTCAAAGCAACCAGCTTCCCCGTGGAACTCACCATGCAGGAACAAGTGATTACCAAGCTGAGCGAACACATGCAGGCGCTCAACCGCGCGACAGACGCGCTGGTTTCCCTCATCGAACAGGCCGGGCAGTTTGACAGCGACTTCATTGCGCACGCGGAATTCATGCGGGACAAAGTCGTCACCACCATGGCTGAAATGCGGACACACGCGGATGAGCTGGAAGGCCTTGTGGACAAGGAATACTGGCCCTTCCCCACCTATCGGGAACTGATCTACAGCGTGTAACCAATACCAAAGCAAACATAGGAGGTACAAACCATGGGCATCATGAACATTATCAATCTGCTGGGTGGCCTTGGCCTGTTTCTGTATGGCATGAATATGATGGGGGATGGTCTGGAAAAAGCAGCGGGCGATCGGATGAGCCGCATCATTGAGGCTCTGACGGGCAATCTTTTCAAAGGCGTGCTGGCAGGTACGCTTGTGACGGGGCTCATTCAGTCCTCTTCCGCCACCACCGTTATGGTGATCGGCTTTGTCAACGCGGGTATCATGCGGCTGTCCCAAGCCGTCGGCGTCATCATGGGCGCAAACATCGGGACCACGGTGACCGCCCAGCTCATCAGCCTTTCTGGCATTGACGCCACCGCATGGTATCTGGCGATCTTAAAGCCCAGCAGCTTTGCGCCGCTTCTCATCGCGGTGGGTGCGTTTTTCATTCTCTTTGTCAAAAGCAAAAAACTCATCAATATCGGAACCATCATCGCCGGGTTTGGTATCCTGTTTGTTGGGATGAACACCATGGAAAGCTCGGTATCCGTTCTGCGGGATTTGCCCGAGTTTCAACAGCTCTTCCAGAGCTTGTCCAATCCCATTTTAGGCGTTCTGGTTGGGACGGCGGTCACCGCCATCATCCAATCCTCTTCCGCTTCCATCGGTATTTTGCAGGCAGCAGCTTCCACTGGTGTGGTGCCCTGTTCTGCAGCAATTCCCATCATTTTGGGGCAAAATATCGGCACCTGTGTGACGGCGCTGCTTTCCAGTATCGGCGCCAACAAAAACGCCAAGCGTGCAGCCGTCATTCACCTGTGCTTTAATATCATTGGGACCGTCGTGTTCCTCGTCTTTATTTATGGAATTCAGTATACCATCGGGTTCACTTTCTGGAATGATCCGATTACCATGCACGGCATTGCAAACTTCCACTTGTTCTTTAACGTGGTGAATACGATCATCCTGCTGCCCTTCACCAAGCAGCTTGTGAAGCTCGGAAACTTCATTATCCCGGACCACCACGCTGCCGTGGATGCAACCACAAACCTGCTGGACGACCGCTTCCTCTCAACACCGCCCCTAGCCGTGACGCAGGCAGTGCGGGAGACCATCAACATGGCGCATGTCGCAGAGGAAAGTCTGGCAATCTGTCAAAATGCAATCGTCAACCGGGATACCTCCCAGCATGGCAAAATTGAAGACAACGAGGAAGCCATTGACCTATATGAGTCCAATATCACCCAATATCTTATTCGGATCACAGACGAGTCCTTGGGCGCGTATGACAACAAGCTCGCCTCCAGCCTATACCATGTGCTGATCGATTTGGAGCGCGTGGGTGATCACTGTAACAATATATTCAAGCTCAATACCACCGCAGTCAAAGAAAATCTTCGTTTTTCGGATGCGGCCCAACATGAGCTGCAGGTGATCCTGGATGCGACCCGGGAAGTACTACATACGGCAATTGAAGCCTACGCCACCGAAAGCCTGGAGCTGGCACACCGGCTCATCGCCTATGAAAACGTCGTGGACAGCATGCGGCAGACCATCCGCATTCGGCACATTGAACGGTTGTCCAAACAGAAGTGCAGCATCGACTCTGCTATCGTATATCTGGATATGGTGGAGAACATCGAACGCATCACCGACCACTGTGCCAATATTGCGGCAGCTGTGGAACAGCTTCTGACCGAGAAGCCCGATTTCGACCTTCACAAAGATCCCAAAGCGTTCCGGTACGAAAATCCCGCGGAATACCAGCAGATTTTTGATGAATTTGCTGCCAAGTATCAGTTGGCATAATAAAGAAAACGGCATGTGCTTTAAAGCACATGCCGTTTTTTGCGACCAGACCGCGAAAAAAGGACGGAGCAAATGCCCGTCCTTTTTTGATCACTTTAAATTCAGCGTTCCCATACTGGCCTGTTTCAAGTATTCATTGATAAATCCATCCAAATCGCCATCCATCACAGCGCCAATATTGCCAACCTCATACCCCGTCCGATGGTCTTTTACCATGGTATACGGATGGAATACATAGGACCGGATTTGGCTGCCCCATGCGATGTCTTTCATATCACCTTTTAGATCCTCAATCTTTTCTTTATGTTCCCGCTCCGCCATTTCAAAGAGCTTGGCCTTTAGCATCTTCATCGCGTTTTCGCGGTTCTGGTGCTGGCTCCGCTCGGTCTGGCAGGAGACCACCACGCCAGTGGGAATATGTGTAATGCGGATGGCGGAATCCGTCTTGTTGATATGCTGTCCGCCCGCCCCGCTGGCACGGAAGGTATCGACCTTGAGATCCTCGGGGCTGATATTGACCTCGATATCATCCTCAATTTCGGGCATCACATCCGCCGATGCAAAGGAGGTATGCCGCCGGCCCGAGGAGTCAAACGGCGAGATACGCACCAGCCGATGCACCCCCTTTTCGCTTTTGGCGTAGCCATACGCATTGTGCCCCTTTATCAGGATGGTCGCGCTCTTAACGCCCGCTTCTTCCCCCGCCAGATAGTCAAGTGTCTGAACGGAAAACCCGCGCCGCTCGGCCCACCGCGTAAACATCCGAAGCAGCATCTCGGCCCAGTCCTGTGCCTCGGTGCCGCCCGCACCCGCATGCAGCGAGATGATGGCATTGTTCTTATCATAGGGCCCCGAAAGCAGCGTCTCCAGCCGCATGGTCTCCAGGTGACTCGTGAGCTTCTCAAAATCCGCTTTGACTTCTTCCAAAAAGGACAAGTCCTCTTCCTCGTCCGCCAGCTCCACCAACGCCGTCAGGTCCTCCCATTCCTGGTGCAGACTCTCATAGCCCTCCACCTTGTCCTTCAGCTGTTTCAGCCGCTGGAGCACCTTTTGGGAGTTTTCCATGTCGTCCCAAAAGCCGGGATCGTTTTGCTGCGCCTCCAGCTCTGCAATCTCCTGCTTGGTTGCAGGGATGTCAAAGTGAATCCCCCATTTCATTGATGCTGTCCCGCATCGCTGCCAGGTCCAGCCGATATGCATCGTATTCCAGCACAAAAATCACCCCTATCGTTTGATAAAAGCAGGGCCGCCCATTTTTCCGGCCGCCCCGCTTTGCTGCTATGTCATTTATTCGTCGCCAGCCACGTTGGGATCGTTGGCGCCGCAGCACTTCTTATATTTCTTTCCGCTGCCGCAAGGGCAGGGGTCATTGCGCCCCACTTTCCCACTGCTGCGCACGGGCTTGCGCTCCAGCGTTCCGTCCCCATGGGTGGCAGCGACAGGCTCCGCGACCATCTCCCGTTTGGGCTGGCGCTCCAGGTGCGCATGGAAGATCAGGCGGATGGTATCCAGCCGGATGTTTGCAATCATTTCGTCAAACATGTTATAGCCTTCGTATTTATACTCCACAACAGGGTCATGCTGCCCATACGCGCGCAGGCCAATGCCGTTTTTGAGCTGATCCATGTCGTCGATGTGGTCCATCCACTTCTGGTCCACCACCTGCAGGAGCGCAACACGCTCGAGCTCCCGCATGGCGTCGCCAAACTCCTCCTCTTTGGCAGCATACTCGCGGTGTGCAATCTCCAGCAGCTTTTCTTTGAGTTCCTCCATGGACAGCTGCTCCCGCTCCTCTTCTTCCAGCAGGTAGCGCAACTCGCCCTGCGGCACAAACAGGGTCTCGACAAAATCAATCATGCCCTCCAGGTTCCACTCATCGGGCGCCAGATTCTCGTTGGCATACCGGTTAACGATATTGTCCACCAATTCGTCCAGCATCTTCATGATGTTATCGCGGATGTCTTCCCCATCCAGCACCTGCTGCCGCTGGCTGTATATCACCTCACGCTGCTTGTTCATCACGTCATCATACTGCAGCACGGTCTTTCGAATCTGGTAATTGCGGCCCTCGATGCGCTTCTGGGCATTTTCAATGGCGCCCGTCAGCATCTTGGCTTCGATGGGCTGATCGTCCTCCAGGCCAAGTTTACCCACCATGTTGCTGAT
>CALYAO010000067.1 GCA_944393605.1 uncultured Clostridia bacterium
CGGCTTCTTCATCCGCCAGCCGCTCTCCCATGAGTGCGTTATGCACCACGGCTGGATTTTCCACGCCCGTATAATACGCCGCAAGGTCGATACCAAGGAATGCGGCATTGTCTGTCAGCACATCTGCGATGGTTGCCTCCGTGCTCTCATAGACCGCCTGGACTGCAGCGGCCTTGTCCACCTCCGCGCGCAGGGCTTCCACATCCGCAAAATTCTTGCCAACCAGCCGCTCGTATACATAGGACTTGTCCGACAGGCCCGCATAATATGTATTCTCATCCAAGCGCAGCGTCAGGTGGTTCTCGGTCAAAAGATCGGGCATATCCGCCAGCGCAGCCGCATTGACAGCCGCCAGTGCCGCCGTTTGCTCCGATGTGAGCTGTTCTGCCACCGCCTCATCAAAGCGATTCTTAATGTGGGCCACCTCCGAAAAACCGCCCGCAGCAATCGCTTCCTTGACCGACAGTGTGTCCTTGAGGCGCGCGTAATCTCCCGTCAGGGCAACACCCACCGCATAGCCATATGTCCGAATGATCTCCTCAACGGTCTCGACCTCCGCGTCGTTAAAAGCCGCAATCACGGTGTCAGGATCGTGGTAGGTAAAGGTGCCGGCCAGTTCGCCGCCCACCATCACGCGATACTCCCCCTGTTTGGCATCGGCGCCGATGGTGTAGTCGTGTGTAAAGGCACCATCTGCACCCGACGTCACTTGGGAGATCTCCACGATTTGGCCGTCGGGTCCCACAACCACCAACGGAAGCTGCTCCCCCAACCGTCCTGACATGCCCCGGATGGTGATATGTTGATTGACATCAATTTCATAGTCAATCTCCGCCCATACCGGCGTCGAGCCCAATAATACCATTGCCGATACAAGTGCCAAAATTCGTTTTTTCATTCCCATATACAGTCTCCTGTCTGCCGCACAGCCCCGGCGCATACCTTGCACCGGGGCTCCTATTCCCATTTGCTCTGCGGCTATATCATTGTTTCCCCCAAACCGCTCTTACTGCCGAATGATCGCATCCAGCTCGCTCATCTGCTGCAGACCCGTCGCATACAGCTCGTTGGCCCGTGCTGTGATCTCCGTGCCGCCGGCTGCATTGTACTCCTCAACGAACTGGTCGAAGTATTCGATGGGCTTCGCGCCGGTGATAATCTCAATGAATGCACGGTTGCGCAGGGTGGTGATGGTCTCATACGTCTGCCGGTCTTAGGGCGTCATCAGCACATAAATCCAGGTGCTGTAATCCTCACCGTCTACGACACTGCTGTCCTTGGCAAACTTGGTCTGCTCATCCTTATCGGTGGTCGCCAGCTGTGCCGCAACCTCCGGCGTCGCAGCCCAGGAGGTAAACAGCAGCGTTCCGACGCTGCCCAGCTTCTGGGTGGTCTCATAGGGCTCCAGCTTGATGGTATACCCTTTCTCGTCAAACTCGTAGTGAACGCCTTCCTGACCTTTGGTGCAAGTCTTATAAACCTCCACATCCGACGTGATCTTGTCGATGACCTGGAGTGCACGCGCCAGTTTTTCAGGCTGCTCTGCCATATGTGCGCCAAATGCCAGCGAGGAGGTGATCTTACCGTTGCTCATGTACCCATACTCCCCGTCCGGGCCCTTGGGTGCTGGCCCCATCACGACCTCCGCATCGGGGGTCACCGTGGTCACGCCCTTGTACAGGCCGCCGTTGGGTGCGCCCAGCTGATACCACTGGCTCTCCGCAAATCCGACCTTGCTGTTGTTCCACTTCTGCTCGAAGATCTTGCCGTCGGTGGTAACGAATTCAGGATCGATGTACCCGGCCTGATACCACTTGGCCAGCAGCTCCAGCGTATCCCGCGCGCCCTGTGTGAGGGACGCCTCGGTCACCGTACCGTCCTCCGCAGTCATCCAGCCTTTGCTCATGGCACCGTTTGCCATAAAGAAGCTGGTGAATGCACAGTACATCTGATCCATCCCACGTGCCGTCATGGCATAGGTATCTTTGACACCGTTGCCGTCGGGGTCGTTGTTGACAAATCTGTCAAATGCTTCTTCATACTCTTCTAACGTTTCTGGAACCTTGGTGATTCCAACATTTTCCAGCCAGTCCATCCGCCAGCCATTGCAGGACGGATAGGTCTGATCCAAGTTCATCGCCGGCACGCCATAGTTCTTGCCTTCATACATGGTGGCAAACCAAACCTCGGTGCCGTAATCAATGGTCGCATTGAAGATGTTGGGTGCGTTCTCTTTGATGAGCTCATAGGGCACCTCTGCAATGATCTTTTGCTTGGCAAACTCTGTCAGCTCGTCCGCAAAGGTGCGATAGATGATATCGGGGATATCGCCGCCCGCAATACGCGTATTGAGCTGATCCTTGAACGTCGCACGTTCGAAGCAAAGGAACTCAAAATCGATGTCCGGAAACAGCTTTTCGAGCTCCTGCTCCACATAGCTGTTTTCATCCACCGGCCCCGTCACCCACGTTGCCCAGGACAGCTTCATCTTGCCGCCCTCTGTTCCATTTGTCTGCTCGGCATTGTTGCTGCACCCCGCCATGACGCCTGCCGTCATCACGATGGCTGCAACCGCTGCCACAACCTTTTTCCACATAACCCATTCCTCCTTCATCTATTCCTATTTCCATTACCCTTTGACTGCACCCAACATGATTCCTTTGGTAAAGTATTTCTGCAAAAACGGATAGACCGCTATGATGGGCAGCGTACTGACCATGACCAGCGCTGCCTTGACACTTTCCTCGGTGGACAGGCTTGCAATATCCTCCGTATTGACCACTGTGGTATACATATCCATCTGGTTTTCCAGCAGGATGCGCCGCAGGATGACCTGCACCACAAACTTGGAACGGTCCGTGATGTAAATTAAGGCATCAAAGTAGGCGTTCCACTGTGCCACCGCCACCCACAGCGCAACCGTCGCCAAAACGGGCTTGGACAACGGCATGATGATGCTCCGCCAGATGCGGAAATTGGATGCACCGTCCAGCTTGGCAGATTCTTCCAAGCTGTCTGGGATGCTCCGCAGGAAGTTACGCATGATGATCAGATTATAGGGTACCATCGCACCGGGCAAAATAAGCGACCATAGCGAGTCAATGAGTCCTAGCTGCTTGATCAGCAGATAGGTGGGGATGGTTCCGCCCGTAAACATCATGGCGAACAGGAACAACCCTGTAAATACCTTATTAAATGGCATATCCCGTTTGGACAGGGGGTATGCCGTGAGCGCGGTGAGGAACAGGCTGATGCATGTCGCACCCACCACACGGATCACGCTGTTTAAAAAGCTCCGCCCAATCTCAGGCGCGGACAGGATCTGCTGATAGGCCGACAGCGTCGGGTTGTCCGTATACAGCCGAAAGCCCATCCTGAGCGCATCCTCGCGGTCCGAAAAGGACAACACGAGCAAATCCCAGAAGGGATAGAGCGTCGTAAACGCGAGCAAAATCAGCAAAAACGCATTGACCAGCGAGAGCAGTTTATCCCGCCGGGAATCAAATCGGTTCATTCTCTCTCCCCTCCCTTACCACAGTCCGAACTCACCGCCGTTGATACGGCGGGTAATCAGATGCACCGAAACGGTCAGAATAAGGCCCACAACCGACTTAAAGAGCCCCACGGCGGTTGAGAAGCTGTAATTCATTTCCACCAGGCCCTTCCGATACACAAAGGTATCAATGATATCGCCCGTCTCATACACCATCTCGTTGTACAGGTTAAAGACCTGGTCAAAGCCCGCATTCATAATGGTGCCCATGCTCAGGATGAGCTGGATGGTCATAACGGGATACAGCGCCGGCAGCGTGATGTGCCGGATGCGCTGAAACCGGGTCGCGCCGTCCACAATGGCCGCCTCATACTGCTCCGCGTCCACGTTGGACACCGCAGCCAGATACAGCACCGTACCCCAGCCTACTTCCTTCCATAAGCTGGACAACACCAATACCGGCCGGAACCAGAAATTACTGGTCATAAAGTAGATGGGTTCGCCGCCCAATGCTTTGATGGCGGCATTGATGATGCCCGTGCTGGGTGACAAAACATTGATGACGATACCCGCCACAATGACCCACGACATAAAATGCGGCAGGTAACTGATGGTCTGTATCACACGCTTAAAGGCATTGTTTGAGACCTCGTTGATCATAAGGGATACAATGATGGTGACGGGAAATGTAATCGCCAGTCGAAGAAAACTAATGATGATGGTATTTTTGAGAACCTGAAGCGCCTCAGCAGAGGAGAAGAACTCCTCAAAATTGGCCAACCCCACCCACGGGCTCCCCCAGATGCCCTCAATAATGTTGTACTCCTTGAATGCGATCACGACGCCATACATCGGGCCATACTGAAACAGCAACAAAAACGCCAATCCCGGAATCATCATCAGATACATATCCCGGTAGGATAGCATTCGTTTGAGCAGCGGTTTTTGATCCCGCAGCTGCAATGATCGTTCGAGCGCAACGCTCTTCGCTTTACTCATGATAGGCTCCCCTTTACAGACTAAAATCCCTTGCTGCCCTCCCACATGGGGAGGCATCTTCCCTTTCCTATTGTGCACACTCATTATAACAAACCTCTGAGGCGCTCCGTCTTACACTTTTTTTCACTTTTTTATCAGATTTTGACCTACTGTCCCCAAGTTGTCCGTTTTTTACCCAAAGCTTGTCCCATTGTCATCCATCTCAGCGCGCCCCAGTAGCACCCGCAGGACCGGCTGGTCCCTGAATCCCCTGTGCACCGGTTGCGCCGGTAGCACCCGCTGGACCTTGCGTGCCCTGCGGCCCCATGGGGCCAGTGGCGCCGGTTGCACCCTTCGGACCGCGTGGCCCAGGACAGCAGCAGAAACAGCAGCACTGACATGGCTCGTGCGGGCGTGGCGGTGGGCACTTGTGCTCACTTTCGCAGTGGCAGGGTGATTTGCATTCCCAGTCCTCCTGCTTCTTATGACAACGACAGCAATCCGCCTTTTCCGGCCCCGACACGATGGATGGGTGCCAAACGACATACGGCGAATGTTCAAACTCATTTTGCATACTTAACATCCTCTCTGTAAGCTTTCCGATATTTTCGCCAAATCGGCGCGCATCCCGCCCGGCATTCCCCGGCGCTATGCACCCCATTTGACACGATATATTGCCGCACCATTTCTTCCAACACGATGCAACATACCTATAACCAGTATATGCCCAAACCCCGAATGGGTTCCGCGCCCTCCCAAATCCCTTGACACCAGGTCAAAAACGAGCTATAATATAGAGGTTAATATGCCATATCAGTGAAGGGGTGCGCCTATGACGCCAGCACGGGAGTCCGCCCTGCACATCCTCGCCAGCATGGACCGGGAGGATACCTATCTCAATATTGCCTATCAGAACCAGATGGAACGGGCAGGAGCGGCAGATGCCGCGCTGGTCAAGGAACTTGTGTACGGCGTGACGACCTACCGGCTTGCGCTGGATGCGGACATTCGTGTGCTTTCGTCCGTGCGGCTCAAGAAGATCGCTCCCATGATTCGAAATATCCTGCGCCTGGGGCTGTATCAGCTCAAATTCTTGGATAAGATCCCCGCTTCGGCGGCGGTAAACGAAAGCGTTAAGCTGGCCAGAAAGTATGGGCACGGCGGCTCGGCAGGATTTGTGAATGCCATCCTGCGCAGTTATCTGCGCAGCGCGCCCGCCTATTCGGAAGAAACCGATGCGCAGCGGCTGTCCCGCACCACTTCCCATCCGCTTTGGCTGGTGGAGGCATGGCTGTCGCAGTATGGGAAGGCGTTCACGGAAGGCTTGCTCTCTGCCAACAATGCTCGGCCTCCCATGACCATCCGGTGCAACACGCGGAAAATTGGCCGAGATGCGCTGGCCGCGCAGCTTGCGGCTGATGGGATGACCATGCAGGAAACGCCGCTCTCCCCCGTCGGCCTGTTTGTGGAGGGGGGCGGCAACCTGGAGCGGCATCCCGCCTATCAGGCGGGCCTGTTTACCATTCAGGACCAGAGTGCCCAGCTGCCTGCGCTTGCGCTCGCGCCCCTGCCAGGCAGCCGCGTGCTGGACCTGTGTGCCGCGCCGGGCGGCAAGACCACCCAACTGGCAGAGTGCATGGACGACACCGGCGAAGTGCTCGCTTTTGATATTCACGCCGAACGGTGCCGCATGATTGCGCAGGCGGCCCATCGGCTGGGACACACCAGTATCCGCGCCGCGGTGATGGATGCCGCGCAGTTTGACCCCCGGCTCGAAAACACGGCCGACAGAGTGCTGCTGGATGTTCCCTGCTCGGGGCTGGGTATCCTTCGGCGCAAGCCCGACATCAAATACCGGATGACGCCCGAAAAGATCGTGGACATCCGCGCTGCTCAGGCCGCCATTCTTCGCACCGGGGCCCGTTATGTGAAACCGGGTGGGACGCTTGTCTATTCCACCTGCACCATCAACGAAGCAGAAAATGATGACGTAGTAGACGCCTTTTTGGCGGACAACCCCACGTTTGTCCCCGACCCCGTGCCACAGATACCCGGCATGGAAACGGGGCGCATGACACTGTATCCCCATGTGCACCAAAGCGATGGCTTTTTCATCTGCAAACTGCGGCGCATGCCGTAAGACATAAAGGAGAACGCTGTGGAACCCATTTGTTTACTGGATCTCTCCCGCGAGGAGCTGGGTGCCTGGGTGGCAGGCATCGGAGAAAAGCCCTTTCGTGCCAAGCAGATCTATGCCTGGCTCTACCGGGGCGTCGCCTCGTTTGCGGAGATGACCGATCTATCCAAACCGCTGCGGGAGAAGCTTACTGACCTTGCTATGGTTGGCCTGCCCGAGATTGACACCAAATTGGTATCCAAGCTGGACGGCACGGTCAAATACCTATTCCGTCTGCGGGACGGCGAGACAGTGGAGAGCGTCGTCATGCGATACAAGCACGGATTGTCCATCTGCGTATCCTCCCAGGTGGGGTGCCGGATGGGCTGTACCTTTTGCGCCTCCACGCTGGGCGGCCTGGTGCGGTCCCTTTCACCGGGGGAAATCGTGGGCCAGCTATTGGCAGCACAACGTGACCTCGGCGAACGCATTGGGCATATCGTCCTGATGGGCATGGGCGAGCCGCTGGACAACTATGACGCGGTTATCAAATTCCTCAAATTGGTCAATGATACAGAGGGGCTGGGTATCAGCTACCGCAACATCTCCCTTTCCACCTGCGGCATCGTGGACCGGATCTATGATCTTGCGAAGGAAAAGCTGCCCATCACGCTGTCCATCTCCCTGCATGCGCCATTTTCAGAGATGCGCTCCCGGCTCATGCCAATAAACCGCAAATACCCGCTGGCATCCCTCATGGAGGCATGCCGCAGCTATACAGAAACCACCTCCCGCCGTATCAGCTTTGAGTATGCGCTGGTGGGCGGGGTGAACGATACCCACGAGTGCGCCTTGGCGCTGGCCGGTCTTCTGCGCGGCATGCTGTGCCATGTGAATCTCATCCCCGTGAACCCGGTGGCAGAGCGGGCGATGGAACGTACCAACCCCAAGGCGATCGCACACTTTCAGGAAGTCTTGGCAAACCGGCACATCACCGTGACGGTACGGCGGGAGCTCGGCAGCGACATCAACGCC